>NZ_JBBCKP010000002.1:0-612483 GCF_037153275.1 Pseudomonas sp. USHLN015
GTAGAGCGAAGCGAAAACCACGCGGTGGTGACAGGGCACCCAGAGCCGATGAATTCGCCCCTACACCGGTGAAACTGCAGGGCGCCCTGCCCCCTCACCCCACCCGCAACACCCCGGTATCGATGGCCAGGTGCACCAGTTCCGCCTGGGAGCTGACCTGCAGCTTGTTCTTCAGCATCGTCAGGTAGTTGGACACCGTCTTGGCGCTGATGCACAGGTGCTCGGCGATGCTGCGTGCGGGCATGCCGCGGGCGAGCATGGTGAAGATCTCCAGCTCGCGCTGGGTCATGCCGGAAAGACGCGGGTCGCCGGCCTGGTGCGCCGGGTGGCAGGCGAGCTGGGTGGCCAGGGGCTGCTCGATGTAGGCGTGCCCGGCGAGGATGCGCCGCACCGCTTCCACCAGCACCTCGGGCGCGGAGTTCTTGGTGATGTAGCCGGCGGCACCGGCGTCCAGGGCCTGGCGTACCAGGGGCAGCTCGTCGTGCATGCTGAAGAACAGCACGCGCAGCTGCGGCAGGCGCTGGCGCAGCCGGCGGGTGGTCTCCAGGCCGCTGATGCCCGGCAGCGAGAGGTCCATCACCACCAGGTTGGGGATGCTGTCCTGCACCAGTTGCAGGGCCTGCTCGCCGCTGGCCGCCTCGCTCACCTCCACCTCGGGCAGCAGGCCGCGCAGCAGGCTGGCGTAGCCCTGGCGCACCACGGAATGGTCGTCCACCAGCAGGATCTTCATCGCAGGTTCTCCAGGTTGTTCAGGCTTCGCCCAGGGGAATGCTCAGGCGTACCAGCCAGCCACTGCCGGCACGGGTGCGCAGGCGCAGGTCGCCGCCCAGGCAGCGCGCCCGCTCCAGCATGGAACGCAGGCCGATGCCGGGCCGTGGCGGCTGCACGGCGCCCCGGCCGTTGTCGCCCACCAGCAGGCGCAGGCGCCGGCCACGGCGCTCCAGGCGCACGCTCACCGCACTGGCGTCGGCGTGGCGGGCGACGTTGGTCAAGGCTTCCTGCAACAGGCGGTAGAGATGGGCCTGGTCGGCGGCGGGCAGCACCGGCAGGTCCTCGCCCAGGTGCAAGGTGCAGTCGACGCCCTGGGCGCTGCGCCACTGCTCGGTGAGCAGCGCGACGGCCTCGCCCAGTTGCAGGCGCTCCAGGACCACCGGATAGAGGTCGCGCACCAGCGCGCGGAAGCTGTCCTGCATGCGCTGGCAGTTGTCCTCCAGGCTGCGCAGGGTGGCACCGGCGCCCGGCGCCTGGCCGGTCATGGAGCGCAACAGCAGCAGTTGCGCGCGGATGCCGGCGAGGTACTGGCCGATGTCGTCGTGCAGGGCGAGGGCCAGGTGCTTGCGCTCGTGCTCCTGCAGCGCCAGCAGGGCGCGGGTCAGTTCGGCGTTGTCGTTGCGCACCTGCTCCAGGGTGCTGGCCATCTCGTTGAAGTGGCCGGCCAGCAGGCGTGCCTCGTGCAGCGAATGCTGGTCAAGGCGCACCGCCAGGCGGCCACGGGCGATCTCGTCGAAGCCGGCGCGCAGTTCGTCCAGCACCCGCAGGCCCCGGCGTACCGCGACGCGGATGGCCAGCAGGCTGAGGCCCAGGGCCAGGCCGAACAGCACCAGCAGCTGGATGAGGGAATCCTCGACTTCGTCCATCTCGTCCGCCGGGTCGACGCTGATCAGCACACGGCGGCCATCGTCCAGCTGCAGCGGCTCGCCGTACTGCTCGGCGGGCGGGAACAGCCGCGCACCGAGCCAGGCGTCCAGGCCGCGCGGTTGCGGGGGCGTCTCGCCCTGCCAGTGGATGCGCACATGGCGCAGGCCCCGCGCCAGCGCCGACTCCAGCGCCCTGGGGTCGCGCCGGGCGGCCTCGTGCAGGTACTCGACCACCGCGCGCGCGGCGATCATCTCGCGTTGCACGTCCTGGCTGGCCTGGCGCAGCAGCACCCCGGTGCAGACCAGGGTCACCGCGGCGAAGAACAGCACCACCAGCAGGTTGATGCGGCCGAGGGTGCTCATCGCCCGGCGCCTGTCGCAGCCGCCGGTCGCGGGGAGGGGGATGGGCGAAAGCCATCCACGCCGATCAGGCTGAGGATCAGCAGCACGGGCAGCAGCAGGGTCTTGAGCACACGCATGGCCGGGCCTCCCGGTCTCGTTCTTGTGCCTCCATGCTAGGGCCTGGGGCGGGCGGCCGGGTTACTACCTTGGTACTGCCCCGGCGCTACTTTCTGCATATTTCCCAGGGCTCGGGGCGGCCCTAGGCTGGCGCTACAAGAACGGGAGCCCCCGCCATGCGTCACCTTGCGCCCTATGCCCTGACCTACCTGCTGGCCCTGGCCGCCGCCGCGCTGCTGGCCAACCACGCCGTCGCCGCCGAGGCGCGCCAGCCGCTGGAGGTGCGCATCGGCTATCTCGGCTACAGCCCCGACCCGGGGCCGCTGCTCTCCAACGTCATCCCCGAGCCCCGCGACGCCGGCCTGCGCGGCGCCGAGCTGGCGACCACCGACAACAACAGCACCGGGCGCTTCCTCAAGCAGCGCTACCAGTTGCTGGCGGCCAACGCCGAGACCGAAGCCGGGCTGCTGGAGGCCGCCCGCCAGCAACATGCCGAGGGCCTGCGCCTGTTCGTGGTCAACGCACCGGCGCCACTGCTGCGCCAGCTGTCGGCGGCGCTGCCGGACAGCCTGCTGTTCAACGCCGGCGCCGCCGACGACGCGCTGCGCACCGACGCCTGCCTGCCCAACGTGCTGCACAGCCTGCCCAGCCGCGCCATGCTCGCCGACGCCCTGGTGCAGTTCCTCGCCCTGCGCCAGTGGAAGCGCTGGCTGCTGGTGGTCGGCCAGCGCCCCGAGGACCAGGCCTACGCCGCCGCCCTGCGCCGCGCCGCCGGGCGCTTCGGCCTGAAGATCATCGGCGAGAAGCCCTGGACCTTCGACAACGAGCAGCGCCGCAGCGCCCAGGCCGACATGCCGCTGTTCACCCAGGCCGACGACTATGACGGCGTACTGGTGGCCGACGAGCGCGGCGACTTCGGCGAATACCTGCCCTACAACACCTGGCTGCCGCGCCCGGTGGCCGGCACCCAGGGCCTGGTGCCCACGGGCTGGCACAAGACGGTGGAAACCTACGGCGCGGCGCAATTGCAGAAGCGCTTCGAGGCCCTCACCGGGCGCTGGATGAACGACCGCGACTTCGCCGCCTGGGTGGCCGTGCGCAGCATCGCCAGCGCGGTGACCCGCCTGGGCGCCACCGACGCCGCCGCGATCCGCACCCTGGAGCTGTCGCCGGACCTGCCCCTGGACGGCTTCAAGGGCCGCAAGCTGAGCTACCGGCCCTGGGACGGCCAGTTGCGCCAGCCCATCGAGCTGATCCAGCCACGCGCGCTGATCAGCACCTCGCCCCAGGACGGTTTCCTCCACCCCTTCAGCGAACTCGACACCCTCGGCCACGACGCGCCGGAGAGCCGCTGCCGCCTGGCCGAGGCTGCCCTGGAAGCCACGCCATGAACGCCAAGAACAAGGACCCCGCCATGCCCCGCCTCCCCCTTACACTGCTCGGCGTCGCGCTGCTGCTGGCCAGCGGCGCCACCTTCGCCGCCACCGCTTATGTGTCCAACGAGAAGGACAACGCCATCAGCGTGATCGACATGGACACGCTGACGGTCACCGCCAGCCTGCCGGTGGGCAAGCGCCCGCGCGGCCTGGCGCTGTCCAGCGACAACAGGCTGCTGTACATCTGCGCCAGCGATTCGGACACCGTGCAGGTGATGGACCTGGCCACGCGGCAGATCATCAAGGAGCTGCCCTCCGGCGCCGACCCCGAGCAGTTCGCCCTGCACCCCAACGACCGCTGGCTGTACATCTCCAACGAGGACGATGCGCTGGTCACGGTGGTCGACACCCAGAGCAGCCAGGTGCTGGCGCAGATCGACGTCGGCGTGGAGCCCGAGGGCATGGCGGTGAGCCCGGACGGCAAGTGGGCGATCAACACCAGCGAGACCACCAACATGCTGCACTGGATCGACACCTCGACCCAGACGCTGGTGGACAACACCCTGGTGGACCAGCGCCCGCGCCACGTGGAGTTCGACCACGATGGCAAGCGCCTGTGGGCCTCGGCGGAGATCGGCGGCACCGTCACCGTGGTCGACGTGGCCACGCGCAGCATCCAGAAGACCCTGCGCTTCCAGATCAAGGGCGTGCACCCGGACAAGGTGCAACCGGTGGGGGTCAAGCTGACCCGCGACGGCCGCTACGCCTTCGTCGCCCTGGGCCCGGCCAACCATGTGGCGGTGGTGGATGCCAGGACCCTGGAGGTGCTCGACTACCTGCTGGTGGGCCGGCGCGTCTGGCACCTGGCCTTCAGCCCCGACGAGAAGACCCTGCTGGCCACAAACGGCATCAGCGGCGACGTCTCGGTGATCGACGTCGACAGCCTCAAGGTGACCCGGTCGATCAAGGTCGGCCGCTACCCCTGGGGCGTGGTGGTCGCCCCATGAACGCCCTGGACGTGGAAGGCCTGGGCTTCGACTACGGCCCGCGGCGCGCGCTGGACGGCGTGAGCTTCGCCCTGGAGCCGGGCCGCTTCACCGCGCTGCTGGGGCCCAACGGCGCCGGCAAGTCCACCCTGGTGGCGCTGCTCAGCCGCCTCTACGACCTGCAGCGCGGCGACATCCGCGTCGCCGGCCACTCCCTGCGCCGGCAGCCGCGCCTGGCCCTGCGCCAGCTCGGCGTGGTGTTCCAGCAGAGCACCCTGGACCTCGACCTCTCGGTGGAGCAGAACCTGCGCTACCACGCCGCCCTGCACGGCATGCCGCGCCAGCTGGCAGCAGCGCGCATCGACCAGGAGCTGGCGCGCCAGGGCCTGGGCGAACGCCGCCGCGACAGCGTGCGTGCCCTCAACGGCGGCCACCGCCGGCGCGTGGAGATCGCCCGTGCCCTGCTCCACCGCCCTCGCCTGCTGCTGCTCGACGAGGCCAGCGTCGGCCTCGACCCGGCCAGCCGCCAGGCCCTCAACCACCACGTGCGCCAGCTGTGCGACGACGAAGGCCTGAGCGTGCTGTGGACCACCCACCTGCTGGACGAAGTACGCGGCGAGGACGCCCTGCTGGTGCTCGACCAGGGCCGCCTGGTGGCCTCGGGCACCGCCGGCGAGCTGAGTGCGGCGCATGGCTGCGGCCTGGCCGGTGCCTTCGGCGAGCTCACCCGGCCGAGGGCGCGGGCATGAACGCCAATGCCTACTGGCAGTGCCTGCGCGGCATCGTCGGGCGCGAATGGTTGCGCTTCGTGCTGCAGCGCTCACGCTTTCTCAGCGCCCTGGTGCGGCCGCTGCTGTGGCTGCTGGTGTTCGCCGCCGGGTTCCGCGCGGCGCTGGGCATCGCCATCATCGACCCGTACGCCACCTACATCACCTACGAGACCTACATCGTCCCGGGGCTGGCCTGCATGATCCTGCTGTTCAACGGCATGCAGGGCTCGCTGTCGATGGTCTACGACCGCGAGATGGGCAGCATGCGCGTATTGCTCACCAGCCCCCTGCCGCGCCCCTTCCTGCTGGGTGCCAAGCTGCTGGCCACGGCGCTGGTGTCGCTGCTGCAGGTGTATGCCTTCCTCGCCATCGCCTGGCTCTACGGCGTGCAGCCACCGGCCTGGGGCCTGCTCGCCGCCCTGCCCGCGCTGCTGCTGGCGGCGCTGCTGCTCAGTGCCCTGGGGCTCCTGCTGTCGAACTTCATCCGCCAGCTGGAGAACTTCGCCGGGGTGATGAATTTCGTGATCTTCCCGCTGTTCTTCCTCTCCTCGGCGCTCTACCCCTTGTGGAAAATGCGCGAGGCCAGCGAGTGGCTGTACTGGCTGTGCGCGGCCAACCCCTTCAGCCACGCGGTGGAGCTGGTGCGCTTCGCTCTTTACGAGCGGCTCAATCCGCTGGCCCTGGGCGTCTGCCTGGGACTGACGCTGGTCTTCGCGGTGGCGGCGGTGGTCAGCTTCAACCCACAGCACGCGGCGCTGCGCCGGGCCGGCTGAGGCGGGGAAACTACTACTTTGGTACGGGTTTCCCTCTCCAACGTAGGATTTCCAAAGGCGCGCGGCTGGCTTGTAATGCGGGCCATAAGAATAAAGAGATGCCTGCCATGCGAGTCCTCATCGCCTCACTGCTGTGCCTGCCCCTCCTGTTCCCGGCCGCCGTCCGGGCCGACGCCGAGCCATCGCTGTTCTCCGCCGACGGCTACCGCACCGACCGCTACCGCAGCCCCACGCCCGCCGAGGCCGACCACGCCCGCACCCTCGACACCCCCGGCCTGCGCGAGCTGCTGGCACGCGACCCGCGCACGAAGCTCATCGACGTCTACCGCCGCCAGTTCCTCGAAGGCCGCTTCATCGCCGACGAACCCCACGCCAACCTGCCCGGCAGCCTGTGGCTGGCCAACACCGGCAACGGCGAGCTGGATGCCCGCTGGCTGGCCTACTTCGCCGACAACCTGCGCAAGGCCAGCCAGGGTGACCTGCAGTGGCCGCTGGTCTTCTACTGCCGTTCCGACTGCTGGTTGAGCTGGAACGCGCAACGGCGTGCGCACGCGCTGGGCTACCGCAATCTCTACTGGTACCGTGACGGCATCGACGCCTGGGAACAGGCCGGCCTGCCGCTGCAACCCGCCGAGCCCGTGCCCCTGCCCTGAATCCGCGCCCGACAGCCCCTCCATAATCAGAACAATGAGGTGAATGGCCATGTACAAGATCCTGATCGCCGACGATCACCCCCTGTTCCGCGAGGCCATCCACAACGTCATCAGCGACGGCTTCCCCGACAGCGAAGTGATGGAGACCGCCGACCTCGACAGCGCCCTGGGCTTGACCCAGGAACACGACGACCTCGACCTCATCCTGCTCGACCTGAACATGCCCGGCATGCACGGCCTCAACGGCCTGATCAACCTGCGCAACGAGGCGCCGACCATCCCGGTGGTGATCGTCTCCGCCGAGCAGGACAAGCAGATCGTCCTGCAGGCGATCACCTACGGCGCGGTGGGTTTCATCACCAAGTCCTCGCCACGGGCGCAGATGACCGAGGCCATCGAGCAGATCCTCAACGGCAACGTCTACCTGCCCTCGGACATCATCCGCACCCAGAAGAGCTCGCCCCGGCGCAACCACCAGGACGAGCACGGCATCCCCCCGGAACTGCTCCAGGCGCTGACCCGCAAGCAACTGCTGGTGCTCGAGCGCATGACCAAGGGCGAGTCGAACAAGCAGATCGCCTACAACCTCGACATCGCCGAAACCACGGTCAAGGCCCACGTCTCCGCTATCCTGCGCAAGCTCAACGTGCACAACCGCGTGCAGGCGATCCTCTGCGCGGGGGATATCGACTTCGCGGCGTACTTGCGGCGCTAGGGGTCGTCCGGCCGACAGCGCAGCCGGAGCTTTCACCCGGGCCGGCGCGCCCCACCGCGCCCCGCGCCGCCCTACCCTGCCGAGCTTCGACGCTTGCAGGGAATCCCGGGAATGTCGCGCTACCTCCGCTCGCAGCGAGCCGGCTCGTACTACTTCTTCACACTCGTCACCGCAAAGCGCCGGCCGCTCCTGACCGAGCCCTCGGTACGCCACGCGTTGCGCAATGCGATCCAGGCGGTGCGGCTCGAACAGCCGTTCCGCATCCACGGCTGGGTGCTGCTGCCGGATCACCTGCATTGCCTCTGGGAGCTGCCGCCCGGTGATACCGACTTCGCGCGGCGCTGGTCGATCATCAAGCGCAAGGTCAGCCAATCGGTTCACCTGCCACCCACTTCGAATAGCCGGGTCGCACGACGTGAGTCCGGGTTCTGGCAACGACGCTTCTGGGAACACGGCATACGCGATGCGGACGACTACCGACGGCATATGGATTACCTGCACTGGAACCCGGTGAAGCACGGCCTGGTCACCCGGGTGGCCGACTGGCCCTGGTCCAGCTTCCACCGCCTGGTGCGCGAAGGCCTCTACCCGACGGGTTGGGGAGATGCCGGAGAGCAGGATGGGGATTTTGGCGAGTAGCACGGAGCCTTTCGGAGATCGCCGGACAGGCCGAGCGCGGGATCGGTGCGCGCAGCACACCCTACAAGAGCAGATGGATGCGCGGGATCGGCCCGATGCTCGCGGCTAGCGTCGTAGGGTGTGCCGTGCGCACCTCAAAAGGTCGGATCGGCACGGAGCCTGTCGGAGATCGCCGGACGTGCCGAGCGCGGGATCGGTGCGCGCAGCACACCCTACAAGAGCAGATGGATGCGCGGGATCGGCCCGATGCACGCGGCTCGGTCGTAGGGTGTGCCGTGCGCACCTCAGAAGGTCGGATCGGCACGGAGCCTTTCGGAGATCGCCGGACAGGCCGAGCGCGGAATCGGTGCGCGCAGCACACCCTACAAGAGCAGATTGATGCGCGGGATCGGCCCGATGCTCGGCCGTAGGATGTGCCGTACGCACCTCGATGGTCAGGGCAGCAGGAGGCTGTGGGTGTGCGCCGGACAGGCCCAGCGCGGGATCGGTGCGCGCAGCACACCCTACAAGAGCGGATCGACGCGCGAGGGTTGGCAGTGTGCCCCTCACCCACCCCGCTCGATCAGGTGGTTCATCGCGGCCTTGAGCTTCATCGGGCGGACGGGTTTGTGCATCAGGGTGTGGCCGAGTTCGCGCATCTGCTGGCGCAGTTCGTTGCTGTAGTTGGCGGTGATCATCAGGGCGGGCAAGGCGGTGCCGCGGCGGGCGTTGATGCTGGCGACGGCGTCGACGCCGTTGTGGCCGTTGTCGAGGTGGTAGTCGGCGATCAGCAGGTCGGCGTCGGCGTGGTAGTTGTCCACCTGGCGGGCGAGGTCTTCTTCCGAGAGCGCGGTGACCACCTGGCAGCCCCAGCCTTCGAGCAGGGTGCGCATGCCGGCGCAGATGGCCGCGTCGTTGTCCAGCACCCACACCCGCGAGCCACGCAGGCGCTCCACGAGCATTTCGGGGGTGCTCGCTTCCACCCGCGCCTTGGGTGCGCGCTTGGCCAGGGGCACCTCGACGCAGAAGCGTGAGCCCTGGCCGAGGCGCGAGCGCACCTGGATGCGGTGGCCGAGCATGCCGGCGATCTTGTCGACGATGGCCAGGCCCAGACCCAGGCCCCGGTCCTGCTTGGGCCGCTGCGAGTCGCCGCGCTTGAACTCCTGGAAGATCTCCTTGAGCTTGTCGTCGGCGATGCCGATGCCGCTGTCCCAGACCTCGATCGACAGGCTTTGCCGGTGCCGCCGGCAGCCCAGCAGCACGCGGCCGCTGGGGGTGTAGCGGATGGCGTTGCTGAGCAGGTTGCGCAGGATGCGCGCCAGCAGCTGGATGTCGCTGCGCACCAGCGCCGAGCTGGGCACGAAGTGCAGGCTCAGCCCCTCGCTGGCGGCCGCCTGGCGGAATTCCACGGCGAGGTTGTCGAGCAGCTCGCTGACGGCGAAGGGCGCGATGTCGGGCTTGATCACACCGGCGTCGAGCTTGGAGATGTCCACCAGGGTGCCCAGCAGGCTTTCCACGTCATCCAGCGAGTTGCTGATGTTGCGCACCAGCGCCGTGCTCACCGCCTGCTCGCGCTGCTCCTGCAGGGCGCTGGTGAACAGCCGGGCGGCGTTCAGGGGTTGCAGCAGGTCGTGGCTGACGGCAGCGAGGAACTTGGTCTTCGACAGGTTGGCCTGCTCGGCCTCGCGCTTGGCCTCGCGCAGGCGCAGTTCCACCTGGCTGCGCTCGCCGATCTCGCGCAGCAGTTGCTCGTTGAGCTGGGTGAGTTCGGCGGTGCGTTCGCGCACCCGCTGCTCCAGGTTCTGGTAGGCCAGGTGCAGGGCCTCGGCCGTGCGCCGGCGCTCGGTGATGTCGCGGATCAGCACGAAGATGCCGACCACCTCGCCGCTTGCCAGGCGGTTGGGCACGTAGGAGCGCAGCATGTAGCGCTCCTGGCCGTTGAGGTTGGTCTCGGCCACTTCGAAGGTGACGCTTTCGCCGGAGAGCGCCCGCTCCACATAGGGCTCCAGGCGCCGCCAGTGTTCCTCGCTGTGCACCTCGCGCAGGCGCTGGCCGAGCATGCCGCCGCGCGGCCAGCGGTACCACTCCTCGTAGACCTTGTTGGTGAACTCGTAGACCAGCTCGGCGTTGAGGTAGGCGATCAGCGCCGGCACGTGGTCGGTGATCAGGCGGATCCAGCGTTCGCTCTCGGCCAGTGCCTCGGCGTGGCGGTAGCGCTCGGTGATGTCGGTGAAGGTGTTGACGAAGCCGCCGGTGGGCAGCGCGTGGGTGCGCACTTCGAGCATGCGGCCGTCGAACAGGCGCTGTTCCAGCTCGCGCACGGGGCGGCCGTTGGCGTCGCGGGTCTGCGGGGTGAGCAGCGCCAGCTCGCTGTCGGCCATGACTTCGGCGAAGGACCGGTGCGCCTGGATCGGCGCCAGCCCGCAGAGCTCGAGGAAGCGGTGGTTCCACAGCTCCAGGGTGCCTTCGGCGCCGACCATGGCCATGCCCTGGGACAGGTTGTCCACGGCGCGCTGCAGCAGGCGCGATTTCTGCGCCAGGGCCTGCTCGCGGCGCATGGTTTCGCTGATCTTCAGGTCGGTGATGTCGGTGTAGAGGATCACCAGCCCGCCCTCGCGGGTGGGCCGTTCGCTGACCTGCACCCAGCGCCCGTCCTGCAGGCGGTAGAGGCTGTGCTCGTTGTCGCTGCTGCGCTGCTCTTCGACGATCAGCCCGGTGCTTTCGGCCAGGCGCTTGATCTCCGAGAGCCGGGTGCCGCTGATGATGCGCGCGCGGCTGTTGGCCCAGAAGGACTTGAAGCGACTGTTGAACAGGACGATACGCTGCTCCCTGTCGAACAGCACGAAGGCGTCGGAAATGCTTTCGATGGCGTCCACCAGGTGCTGGTGGGCCGTCTCGGCGCGCAGCCGGGCGTCGCTGAGCAGCTGGTTGCTGGCCTTGAGTTCGGACATCGCCTGATTCAGCGCGTCGGTGCGCTCGCGCACCTGCTCGGCCAGCACCACCGAGTGCTGGAAGGCGGCGTAGGCGTCGTCGCGGCGGGCGGCGCTGGATTCGACCCGCTCGATCAGCGCGGCGTTGATGCGCTTGAGCTTGTGGTTTTCGCCCTCCAGCCGGGCGATGCGCGCTTCGTAGTCAGCGACCTGCATCGCCTGGGCGGCGTCCGATGGCGACACCGGTGAAGGTCTGGTTGATGTGCATGCCATTGAACTGTTCCCCGTAGGTGTTGAAGCCGATCACGCGCTGGCGACGGAGGAATTCGCCGGTCTGCTCGACGCCGCCATCGCTCTCGATTTCCAGGCGGCGCAGGAAGCAGTCGCAGCCGATGGTCAGCAGCGGCGGGCCGAGGCGCTGCTCCAGGCGCTGGAACAGGGCCTGCAGGTTGGGCAAAAGCGGCCCCGGGCGCATGCCGGTGAGGACGATGCCGTTCTCCACGGCGCAGTAGAAGCTGAGGCTGAGGTCGTCGTTGACCCGCTGGATGGAGCGCACGTAGTACTGGTCGTTGACCCGCACGGCCAGCGGGTGGGCGGCGAACAGGCGGTGGTCCAGGGCCTCCAGCGGCACGCCGATCCACTGGGCGTACTCCTGGGCGGCGGGCTCGGCATTGAGTTCGAAGACGCGGCGGCTGGCGCTGTCGGCGCGGGTGACCACCAGCTTCTCGTCGCTGGGCAGGATGTGGTGGGTGCTGAAGACCTCGAAATCCAGCTGGGTGTTGACCAGCACCACCACCGCCGCGCCGGTGTGGAACTGACCACCGTGGTAGACGTGGGTGTGGGTCAGGTGGTTGTCGTCACCGGCCGAGCCGCCGAAGTGCGGGATGCTGCCGAAGGCGGCGCCGAGGGCGGCGAGCACCACTTCCTCGCGGCTGGAGAGGCCGTCCAGCAGGGTCAGGGCGAAGCTGTGGTCCTTGATCGGCGCCAGGGAGTTGCTGCGGCAGTCACTGACCAGGCGTTCCACCAGTTGCTGGGCGTCGATCAGGCTGAAACGCTCCATCTCGTCGATCAGCGCGCTGCCGATGGAGAAGCTGCGGTAGTCGAAGCCCACCGCGCTGACGCAGCCGCGCCCGTAGCCATTGGGGGTGATTTCGCCGGCGCTGGTGCAGCCCACCAGCTCGATGCCGCCGAAATACTGCTCCAGCGCCGCGCCCAGGGCCGGCAGGTCGTATTCCGCCGAGCAGAAGAACAGCACGAAGCCCAGGTGCGGGTGGATCAGCTGGCGCGCCAGGTCCTGGGCCACGGCCTCGGCGTCGGTGGCGCTGGACATGGCGGTGACCACGCCCTCGTCCTGATGCTGTTGCATGGTGCGCCTCGCGAATGGGCCTGCAGTTGCTGGGGATTCTACGGAGCGGTCCGGGGCCGCCCCATCCTTCTTGGGTAGCGGCGGGCTCGTCCGAAGGGATGAGGCAGCACTGACGATTGCGTTCGGCCTCGGGGAGCGGCCCGGCCGCACTCATTCGGCCCTGGATGGGTGTGCGCGGGATCTTCGAGGTGCGCGCGGCACACCCTACGCGGGGCTGCGAGCTCTTCGCAGGGTGGGCGCCTTCGGAGGTGCATCAGGCATCAGGAGGTGCCACGGCCCGGCTCCGCCTGGTGGAGGTAAAAAGCGACCTCCACCCTACGCAGCGGTCGCGTCCATCGGTGGCATGACGCTTTCTGCTGCCCGCCAGGGCAGGAGCGAATTCATTGGCGAAACCGCTCCCCACAAGACGCAAAAAAGGCGGGAGGCATGCGCCTTCCCGCCAAACACAAGGGAGCAAGACGGGGTGGAGCGTTACCAGTTGAGCACCACGCCGAGGGCGACGGTGTCGGTGTCTTCGTTCTGTGCGGAGCCGGCGTGGCCGTCGATCTCGAACTGGTTGTATTCGGCGACCAGCTTGAGGTTGTCGTTGACGTCGTGGAACAGGGCGATGCCGCGGGTCTCGTAGTCGGCACCGGTGTTCACCGCGCCGTTGCCGTCGTCCTTGGTCTTGCCGTAGGACAGCGCCAGGCGGTTCTTGCCGAAGCGGTAGGAGCCCTGCAGCAGGTAGCCGTCGCTGTCGACTTCACGCAGGGTCGCCTCGCCGGCGTTGTTGGTGAAGAAGGGGTTGATGCCCTTGGCCTGGAAGCCGGAGGCGACCACCGAGAAGGCGCCCATCTTCGCCTGCACGCCGTAGCCCAGGCCCTTGGAGGTGACGCTGTCGACCGCCGGGTCGGTGTTGTCCGAGGTCTGGTAGCCGCCGTTGAGCCAGGAGTAGATCTGCGCGCCGCCCAGTTCGAACTCGTAGGTGAGTTCGGATTCGAAGCGCGGGTTCTCCTGGTAGGCCTTGCCGGTGGGGCTGTCGTCGTTGGTGTCCACCGGGTCCATGATGCCGACCGCCAGGCGCAGGCCGTCGCTCTTGGGGCTGCGGTAGGTGATCTGCGAGGTGGGGAACGGATAGGGGTAGCCGCTGCCGATGTTGCCGAAGGAGACGCCGCCGCCGTCCACCAGGCCGAGGGTGTCGCTGACCTGGCCGTAGCCGGCGAGCATCTCGTCGAGGAGGATGTTGGAGCGGGCGAACAGGCCGAAGTCCTTGCCCACCAGCACCTCGCCCCAGTCGCTGCCGACGGTGCCGTAGAACTGGCGGACGTCGATGGCGGTGTCGGTGCCGTTGGTCTCGCTGTCGTTGATGGTCACCCAGAAGGAGGCGCGGGCACCGAGCTTGAGGTCATCCACCTGCTTGCCCATGTTGAAGCCGATCCAGTTGGGCAAAAAGCCCATCTTCACCCGCGACTGGCGACGGTCGAACTGCTCGCCTTCGCGGTCGACGTCGCTGTTGACGTAGAAGGCGTTGACGTAGCCGTCGGTGGAGAAGGTGGTGTCGTCCTTGTCGTAGAGGACGATCTCGGCCTTGGCCTGTTCCATGACGGCCAGGGCCAGGCCGGTGGTGAGGGCGAGGGGCAGGAATCCGATGGTGACGTTCTTGTTGTTGTACATGGCGCTCTCCGCTGGGTGGGACGACTCGCTCGAGCCGTGACGGAGGCGATTATCGAAACGCCGGAACGCCCGCCATATGCGGCCTTGGCGCTGTTTCGCCGATGCTTTGGCGGGCCCTGTACGACCTTGGCGGGAAGATGCGGGCCGCCCCCCTCGGCAGTAGCGGGGCGCAAGTCGCAACGGACGGACGAGGCAGGCGGCACGACCTGGGAAGGGGGTCGTACCGCTGCCTTGGTAGGGGATTGGGAGGCTGTGGCGAGGGCGCGAAAGGAGGAGGTATCAGTGCCAGCGCGAGTCGGGGCGCGCAGCGTTGGCGAGCGCCAGCCAGCCGCCACGGGCCTGCTGCAGGGCCTCCAGGGCGGCGAGCAGGTCATCGCGGCCGGCCTGTTCGAGGGCATCGGCGACGCGGTCGGGCCAGTCGGGGGCGCGTCCGGCCAGGTGCAGGTTCCAGGCACGCTCGGCCGCGTCCTCGTCGCCGCTGCGCAGCTGTGCCAGCAGGGCCTGGCGCGGGGCCTCGCCGTCCTTCAGCGCCTCGTCCAGGCCGGCGAGGAACGCCTCGATGTGCCCGAGGACCTGCGCCACGGTGGCGCTGGGCGACTGCACGCCGAACAGCAGGCCGGCGCGGCCGTTGATCAGGCGGAAGCCGGAGAACACGGCGTAGCCCAGCTGCAATTCGCTGCGCAGGCGCTGGTAGAAGCCCGCCTCCAGGCAGCGCGCCAGCCACTGCCAGGTGGCTTCGGTCTGCGCCTGGCGATCGGGCAGCGGGCAGAACAGCAGCAGGGCGGCATCGCCCTGCACCGCCACCGGGTACCAACGCCGCGTGGCGATGGGGGCCGCCGGGGCATGGCCGTCGAGGCGCCGCCCGGGCACACCGCGCAAGACGCCGGCCAGGACCTGGCGCGGGTGCTCGTCGAGGCCCACCGCCATGACCTCCCAGGCGGTGCGCGCCCAGAAGTGGCCCAGGCGTGCGGGGGAGACCGGCTCGTCATCCGGACGGGGCTGCGCGACGGCATCCAGGCGATCCGGTAACCCGCGCAACAACTGGCGGATCGGCAGCTCGCCGGCCTCGCGGTTGAGCCAGGCGCGGTGCAGGCGCCGCCCCTGTTCACAGGCGGCCAGGGGCGGTTCGAACAGGGTCTTGAGTACCGCGTCGAGCACCGGCGGCAGCAATCCGGCGGCACCGCGCAGGCTCAGCCGCCAGTCGCGGCCCTGTTCGCTGAAATCGATGGCGACGCCCTGCTGCTGGGCACGGCTCTGGGTCGCCCGCAACGCACGCTGCAAGGCCTGGTAGAAGCCGCCGTCGACAGGCTCGGCCGGCAGGCGCCAGCGCAGGAACAGCGCCGCGCGATCGGGCTCGCCCCAGTGGTGCAATAGCGGCACGTCATCTGCTGCCGCCCGTGCAGCCGGGCCCTGGAACGGGCTGAACATGGGCGCACCGGCGAAGCGCCAGCGGACGTCGATGGCCGGCCAGGGGGGGATGTTCTCCTCTTCCAGCTCTAGAGGGAAGCCGGCCACCTGCACGCGGCCGGCGACCGCCGCCTCGCTGGCGAACAGGCGGATCAGCCGGGGCGGCGTGAGCTGCGCGAGCAGGCGGGCGAAATCGCGCGCATCCAGCGGCGCTGGCGGGTCCCAGCCACGCTCCAGCAGGCTGCGCGCCTGTTCCAGCGGCGCCGGACGGGCATGGCCGGCACTGGCCTGGTGGCGGGCCAGGAGGTCGCGCCAGGGCTCCTGCTCGCGCAGGGCCGCCAGCCAGTGGAACAGCGCCGCTTCCAGGCGCGCGCGGCTTTCAGGACGGGCGTCGGCGAGGGCCAGGTCCAGCACCAGCAGCGCCTGGCCCTGGTCGAGATGGGGCACGAGCAGTTGCAATCCATCGCACAGGCCCTGCTCGACGAGCCAGGCCTGCAGGCTGCCCTCGGCCTCGTCCTGCAGCAGTTCGCGCAGCACCTCCAGCGCCTGGGGCAAGGCGGCCGGCTGGCCCTCCAGGGCGAAAGCCAGCCAGCTGCGCGCCGCGCCGGGCAGGCACATGCGCAGGCTGTGGCTGACCAGCGGCAGCAATGCGGGCGCCGGGGGCGGGGCGGCAGGCGCACCGCCGGGCAGCGAACCCGCGAGGCGCTGCGCGAGCCCCGCGAGCTCGTCCAGTGATTGAGGCCCGAGCAGCACCAGGCGCATGCGCGCGCCCTGGTAGTGGGCCTGGTGGAAGGCGGCCAGTCCGGCCTGGAACGCCGGGTCCTCCACCGCCAGGCTGTCGCGGTCGCCGGCATGGAAGTCGGCCAGCGGGTGCCCCGGCGCCAGCGCCGCCGCGAGCGCGGACTGGGCCAGGGTCCAGGTGTCGCGGGCGCGCGCCAGGTACTCGGCCTGCAGCACCTCGCGCTCGCGCAGCTGCGCGTCGATCGCCAGTTGCGGCGTGCCGAGCATGTCCACGAGCCGCGCCAGGCCGGCCTCCAGGCGCGCGGGCGGCAGCTCGAAGAAGAAGTCGGTGTGGCGGGCCAGGGTGCTGGCATTGAGGCGCCCGCCGCAAGCCTGGACGAAGGGCATGAGCCGCTGCTGGTCGGGGTAGCGCACGCCACCGAGGAACAGCAGGTGTTCGAGAAAATGCGCAAGCCCGGGCCATTCGCGTGGCTCGTCATGGCTGCCGGCGGCCACCCGCAGCGCCGCCGCCGCCCGCTGCGCGCCGGGCACGTGGCGCAGCAGCACGGCGAGGCCGTTGTCGAGGAGCAGGGAGCGGCTGGCGGGGTCGGGAACGGGCGTCATCCGGGCACCATGGAAAGTTTCGCTCAGCATCCTCAAGACCAGCCCTCGCGGCAATGGTTCTTTCGTTCAGCCGAACCGCCCCCGATCGATTGACCGCAGCATGCGGATGCATCGAGAATCCGCGCTCCTTCCCGTGCGGCGTTCCATCCAGCCGGGTTGCCGTGCTTCCCGGTACGGCGCCGGCCTCAGGTCCTCCAGTCCCGATCTCCGCACCTCGGCGCCCCCATGCGCCCCTTCGCCTGGCCCGCCCAGGCATACGACCCCGACCAGAGCCCGTCGCCGCGCGCGGCCCGGCCTCGCCCTGCCCGCTGCGTGCCGGGCGGGACGGCTGCGCACGCGATCCGGTTCGCCATTTGCAGGAAACACTACGATGATCACGATCCGCCTTTCCAAAGCCCTCATGGTGCTGGCCATGGCCTTCTTCGCCTCGCTGGTGGCCTTCAACAACGTCACCGACTACGGCACCAACTTCGCCTTCGTCCACCACGTGTTCCTCATGGACACCACCTTCCCCGGCAACCAGCTGATGTACCGCGCCATCGAGACGCCCTGGGTCCACCACGCCGGCTACCTCGGCATCATCGCCCTGGAAACCACCACCGCCCTGCTCTGCTGGGTCGGCGGCCTGCACCTGCTGCGGGCGCGCAAGGCCGATGCCGCCGGTTTCCGCGCGTCCAAGCGCTGGGCCGTCGCCGGCCTGACGCTGGGCTTCCTCACCTGGCAGGTGGCGTTCATGTCGGTGGGCGGGGAATGGTTCGGCATGTGGATGTCGGAGCAGTGGAACGGCGTGCCGGACGCCTTCCGTTTCTTCATCACCCTGCTGGCGGTGCTGATCTACCTGACCTTGCCCAATGACGGCGGCGAGGCCTGAGCCCTGCGGCCATGAAAAAGCCCCGCCAGCTTGCGCTGTGCGGGGCTTCGGTATTCATGGTGTCCCAGAGTGGGCTCGAACCACCAACCTTCCCCTTAGGAGGGGGATGCTCTATCCAATTGAGCTACTGAGACGGCACGCACGACGGGCTGTCGATGCGAACGGGCGGCATGTTAACGGCGCTTGCGCGTTTTGTCATGCCACTGCCACGGCACTGCACCATACTTCCGCAAAAATCAGAGGGATCTTCGCCATGCCCCAGCCACTCCCGCAGCTCCTGCCCGACTCCCCCTTCACCACCGTGACCCTGCGCGCCGCCAGCCCGGCGGATGCACCGGCGCTGGCCGCCCTGCTGCACCAGCTGGGCGAGGATGAGCCGCGGCCCGACCACGCGCTGCTGGCCTTGCGCCTCGCGGAGCTGCCCAGTGGCCGCGAGGTGGTGGTGGCGGAGCGTGACGGGCGCCTGCTGGGCACCTGCACGGTGATCCTGGTGGAGCACCTGGCGCACCACTTCGCGCGCTCGGCGATCGTCGAGGACGTGGTGGTGGACAAGGACGCGCGCGGCCTGGGCATCGGCCAGGCGCTGATGGACAAGGCCGCCGAACGCGGCCGTGCCTGGGGTTGCTACAAGCTGGTGCTGTCCAGCGGGCAGAGCCGCGAGGCGGCCCATCGCTTCTATGAGTCGCTGGGCTACAAGCCCCACGGGATCAGCCTGTACCTGGATATCTGAGTTTTTCTGGCGGGGTCCGCGTTCACGGGAATGACGCTCGCCGGAGCCGACATTCCCGTGAAGCCACGCGCCTTTACACGCGCCCGAAACGCTCTTCGGCGAGGCGGTCGGCGACATCGGTGGTGGTGCGTCCTTCCTGGTCGGCGCGGGTGAAGATCTGCCGCAGGGTGTTGCCGATGCCTTCGATGTGCGCCTTCAGCTCGGCCGCGCTGCCGCCGCTGCGCTCGAAGTAGACGTCGATGATGCCGCCGGCGTTGATGGCGTAGTCCGGCGCGTAGAGGCAGCCGTTGCGCTTTAGCTCCTCGGCCAGTTGCGCGTCGGCCAGCTGGTTGTTGGCGGCGCCGGCGATGATCGGCACGCGCAGCGCTTCCAGGCTCTGCGGATTGATGATGCCGCCCATGGCGCAGGGCGCGAAGACATCGACGTCCAGCCCATAGATCTCGTGCTGCCCGACGGCCTTGGCCCCCAGTTGCTCGACGGCACGGCGCACGTTGGCTTCGACGATGTCGGTCACCCACAGCTCGGCGCCGGCCTGGCGCAGCAGGCTGGCGAGGTGAAAGCCGACCTGGCCGACGCCCTGGATGGCGACGCGCAGGCCCTTGAGGTCGTCGCGGCGCAGGCGATGCTTGACCGCCACCTGGATGCCGATAAATACCCCGTAGGCGGTGGACGGCGACGGGTCGCCGCTGCGCACGCCGCCATCGAAGGCTTCGCGCTGGTTGGCGCCGGCCACGTGGCGGCTGCGCTCGGCCATGATCTGCATCTCGGCCGGGCCGGTGCCGGAGTCGGCGGCGGTGATGTAGCGCCCGCCGAGGCTGTCGACGAAGTCCCCCATGGCCTGGAACAGCGTTTCGCTCTTGCCCGTGTGCGGGTCGCCGATGATCACGGCCTTGCCGCCGCCGAGGGGCAGGTTGGCGAGGGCGGACTTGTAGGTCATGCCGCGGGACAGGCGCAGCACGTCACGCAGGGCCTGCTCGTCGTTGGCGTAGTTCCACATGCGGCAGCCACCGAGGGCGGGGCCGAGGTGGGTGTTGTGGATGGCGATGATGGCCTTGAGGCCGGATGCCTTGTCGTGACCGAAGACGACCTGTTCGTGGCCATCGAATTCGACGTGGGAGAAGACGGACATGGTTTACCTCTGCATGCGTTTGTCTGGGTGAACGCCGGCCTTCCCCCATGGGAAGGCCGGCGATGGGAAGGTGTCAGGCGGCGGAGTCGAACAGGCGCACGACCTTGATCTCGGTAGCCAGCAGCTGGGCGCGCAGTTGCGCCTCGTGCTCGCGGACCTTGGCCAGGGTCTTCTCCTTGACGTGGCCGTAGCCACGGATCTGCTCCGGCAGTTCGGCGATGGCCACGGCGACGCGGTAGTTGTCGCCACGCAGGTGGGCGAGCACGGCTTCGACGTTGTCTTCGTAGCGGACGATCAGCTCGCGCTCCAGGCGCCGTTCCTCGCTGTAGGCGAAGGGATCCAGCGCGCTGCCACGCAGGAACCTGAACGTGGCCAGCAGGCCGAAGGCCTTGAGCATCCACGGGCCGAAGCTGCGCTTGCGCGGTTGCCCGGTGGCGGGGTCGCGCTTGGCCAGCCAGGACGGCGCCAGGTGGAACTGCAGGCGGTAGTCGCCGCTGAACTGGGCGCGCAGGCGCTTGCGGAACTCGCCGTCGCTGTAGAGGCGCGCCACTTCGTACTCGTCCTTGTAGGCGAGGACCTTGAAGTAGTAGCGGGCGACGGCTTCGGTGAGTTCCTTGCCGGCGCTTTCATCGACCCGGCGCACGCGCTCGACCAGGTCGCTGTAGCGCTTGGCGTAGCCGGCGTCCTGGTAAGCGGTGAGGAAGTCGACGCGGAAGCGGATGATCTCCTCGAGGCTCTCGCAGGGCTTGGCTTCGGCCACTTCCGGCGCGGCGAGCTTCTCCACCGCCGCCAGGTCGTGGGCGGCGCGGCGACCCCAGAGGAAGGCTTCGCAGTTTAGCTTCACCGCCACGCCGTTGAGCTGGATGGCCTTCTCGATGGCTTCGGCGGAAACCGGCACGAGCCCGCGCTGGTAGGCGTAGCCGAGCATGAAGAGGTTGGTGGCGATGCTGTCGCCGAGCAGGCGGGTGGCCAGGCGGGTAGCGTCGATGAAGTGGGTCTTGTCGGCACCGACGGCCTCCACCAGCGCCTGTTGCATGGCCTGGCCGGGGACCTGGGCGTCCGGGTTGCGGGTGAACTCGGCGGTGGCGGCCTCGTGGCTGTTGACCACGGCGGTGGCGATGCGCTCGTTGAGCTTGGCCAGGGCCTCTTCGCTGGCGGCGACCACCAGGTCGCAGCCGAGCAGCAGGTCGGTCTCGCCGGCGGCGATGCGCACGGCGTAGATGTCGTCCTGCCTGGCGGCGATGCGGATGTGGGTGATCACCGGACCGAACTTCTGCGCCAGGCCGGCCTGGTCGAGCACGCTGCAGCCCTTGCCTTCGATGTGGGCGGCCATGCCCAGCAGGGCGCCGACGGTGGTCACGCCACTGCCACCGACGCCGGGCAGGAGGATGTTCCAGGGGCGCTCGAGGCTCGGCTGGCGCGGCTCGGGCAGCACGGCGAACAGGGCGCCGCTGCCGACCGCCTCGGGCTTGCGCAGCTCGCCGCCGTGGACGGTGACGAAGCTGGGGCAGAAGCCTTCGAGGCAGGAGAAGTCCTTGTTGCAGGCGTTCTGGTCGATCTCGCGCTTGCGCCCCAGCTCGGTCTCCAGCGGCAGCACGGAGAGGCAGTTGGACTTGACGCTGCAGTCGCCGCAACCCTCGCACACGGCGGGGTTGATGAAGGCACGCTTGGCCGGGTCGACGAGCTTGCCGCGCTTGCGACGGCGGCGTTTCTCGGTGGCGCAGGTCTGGTCGTAGATGATCACCGAGACGCCCTTGAACTCGCGCAGCTCGCGCTGCACGGCGTCCAGCTCGCGGCGGTGGTGGAAGGTGACGATGGGCGCGAAGGTGGCGCGGGTGGGGTACTTCTCGGGTTCGTCGGTGACCAGGGCGATGCGTTTGACGCCTTCTGCGAAGACCTGCTGGCTGAGCTGGTCGACCCGCAGTTCGCCGTCGATGGGCTGGCCGCCGGTCATGGCCACGGCGTCGTTGTAGAGGATCTTGTAAGTGATGTTGACCCCGGCGGCCACGGCGGCGCGCAGGGCCAGCTGGCCGGAGTGGAAGTAGGTGCCGTCGCCGAGGTTCTGGAAGATGTGCGGGGTGTCGGTGAAGGGGGCCTGGCCGATCCAGGTGGCGCCCTCCCCGCCCATCTGGGTGAAGGTGTCGGTGTTGCGGTCCATCCACTGGGTCATGTAGTGGCAGCCGATGCCACCCTGGGCGCGGCTGCCTTCGGGCAGCTTGGTGGAGGTGTTGTGCGGGCAGCCGGAGCAGAAGTGCGGGGTGCGCACGGTCTTGTGCTTGGGTTCCGCGAGGGCCTTTTCCTTGGCGGCGAGGAAGGCCAGGCGCGATTCGATCTGCTCGCTGGAGTAGATGGGCGCCAGGCGCCTGGCGATGACGCGGGCGATCATCGCGGGGGTCAGCTCGCTGAGGTTGGGCAGGAGGGAGTTGCCCTCCTCGTCGAATTCGCCGACCACGCGCGGACGCTTGTCCACCGGCCAGTTGTAGAGCTGGCCGGTGAGCTGGTCCTCGATGATGCTGCGCTTCTCCTCGACCACGAGGATTTCGTCCAGGCCTTCGGCGAACTGGTGCACGGAGACCGGCTCGAGCGGCCAGCTCATGCCGATCTTCAGCACGCGCAGGCCGACCCTGGCGCAGAGTTCGTCGTCCAGGCCGAGGTCCACCAGGGCCTGGCGCACGTCTAGGTAGGACTTGCCGGTGGTGATGATGCCCAGGCGCGGGTTGGGCGAGTCGAGCTTGACCTGGTTGAGGTCGTTGGCCAGGGCGAAGGCGCGGGCGGCGTAGATCTTGTAGGTGTTGAGGCGTTTTTCCTGGGCCAGCGGCGGGTCGGGCCAGCGGATGTGCACGCCGTCCTCGGGAAGGACGAAGTCGGTCGGGATCTTCACGTCGATGCGCAGCGGGTCGACGTCCACCACGCTGGAGGAGTCGACGTTCTCGGCGATGGTCTTGAGCGCCACCCAGCAGCCGCTGTAGCGCGAGAGTTCCCAGCCGATGATGCCGTAGTCGAGGATTTCCTGGACGTTGGCCGGGTTGAGCACGGGGATGGAGGCGGCGATGAAGGCGTGCTCGCTCTGGTTGGCGATGCTGGAGGACTTGCAGCCGTGGTCGTCGCCGGCCAGCAGCAGCACGCCACCATGGGGGGACACGCCGGCGGAGTTGCCGTGCTTGAAGACGTCGCCGCAGCGGTCCACGCCCGGGCCCTTGCCGTACCACATGGAGAACACGCCGTCGTAGCGCGCGCCGGGGAACAGGCTGGTCTGCTGGCTGCCCCACACGGCGGTGGCGGCGAGCTCTTCGTTGACGCCCGGCTGGAAATGGATGTGGTTTTCCTGGAGGAAGGACTTGGCCTCCCAGAGGCTCTTGTCGAGGTTGCCGAGGGGCGAACCACGATAGCCGGAGATGAAGCAGGCGGTGTTCAGGCCATGGGCCGCATCGCGTTGCTTCTGCAGCATCGGCAGGCGGGTGAGCGCCTGGGTGCCGGTGAGGTACAGATGACCGGTTGCAAGCCGGTATTTGTCATCCAGGCGGATCTCGGCCAGAGACATGCGGGCGCTCCTTTTATTTTTATGGCGACCAGGATGGCTACGGTTAGCGCCATCCTCCTGTCCCGCGGCAGGATCACCGCCCGGGACGCATGCTCAATAATCTGACTGAAGGGTTCTGCTTTTTTCTTTCTATTTTCGGGCCCGAATGCCAATACTGCGCATGATCCTTCCAACAAGAACAAGATTGCGGACTTATTCATGCACAACCCTCTGAGCCCTATCGATCGCAAGATCCTCCGCCTGCTGCAACACAATGCCGATCTGTCGGCTGCCGAAGTGGCCGAGAAGGTGGAGCTGTCCCAGTCGCCCTGCTGGCGCCGCATCAACCGCATGCAGGAGGACGGGCTGATCGAGCGCAAGGTCGCGCTGCTCAACCCCAGGTTGCTGGGGTTCTCCATCACCGTGTTCGTCAACATCAAGCTCTCGGCCCACGGGCGCAACAACCTGACCGAGTTCGAGGAAGCCATCGTCGGCTACCCGGAGGTGCTTGAGTGCTACACCATGGCCGGTGGTTCGGATTACCTGCTGAAGGTGGTGGCGCGGGATATCGGCAGCTACGAGCGCTTCCTGCGGGACCAGCTGCTGCAGCGCCCGCACGTGCTGGAAGCGCATTCGAACATCGCCATGAGCGAGGTGAAGCGCACGACCGAGCTGCCGCTGGACTGAACGCTCGCGCCCCCATTCCAGAGCGCTTGGTGCCGGACCAAGCGAAGCGGCGCAGCCCCTGCCGTCCGGCACCCGTGCAATTTGCAATGGACAAAAATCGGGCGCCTTGCAAAGTGCACGGAAAGCACCCTGTCGACCATATACAACTAATTGATTTTAAAAGGATTTTTAAATATTCGAGCTTGGCATGACACCTGCTCTATTCCAGTCATGAGAATTCTGGATGCGAGCCCCGATCATGAACAGTGTCATCACGCTCCTCGCAGCAACCGTATTGACGCTCCTGGCAGCCAGCGCCTTCGCCGCCCTTCAGAGCAACCAGCAGCAACAGGCCGTGAAACATCTGGTCGAGCGTATCAACCCGACGCCGGTGCAATTCGAATACGCCACCCAGTCCGGCGACCAGAAGCCGAAGGTGCGCCAGCTGCAGAGCAGCGAGTGGCAACCTCGCCCCGCCCAACGCCTGTCGTTCTGAGCGCCCGGCATGGACATGACCGCGTGGGGGATGGTGTTTCCGGGGTTGATCCTGCTGCTGGCGGCGGGGACCTGCGGAGCGCTTTGGGTGATCGATCGCATCACCGATCAGGGTCTGGCGGAAGAACAGCAAGCAGAGCGTGATCGGGACGAGCGCATCACCAGTTACTACGACCCTTTCTTTTAAATATCCCTATGTCGGCAAGGAGATAGAGATGTCGAAGTCAGCCGTGCTGTTCCTGATCATCAGCCTGCTGCTCACCCTGACCCTGTGGCTCGAACCCTGGCAGGCCACGTGGCCGGCCGCAGCCGTGAAGGTGGCGCTGGGCGCCAGCGGGGTGCTGCTGCTGGTGGCACTGATGGTGGGCAAGCGGGTGAAGTTCGACCCGGTATTGCGCTGATTCAGGACCGAGGCTGGTCGAGCAGTTGCAGCAGGCGTTGCAGAGTCTGCTCGAGGGGGCCGGAGTTGTCGAGGATCGACAGGGCGGCACCACCCTCCTCCCGCAGGGACTCGGTGAAGCGGGCGTTGCGTGCCAGGCGCGCCTCTATCTCCTCGGCGGGCTCGCGCCCCCGGGCCTGCAGGCGCCGGCGCAGGACGTCCATCTTCACCGTCAACAGGATGGCCTGCAGGTCCGGATAGCGCTTCAGGGCCTCCCCCAGATAACCCCTGGAGCCATTGACCAGGACGTCCTCCCCCGCTGCCAGCCACTCATCTATCTGCGCCGGGATGCCATACGACAGCCCGTTGGCGTGCCAGCTCATGGCGAAGGCGCCGCTCCGCTCCATCTCCGCGAAACGCTCGGGGCTCACCGCCTCGGCCGCCTCGCCCACCGCCTCCGCCGAGCGGGTGATCACGCGCCGCACGATGTGGCAGCCACTCTTGGAGAGCGGCTCGCGGGCGGCATCGAGCAGGCTGTCCTTGCCTGAGCCTGAGGGTCCGATGAGATAGATCAGCCTGCCTTTCATCTGCTTACCTGGAAGTTCATCCGCTGCGACCGCCTGTTGCACGGCGGACGCCACATTACCCGGAAAGCATTGCAGTTTGGAGCACCCCAATGCCCCGGCAACACCTACCGGACGTCGCACAGTAGCGAATCGCCAGTGCTGGCTTTATGGAGGCGCGCTACGCTTTGCACAACGAATCCTGGCGTGCCAGAAGCCCGGCCCAGAGCGCTGGATGTGCCGTCGCGCACGAAATCGGCAACCTTCTGCAACGGAGAGGGGAATTTTTCCCTCCTACCGCATTCATATGGGAGCCTTTTGCATATTCACTCGCATTTCGGACAACTGGTGCTGGCAAAAAGCCGCTACCCAGCGCACAATGCGACACAGATTTGACGTCAAGGAACCGTTTAGGTGACTGCAAGGTCATAATGACGCCAATCGCGATGAATGGTTGAACGACTGATGCTAAAGATGGTCAAACCGGTGACAATCACATAGCTCATTGCCAGCATCGCTCCCTGAACTAACCGGTTTAAATGTATGCGCCCTATGAAACAGGCTATTTACTCCAGCCGCACAGCTGACAAATTCGTCGTCCGTCTGCCCGAAGGCATGCGCGAGCGCATCGCCGATGTGGCGCGTAACCATCACCGCAGCATGAACTCCGAGATCATCGCCCGCCTCGAGCAGAGCATGCTCCAGGAAGGCGCTCTGGACGAAGGTTTGTCCATGCGCTTGGACAGCCCAGAGCTGTCGTTGCACGAGCGCGAACTGCTGCAACGCTTCCGCCAGCTTTCCCGTCGCCAGCAGAATGCGCTGGTTGCGTTGATTGCCCACGATGCCGAACTCGCCGCCGAAGAAGCCTGAGTTCGCAGCACGTCGATTGAGAGCCGCCCCCTGAGGCGGCTTTTTCTTGCCCGCGATTTGGCGTTCACCCGCCGGAAAGCAAAAGGCCCCGCGGATGCGGGGCCTTGGGCATGACAACGAGCTCTAGAGCAGGAAGACGGTCGCGAGCCCCAGGAAGATGAAGAAGCCGCCACTGTCGGTCATGGCGGTGATCATCACGCTGGACCCCATGGCAGGGTCCCGCCCCAGGCGAACCAGGGTCATCGGGATCAGCACGCCCATCAGGGCGGCAAGCAGCAGGTTGAGCGTCATCGCTCCAGTCATCACCGCCCCCAGGGACCAGCTGTCATAGAGGTAGTAGGCGACCAGGCCGATCACTCCTCCCCACACCAGGCCGTTGACCAACGCCACGGCCAGTTCCTTGCGCATCAGGCGCGAGGTGTTGCCAGTGCTGACCTGGTCCAGCGCCATGGCGCGGACGATCATGGTGATGGTCTGGTTGCCGGAGTTGCCGCCGATGCCCGCCACGATGGGCATCAGTGCCGCCAATGCCACAAGCTTCTCGATCGAGCCTTCGAACAGGCCGATCACCCGCGAAGCGATGAAGGCGGTGACCAGGTTGACGGCCAGCCAGGCCCAGCGGTTGCCGACCGATTTCCACACCGAGGCGAAGATGTCTTCCTCCTCGCGCAGACCGGCCATGTTCAGGACTTCCGTCTCGCTCTCCTCACGGATCAGGTCGACGATCTCGTCGATGGTCAGGCGGCCGATCAGCTTGCCGTTCTTGTCCACCACCGGCGCAGAAATCAGGTCGTAACGCTCGAACGCCTGGGCGGCGTCGTAGGCATCCTCGTCCGGGTGGAAGCTCACCGGATCGCTGGCCATCACCTCGGCGACCTGCTTGTCGGGGTCATTCACCAACAGGCGCTTGATCGGCAGCACACCCTTGAGGATGCCGTCGTAATCCACCACGAAGAGCTTGTCGGTATGGCCCGGCAACTCCTTGAGGCGACGCAGGTAGCGCAGCACCACTTCCAGGGTCACGTCCTCACGGATGGTGACCATCTCGAAGTCCATCAGCGCACCCACCTGGTCCTCTTCATAGGACAGGGCGGAACGCACGCGCTCGCGCTGCTGGGCGTCCAGCGTCTCCATCAGCTCGTGGATCACGTCGCGAGGCAGCTCGGGCGCGAGGTCGGCCAGCTCGTCCGCGTCCATCTCCTTGGCGGCGGCGAGCAGCTCGTGATCGTCCATGTCGGCGATCAGGTTCTCGCGGACCGCGTCCGAGACTTCAAGGAGGATGTCGCCGTCGCGCTCGGCCTTGACCAGTTGCCAGACGGTCAGGCGATCGTCGAGCGGCAGGGCTTCGAGGATGTGGGCGATGTCGGCCGGGTGCAGCTCATCGAGCTTGCGTTGCAGCTCGGCGAGGTTCTGGCGATGGACGAGGTTCTCGACGAGATCCTGGTGCTGGCCTTCCTGACGGTGGGTCAGGTCTTCGACCAGCTTGTGCCGATGCAGCAGATCGACCACCTGAGCGAGGCGGTCCTGCAGGCTTTCTTGCGACTTTCTTACTTCTACTTCGGTCATAGCGCGCTCCACCCCCAGTGGCGGCGCACGCCAAGGAGGGTCAATCAGTCAATACGCGATCGTGCAAATGCGGTGTTGAGTAACTACTGGGTAAGTCCATGAGGGGTGTCCAAAAGCCTCGGCGAGGCTGACTGCGCAATGATAACACCGGACGGTCATTTTGCGCGTTACAAAATCGTGGCTAGAACAATCGCTTGCAATGCAAAGCTGAGATCGCTTTCACCTTCCATTCGACGCCGGTGCCCGCTATGGAGACACCGTTAGGAAGAAATTAAAGCAGATACCTTCGGAGGCTACCGTCACGGAGGACATCGCCATGCGCACCCCGCTCTGCACACTGCCGCTTCTGCTCTATATCGCCCTCGAAAGCCCGCCGCTGGCGGCCTCCATCTACCGCTGCGAGGACGCACACGGGCACGTCACCTTCACCCAGTTGGGTTGCCCCGATGACGAACTGGTGGAAGTGCGGGAACGAATCGAATCCATGCAGGACAGCCAGGCGCTGTTGCCACCGGCGAAGGTGGAACGGATCACGCGAAGCACACGGAAGGAACAGGCCGAGAAGCCCAGGGAAATAGAAGTAGTGGGGGAGAGACAGGATGGCTGCGGCAACCGCATCGTCGGCCAGGAACGGCGCCAGGCGATGGTGCGCAAACAGGTGAGGACGGGCATGACCCGGAGCGACGTGGACAGCATGCTGGGCAAGCCGGACAAGATCAGCCATAGCAACGGACAGACCCGCTATCACTATGTCGCGAAGAAGGGAAAAGGACGCAGCCAGCTCGTCACGTTCGACGAGCATGACTGCGTTAAAGGCGGGCGCTGAAACAGCGCCCGAAAGGAAGGGAAAACGAGCCCTGTCGGGCTCAGCGGCAAGCCCCGAGTGCGGCCAGCAGCTCACGCTCGTAACCGATGCGTTGCAGCCGTTCAGCACGCAGGACCTTCATCTGTTGGTCGATCGGCGCATCCAGCGCCAGCGAGTCGACCGCAAAGGCAGGGACAGCAGGGAGCGTGAATGCACAGGCGACCATCACCGGCACCTTCACCTCGACGAGACCGGCAACGCGAGGCTCATCGGAGGCACAACCAGACAACACGACGAGCACTGACAACCCGGCAAACCTCATTGCCCGCGCTCCCGTTTCAGTTCATCGGCAAAAGCCCGCCGCGCCGACTCACAGGCATCGACACCCACCTGCGGCGACTCCAGCATCACCCGGGCCGCCGCTGCGTAGTCCTGTCGTGCCACCTGGGCGGCCCGGACCTGCAACTGCTCGACCTGACGAGCCCTTTCCGCCGCTCGGGCTTCAAGCTTGGCTACAGCGGCATTCTGCTGTTGCAGCGCTAGCAAGCTGGCCTCGGCGCCGCTACGGGACTCGGCCAACTGCCGGCCCAGCTCCTCCAGCTGCGGACGATAGATACGAGCGGCACCCCAGGCCCCCAGCCCGACGAGCAACATCGCCATCAACCACAACGCCAGCCATTTCCAGAGAGCGATCGGGCTCATTCCAGTGCCTCCCTGGCCTTGAGCCAAAGCGCCTTGCGCTCGGCCAAGCCGTTCAGCCCGCCGTTGATTCGGCGGGTGATGCCTTCCAAGTCGCCGGCATCGGCCAGAGCATTCAGGCCATTGGATTGCCAGAACCAGGCAGCGCACAACACCGCCGGCTCCGGTTGCAGCAGTAGATCCGGTTGCTCCAGCAGCGGCAGGCCCAAGGCCTCCCCGCAACGCTGATACATGCCACGCCCGGTGATCTGCAACAGCCCCCTGCCCCGATAACGCCAACCATCACCCGACTCCTCCGAACCATTGCCCATGCGATTGGCATAGACATGATTGGCGATCACCACCGGCCGCCGCTGGTAGGCCAGCGCCAATGCATTGGGTTGCCCATCGACACCCCGGAACCGCCCTGGCCAGGTGGCCGCCAGGCCTGCGGCACTGTAGTTGAGGTTCTCCGCAAGACGGGAGAATCCAGCGGACTCGTGGGCGCACTGGGCCAGGAAGGCGGATTGGCGAATGGGGGTTGAGATAGAGAAGCGGGACAGTGCCGGGGTTAGTACAGAAATGAAAACGCCCGCTTCAGGGCGGGCGTTTGTATTCAGTGCATTAAAGGCTTCATTCAATTGATCAAGTGCATTCACAGTCATAGGCGCACCAATCCAACCTCACAGTCGGGCCATGTCTTCAATGGCCTGCTTCACATGGAGCCTCGCTTCATCCTCACGGCCATCTGCCATTGCCTGACGCACCTTCGACTTACACACAAGCCTGATCTCACGCAGGGCATGAATAGCCACCTCACTTCGCTGTGCCTTCGCGATGATTTCGTTTGCCGCCTGCTCGGGATGACGCCCTCCAATTGACCACGCGCTAACCGAGCGAGGTACGGCATCGATCGGGTAGCCGGCCAACTTGAATGCTCGCGCCTCCGTTGCGGCGACCTCATATTCGACCAAACGTAAAGGGCTACCGACCAAGCTCTCCAGTACCGAGTTACCAGCACGATCTATCGCCTCACAGAGCTTGCTCAAGCGTCTTTCTTTGGCGGCTACAACCAGCGCGTCATCAAGTACCCATTCCCCGTCTTGCCAACTGTGGCACTCGGATGGACTCGGTATACGTAACTCATCACCATAAACATGAAGTCCTTCAATCACCTTCATTTGTAAACACTCCAGGTGAAAACAGCATTTGTGCAATTGGAATAGCTGATCGATATGCCATTCTCATAATCCGAATTTTGTATGGCTTTAATCCCCATACCAAGTAGAAGCTCATCGCTGGATGCCACCTGAGCACCATAGGTATGTTCTACCTGATAGGACTGCCACATAGATCGTGCACTAGCATGGTCGAATCCAGCATTGATCGATGTTTGAAAAACATCACCCACTGCGTTGTTACTGGAAATGATCATGGGGGTATAGCCGTTCCAGAAACTCTCGGTAACCACTGCAGTACTCCCAGGAACACAATAAGCGGAAGAGGCCCCCATCCAGCCAGTCCCTGAGAAAAGGACATGTGCCAAACCGCTTTCCGGAGGCATCAGGCAACTGAGACTTCCAGATGCAGCCCTGACATGAGGGTCCATAGGCAGATACAACGTACCCGTACCGTTGAGTGAAACAGTCCAGATATGGCTACGTCGGTGATAGATCCGCTGTACGACTGGGGAGCTTCCTGCAGCGCCAGTGATAATTCGCGCCAAGCAGATATCCAGCACCGTGGAAGGGAAGCCACCACCGGACTCGCCGTTCACAGATCCCTTCAGGGAAACAGGAGTCGTATCACTTAACTTGCCCTTCTGGACGTAGATCGACAGGACACCGTTGATAACCTGCGCTCGCAGGAAATACTCCGAGTTGATTGCAAGGTCGGCGCTGCCCCAGGCAGCTGTCAAGAACGTCCTTGGGATACCGGTTTTAGTGCTTTCGACCTCTGCAGCGAGGCTCAAGGAAAGTCCTGCCGGTATCGTAACCTTGCCCCCCGCCCCCGCTACGGCCTGTGCAGTAAGCGAGACACGGCCATCATCAGTTGCAACCACCGGAAGCGACAGGGCGTGAAAAGGCAGCCCGATGCTCTTGAACGTCACACCGTCCTGAATGCCATACCCATCAACAGACGTTGGCTTGTTGATAATGGCGCTGAAACTGTGGGCATGAGCCAGAGAAGCATAGGCATCATCCAACTCACTCTTGGTGACCTTCAAGGCCTCCCAAAGAGCGGCATAGGAGATCGGTCGCTTCCCGGTATTGGCAGTAATACTTCGCCAGAGTTTTCCGCTCTCCTGAACATAAGCGCCAACAGGATAATCTTCCGTGGGGGACCACTCAGGCACGCCACGCTGCAGCAAATAGCGCACAGCTTCATCACTGCGTTTGAACAGCGAATTGAACCACTCCATCGGCGGAATGCCGTCAGTCTGGTCGAAAGCAATGCCCCAGCCACGGGCGATATCAGGGAAGTTTTCCAACTCCCCAGGCTTGGCCCCCGAGGCGAATACCGTCTCGTTGGGGCGATTGTATTGAGTCATGGATAAAACCTCGTTCGATTCGTTTGCTAGAAAACCACCCGGCGATTGGCCGGGTGGTTGAGCGGTGCCTCCCCTCTTGCGGGTTCGGTCTGCCGCCCGGAAATAAAGGTGGTCAGTCACCCCACCGAAAACGAATCGACGAACTCCATATTCTCAATACAAGCCGACAACGAATCGGTCAGTGAAAAGAACGGCCCGCAGAAAGCGGGCCGGAAACAGTCACTACATCAGTCGCTAAAACAGCGCCCCCCCGAATCAGCATCTGGGTGCTACATCAGAGCCAGCATTTCGTATGCAACCCTGAGAGCCCCGCAAATACTTCATTAGCCCAGTTCCATCCAGGTAGAGATACTCGCGCCTGCTGTTAGCGAATAACTAACACCATTCGGAACGATGGCGTACACGGTGGAAGAAAGAGTTCCACTTGATATAGGCGTCAGCTGCGCAACCAATAGCCCGCCTACGTGAAGGCCACGTGTAGCTGCGCCGTTTGCGGCGAACACACTTACGAACTTGGGTCGCCCGCTGGTATTCGTGTACGTGACGCCAGCAGAACGGCTCGCAGTTACGTCCTGCCAAGACTGGCCATCGCCCAGAGTTCGTGGGCGTGCCTCAAGAGCCTCCACACGCGTTACCAGGGACGCGTAGGTTGTGGACAGCGCTGCAGCGTCGATAGTGCCTGGATTGGCGATACCACCGCCCATCCTGATGATCCAGCAGCCCGTCACGTTAAGAGGACGGGTTTCCGTCGAGGTACGTGCCACACGAGAAGCGTCGAATGTAACCGTATAGTTCGGCTGCGCGTCCTGACCTACGCCACCAAACATGTAGCCGTTTTCGAAAGCCCCAGATGCGCTAGGCATACCGCCACGAGAAAATTCGCCGACAATGTTTTGAAGAGCATCTCTTTGTATTGTGCCAGCGCTACCCGCCGAGAGCGCACCATCACCGCGCATAAACAGAGCACCGAGCGACCCCGCCGCCTTGCCGTTGTAGTCCGGCATACGGAACGTTGTACTGCCATCGCCTTCCGTGAACATGCCCCGCTGAGATGGATCACTGCTCCAAAGTGCTTCGGTTGTTTTAGGCACTTTTCCTTCGCTCACCGTCGCCCAGACATCGGGATACAGAGCCCGACTCAGCAGTTGACCATCTGCCGGCGCCCAGCCAGCAGGAATGGAACTGCGGAAGGACCACCACATCACCGAAGCGGCGGGCAAACCCGTTCCCTGCGTGTTGTCTGCATGCAGAATCGAACGCCAGGGAGACCAGATGCCACCACCCAGAAGACGAAACTTCATCGTCACCAACGAAGTGTCGGCGCCACTCACATAGGGCAGTGCAACCTGGATCAGGTTTGAGGAGTAGCGAACCACCAGCAACCAGTAGTAATTGGTCGTACCGCTGCCCTTCTGCATGGCTGTCTGACCATCAGGGTGGTTGGCGTTCCTCGAGCCAGCAGCGCCCCCGAGCAGCCGGGGATACCAACCCGGTTCAAGCACTGCGTTGAAATCGGTTTGCGAATCGGTCGTGCTGGCCGCTGGAACAGTACCGCCAGCCGGCGTCATCAGTACCTGGAGCGGCGTATTGGCCGTCGGCGTACCACCCGCTCCACTGACGTAGACCACCGGCACCGAGCGATAGGAGCCGCTGTCCACCAAGTCCCCTGTGACGCGGAAGCGGTGAGCGACAGTGCCACCCGGACGGCTCTGGATGCAGAGGGTGTCGCCAGCTCGTAGAAGAGCCACGCTGCGGCTGTAGTCGAGGCCTTCGGCACTGGTCTTGGCGATCAGCAACGAAGTGGCATCGGCCGGGTTTGTGGCGTTCAGCGCCAGGTAACCGTTGGCCACACCACCCGAGGTGACGCTGCTCCACTGCCACTGGCCGAAGTTGATGGTGCCACCACCCAACTGCTCCTGGACGAACGATTTCAGAGAGTCTCGGGTCAGCGCCGTCTCGACCCACTCAGTGGGGTTGAGGGACGGCCGCTTCCCCTGGTTGCTTACCTTCGCCTTCCAGACCTTGCCGCCTTCCTGGGCGTGAGCGTCCACGGGGTAGTCCTCGGTGACCGACCACTCGGCAATACCGTGCTGCAACAGATAGCGCAGGCCTTCATCGCCGCGCTTGAACAGCGTGTTGAACCACTCCATCGGAGGGATACCATCGGTTTGATCGAAGGTGATACCCCAGCCTCGGGTAAGGTCGGGAAAACTTTCCAGCTCTCCCGGCTTTGCACCAGAAGCAAAGACCGTCTCGTTAGGGCGATTATATTGAGTCATGGATAAAACCTCGTTCGATTCGTTTGCTAGAAAACCACCGGCGGTTACCAGGTGGTTGAGCGGTGCCTCCCCTTTCGCAGGTTCAGTCGACCGCCCAGAAATAAAGGTGGTTAGGCACCCCACCGAAAACGAATCAACGAACGCCAAGCTCTCGATGCATGCCAAAAACGAGTCAGTCAGAAAAGAAAACGGCCCGCAGGGTACGGGCCGGAAACGCAAGCTACATAAACCAGAGCGGAAGCTGGGACCTATGCTCGCTCACGGGTAAGCCAGTACTCTGAAAGCCACCAGCGAAGTGCAAAGCAATAGAGTTGCAACGCTTGATACTGCGCCATCTCAAGTGGCGTCTCCTCCTCAAGCTCCAACTCATAACAATGGCCATAGAGCGAAGGGCTGGACCGAGGCCCATGGGTCAGCCCCTCAGGCAGCTCATCATCGCAGCGCCGACAGCATGGCCAGAACCTCAGATCATCTTGATTCGAGCCGGATAGGCAACGTTGCGGGGGCGATTCTCCGATGCAGTCGGGACCACGCGAGAAGCGTCAAACATCGCATCCGACAGCGCCGATCCTCCGCCTCCAAGGGCGGGTCGACCTGCACCTGGATAGAAGGCGCCAGAGAAACCGTAGGTGACCGTCGATCCCGCCCAACCCGTGATGTTCCGAATGGCATCGAGCTGCAGGTTGCCTGCAGTTCGCGACGCATCAACTCCACGTCCCTCATCAAGCGCCCGAAGAAACTCACCACGTACTTCCGGAATACGAAGGTTGTTAGTGCCATCCCCACTGGTCCAGCAACCCTCCATCCCCGTACGAGCTGCCTCGGTCACCAGCATTCCCGACTGCTGAGCATGGTCCCACAGCCATGGCCAAAGGCTCCGGCTTACCAGGCTGCCGTTCATGAGCCCATAGCCGCCAGGTAAAACCACCGTACTGGTGTCGAAAACCGGCCGCCCCAGCGGTGTGTTATCCAACCGATCCAACGGATACCAACCACCCGCGCCATCACTGCGCAGATGCCAGTAGTCCCCCGCGCCCATCAGCACGAAGAAGGGATAACCGGCACTGTTGAGGTGCGTATGAAAACGCACCCGGTCACCACTGGCGGCCTGCACCACCAAGCGGTTGGCACTGTTGTCCTGGCGGCGAACGATCACGTCCACGACACCCAGGGCAGGATTGGAAGCGGGCAGCGTAATGGTGCGCGCCGCAGCGCCGGCGTCGATCACTACCAGACTCATCTGGCTTGCAACCAGGGTGGTGTCCGTACTGAGCGTGACCACCTGCCGCGGCGCGCCACCGACCACCTGGCCACGGTTGTTCACCGTGACGATGTCGTAGCTGCCAGCGGTGACCAGGTTGCGGCCGAACACCATCTCGAAGCCGAGCGCAGTGGTACCGAGGCTGATCGGGCCATCGGTGACCAACTGCCATAGGCTGTCCGCCTGGCTGCTGCCCTGCTCCACCGCCACCATCAGGCCCGGCGTCATTTCGGCAGCAGTGTCAGCGTCGGTGGAGCGGGTCCAGGCGCCGGTGGTGGCGACATAGATACCGTTGTCCTTGCCAGCGGTCTGGCTCTTCACCAACACACGGTCACCCGCCACCAGATTGATCCCATCGACCACCTGCAACCCGCTCAGGTTGAGATTCGCGGTACTCGCCGCACGCACCCGCCCCTTGATGCCGATACCCCCCAGCTGCTCCTGGATCAGAGTATTCACGGCATCACTGGTCAGCGCCGCCTCGATCCACTCGCCAGATTCGAGGGACGGCCGCTTACCAACGTTCGCCGCCTTCGCCTTCCACACCTTGCCGCCCTCCTGCACGTGGGCGCCGATCGGGTAGTCCTCGGTGGTGGACCACTCGCCGATGCCGCGTTGCAGCAGGTAGCGCACGGCTTCATCGCTGCGCTTGAACAGGGCGTTGAACCATTCCATCGGCGGAACGCCGGTGGTCTGGTCGAAGGTCACCCCCCAGCCGCGGGGGATGTCGGGGAAGCTCTGGAGCTCGCCCGGCTTGGCGCCGGAAGCGAAGACCAGTTCGTCGGGACGGGTGTATTGCGTCATAGGAACCTCGCGAATTTTCCTTGGTTGAAGCCGAGGGCGCCCGGGGCGCCACGGAAGCCGAATGCCCGCTGGGGCACTGCGACGTAGAACTGGATGCGGACACCGGCCGGGCGCGGCAGGATGTCCAGGGTGTTCAGCGCATAGCGCTTGAAGTCGCTGACCTGGTCGGTGCGGATGACCACCGTCAGGCTCATGTCGTACTGGTCGAAGACCACCGTTTCGCTGCTGAAGATGAAGCGCAGCGCCGCGCTGATGTCTTCGATGGTGCCGAGCTGGTAGTTGCGGGCGATGCGGCAGCGGATGAGGAAGCGGTAGTCGTCGTCATCGAGCACCGCCGAGTCGCCGAGCGGGTCGCCCATGCGGTACCACTTGCCCTTGCCGAAGCCCTTGGCGCCGGCCACGTCCTGGAAGCCGAACAGGCTGCGCGGGGCCAGGCCGGGGAGCACCCGGCCCTGGCCGACATGCTTGCCGACCAGGTCGAGGTTCACGCCTTCGGCGTTGTCGATGTCCAGTGCCTCGGGGAGCGCCGCCAGCCCTTGCCAGGTATCGCCGAACTGTCGCGAGAGCAGTTCGGCGGTGGCGGCGGCCCGGGGCTTGCCCTGGTACTGCCAGATCAGCAGGCGGTCGTAGCTCATAGCACCACCACTTCGATGTCGGCCTGGGCGAAGCGGGCCCGTTCACGCACGCCGACGACGATGTTGTCCGCCGCCAGGGCGCCGCCGCGACGGCCGATCTTCAGCTGCTCGACCCAGAAGCCCTGCACCGTGTTGATCGGGCTGTAGAGCCGGGAGAGCTGCACGTCCTGGCCGATGCGGAAGTCCAGTTGAGCCAGCTGGGCCTTGATCGCGGCGACGTCGATGGCGGTGAATTCGGCGTCCCGGCGCAGCTGGACGAAGGCCTTGCAGTCCACCATCGCCGGGCGGTCGAAGCGGACCAGGCGGTTCACGTCCTGCCCGTCCACCACGGTGCGCGACTGCTGGCCCATGAGGCCGGTGCCGGCGGGCTTGCGCAGGAAGATCGCCTGGGCGATGGCCTGCTCCTCGCCGCCATCGACGATCAGGTTGAGGCTGTGGCCCGGCACGCCGTCCGCGTCCGGGGTGGAGCCGGTGTTCTCCAGCCCCACAACCTGGCGCACGTCGGCCAGTTGCAGCAGGGCCGCCACCAGGCCGTCGAGGCTGTTCTGCGCCGGGCGGGCGCGGCTGCGGTAGAAGCGCGCCCGCAGTTCCGGGTCGGTCTCCTCTTCCGCGCCCACTTCGGCGGCGGCCAGGCTGGTGGTGGTGTCCCAGCCCAGCACCAGCGTCTCGATGGCGAGTGCGCTGTTGGCGGGCAGGTTGAAGGCGCCGAGCAGTTCGCTGCGCAGGTCGGCGCGTGCCGAACCATCGGCGCCCAGGGTGGTGTCGGCGACCAGCAGCCAGCGGCCGCGGTTGATGTCCCGCAGCACGGAGCCGGCGGGAATCAGGGCGCCGGCGCGACCGGTGAGGGCGGCGCCGCGCAGGTAGCTGTAGCGTGCCTGGCGCCGGGTCAGGCCGGCGTAGGCGACCCGCTGCTCCAGCCAGGCTCCGCTGGCGTGGTCCGGGTCCAGGGCGCGGTAGGTGACCTCGCCCAGCTCTTCCAGGTCGGCGCGGATCTGGGCGATCAGCCCGAGCATCTGGCCGTCCGGGCTGTCGGGGGCAAGGTCGATGTCGTTGCCATAGATGGCACGGAAACCCTGGTCCAGATCCGCAAGGATGCTGTCCAGGCGTTCACCGACATAGCCCTTGTTGGTCAGTTGTCCCATGTTGGTTCTCCAAAGAAAAAGCCCCACGCGAGGTGGGGCTTCGGTATGACGGCGGCTGCGGCCGGTCAGCGCTGGACGCTGGCGCTCAGGCGGGTGCCCTGGCTGTCACGCAGGGTCACGGCGATGCCGAGGCGCCTGTCGTCGGGCGTTTCGCTGATCTGGAAGTCCAGGATCTCGCTCACGCCCTCGGTGGTCAGGATGCAGCGCTTGATGTCCACCTCGATCTGCGCCAGGTCCGCCGGCCGCTCCATGCGGGGCAGCCAGGGCAGGCCGTGCTCCAGGTCGAGGAACCAGTCGCCGCTGAAGGAGCGCAGGCGCGTACACACGCGCTGCGCCACGCATTCGCTGCCGTCGGCGTAGTTGTTGCGGCCCTGGCCGAAGGTCCAGTCGCCGTCCTTGTCTATTCGTCTCACTCTCATTGTCATGTCCTCATTGCGGCACGCCGGTGACGGCGGGGCCGGCCATGACCTGGCCGTGCAGGTGGCGCTCCAGGCTGATGCCGTTGGAGACCACGTCGCCCTTGCCGGTCATGCCGGCCTCGAACACCACCGGGCACTTGATCAGCACCTTGGCGCCGTCCAGCGTCAGGGTGCCGCCCTCGTCCAGGCGCACGTAGGCGGAGCCGTCCAGCCGGCGCAATTCCACCGCGTCGGTGGCGAAGGCCGGGACGACCTGGGGCAGCGAGCTGATGCCCATGATCGCCACGGCGTCGGACAGGTCGTGCTGGCGATAGTCCAGCGGCTCCGAGGAGCCGCCCGACTGCCACCAGCCATCGATGCAGCGTTCGTTGAACACCAGCAGGCACTCATCGCCCGGCTTGACCGGGAAGGTCAGCACGAAGCCGCCGCCCCGGGGAAATTGCACCGGCACGTCCGGCAGCAGCGGCAATGCCTGGCGCGATCCATCCATGAGCTGCTGCTCGATCATCGGTTGCACGCTGGCCACCTGGCGCGCAGCGTCGAAGGCGACGATGCGGCCGGGCAACGCGGTGTGCAGGCGCTTGAGGCGGGCGTCGATGGTGGAGCGGTTGGCCTTGTCCATCGACGGGGTCTGCCAGTCGTAGTTACCCATTGCCCTTGCCTCCCTTGCCGGTCTTGGCGGCGTCCTTCTTCTGGAATTCGCCGCCGATCACCGACAGCACGCAGTACCAGTCCTTCTCCATCACGTCGCCCTTGCTGTTGATGGCGACGATCTTGTAGTCGCCGTCGTAGCGCGATTCGATGGATTTGACCCGCACCGTGCCGCCGATCCGGGGGGCGGGGTCGATCAGGCAGGTCAGCTCCAGCCCGCCGCCCTTGATTTCCTTGGGCGCACCGATCAACCCGGTCTCCTGGGACAGGAACACGGCCTGGTCGTCGAGCACGTAGCCGGCGGGAAGCAGGAGCAGGTCGCCATCCTGAATCGACCAGTCGGCGCCCTGCTCCGCCGCCACTTCGCTCAGCACGTCGCGGCTCAGGCCGGAGAGCACCTTGCCCCGGGGCAACGGGCGCTGCCTGGGCAGGACGATCTGTCCGGGCGCCGTGCCGGTCATGCTGGCCACGGCGACCTTCACGTGGTCGTCCGCCGTACTGCCGGCGGCCAGGGTGGTACTCACCCGTGCCTGGCGCATGTCCGTGTCACCGGTGTTGCAGGTGAGGACGATGACGTTGTCCAGCTCCTTGCGCTCCAGCGCCACGGCGGTGATATCACCGGCATAGAGCAGGCGCAGTTCGCTGTAGCCGGCCCACATCCAGACCTTGTGGAAGTCGCTGCCGTAGAGCCATTCGCGGTGCTCGCGGTTGAGGTTCCAGATGCGGATCTCGGCCTTGTTGGGGGTCTCGGCGATGTCCTTGGTGAATTCGAACGCCACCCGCAGGCTGTCGATCACCAGGCCGTTCTCCTCGCTGCCCAGTACCAGGCGGTATTGCCGGCCGAACTGCCTCATGGCTGCACCTCCGACTTCTCGCCGATGTAGAGCAGGCAGCGGCTGCCCATGTCATTCCCGCCCATGGGATCGAGCCCGACGCCACTGAGATCGTCGAGCCAGAGGAAGAACGGGAGGGTGGTGCGCCAGAGCATCGGCACGCCGACCACCAGGGTCAGGCCCTGGGCCAGCCAGGTGTTGTCGGACTCGTCCAGCAGATCGAGGGCCCAATGGTCGCCGATGCTGTTGTAGCGCAGGGTCAGGCGCAGGCGCCGCCCGGCGAAGTCGAAGCTCTGCTCCTGGAGCGGTTCGCTGCTGATGGGGATTCGCTTCATAGCAAGATCCTCTTCATCGCGTGCAAAAAGCTCTCATTGCGCGCATCGGCCTTGGGCGTGGTCTTGCCCTGGGGTTTCTTCGCGGCGCCCTGCTTTTCACTGCGGCCGGAACGCTCGGTACCGGCAGCCGGTGTGACCACGCCGTTGATGACACGGGTTTCCACCACCAGCACCTCACGCAGGGTCAGGTCCAGCTCGATGGCACCGTCGAGTGTCTGTGTGGCCGCAATGGTGCTCAGCAGCATGTTCTTGTACAGGTAGAAGCCGGTCTGCACCTGCAGCAACTCACCGGCCTTCTGCGTGTCCAGCAGGCATTGGTAGATCTGCTGCAGCCGTGACTGGCTGGGCGAGCTGTCGAAGCGCGACAAGGGCTGGGACTCCAGCATCCAGGGTGCCAGGGGCCGGGCCTTGGTGGCATCCGCCAGGGGTTCCAGCCAGCTTTTCAGTTCGCGCTTGGCACGGCTCTCGCCCTGCGGGGTGCGGGGCGAGAGCAGGCCAGGCAGGATGTTGTCGAGAAACCCTTTGCCATTGCGTACCCCCGGCATGCTGTCGATGGCCAGACTGGCCAGCGGGTCGTAGTGCTCGACCACGATGCCCTTGATGACCAGGTTGCGGGGTTGCACGTAGGCGTGGTCGGCGATGTTGGCACCGCTCTCCACCGGGTTCTCGGTGATCTTGAGTTCTGATTTATGTGTTTCGCTTATCACCGCATCGAGCCTCAAGGTTCCGATGCGACGGTTGATCAGCATGACCATTGATTCACCTCACTGCCTAATTTCGCTGCTGTTGTTGTGGGTGGTCAGGCGTTGCTGGTTGCGTGCGACCTGCTCGGCCACCTCGAAGCCGATGGCACGCGAGTCATCTCCGCTCACGTGAACGGTGACGGTCTGGTTGTAGCTGTTGTTGCTCGCCGGGGCCGTCAGCGGCACCGCGCCCACGCCAGCGCCCAGAGCTGCGCGGCTCTGAGCGTCCTGTACACCGGCAACCAGTTGTGGCGCGCCGGTCTTGTCCGAACCGGAGCTGAAGAAGTCGGTGATGCCGGAAAAGAGGCCACCCGACTTCTCGGCCGGCGCCCCCTCCTTCGGCTCCTCTTCCGAGCCACCGAAGCCAACGGCAGAAGCAACCTTCTTGATCGCGCCACCGATCACCTCGAACTGCACCTTCAAACCCTCGATCCAGCCATCGAAGGCCTTCTTCATGCCGGCGAAGTCACCGTTGAACAGGGCGATAACCCCTCTGATGAGGTTGAGCATATTGCTGATGCTGGCCCCGATCACCGTCATCAGGCCTTCGCCGAAGGCAATGACGGTCTCGCCGTTTTCCGCCCAGAACGCGGCGAACTGCGCCTTGAACTCGGTCAGCACCGCGTTGACGGCACGCAAACCCTTGGCGAATGGCGACCAGAACTCGCCGAGGGCCGACTCGCCACCGTCGAGGTAGGTCATGAAGTCATCCACCAGGGCGATCACCACCACCAGGGCGGCGGCGACCCACATGATGGGGTTGGCGGCGAAGGCCAGGATGCTGGCGCGACCGACCCAGCCCAGCGCGGCGCCGAGCAGGGTCAAGGCGGATTCCCAGCCGACGGTGGCCTGCACCACGGCATCCACGCCGCGGGCGAAGTTCACCACCGCGTCGATGCCCTCGCCGACCAGCGTCATGGTCTTCAGCAGGCCATCGGCAATCAGTTCCTTGTTGGCGTCCACCAGCGCCAGGAAGCGATCGGCCAGGTGTGTGAGCTGCGGCGCCACGCCGAGCGCGACCCGGACCCGGACCGCTTCGAGCACCTTGTCGAGACGCTCCAGGCCGCCCTTGTAGCGCTCAGCCACCTGGGCCTGCTCGTCGGTCACCGCGCCCAGTGCATCCGGGCCGGCCTTGAGGCCACTCAGGCTATCCATGGACGAGGACACGAAGTCGAAGAGCTTGGACGCCATGGTGGAAAGACCGCCCGCCAACTTCGATGTGCCGCCCGAAACCTCTTCGACCTTGGCCTGCACCTGGGTGAGGGTGTCGATGTAGGTAATGTTGTTCTGGGTGTTGGTGGTCAGCGCGTTGCTGGTGATCTCCACCTTCTGTTTCAGGTTGGTGACGAAGTTCATCTCTTGCATCAGCGTATTGCTGATGACCAACAGCTCCTGCCTCAGCGAATTGCTGATCTGCTGCAAGCCCAGAGAGAACTCCATGCTGAGTTGTTCGATATCACTTGCCATTGGCCTGCCTCTCATGGGCCTGACGCTGTGCGTCGTCCCACTCCGCTATCGCATCGTGGAAGTCGCACAGGTCGGCCAGGGTGTAGAGCGCGCGCAGCTCATGCAGGGTGCAGAGCTGGCGCATGACAGGAGTGAACAGGAACCAGTCGGTCACTCCGCCTTGGCCTGCCCCGGCAGAATCGCCGACAGGGCGGGTACGGCGGCGGCGAAAAAATCGGCGAACTGGTATTTCACCCCCTCGATCAGCAGCGGCAGCAGGTGGCCGCGATGCTGGTTGAAATGCGCGTCGGCACGGTCGGCCAGGCGGAAGGCCGCACCGTCTGCGGGCTGCACGTTGACCTGCTGGATCACCAGCGCCTCGATTTCCGCCACCACCGGATCGCCCAGGTTGGCGAGGATGGCGCCGATGGCCAGGGACTCACCGCCCTCGCCACGCTTGATCTCGATGCCCTGCAGCAGGCGCGCAGCCTTCTTCAGGGCGTTCCAGGCCGGCATGGCGTTGGCCGGGCGCATGAGGTAGGTGATGCCATCCAGGTTGATGCGATGTTCGGCGTTCATGTTCAGGCGACCCCTTGTTCCAGGCTGACGTTGGCGCGTTCGAAGACGATGACCCACTGGGTGTCGTTGGCTTCACTGCCACGGGTCACTTCGGGACGCGTGGTGAAAAAGCCCTTGGTGGCGCTGATCAGGTCTTCGTTGAGCAGGTCGCGCACCTCCAGGGTCAGGGGGACGAAGGCCTTGAGGTTGCCGTCCTGCAGGGCGCGCAGGCCGTTGAGGTACTTGTTGTCCGCCGAATGCTGCTTGAGCTTCAGGGTCAGGGTCGCGGAGCGGTCGTTGTTGGCGACGAACACGCCGCTGCCGTTGCTGCCCATCTTCAGGGTGCCGGCGGCGTTGTTGAAGGCCAGCTTGAGGGCGTCGGCGCCGGTGGCCCAGTCGCGGATCTCGTAGCCGTTGATCAGGACGGACAGTTGGTTCTGGTCATAGATAGCCATGGAAAATCTCCGGAAAAGAAAAGGCCCCGTCGAAGGGGCCGAAAAATGGGTTGGCGAAGCGATCAGCGATCGAAGTTGACCAGCACGTCCACCGAGTGCACGGCGCCGGCCATCTTCAGGGCCACCTGGATCGGCGGCGCCTTGCGCTGCTCGCGGTCGGAGGTGGACAGGTTGTCGACGCTGTCGGCCCAGACGTAGAAGCCTTCGTCGAGGCGCTCGCCGCTGACGAGGTTGCCGAAGGGGTCGCCGTTCCATACGCCGGGGGCGAAGGCGCCGTTGTTCACGCCTTCGCGGCAGACCTTGCGCACGGATGCCAGCAGGCGGGCCACGCCCGCGTCGGTCAGCGGCACCTTGCCCGGGGAGCGGTACAGGGTGGCGAAGACCTCCTTCTGCACGGCGTCGACGTACCAGTCGAGGATGTGCACTTCATCGAAGAAGCGACCGCCGATGACGGTGCCTTCGGCGACCATCGCCGACTCGTCGAAGTAGGTGTAGAAGTTCAGGCCCAGCTTGCGGCACTTGTCGGCCTCGGTGAGGGTCAGGTTGTCGGCGCTGATGCCGGGCAGCTGCTTGAACTTCATGGTCAGGGTGGAGTTGTTGGCGGCGAAGTTCACCGACAGCGCACGGGCCAGCCAGCTGTTCACCGCATAGGGGTCGTTCTTGTCGAAGACCGCTACGGTGCGATGGCTCTGGCGATCCACCAGGCGCTTGAAGGGGTTGCTGGCGACGTTCTCTAGGTGGCTCGGGTTCTGTGTGGTGACGCCGAAGACCTTCTTGTCGGCGGCCAGTACCCAGGCGGAGGCCTGCTCGATCTCGTCGTCGGTCAGGGACGCGGCGACGGTGGCGGCGTACCAGCCGGCGTTGGCGTCGAGCAGCGCGGCGAAGGCCTGCGGCAGGGACTGCGCGGCGAGCACCAGGGCATCGGCACCGGCGATCTTCTGCGCCATGCCGTTCTCCAGGCGCAGCAGGCCGCCGAGGTAGGTGCCGGTGGCGCCGAGGTCCTGGGCGAAGCCGATGGCCTTGGCGGCGCCGGCGACATCGGCGTCGAGGATGAAGCGGTTGGCGACGGCGTCGTAACGGCAGCTGACGGCCTGGGCGGTCAGCTTGGCGTCGATCAGCGCGGCGATGGCGGCGAAGTCGGCGGCGGCGCTGAAGTTCAGGCCGGTGACGTCCTGGCGCACACCGTCGACGGTGATGGACAGCTGGCCGGCGCTCACCGCCTTCAGCTGGTCGAGGGTGGCCAGCAGCGGGGTGCCGTTGATGGCGGCCTTGACCGCCGGCACGTTGCGGGTCGACTTCAGCCAGCGCGCCACCAGCAGTTGCTTGGGTCGCGGGCTCTGGGCGAAGAAGGCGCGGGCGGCGATGGCGGTCTGCGAGGAGCTGCCGAAGGCGGCCTCCACTTCGGCCTGGCCGGCGCAGCTGATGTACAGGGTCGACGCGTCGATGAAGACGTTGCCGGCCTCGGGGGTGAACAGGGCCAGTTGGCCGAAGTCGCGGCGCGGGGTGGATACCGGCTGCACGTTGAGTTGTACGTTTACGATCTGCGAAAGCGGAAGGGACATATCAGGTCTCCGTTGGATTCACTGTAAGGGTGGCGGTGAGGCCCGTATCGGTGTGGGCGGTCACCACCGAGGAAGCGATGTGTTTCTGTTCCAGGGTCACGCGGTGGTCGTGGCCGAGGACGAGGTCGAGGCGCGCCTGTTCCCGGGCGACGCCCGCCTCGACGCTGGAAAGGTTTTCGATCGGCGCCAGGCGCAGCAGCGCGACACCGAGGCGCCGCAAGCGGTCCTGGGCGAGGCTCGACTGCAGCACCGAGCGGGCGTCGTGGATCAGGTCGAGGGCGCCGGTACCGAAGCCGACGAGGCCGAAGGTGGTCTCGCAGTTGGTGACGACGGTTTCCCGTTCGTTGTTGCCGTTGAACTCGCGGCGGGACTTGCCCTGTTCCGCCGACTGCGTTTCACGCAGGCTGGCGTAGAGGCCGGACGGCGGTGCAGCTGCCTGGTCCGCCGCGATCAGCGCGCCGACCGGCAGTTCGAGCAGGCCGCGCAAGGCCTCGCGCAGGGCGGCGACATCCAGCCGCGTGGCGGTGATGGTCATTGAGTCCTCCTGGTGGATGGTCGCGACCCGGCGAGCGACGCGCAGGGAGGCGCGCCGCTGCCTCTCGGGTCGCGGTGGATAGGTTGGAAACTGAGGGCGATCAGCCCAGGTGCAGGATCCGCGCGAGATTGCCGCGGGCCCGGAGCACCAGGAACAGCAGGATCAGCAGGACGCCGAGCATCCAGGGCGAGAGGTGCTCGCCCTGGTAGCGCCCGATGGCGATGGTCAGCGCCTGGCAGCCCGTGCAGAGCGCCAACAGGTAGGCGCAGAGTGAAACGCCGGGGCGGAAGCGTGAGCCACGCCGCCGGTAGGTCAGCAGTCGCAAGCAGATCGCCGCGCAGACCACGAGGGTGCCGGTGGCCAATGGATCATCCATCCTTGCCTCCCGCTCCGCGCCGCAGGATCGTCCGCAACCAGGACGGCAGCTGACCGCCGCGCATCCATTCCAGCAGGCCGACGCCCGCCGTCACGCAGAGCGTCGCGGCGACGAAGGCGACCGCCCCGCTGGTCTGCGAAATACCGCGACTGACCGCCTCGACGGCGGTGTAGTAACCGCCGACCCAGGACACCAGCAGGTAGCCCACACGGGTAAGCGGTTGATAGTCACGGGCGAACACTACGAAGAAGATCGCGCCGCCGAAGCCGCCGATCAGTGCATTGCCATCGACACCGGGCACGATCATCGCGACACCGGCGCCAGCCACCCCGCCTGCCATGGCGACCGCAATACTTGGCTCGGTCATGGGAGACTCCTTTCTTGAAGGCCGTGCGGTTTTCGCCAGGCCCAGAAACGCCGAAGCCCGCGATGTGCGGGCTTCAGTTGGTTTGATTTCGATCTTGGAGCTATCTTACCTTTAGCGTCCCATATCGTCAATATGGGAAAAGCCATTTTTTAAAAGAAAATTTTCCTCATCAATGTGCAACCACGATCCCCGCGCTGGACATGGGTGCTTCTAGGCGCGCCACGGCATCACGCAGCTTGCCGGCGACCTTGGTGCGCCAGTCCTGGTCCCAGCGATGCAGGGTGCTCTTGGACAGGCCGGTGAGCCGCTCGATCTCGCGAATGCTGTGCGGCGGGCGGCGGAACATGCGCATCAACAGTGCGAGGGCAGCACGCTGTTCGGCCGAGTCCGCCTGCGGGCGAAGCCAGTCACGCAGGGCGGCGATCGCCACCACGAAATCGCGGCCATGCGCGTACTCGGCCTGCACCACCGCCAGTTCCAGCGGGTGTTCGGCCAGCAGGCGCTGGGCGAAGCGGATGGTCATCACCGACTGCGCCTGCCACTCGTGCGGGCTCAAGCCGCTGGGCAGCTTGCTGACGAAGCTAGTATCGAAACGTTCGCGCAGCACGTCGATGGCCATCGCCGTCGACGAACGCGGGCCGGCCTTGTGCTCAGCCATCCAGTAAGCAACCGCCAGCGCCTGTTCTGTAGTCTGGAACATTGTATTTTCCCTTCCCATGGGCCGACCCCTGGCCGGCTGAACGATGAAAGCCGCCCCGCTCCGCCGCTTGCCCGAGTCGCAATGGGACTCGATGCGGCGCTGCGGGACAGCCGAATCCTGGCGCCAATTATATAGGAGTATCTATATTAATGCACTTGCATTGACATAGGCCCGCCCTTATTCTGCGCCCATGGAACTCAAAGACCGCATCAAGGCCGCCCGCAAGCACGCCAACCTGAGCCAGGTACAGCTCGCTAGCGCAGCCGGCATGACACAGACCTCTATATCCGACCTGGAACGCGGCAAATCGCGCGCGACCAGCTTCGCCACCCAGATCGCCACCATCTGCGGCGTCAGCCCACGCTGGCTCGCGGAAGGCCGTGGAGAGATGCTGGAGGGCCGGATGAATCGACAACCTGGCAATGCGGACTGGTTCGGCGGCGTGGAGTCCTGGGACGACGACACGCCACTGGATGCCGACGAGATCGAGCTGCCCTTCTACAAGGAGGTGGAGCTGTCCGGCGGCAAGGGCAGCACGGTCGTGTTGCAGACCACCGGCCGCAAGCTGCGCTTCGGCAAATACTCGCTGCGCAAGAAGAACATCGATGCCGCCAGCGCGGCTTGCGTGACGGTAAACGGCAACAGCATGGAGCCCGTCCTGCCCGACGGCAGCACCGTGGGCGTCGACACCAGCGCACGCACCATCAAGGATGGCGACATGTACGCCTTCGACCATGACGGCCAGCTGCGCGTGAAGCTGCTCTACCGCCTCCCGGGGGGCGGCCTGCGCGTGCGCAGCTTCAACAGCGACGAGCACCCCGACGAACGCTACGAGGCCAGCGAAGCCAACGAGCACATCAACATCATCGGCCGGGTGTTCTGGTACTCCGTGCTGCTCTGAGCCCCCCCTCCCTCTTACGCAAAGCCCGGCGAATGCCGGGCTTTTTTCATTACCGGGCCCTGCCCCATCAGCCCACGCAGCAACGTGCCCCAGAGAGCCCTGGAGGCCAAGAGGAGGGAGGGTTTGTAGCTTTCGGCTTTCGGCTTTCGGCTTTCAGCTTTCGGCTTTCAGCTTTCAGCTTTCAGCTTTCAGCTTTCAGCTTTCAGCTTTCAGCTTTCAGCTTTCAGCTTGCAGCTTGCAGCTTGCAGCTTGCAGCTTGCAGCTGCCAGATCATCCGACCCGACCGCAGATCATGGCCAGCCTTTTTCAGACACAAAGAAAAAGGGCCTGCATTGCTGCAGGCCCTTCTCTTGTATGGCGCACTCAGGAGGATTCGAACCTCCGACCGCCCGGTTCGTAGCCGGGTACTCTATCCAGCTGAGCTATGAGTGCGTTTCGGTGGTTTTAGACCAGGTCACCACTGGTTTACTGCCCGATGCGCCGACCTTGATCGTCGCATCCTGTATGGCGCACTCAGGAGGATTCGAACCTCCGACCGCCCGGTTCGTAGCCGGGTACTCTATCCAGCTGAGCTATGAGTGCGTGTAGGGCGCGCATTATAGAGAATCTCAAACCTTCGTCAACTGCTTTTTCGATAATTTTCAACAACTTACCGAACTAACCGCTGACATCTCTATAACGCTGAATAATGGCGGAGAAGGGGGGATTCGAACCCCCGACACCCTTTTGAGGTGTACTCCCTTAGCAGGGGAGCGCCTTCGGCCACTCGGCCACCTCTCCGCAACACGGGGCGCATGATATCCATGTTTTCCCCGTTTGCAAAGCAAAAAATGCAGAAAAATTAGTGGCTTGGTTCCTGGTCTTTCTCTTTCTGTATGCGCTGGTAAATCTCTTCACGGTGCACGGCTACCTCCTTCGGGGCGTTGACGCCAATGCGCACCTGATTACCTTTCACGCCTAACACGGTGACAGTGACGTCGTCACCCACCATCAGGGTCTCTCCGACCCGGCGAGTCAGAATCAGCATTCCTTTCTCCTCACGGATTTAATGTTCAGGGACAAAACAGTCTGCAAAAAAGAAATGGTATCGACCCCATGCGTTATCAAGGGGCCTCCACCCAAGTATTGACCAGCACTGGCAAAAGGAAAGTTCCAACAGTACTGACCAAAAACGACAAAAGGCGCGGGGTGAGCCGCGCCTTTCGTTATATGCCTCACTCGCCCTGTCGGGCGGGTGCGTCGAGCTCGAAGGCGGTATGGAGGGCGCGCACGGCCAGCTCGAGGTACTTCTCCTCGATCACCACGGACACCTTGATCTCGGAAGTCGAGATCATCTGGATATTGATGGTTTCCTTGGCCAGGGCTTCGAACATGCGGCTGGCGACGCCTGCGTGGGAGCGCATGCCGACACCGACGATGGAGACCTTGGCGATCTTGGTGTCGCCGCTGACTTCACGGGCGCCGATCTCGCGAGCGGTCTGCTCCAGCACCTGCAGCGCGTTCTGGTAGTCGTTGCGGTGCACGGTGAAGGTGAAATCGGTGGTGTTATCGTGCGCGACGTTCTGCACGATCATGTCCACTTCGATATTGGCGGCGCTGATCGGCCCGAGGATCTTGAAGGCAACGCCGGGAGTATCCGGTACGCCACGGATGGTCAGCTTGGCTTCGTCGCGATTGAAGGCGATGCCGGAGATGATCGGCTGTTCCATGGATTCCTCTTCATCAAGGGTAATGAGGGTGCCCGGACCCTCCTGGAAGCTGTGCAGCACGCGCAGCGGGACGTTGTACTTGCCGGCGAACTCCACCGAACGGATCTGCAGCACCTTGGAACCGAGGCTGGCCATTTCCAGCATCTCCTCGAAGGTGATCTTGTCCAAGCGCTTGGCCTGGGGCACGACGCGCGGATCGGTGGTGTAGACGCCATCTACATCGGTATAGATCTGGCACTCATCGGCCTTCAGCGCCGCCGCCAGGGCCACGCCGGTGGTGTCGGAGCCGCCACGGCCGAGGGTGGTGATGTTGCCGTGCTCGTCCACGCCCTGGAAGCCGGCGACCACGACCACGCGACCCGCCTTGAGGTCGCTGCGGATCTTCTGGTCGTCGATCTGCAGGATGCGGGCCTTGTTGTGCGCGCTGTCGGTGAGGATGCGCACCTGGTTGCCGGTATAGGAAACCGCCGGCACACCGCGCTTGATCAGCGCCATGGCCAGCAGGGCAATGGTCACCTGCTCGCCGGTGGAAACCATCACGTCCAGTTCGCGCGGCACCGGCTTATCGCTGATCTGCTTGGCCAGGTCGATGAGACGGTTGGTCTCGCCGCTCATGGCGGAAACCACCACCACGATGTCGTCGCCGCCTTCGCGGAATTTCTTGACCTTCTCGGCCACCTGCTCGATGCGCTCGACGGTGCCGACCGAGGTCCCCCCAAACTTCTGTACGATCAAAGCCATTTCAAAAGCCGCCTAATCCCGTGAAGGGCGCCCATTAAACAATCAACGCAGAACACTGCCAAGGCCCGCCGGGCGTGGGGCGGGCCGTTGGCGGCGGGGTCTTACAAACCCTGCTCGACGAACGGTACGGCCAGGGCCAGGGCCTGCTCCAGGGCCGCGGCGTCGGTACCGCCGCCACGGGCCATGTCAGGACGACCACCACCCTTGCCGCCGACCGCAGCCGCGGCCTGCTTCATCAGATCGCCGGCCTTGAGTTGGCCGGTCAGGTCCTGGGTGACACCGGCGACCAGTGTCACCTTGCCCTCCAGCGCGCCGCCGAGCAGGATCACCGCGCGGCCGAGCTTGTTCTTCAACTGGTCGACCAGCGCCAGCAGCGCGTCGCCGTCCAGGTCCAGGCGTGCAGCCAGGACCTTCACACCCTTGACGTCGACGGCCGAAGCCGCGAGGTCGTTGCCGGCAGCGCTGGCCGCCTTGGCCTTGAGCTGGTCCAGCTCCTTCTCCAGCTGGCGGTTGCGCTCCAGCAGGGCGGAGAGCTTGTCCAGCAGGTTGTCGCGGCTGCCCTTGACCAGGCCGGCCGCTTCCTTGAGCTGCTCCTCGGCGCCGTTCAGGTAGGCCAGCGCTGCCGCACCGGTCACCGCCTCGATGCGACGCACGCCGGCGGCCACGCCGCCTTCGCTGGTGATCTTGAACAGGCCGATGTCGCCGGTGCGGGACACGTGGGTACCGCCGCACAGCTCGACGGAGAAGCCGTCGCCCATGCTCAGCACGCGCACCTGGTCACCGTACTTCTCGCCGAACAGCGCCATGGCGCCCTTGGCCTTGGCGGTCTCGATATCGGTTTCCTCGGTATCGACCGCGCTGTTCTTGCGGATCTCGGCGTTGACGATGTCTTCCAGCGCCTTCAGTTGCTCGGGCTTGATCGCCTCGAAATGGCTGAAGTCGAAACGCAGGCGCTGGCTGTCCACCAGGGAGCCCTTCTGTTGTACGTGCTCGCCCAGCACCTGGCGCAGCGCAGCGTGCAGCAGGTGGGTGGCCGAGTGGTTGAGCGCGGTGGCCTGGCGCACTTCACCTGCCACTTCGGCCTTGACCGAAGCACCGATGCTCAGGCTGCCCTGGGCGACCACGCCGTGATGCAGGAAGGCACCGCCAGCCTTGGTGGTGTCGCGCACGTCGAAGCGCACGCCGGCGCCTTCGAGGTAGCCGGAGTCACCGATCTGGCCACCGGATTCGGCATAGAACGGGGTCTGGTCGAGGACGACGACGCCCTCCTCGCCTTCCTGCAGGCTGTCGACCGCCTGGCCGTTCTTGAACAGCGCAACGATCTGGCCGCTGGCGCTGGTGCCCTGATAGCCGAGGAAGCGGGTATCGCCGTCAACCCTGACCAGGCTGTTGTAGTCCATGCCGAAGTTGGAGTTCTGCTGCCCCTGTTCCTTCTCCTTCTGCATCAGACGATTGAATTCTTCCTCGTCAATCGTCAGCCCGCGCTCGCGAGCGATGTCCGCAGTGAGGTCCGAAGGGAAGCCATAAGTCCCGTACAGTTTGAACACCACTCCGCCGGGTACGACGTCGCCGGTCAGTTGAGCCAGGTCCTGCTCGAGGATCTTCAGGCCATTCTCCAGGGTCTTGGCGAACTGCTCTTCCTCGGTCTTGAGCACGCGCTCGATGTGTTCCTGTTGCTGCTTGAGCTCGGGGAAGGCGTCGCCCATCTCGCCAACCAGCGCGGCGACGATCTGGTGGAAGAAGGTACCCTTCGCGCCCAGCTTGTTACCGTGGCGGCAGGCGCGGCGGATGATGCGGCGCAGCACGTAGCCACGGCCTTCGTTGGACGGCAGTACGCCGTCGGCGATCAGGAAGGAGCAGGAACGGATGTGGTCGGCGACCACCTTCAGCGAAGCCTGGCCTTCGTTGGCGCAACCGATGGCCTTGGCCGCAGCGTTCAACAGGCTCTGGAACAGGTCGATCTCGTAGTTCGAGTTCACGTGCTGCAGCACGGCGCTGACGCGCTCCAGGCCCATGCCGGTGTCCACGCTCGGTGCCGGCAGCGGGTGCATCACGCCGTCCGCAGTGCGGTTGAACTGCATGAAGACGTTGTTCCAGATCTCGATGTAGCGGTCGCCGTCCTCTTCCGGGGAACCGGGCGGGCCGCCCCAGATGTCCGGGCCGTGATCGTAGAAGATCTCGGTGCAGGGACCGCAGGGGCCGGTGTCGCCCATCGCCCAGAAATTGTCGGAGGCGTACGGCGCGCCCTTGTTGTCGCCGATGCGGACCATGCGCTCGGCGGGGACGCCGACTTCCTGGGTCCAGATGTCGTAGGCCTCGTCGTCGCTGGCGTAGACCGTGACCCAGAGCTTCTCCTTGGGCAGGTTCAGCCACTTGTCCGAGGTCAAAAATTCCCAGGCGTAGGTGATGGCGTCACGCTTGAAATAGTCGCCGAAGCTGAAGTTGCCCAGCATCTCGAAGAATGTGTGGTGGCGCGCGGTGTAGCCGACATTGTCCAGGTCGTTGTGCTTGCCGCCGGCGCGTACGCACTTCTGGCTGGTGGTGGCACGGGTGTAGGCGCGCTTTTCCAGGCCGAGGAAGCAGTCCTTGAACTGGTTCATGCCGGCGTTGGTGAACAGCAGGGTCGGGTCGTTGCCCGGGATCAGGGAGCTGGAGGCCACACGGGTGTGCCCCTTCTCTTCGAAGAAGCTCAGGAAGGCTTCACGGATTTGAGCGCTTTTCATAGGTTCTTCCACGGAAACTGCGGCCACGAATCGCCGGCAAAGGGCCGCATTATATAGGCCCTGTGCCGGCGGGATAGTGCCTTTATGCGATAGAAAGCGACTATCGAACGCTATCGGGTAATCAGCTGCGACGAAACTCGGCGAACGCCTCGATAACCCGCTCGATGCCGGCGGCGTCGACGTCCAGGTGGGTGACCATGCGCAGGCGCGGCGCCGCACTGAGGACGATGCCCCGCTCGGCCATGAACGCCTTGAGCGCCGGCGCCTGCGAGCCCAGATCAACATAGACCATGTTGCTCTGCACCGGCTCCACGCCGTAGCCCAGTTCGGCCAACCCGGCGCCCAGGCGCGCGGCGTTGGCATGGTCGTCCGCCAGGCGCTGCACCTGGTGATCCAGGGCGTAGAGGCCGGCTGCGGCCAGCAACCCGGCCTGGCGCATGCCGCCACCGACCATCTTGCGCAGGCGCCGGGCCTTGGCGATCAGTGCCGCGCTGCCACAGAGCACCGAGCCGATCGGGGCGCCCAGGCCCTTGGACAGGCACACCGAAACCGAATCGAAGTGACGGGTGATCTCGCGGGCATCCACGCCCTGCTTCACCGCCGCGTTGTACAGGCGGGCGCCGTCCAGGTGCAGCGCCAGGCCGCGACGGCGGGTCATCTCGCGGGCCGCCGCCAGGTATTCCAGGGGCAGGACCTTGCCCTGCATGGTGTTCTCCAGCGCCAGCAGGCGGGTGCGGGCGAAGTGGAAATCGTCCTGCTTGATCGCCGCCTCGACTTTCGCCAGGTCGAGGGAGCCATCCGCTTCACCATCGATGGGCTGCGGCTGGATCGACCCGAGCACCGCCGCACCACCGCCCTCGTACTTATAGGTGTGGGCCTGCTGGCCGACGATGTATTCGTCGCCGCGTTCGCAATGGGCCATCAGCCCCAGCAGGTTGCTCATGGTGCCGGTGGGCACGAAGAGCGCGGCCTCGAAGCCCAGGCGCTCGGCGAGCGTGGCCTCCAGGCGGTTGACGGTGGGGTCTTCGCCATAGACGTCATCACCCAGCGGCGCCGCCTGCATGGCATCGCGCATGCCGGGCGTGGGTTGGGTGACGGTATCGCTGCGCAGGTCTATGACGGCCATCTCGGGGCTCCTTGGCTGGGTAAGGGAACGACCCTAAAGGAGCGCGGCGAGGCGAGCAAGTAGGCAAATGTCGAAGCTCGGAAAGAGCCGGCGAAGCGGTAGCCCGGGTGTCAGCACGGGAGGGAAGCAGGCGCCCGTCAGTCGACCTCGGCGGGAACGATGAGGATGCCGGCGCGCAGGCCGTTCTTCACCTTCGGATTGGGGAAGATGATGCGCGCGCCCTCCTCCTCGATCACCCAGCGGGTGCCGGCGATGTCGTCAGCCAGCAGGTAGCCGACCGGCAGCTCGCTGAAGTTCTCGATGTCCGTCGGCAGGTGCAGCTGGAAGGCATCGCTGTGCTTGATCACCTCGCGGGACACGGCGAACAGCTGCAATGGGCCGAGGTCCTCGCCCTCGCCTTCCGGTTCCGCGCCCTCCACCAGCAGGCGCAGACGTGCCTCCAGCAGGTCGAGGTTGACCTGGCCGTTCTGGCCGAACGGGCGCGCCTTACCCAGCTCCAGGGTGAACGCCTCGGCGTCCAGGCTGGCATAGGTGTAGGAGCTGAAGGTGATGCCGGTCTTGTTCTGCAGCAGCACCGCCTCGATGCCGGCGGCACCCAGGCGCGCCAGCTCGCGACGGGAATGCTCGCGCCCTTCCTTGTAAGGGTAGAGGGCGAACTGCTCGATCTTCGAGCCCCGGATGGCGGTGTGCAGGTCGTAATGCAGGCGGGTACGGCCCGGCTTGATGAAGAACGCCGCGGCCAGGCGCTCCAGCTCGTTGGCGCGCATGGCCTCGAAACCGCTGGTCTGCTCGTGGCGGCCATTGAACAGGCGGTTGATGTCCTGCTCGACATAGCGTTCGCCGCGACGCATGGCCTCGGGGTTGCCGAGCAGGAAGAGAATGCGCGAGCGGGGCTTGAGCTCGCCCCGGGCGACACCCTGCAACAGGCGGTCGAGCAGCTCGATCGGCGCCGTCTCGTTGCCATGGATGCCGGCGGAGAGCAGCAGGTCCATGCCATTGTCGGCATGGACGGGCGGGGTGACTTCAAGCGCCCCCTCGCCCAGCCAGTGCAGGCGGGCGCCCTCGGCGGTCAGTTGAATTTTCTCGGTCGGCTCGCGGCCGGCCAGGGTCAGTTCAAGCAGTTTGCCAAGGGCCAACATCCGCGCGTCCTCAATGATCGTGGTTGCAGTCCGGGCCATGCACATGCCCGTCCTCGTCGTCATCACCGGCATCGGCCGGCTCCATCTCCAGCTGCAGGCTGACCAGGTTGGTCGCCAGCGGGCGCAGCAGCAGGTTGGCGTACTCGGTATCGCCTTCCTCGACATCGACACCGATCAGCAGCTGGCCGTTGCCGGCGGTCTGGATCCAGACCTCCTTGCCCTGCCACATCACCGCGAAGCGGGTGCAGGAGGTTTCGAGCTGGGTACCGTCGGTGTCTTCGAGGATGAGTTGCAGGGCGTCGGACATTTAATAAAGCTCCAAGTCGTAAGCGACAAGCGGCAAGTGTAGGCGGCGGCTTCTACTTGAAGCTTGTCGCTTGGCGCTTGCCGCTCAATTCAGTTGAAACGGATAAACGGCGCCCAGTTTAAGGATCTGCGTCAGCTCATCCAATGCCGTGCGGCATTCGGTGAGCAATTGTGGATCAGCCAGGTCGGTTTCGCTCAGGCGGTCGCGGTAGTGCTTCTCCACCCAGGCGGTCAGGGTGTCGTAGAGCGAGGGGGTGAGGATGACGCCCTGGTTGACCGCTGCCAGTTCGTTGTCCTTGAGCGCCACGCGCAGGCGCAGGCATGCCGGGCCGCCGCCGTTCTGCATGCTCTGCTTGAGGTCGAAGACCTTCACCTCGCGGACCGGGCCGTCCTCGGCGGTGAGGGTCTGCAGGTAGTTCCACACCCGTGCGTTGTTGCGGCACTCCTCCGGGACGATCAGCAGCATGCTGCCATCGGCGCGGCTGAGCAGCTGGCTGTTGAACAGGTAGGAACGCACGGCGTCCTCCACCGTCACCGCCGCACGCGGTACGCACACGGCCTGGAAGCGGCCACCGACGCGGCCCAGCTTGTCGTGCAACTCGGCCAGCACCTTGTCGGTGTCGAGGAAGGCGTCCTCGTGGTGGAACAGCACCTCGCCATTGCCCACCGCGATCACGTCATTGTGAAACACACCCTGGTCGATCACCGCCGGGTTCTGCTGGGCGTAGACCACACCGGCCTCGCTCAGCCCGTGCAGGCGCGCGACGGCCTGGCTGGCCTCCAGGGTCTGCCGCGCCGGGTAGCGCGAGGGTGCCGGGAAGCGGCTGTCGAAGGCGCTGCGGCCGAACACGAAGAACTCCACGCCGGCCTCGCCATAGCCCTTGCAGAAACGGGTGTGGTTGGCCGCGCCTTCGTCACCGAACTGCGCCACCGCCGGCAGCGCGGCGTGGTGGGCGAAGTGGCGCTCGTCGGCGAACATCGCCCCCAGCACGCGGCTGGTGGTGGGGTGCTCGATGCTGCGGTGGAACTTGCAATTGAGGTTGGCAGCGGTGAAGTGCACGCGGCCGTCCGAAGTGTCGGCGCTGGGGCTGACGGTGCAGGCGTTGGCGGTCCACATGCTCGATGCCGAGCTGCAGGCGGCCAGCAGCGGCATGGCGTCACGGGCGGCCTTCTCGATCACCTGGGCGTCGGTCCCGGCGAAGCCGAGGCTGCGCAGCGCGGCGACGTTGGGGCGCTCCTGCGGGGCGAGCACGCCCTGCTTGAAGCCCATCTCCATCAGCGCCTTCATCTTCGCCAGGCCCTGCAGGGCGGCTTCCTTCGGGCTGGAGACGGCCTGGCTGTTGCTCTGCGACGCCACGTTGCCGTAGGACAGGCCACCGTAGTTGTGGGTCGGGCCGACTAGACCGTCGAAGTTCACTTCATGGGCGCTCATAGGCTGACTCCAGGCGTCAGGGTTGCAGGCAGGGCAAGGGTTTCGCTTTCCAGCGAGGCGACCGGGTAGGCGCAGTAGTCAGCGGCGTAGTAGGCGCTGGCGCGGTGGTTGCCCGACGCGCCGATGCCCCCGAAGGGTGCGCTGCTCGCGGCCCCGGTCAGTTGTTTGTTCCAGTTGACGATGCCGGCGCGGCTCTCGATGAAGAAGCGCTGGTACAGCTCGCGGGAGTCCGAGAGCAGGCCGGCGGCCAGGCCGTACTGGGTGGCGTTGGCCTCGGCCACGGCAGCGTCGAAATCGGCGTAGCGGATCACCTGCAGCAGCGGGCCGAAGAACTCTTCGTCAGGGCGCTCGGCCACGGCGGTGACGTCGAGGATGCCGGGGGTCAGCAGCGCGGCGGTCTCCAGCGGCTGGGACATGGCCAGCAGCGCCGTGGCGCCCTGGGCGATCAGGTGCTCCTGGGCCTTGAGCAGGTGGCGCGCGGCGTCCAGGGAGATCACCGAGCCCATGAAGGGTGCCGGCTGGGCGTCGAAGGCGCCGACCTGGATGCTCGCCGCCACCGCCACCAGGCGCGCCAGCAGCGCGTCGCCCCAGGCGCCGACCGGCACCAGCAGGCGGCGGGCACAGGTGCAGCGCTGGCCGGCGGAGATGAAGGCGGACTGGATGATGGTGTAGACGGCCGCGTCGACATCGGCCACCTCGTCCACCACCAGCGGGTTGTTGCCACCCATCTCCAGCGCCAGGATCTTGTCCGGGCGGCCGGCGAACTGCTGGTGCAGCAGGTTGCCGGTGCGGCTGGAGCCGGTGAAGAACAGGCCGTCGATGCCGGCGCTCGCGGCCAGGGCGATGCCGGTCTCGCGGGCACCCTGCACCAGGTTGAGCACGCCGGCAGGCAGGCCCGCCTCGATCCAGCACTGGACCGTCAGCTCGGCCACCTTGGGGGTCAGCTCGCTGGGCTTGAACACCACGGCATTGCCGGCCAGCAGCGCGGGCACGATGTGGCCGTTGGGCAGGTGGCCGGGGAAGTTGTAGGGGCCGAACACGGCGACCACGCCGTGGGGCTTGTGGCGCAGCACGGCCGTGGCGTCGGCCAGCGGGCCGCTCTTCTCGCCGGTGCGCTCGCGGTAGCTCTGGATGGAGATGGCGACCTTGTTGACCATGGTGGTCACCTCGGTGGCCGACTCCCACAAGGGCTTGCCGGTCTCCTCGCCGATGCAGCGGGCCAGCTCGTCGGCGCGGGTCTTGAGGGTGGCGGCGAAGCGCTCGAGAACGGCGATGCGCGCATCCAGGCTCAGTCGGGCCCAGGCCGGGAAGGCGGCACGGGCGGCGGCCACGGCGGCTTCGACCTGCTCGGCGCTGGCGCCCTGGCCGCTCCATACGGATTCCTGGGTGACCGGGTTCAGCGAGTCGAAGGCCTCGCCCTGCCCGGGCTGCCAGGCGCCTGCGATGTAATGGGTGCTCATTTGACGGACTCCTTGGCCGACAGCGGCACGGCGCGGACCGAAGCGCCAGCCGAGAGTTTCAGGCGCTTGGCGGTATCGGCATCGACCACCAGGGTGCCGGCGGCCAGGCGGGCCGGGGCGGCGGTGATGCGGCAATCCTCGCGCTTGCGGTTGTGGATCAGGTACGGCGTGGCATCGTCGCCCGGCGTGCCCACGGCCAGCACCAGCGCCTGGCTGTCCTGCACGGCGCGGATCTTCGCGGTCTGGCACTCGATGGCCGGGCCGGCGTCGAAGATGTCGACGTAGCCCTGGAAGCTGAAGCCCTCGCCCTTGAGCATGGCCAGCGCCGGCTCGGTGTCGGCGTGCACGCGGCCGATGACATCGCGCGCCGCCTCGGAGAGGAAGCAGGTGTAGAGCGGGAACTTGGGCATCAGCTCGGCGATGAAGGCCTTGTTGCCGACGCCGGTGAGGTAGTCCGCGCGGGAGAATTCCATCTTGAAGAAATGCCGGCCCAGGCTCTCCCAGAACGGCGAGACACCGTGCTCGTCGGACATGCCGCGCATTTCGGCGATCACCTTGTCGCCGAACAGCTCGGGGAACTCGGCGATGAACAGGAAGCGTGCCTTGGACAGCAGGCGGCCGTTGAGGCCGGTGCGGTAGCCGGCGTGCAGGAACAGCGAGCACAGCTCGGAGTTGCCGGTCAGGTCGTTGGCCAGGAACAGGGTGGGGATCTGCCGGTGGATGTTCAGCTCCTGCGAGGCGCTGACGGTGAGCCCGACGCGGTAGTTGTACCAGGGCTCGCGCAGGCCGACGGCGCCGGCCACGGCGGAGATGCCCACCACCTTGCCGTCGTCGTCCTCGAGTACGAACAGGTAGTCCGCATCGCCCCGCTCGGCTTGGCCGGTGAAGGCCTTCTCCGCCCAGCCCACGCGATGCGCCAGGCGCTCCTCGTTGGCCGGGAGGGTGGTGAGGCCGGCACCGGTGCTGCGCGCCAGGTCGATCAGGGCAGGCAGGTCGGCGCTGCGTACGGGACGAACGATCATAGAGACTCCGTTAGAGCTGCAAGCTTCAAGCGGCAAGCTGCAAGTCGGGCGGCAGGGGCCCCCGCTTGGCGCTTCGGTTTAAATCGCTACCAGGCGCACGCTGGCGCCTTCACCCACACCGAGGGCTTCGGCAATCTCCAGGCTGAGTTCCACCGGCTTGCCGGGCACCCAGTCGAGGTCGGCCACCAGGGCACGGAAGTCCTGCAGCAGGCCGTTGCTCACCAGGTACTGGCGGCCCCCCTTCTGCTGCTCGCCGATGCGCACCGGCACGACGCGGCTCTGGGCGATGGAGCGGATGCCGGAGGTGCGTGCGTGCAGGGTCGGGCCGCCATCGAAGATGTCGATGTAGTTGTCGGTCTCGAAGCCTTCGCGCATCAGGATGTCGAAGGTGATCTGCGCGCGCGGGTGCACCTGGCCCATGGATTCCTGGGCCTCGTCCGGCAGCAGCGGCACGTAGATGGGGTAGTTGGGCATCAGCTCGGCGAGGAAGGTGCGGCTCTTCAGGCCCGACAGGCGCTCCGCCTCGACGTAGTTCAGGTCGAAGAAGTTGCGGCCCACGGCGTTCCAGAACGGCGACTCGCCCTCGTCGTCGCTGTAGCCGACGATCTCCACCACCACCGCATCGGCGAAGCGCTCCGGGTGGCTGGCCATGAACATCAGGCGCGCCCGGGAGTTGAGCTCGGCGCTGGCGGTGCCCACCAGCTCGCGCTGCACGTAGAAGCTGGTCAGCAGGCTGTTGCCGGTGAGGTCGTGGCACAGCGAGAGGACGTGGATCTTGTTGTGGATCTTCAGCTCGCGCGAGGCGTGGACGAAGGTCTCGTTGCGGAAGCTGTAGAAGGGCTCGGAGAAGCCCGCCGAGGCGACGATGGCCGAGCAGCCGACCAGGCGGCCGGTCTCGGTGTCTTCGAGGACGAAGAAATAGCTCTCCTCGCCGTTGAAGCTGACTTCGGCGGCGAACGAGGCTTCCGAGGCGGCGATCTTCTCGCCGAGGCGCTCGGCGTCGTCCGGCAGCGAAGTGACACCAACGGGGCTGTCCGCAGCCAGGCGCTGAACATCGGCAAGGTCGGCCATTTGCGCGGGGCGCATCACCAGCATGGTGTCACTCCTTCAATAAAGGCTCCGGACAACCCATGCACGGTCGGCCGGAGAAAACGGCGGCCAATGGCCGCCGATCACGCATGAAAAACGTTCATCCCTGGAATCGGAACCGCGGCACAGCCCTGTGCCGCGTATCGCCCTGGCCTCAGGCCTGGGTCAGCTTGGCCACGGCGCGCTCGAAGCGATCCAGGCCCTCGTCGATGTCGGCATCCGGGATCACCAGGCTGGGCGCGAAACGCACCACGTCCGGGCCGGCCTGCAGCACCATCACCGCTTCCTTCTCGGCGGCGTTGAGCACGTCCTTGGCCTTGCCCTTCCAGGCATCGGACAGGGCCGCACCGATCAACAGGCCGAGGCCACGCACTTCGGTGAAGATGCCGTACTTCCGGCCGATCGCCTCGAGACGGGTCTTGAAGCGGTCGTGCTTGGCGTTGATGCCGCTGAGCACTTCCGGGGTGTTGATCACGTCGAGCACGGCCTCGGCCACGGCACTGGCCAGCGGGTTGCCGCCGTAGGTGGTGCCGTGGGTGCCCACCACCAGGTGCTTGGCGATCTCGGTGGTGGTCAGCATGGCGCCGATGGGGAAGCCGCCGCCCAGGCTCTTGGCGCTGGAGAGGATGTCCGGGGTGACGCCGTAGTTCTGGTAGGCGAACAGCTTGCCGCTGCGGCCCATGCCGCTCTGCACTTCGTCGAACACCAGCAGCGCGCTGTGCTCGTCGCAGAGCTTGCGCGCGCCTTCCAGGTAGGCCTGGGTGGCCGGCAGCACGCCGCCTTCGCCCTGCACGGGCTCGAGCACCACGGCGCAGGTCTTGTCGGAGATGGCGGCCTTCAGCGCGTCCAGGTCATTGAAGGGCACATGGGTGATGCCCTCCACCTTGGGGCCGAAGCCGTCGGAATACTTGGGCTGGCCACCGACGGTCACGGTGAACAGGGTGCGGCCGTGGAAGCTGTTGGTGGCCGAGATGATCTCGTGCTTCTGCGGGCCATAGACGTCATGGGCGTAGCGACGGGCCAGCTTGAACGCGGCCTCGTTGGCCTCGGCGCCGGAGTTGGCGAGGAACACGCGCTCGGCGAAGGTGGCGGCCACCAGCTTCTTGGCCAGGCGCAGGGCCGGCTCGTTGGTGAAGACGTTGGAGACGTGCCAGATCTTGTTGGCCTGGTCGGTCAGCGCCTTGACCAGCGCCGGGTGAGCATGGCCGAGGGAGTTCACGGCGATACCGCCGGCGAAATCGATCAGTTCGCGGCCACTCTGGTCCCAGACTCGCGAACCCTCGCCACGGACGGGAATGAAGGCGGCGGGTGCGTAGTTGGGAACCATCACCTGATCGAAATCGGCGCGCTCGACCTGCGCATGCTCAACGGACATCAGTTTCTCCTGCCATGGACGGCTAGTGATGAAAGGATTGTAGGGACAGATTCGGGGTTGGCATTGCCGCCAAGCGACAACTTCTTACAGCGCCAACCCGCGAAAATCCGAGGCTTTCGGAAATGCGACAGAAAGCTTCGGGAAGGCGCAGTTTAAACGCGGATCGCCACGGGACGCACGAGGCGCAGCGCATCGGTCAGCGGATGACCGGCGGGGCTTGGAGGGCGACGCGAATGGCGATCGGCAACTGCCGGAACCGGACGGTTCCGGCTCACTCGCAAGGGCTGCTTGCGCAGACCCGTGGCGCGGAGCCCGAGCGGGCTCCGCGACGGGGACCTTCCGGCCGCTAGAGCGCCATCCGGTACTCGATCACGCCCGGCCGCTCGGCGATCCAGTCATACAGCCGCTGGGCGGTCGTGTTGGTTTCCTGGGTGTGCCAGTACAGCCTGTCGCACTGCTTTTCCCGGGCCTGCCCCTGCACGTACTCGATGAGCGCCTTGCCGATCTTCTGGCCACGCACGCTGGGCGATACGTAGAGATCCTCCAGGTAGCAGAAGTCGTTCAACGCCCAGGTCGAGCGGTGGAAGACGAAATGGACGAAGCCATGGATGCGCTCACCGTCCGTGGCGACGGCGCAATGGACCGGCTCGTCGCCATCGAAGAACCGCGCCCAGGTCGCCCGGGTGGTCTCCGCGCCCAGGTCCACGGCATAGAACGCCTGGTACTTGTCCCAGTACCCGGCCCATTTCTCGAAGTCCTCCGCCACCACGGGGCGTACCGATATGAGTTGCTGCACAGCTGTCATGGAAATGCTCCTGTCTTGATCCGGCGGGCCTCTCCCCCGGAACCGCAGGTCAACCACCGGAGCCGGCGCCCTCTGCGCCGGCCCTGCCAGGCTTGACCAGGACGGTTTTATAGCGCCCCATTGGCCGGATTATCCCCACCAATGAATGCATCAAGAGCAGACCAATTGTTCAAGAACGCCCTGCTGGAATCGGTCAAGGCCCGCCTGGCCCATCCGGAACTCAGCCCCCTGCCCCTGCACGCGCGGATCCAGCGCACCCTCCGCCAACTGATACTGGACGGCGCCCTGGCGTCGGGCACGCCGCTGCCCGCCTCACGCCAGCTGGCCAGCTCCCTCGGCGTTTCCCGCGACACCATCGAGGCCGCCTACGGCCAGCTGCATGCCGAAGGCTTCATCGAGCGCCGCGTCGGCAGCGGCAGCTTCGTCGCCGAGGCCACCCGGCTGTCACCCGGCAGGCCTGCCCGCCGTACGCGCAAGGCGTCGGAGGATGGGGCCGGCCTGAGCCAGCGCGGCCAGGCCATGGCGCGCCAGGGCGGCGTGCGCGAACACCTCGCCCCCCGTCCGTTCGCCCACGGCGTGCCCGAGACGCGCACATTCCCCCTGCAGACATGGGAGCGCCTGCAACGCCAGGCGCTCAAGGAATACGGCTCGAAGGCCCTGCTGCATGGCGATCCGCAGGGGCAGGAAGCCTTGCGTCGTGCCATTGCCGACTACGTCAACCTGGAGCGCGGCGCCCGCACCACGGCGGACCAGGTGCTGGTGCTCACCAGCTCGCAGCAGGCGCTGGGGCTGTGCGCCAACGTGCTGCTGGATGCGGGCGAGCGGATCTTCGTCGAAGACCCGGTGTACTACGGCGCGCGCAAGGCCTTCGAGGCGGCGGGTCTGGTTTGCCAAGCCATCCCCGTCGACGCGGACGGCCTGCAGGTCGACCGGCTCCTGACCCACTCGCACCCCGCTAGGGCGGTGTACCTGACGCCCTCCCACCAGTTTCCGTCCGGCGCGACCCTGTCCCTGGAGCGACGGCTGGCACTGATCGAATGGGCCAAGCGGGAACGGGCCTGGATCATCGAGGACGACTACGACAGCGAGTTCCACTACGCGGGCCGGCCCACCGCCTGCGTCCAGGGCCTGGACGCGCACGAGCGGACGCTTTACATCGGCACCTTCACCAAGTCGTTGTTCCCGGGGCTGCGCATCGGCTACCTGGTGCTGCCGCCGGCCCTGGTGGAACCCATGACCACCGCCCGCTCCCTGCAGGACGGCCATACCGCCTCCATCGCCCAGCTGACACTGGCGCGCTTCATCAGCGGCGGGCACTTCGGCGCCTACGTCCGCGGCATGCGCACCCTCTATGCTGAGCGCCTGGCCCTCCTCGCGGAGCTGCTGGAAAAGAGACTGAGCGCGGTGATCGAACCCCGCGTTCCGGCCGGAGGGCTGCAAATGCCCTGCCTGCTCACCGGGGACCTGCCCGAAGCCACCGCCGTCGCCGCTGCGCGCCACGCGGGCATCGACCTGCTGGGGCTGAGCGGGCTCTATGTCGAACGCCCGGCGCAGCCGGGCTTCCTCATGGGCTTCGCGGCCTACACCCCGGAAGAACTCAAGCGCGCGGTCACCACGCTGGAACGCTGCCTGCTCCCCCGCCGCCGCACCTGAGTTCTCGTAGGTTGGCGCCAAGCGCAGCGCGGCCCAACAGGCCGATGCATCAGGGTGAGCGAAGAAAGGAGAAAGGAAGAACACCAGGCAGGCACGACGCCCACCCGGTGCTCGTGCTCAACCGCGCTCGGCGAGTGCCGGCTGGTTGTCGAAGGGGCCGCCGCTGCGCCGCTGGTTGCGGTCTTCGCGGGGCGTGACGCCGAAGAAGTTGCGGTAGGCGCTGGAGAAGTGCGGGCCGGAGGAAAAGCCGCAGGACAGGCCGATCTGGATGATCGACTTGCTGGTCTGCATCAGCATCTGCCGGGCCTTGTTCAGGCGCAGCTCCAGGTAGTACTGGCTGGGCACCCGGTTGAGGTACTGCTTGAAGATGCGCTCCAGCTGGCGACGCGACACGCATACGTGCTGGGCGATCTCGTCGGTGGTCAGCGGCTCCTCGATGTTGGCCTCCATCAGCAACACCGCCTGGGTGAGCTTCGGGTGGCTGGAGCCGAGGCGGTTCTGCAGCGGGATGCGCTGGCGCTCGCCGCCCTCGCGGATGCGCTCCACCACCAGCTCCTCGGAGACCGCGCCCGCCAGCTCGGCGCCATGATCGCGAGCCAGCACCGCCAGCAGCAGGTCGAGGACCGAAAGGCCGCCACAGGCGCTAAGGCGATCACGGTCCCAGTCGAACAGGTGGCTGGTGGCGATGACCTTGGGGAAGCGCTCGGTGAAGTCGTCCTGCCAGCGCCAGTGCACCGCCGCGCGGTAACCGTCGAGCAGGCCGAGCTGGGCCAGCGGATAGACCCCCGCCGACAGGCCGCCGATCACGCAGCCGGCACGCACCAGCTGCTTGATCGCCGCCGACAGCGCGGCGGACATCGGCGCGGGCGGCTCGTCAGCCAGCAGGAACAGGCGAGTGAGCCCTTCGAGCCGACCGGTCCAGGCCTCGCCGGGCAGGCGCCAGGCACCCTCGGAGGGCACCTCGGCCTGGAGGAAATGCAGCTCGTAGACCACTTCGGGGTGCAGCTTCTGGGCGACACGAAGTGCTTCCTCGGCCAGCGCCAGGGTCATGGCCTTGGTGCCGGGCCAGAGGAGAAAACCGATTCGATGGGCAGTCATGGCAGGCAGCTTAGCCGCAGTTGGCATGAATTACTTCAGGCTCCCCGAGAGGAACTGCTTGAGGCGCTCGGATTGCGGATTGGCCAACACTTCGCGCGGGCAACCGGTCTCCTCGACCACACCCTTGTGCAGGAAGATCAGCTGGTTGGAGACCTCGCGGGCGAAGCCCATCTCGTGGGTCACCACCACCATGGTGCGGCCTTCGGTGGCCAGGTCCTTCATCACCTTGAGCACCTCACCCACCAGCTCGGGGTCGAGCGCGGACGTGGGCTCGTCGAACAGCATCACCTCGGGCTCCACCGCCAGCGCACGGGCGATGGCCACACGCTGCTGCTCGCCGCCGGACATGTGCGCCGGGTAGGCGTCCTTGCGATGGGCGACGCCCACCTTGGCCAGGTAGTGCTCGGCCTTCTCGATGGCTTCCTTCTTCGGCACGCCGAGCACATGCACGGGCGCCTCGATGACGTTCTCCAGGGCGCTCATGTGCGACCACAGGTTGAAGTGCTGGAACACCATCGCCAGGCGCGAGCGCATGCGCTGCAGCTGCTTGGGCTCGGCCGCCTTGAGGCCGCCATCGCGATTGGCCACCAGCTTCAGCTCCTCGCCGTTGAGCAGGATCTTGCCGCCATGGGGCTGCTCGAGCATGTTGATGCAGCGCAGGAAGGTGCTCTTGCCCGAGCCGCTCGAGCCGATGATGCTGATCACATCGCCCGCCTTGGCCGCCAGGGACACGCCCTTGAGGACTTCATGGCTGCCATAGCGCTTGTGCAGGTCTTGGACTTCCAGTTTGTACATGGTCTCGGTCTCGATGCGAATGGATCAGTCGCTCAACAAGCGTCCCTGACGAATGGGTACATGGCCGGCCACCTTGGCCAGCCACAGTCCGGGCTGCGCGAAACGCAGGCGTTCGCGCACGTACAGCACGCCGCGGGTGGAGGCACGCACCACGCTGTGGCGGTCGCTCAAGGGGTCGATCACCTCGAACAGCGGATCACCCGCCTCGACCAGCGCCCCCACCGGCTGCAGGAAACTCACCACCCCGGCATGGGGGGCACAGGCGTATTCGGCGCCCTCGAAGGGCGTCACCTCGCAACCGGGCGCAGGGGCCGGCGGCCAGTCGCCGCCGATCAGTCCCTGCCCGGCGAGGAAAGCGAGGATGGCCTCGCAACTGGCTTCGGCGCGCTCACGCTCGGTGTCGGCCATGCCGCCCAGCTCCACGGTCGCCGCCACGCCAGCCAGCGGAATGGCGCAATCGGGGAAGCGACGCTGCAGGCGCAGCCAGGCCATGGAGCAGGCCTCGTCGAACGAACTGCCGCCGGAATCCTCGGCCACCAGCATGGCGCCGGCACCCAGGCGCGCGGCCAGCGGGCGGAAGGCTTCCGCCTGCTGGGGAATCATGTAGAGGTGCACCACCGCATCGAAGTCGCAATGCAGGTCGAGCACCAGGTCGGCGTCGCAGGCGTGGCGCAGCAGCAGGCGCTGCAGGCCCTGGAGCTCGGAGGCGGCCGGCGCCAGGCCATCCAGGGCGACCTGCATGGCGTTGCGGATCGACCGCACGTTGGCCGCCACGTCACTGCCCAGGCGGCCCTCCAGCATCGGTGCCACCAGCTCGGCCAGGTCGGCGAAGCCACGGTTGAAGTTCTTGCCGCTGGCGAGCTCGAAACGCCCCAGGTGGTTGGCCTGGAGCATCTGCCCGAGGCCGATGGGGTTGGCCACGGGCACCAGCTCGATCACACCGGCCAGGCGCCCTTCGGCCTCCAGCTCGGCCAGGCGCTTCTTCAGCTCCACCGCCACGCGCATGCCCGGCAGCTCGTCGGCGTGCAACGAGGCCTGGATATAGGCCTTGCGCTCGCCCGAGCCGAAACGGAAGACCGTCAGCTCGCGGCGGGTGCCGGGAATGCCCCAGGGCAGGAGGTGGTCGATGCGCTGCATGGGTCAGGCCTTGCGAGGGGCCAGGTAGGCCAGCCAGCGGCGCTCGGCCAGCTTGAACAGGCGCACCAGGATGAAGGTCAGGCACAGGTAGAACAGGCCGGCGGTGATGAACGCCTCGAACGGCAGGTAGTACTGCGAGTTCACGGTGCGCGCCGCGCCGGTGATGTCGATCAGGGTGACGATGGAGGCGAGGCTGGTGGTGTGCAGCATCATGATCACCTCGTTGCTGTACTGCGGCAGCGCACGGCGCAGGGCCGAGGGCAGCAGGATGCGGCGGTACAGCTTGGCCCGCGACATGCCGATGGCCTTGGCCGCCTCGATCTCGCCATGGGGCGTGGCGCGGATGCTGCCGGCGAGGATCTCGGCCGTATAGGCGCTGGTGTTGATGGCGAAGGCCAGGCAGGCGCAGAAGGTCGCGTTGGACAGGTAGGGCCACAGGGCGCTCTCGCGCACCCAGGCGAACTGCGCCAGGCCGTAGTAGATGAGGAACAGCTGCACCAGCATCGGGGTGCCGCGGATGACGTAGGTGTAGAGCCAGGCCGGGAAGTTGATCGCCGGCTGCTTGGAGACCCGCATCAGCGCCAGGGGCACGGCCGCCAGCAGGCCCAGGGCAAGGGAGATCGCCAGGAGCTTGAGGGTGACCAGCACACCACCGAAGTAGAGCGGCAGGTTTTCCAGGATGACGTTGTAGTCGAAGATCACGCGTGCGCCCTCTTGATCACAGCTCGGCGGCCTTGATGCCGGCGGAATAGCGTTTTTCCAGGAAGCGCAGGGCCAGCAGGGAAACGCTGGTCAGCACCAGGTAGAGCGCGGCCACGGCCAGGTAGAAGGTGAAGGGCTCGCGGGTCGCGTCCGCGGCGCTCTTGGCCTTGAACATCATGTCCTGCAGGCCGACCACCGAGACCAGCGCGGTGGCCTTGGTCAGCACCAGCCAGTTGTTGGTGAAGCCGGGGATGGCCAGGCGGATCATCTGCGGCACCAGTACGCGGAAGAACACCTGGCGGCCATTCATGCCGTAGGCGAAGCCGGCCTCGCCCTGGCCCTTGGGGATGGCCATGAAGGCGCCACGGAAGGTCTCGGACAGGTAGGCACCGAAGATGAAGCCCAGGGTGAAGACCCCGGACCAGAACGGGTCGAGGTCGATGTAGTCCTCGTAGCCGACCATGGGCGCGACCATGTTCACCACCTGCTGGCCGCCGTAGAAGATCAGCAGGATCAGCACCAGGTCGGGAATGCCGCGGATCACCGTGGCATAGGTCTCGCCCAGCAGCGCCAGCCAGCGCACCGGCGACAGGCGGAACGCCGCGCCGACCAGGCCCAGGACGATGGCCATGGACATGGACGACAGGGCCAGCAGAAGGGTGAGCCAGGCACCATCGAGAATGGTCGAGCCGTAGCCGTTGAGCATGTTCAGGTCCTCATGCAGCGCCCCGGATGGAACCGGACAGCACCGCTGCAACGAAAAAGTGGCACAACCTGCAGGTTAGCCGCGAACCGTGGAGCCTGGCGTCGCGGCGCTGCGGTCGCTCGCTGGCGACCTCAACGTCCTGGTTGTGCCACTTCCGGGGAATGGCAACCCGTATCAAGGCACCGAGAAACCGGGCAGGGCCTCAGTGACTCGGAGTCTCGATCAGTTGCCGTACACGTCGAACTGGAAGTACTTGTCCTGCACTTCCTTGTACTTGCCGTTGGCGCGGATGGCGGCAATGGCGGCGGTGATCTTGTCGGCCAGGGCCTTGTCGCCCTTGCGCACGGCGATGCCGGCGCCCTCACCGAAGTACTTCGGATCGGTGTAGTCCGGGCCCACCAGGGCGAAGCCCTTGCCAGCCTCGGTCTTGAGGAAACCGTCATCGATGTTCACGGCATCGGCCAGGGTCGCGTCGAGGCGGCCGGAGGTCATGTCGAGGAACACTTCGTTCTGCGAGCTGTAGCGCACCACTTCGATACCAGCCGGTGCATACACCTCGGTGGCGAAGCGGTCGTAGGTGCTGGCGCGCTGCACACCGACCTTCTTGCCTTTCAGGTCGACCAGCGGGTCGTTGATCACGGTGCCGGCCTTCATCGCCAGCTTGATCGGGGTCTGGTAGTACTTGCCGGTGAAGTCCACGGACTTCTTGCGCTCATCGGTGATGGTCATCGACGACAGGATGGCGTCGAACTTGCGCACCTTGAGGGCCGGGATCAGGCCATCGAACTCCTGCTCGATCCACTTGCACTCGACCTTCATCTCGGCGCACAGGGCGTTGCCGATGTCGTAGTCGAAGCCGGTGATCTTGCCGTCCGGAGTCTTGTAGGCGAAGGGCGGGTAGGCCGCCTCGATACCGATGCGCAGGGGTTTGGCTTCATCGGCCACAGCAGCCAGCGGCGACAACAGGGAAAGCGCCATGGCGCCGAGAAGTGCGATCTTCTTCATCTTTTGACTCCTACGAATGGGTATGGCTTCTGCTGGCAGAGTGAGGGTATGCCCAGGCCTTGCGATGAATTGTAGAAAGAGGCGCCGGGTTTACCTTGATCGATCTCAGGGAAAATGGCCTTGGCCGGGTGAGCGGCATTCTAGCGACAGCCCTAAAGTCGATATTTCTTCAATGCGACAACAAATTACAAAAGGCCAGGACGGCCCGGGGAGGGAGGTTGACAGCTCCTCATGAATATGCAAGGAGCAGAAAGACAATCAACCGATTGAAAAAGCAATTACCGCGCCATAAATTCGCTAACCCTTGTAGCACAAGGCTTACATCTTCTTTCTTATTTTCTGAACAGCCATTTCCGCGCACCGTTTCGAGGCGGAGTGTTTCCACTCGCCCCGTTTCGGCGCGGCGCGTAACAACCCCGGCGTTACCCTGACCGGTCGGTCCCGCCCCTTTCCGCACAAAGTCGCTTCGCCGATATAAATCAGTCGCTTGGCGCTTCCGGAACCGGGATTCCCGGTGCGAGGCACGCGCCGGACGAGCAGCAAACACACCCCGCCCCGTCACCCTGCGAAGCCCTCCCCGGCAGGAACGAAAACGCCCCGCCGCGGCTTGTGGCCGGGGCGGGGCGTGGGTGTTGCGCGCGGGCGCCGGGTCAGGCGGCCTGCATGGTGCGGTGGGTGTCGATGAGGTGCTGCACCACGCCGGGATCGGCCAGCGTGGAGATGTCGCCGAGGGTGTCGTACTCGGCCACGGCGATCTTGCGCAGGATGCGGCGCATGATCTTGCCGGAGCGGGTCTTGGGCAGGCCGGGTGCCCACTGGATCACGTCCGGCGTGGCGATGGGGCCGATCTCGCGGCGCACCCACTGCTTCAGTTCCTGGCGCAGCGCTTCGGAGGACTCCACGCCCGCGTTGAGGGTGACGTAGACGTAGATGCCCTGCCCCTTGATGTCGTGGGGGACGCCGACCACGGCAGCCTCGGCGACTTTCGGGTGGGCGACCATCGCGCTCTCGATCTCGGCGGTGCCCATGCGGTGGCCGGAGACGTTGAGCACATCGTCGACGCGGCCGGTGATCCAGTAGTAGCCGTCCTCGTCGCGACGGGCACCGTCACCGGTGAAGTACATGCCCTTGAAGGTCTTGAAGTAGGTGTCGACGAAGCGGTCGTGATCGCCGTACAGGGTACGGGCCTGGCCCGGCCAGGAGTCGATGATCACCAGGTTGCCTTCGGCGGCGCCCTCGATCAGGTTGCCCAGGTTGTCCACCAGGGCCGGCTGCACGCCGAAGAAGGGCCGCGCGGCGGAGCCCGGCTTCAGGGCGTGGGCCCCCGGCAGCGGGGTCATCAGGCAGGCGCCGGTCTCGGTCTGCCACCAGGTGTCGACGATCGGGCAGCGGGACTGGCCGACGTTCTCGTAGTACCAGTGCCAGGCTTCCGGGTTGATCGGCTCGCCCACCGAACCCAGCAGGCGCAGGCTGGAGCCGTCGGCACCGGCCACGGCGGCCTTGCCCTCGGCCATCATCGCGCGGATGGCGGTGGGGGCGGTGTAGAGGATGTTGACCTTGTGCTTGTCGATGATCCTGGCGACGCGGCTGACGTCCGGGTAGTTCGGCACGCCCTCGAACATCAGGGTGGTGGCGCCGTTGGACAGCGGCCCGTACACCAGGTAGGTGTGGCCGGTGACCCAGCCGATGTCGGCGGTGCACCAGAAGACTTCGCCCGGACGGTAGTCGAACACGCGCTCGTGGGTCAGCGAGGCGTAGACCAGGTAGCCGCCGGTGGTGTGCAGCACGCCCTTGGGCTTACCGGTGGAGCCGGAGGTGTAGAGGATGAACAGCGGGTCCTCGGCGCCCATTTCCTTCGGCAGGCACTGGCTGGAGGCGACCTTCATCAGGTCCTCGTACCAGACGTCGCGGTGCGGGTTCCACTTGATGTCCGAACCGGTGCGCTTGACCACGATCAGCTTCTGCACGCTGTTGGTCTCGGGGTTGGTCAGGGCGTCGTCGACATTGGCTTTCAGGGCGGTCTTCTTGCCGCCGCGCAGGCCTTCGTCGGCGGTGATCACCACCTTGGACCTGCAGTCGATGATGCGACCGGCCAGGGCCTCGGGGGAGAAGCCGCCGAAGACCACGGAATGGATGGCGCCGATACGGGTACAGGCCAGCATGGCCACCACCGCCTCGGGGATCATCGGCATGTAGATGGTGACCACGTCACCGCGGTGCACATCCTGGCCGCGCAGGGCGTTGGCGAACTTGCACACTTCGGCGTGCAGTTCGCGGTAGGTGATGTTGCGGTGCTCGGACGGGTCGTCGCCTTCCCAGATGATCGCCAGTTGGTCGCCACGCTCGGCGAGGTGACGGTCCAGGCAGTTGGCGGAGAGGTTGAGGGTGCCGTCGGCGAACCACTTGATGTCGACGTGGTGGTCGTCGAAGGAGGTCTGCTTGACCTTGGTGAACGGCTTGATCCAGTCGATGCGCTGAGCCTGCTCGCGCCAGAAGCCATCGGGGTTGATCACCGACTGCTGGTACATGGCCTTGTAGGTCGCCTCGTTGGTCAGCGACTTCTCAGCCACCTCGGGACGCACCGGATACAGTGAAGCAGCACTCATGTCTCATACCTCGACGGGTAGTTGTTTTTGTATGCCGCCTTTTGTATCCCCCGCCTCCCTGTGGGGCCATTCGACCATGGTCTTACCGCATACGGACTATGGTCTAAGGCCGTCGCAGAGCCCTCGCGGCCAGGCCCTGCCCAGGCGGGCGCACGGGTCGACGGCACGCCCCCTTCGGCGTTGCCGGGCAGCGGCCGGACGCATGAAAATGAACATAAAAACGAACGGACGTTTTCATGCACACGCCACCACGCCTGCCAAAAACCGCGAATACAGGCCGAAACATTTAGCCAAAATCTATCGATTGGCTTTATTCGATTCCAAATGGTAATTTTGTGTTCATTATGTCGAACACAAAGCCCTACTCCCTGCACTTCTCCCGCCTGGTGTCCCGCGAAGGACACTGGACCGGCGACCTCTAGCGCCCTCCCCCTCGACCACCGCTGGCCGCGCCGGGATTCCACGAAATTGACCCCGCGCTCGCCAACCACCGAGACTCCCTGGCGTCCGTCCCCATGACGACGCCCCTGCATGCCCATGGGAGGGCACCATGCGTTCCTGGTTCTACCTGCTTACGGCGATCTTCTTCGAAGTCGTCGGCACCACCTCAATGAAATTCGCCACCCAACACGCACCCCTGCTCGGCTACCTGTTGATGTACGTGCTGATCGGCCTGTCCTACTTCTTCCTCGCCCTGGCGGTGAAGCGCGTCCCGGTTGGCGTCGCCTATGCGCTGTGGGAAGGCATCGGCATCGTCCTGATCACCGCCGTCAGCGTCGCCTGGCTGGGCGAGAGCCTGGGCCTGGCGAAGGCGCTCGGCCTGGCCGTGATGATCGTCGGCATCCTGCTGATCAAGTTCGGCACCCGCACCGAGCCCGTGGCCCGCGACCAGGAGGTGGCAGCATGAACGGCGTAACCTGGATCCATTTCGCCTGGCTGGGCGTGGCCATCGCCCTGGAAGTGCTGGCCAACGTCCTGCTCAAGTACTCCGACGGCTTCCGTCGCCGCGTGCTCGGCGCCGTCTCCATCCTCTGCATCCTGGCGGCCTTCACCGCACTGGCCCAGGCGGTGCGCGGCATCGACCTGTCACTGGCGTACGCCATCTGGGGCGGCTTCGGCATCCTCGCCACGGTCGCCATGGGCTGGGCACTGTTCGGCCAGCGCCTGGCCTGGAAGGGCTGGCTCGGCCTGGTCATGCTGGTGCTGGGAATGGGCCTGCTGAAACTGGCGTGACCAGTCCCTCTGCCAAGGGGCAAATCGCAGGCAAAAAAATGGGCGACCCTCGGGTCGCCCGTTCAATCATTCCGGGAGAGGAATGTAGAAACGCTTGTGTCCGCATCACGCAAGATTCAGACAGCGCCCTTTTTACCCGCCCGCCTGCCCCCGGGCCATTGCACCAAGGTCTAACAGGCCGTTGGAACCTGAACGGCAGCCGAGACGAACCGACCGGGAGCGCAGATCACCGGGCATCTTGCGGGCGCTTCCAACGCCGCAGCGGCAACGCAATGGGTTTCAACAACCCGCTAGGTCTCCTCGCGCCCCAGCCCGTGCTGGCGCAGCTTGTTGGCGATGGTGGTGTGCGACACGCCCAGGCGCTTGCCCAGCTGGCGGCTGCTCGGATGGTCGGCGAACAGGCGTTCGAGCACCGCCTTCTCGAAACGCCCGAGGATGGCCTCCAGCCCGCCATCCAGGGAGAAGTCCCCCAGCGGCTGCGGCGCGCCGTAGTCCGGCAGGCGGATGTGCTCGGCCTTCACCGTGCCCCCCTCGCACAGGGAAACGGCCTGGAACAGCACGTTCTCCAACTGCCGCACGTTGCCCGGCCAGTGGTAATGGCCAAGGCGCTCCAGGGCCTGGGGCGCCAGGCGGGGCAAGGCGCAGCCGATCTGCCGGCTGGCCGAGTCGAGGAAGTGCTCCACCAGCGGCCCCAGCCCGTCCAGGCACTCGCGCAGCGGCGGGATGTGCAGCGACAGCACGTTGAGGCGGTGATAGAGGTCCTGGCGGAACTCGCCCCGGGCGCAGAGTTCGGAGAGATCCACCTGGGTCGCGCAGATCACCCGCACGTCCAGGTACACCTCCTCGTCACTGCCCACGCGGCGGAAGCAGCCGTCCTGGAGGAAGCGCAGCAACTTGGCCTGCAGGCGCGGGCTCATCTCGCCGACGCCATCGAGGAACAGCGTGCCGCCGGCGGTCAGCTCCAGCAGGCCGAGCTTGCCTTCCGGGCGCGCGCCCTCGAAGGCGCCGGGGCCGTAGCCGAACAGCTCGGTCTCGGCCATGGACTCAGGCAGGCCGGCGCAGTTCAGCGCCATGAAGGGCGATTGCCCGCGCGGGCTCGCCAGGTGACAGGCGCGGGCCAGCAGCTCCTTGCCGGTGCCGGTCTCGCCCTCGATCAGCAGCGGCGCGTCCAGGGGCGCCATGCGCCGGGCCTCGCGCACCACGGCGGCCATCACCCGCGAACTCTGGAAGATGCTGTCGAAGCCGCGCAGCTCCTGCTTGCGCACGTGGTAGATGCGCTCGCCCACGCGGTCCGCGCGGTGCAGGGTGAGCACCGCGCCGGCCAGCGCCTCGCTCTCGTCGTGCTCGGATTGCAGCGGCGCGATATCGGCGAGGAACACATCGCCCTTGACCTTCACCCGCAGGCCGTTGATGCGCGCCTTGTTGGCCCGCACCAGCTCCGGCAGGTCGAAATCCTCGGTGTAGCGCGACAGCGGGATGCCCGGCACCTCGTCCACGCGCACGCCAAGCAGCTGCGCGGCGGCACGGTTGGCGGCGACGATGGAGCCGCCCATGTCGATGGACAGCACCGGGAACTCCAGGGCCCCGAGCAGCGCGTTCAGCTCCAGGTGGCGACGCTCGCTGGGCATCAGCCCCACGCGCTTGACGCCGAAGACCCCGGGAATGCCCTCGAGCTTCGGTCGCAGCGATTGCAGTTGAAGGTTGATCAGGTTCGGGCAGAGCAGGTAGATCGCGTTGCCCTGGTCGCCGCCGACTTCGCCGCGGTTGACGTTGATGCCGTAGTCGACGAGCAGGTTGAGGATGTCGCGCAGGATGCCTACGCGGTTCTGGCAATGGACTTTGATACGCATGCGGCACCCCGGAACGGGTTCTTGTCTGGGGCGCGGGGCTGAAAATCAGCGTCCTGCCCGATTTTTCCGTCAAGAATATGTGACGACTTACCCCACCAGCAAGGCGGCTCCGCCTGATTCCGACCAATACGTAAACATTTCTTTACGAAAATTACGCCCTCACCCCGGCCGCTACAGCCGCCACCGGGCTGCGCGCTGCAGGGTTCCGGGTTATCCATGGTCCAACACAACAACGAAGCCCCGCCCCAGGAGGCCGAATGAAAACCACGCAATACGTGGCCCGCGAGCCGGACGAGAACGACTTCATCCACTACCCGGACAGCGAGCACCAGGTGTGGAACACCCTGATCACCCGCCAGCTCAAGGTGATCGAAGGGCGCGCCTGCCAGGAGTACCTGGACGGCATCGAGCGCCTCGCCCTCCCCCACGACCGCATCCCCCAGCTGGGCGAGATCAACCGGGTGCTGCAGGCCGCCACCGGCTGGCGCGTCGCCCGCGTCCCGGCACTGATCCCCTTCCAGACCTTCTTCGAGCTGCTGGCCAGCCAGCAATTCCCGGTGGCCACCTTCATCCGCACGCCGGAAGAGCTGGACTACCTGCAGGAGCCGGACATCTTCCACGAGATCTTCGGCCACTGCCCCCTGCTGACCAACCCCTGGTTCGCCGAATTCACCCACACCTACGGCAAGCTCGGCCTCAAGGCCACCAAGGAGGAGCGCGTCTATCTCGCCCGCCTCTACTGGATGACCATCGAGTTCGGCCTGGTGGAAACCGCACAGGGCCGGCGCATCTACGGCGGCGGCATCCTCTCCTCGCCGAAGGAGACCGTCTACAGTCTTTCCGGCGAGCCCGAGCACCAGGCATTCGACCCGCTGGAATGCATGCGCACCCCGTACCGCATCGATATCCTGCAGCCGCTCTACTTCGTGCTGCCGGAGCTCAAGCGCCTGTTCGAGCTGGCCCACGAGGACATCATGGCGCTAGTGCACCAGGCCATGGCCCTCGGCCTGCACGCGCCGAAGTTCCCGCCCAAGCCCAAGGCGGCCTGAACCCCTTTCCCGCCGGTTGGCGCCACGAACCGCACCGACCGGCCAGCCCTCTACCTGGAGAACCCCATGACCGCACTGTCCCAAGCCCATTGCGAAGCCTGTCGCGCCGACGCGCCCAAGGTCTCCGAGGCCGAACTGGCCGAACTGCTCAAGCAGATCCCCGACTGGAACATCGAAGTCCGCGACGGAATCATGCAGCTGGAGAAGGTCTACCGCTTCAAGAACTTCCGCTACGCCCTGGCCTTCACCAACGCGGTGGGCGCCATCGCCGAGGAAGAAGGCCACCACCCGGGCCTGCTCACCGAATGGGGCAAGGTCACCGTCACCTGGTGGAGCCACGAGGCCAAGGGCCTTCACCGCAACGACTTCATCATGTCCGCCCGCACCGACGAGGTGGCCGAACGCGCCGAGGGCCGCAAATGAGCCATTTCGCCCCGGTCGGGCGCGTGCCCGGCGACCCCATCCTCGGCCTGATCGAGGCCCATCGCGCGGACCCGAATCCGGCCAAGATCGACCTCGGCGTGGGCGTCTACAAGGACAGCCAGGGCCTGACCCCCATCCCCCGTGCGGTGAAGCTCGCCGAGCAGCGCCTGGTGGACGTGCAGCGCACCAAGACCTACATCGGCGGCCACGGTGACGCCGCCTTCGGCCGCCTGCTGGGCGAGCTGGTGCTGGGCGCGGGCTCGCCGCTGCTGACCGGCCAGCGTGCCGGCGTGACCCAGACTCCGGGCGGCACCGGTGCCCTGCGCCTTGCGGCCGAGTTCATCGCCCGCTGCCTGCCGGGCCGGGGCGTCTGGGTCAGCGACCCGACCTGGCCGATCCACGAGACCCTGTTCGCCGCCAGCGGCCTGGCCGTGCACCACTATCCCTACGTCGGCGCCGACAACCGCCTCGACCTCGACGGCATGCTCGCCGCCCTGGAACAGGTGCCGGAAGGTGACGTGGTGTTGCTGCACGCCTGCTGCCACAACCCCACCGGTTTCGACCTGGGCCACCACGACTGGCAGCGGGTGCTGGAAATAGTCCGCGCGCGCCGCCTGCTGCCGCTGCTGGACTTCGCCTACCAGGGCTTCGGCGACGGCCTGGAACAGGACGCCTGGGCCGTGCGCCTGTTCGCCGAATCGCTGCCGGAAGTGCTGATCACCAGTTCCTGCTCGAAGAACTTCGGCCTCTACTGCGAGCGCACCGGCGCCCTGGTCGTCTGCGCCGCCAGAGCCGACCAGCTCGTCGACGTACGCAGCCAACTGGCCTTCATCGCCCGCAACCTTTGGTCCACCCCGCCGGACCATGGCGCGGCAGTGGTCGCCACCATCCTCGGCGATGCCGAACTGAAGGCCGTGTGGCTGGAAGAACTGGACGCCATGCGCCGCCGCGTCGCCGAACTGCGCGCCGGCCTGGTGGAGGCCCTAACGCCCCACGGCCTGGCCGAGCGCTTCGCCCACATCGCCCGCCAGCGCGGCATGTTCTCCTACACCGGCCTCAGCAGCGATCAGGTGACCCGGCTGCGCAGCGAGTCCAGCGTGTACATGGTCAGCAGCGGCCGCGCCAACATCGCCGGCCTCGACGCATCGCGCCTGGGCGACCTGGCCCAGGCGATCGCACGGGTGTGCTGAAAGGCCTCTCCCTCCCCGCCCCTCGTCCCTGACGGGGGGCGGCGGAGCGGCCTGGCATCGGTCGCTCAGCGCTGCAACAGCGCGATGGCCAGGCTGAGGCCGAAGAACGACAGCACGGTGGCCATCACCAGGGTCGCCGCACAGCGCGCCTCCAGGCCGAAGCGCATGCCCACCAGCGGGTAGATGCTCATCATCGGCGCACAGGCGAACAGGATGCCCGTCACCCTCAGCAGCGGATCCACCGGCGGCAGCAGCCAGAACAACGCCGCCACCGCCAGCGGGTGCAGGGCCAGCTTGCCCAGGCTGATGGCCGCCATGTCCGGCAGCAGGCCGCCCAGGCGCACGCCATGCAGGGTGCCGCCGATGACGAAGAGCGCGGCCGGCGCCGAGGCCATCGCCAGCATGTCCACCACCTTCGCCGGCACGGCTGGCAGGCGCAGCCCCAGCAGCGACAGGCCGACACCCACCAGCATCGCCAGGATCAATGGGTTGCGCGCCAGGCGCCCGAGGGTGCCGCGCAGGGTGTTCCACAGCCCGCCCCCGCGCTGCTGCGCCGACTCGGCCAGGGCCAGCGCCAAGGGGATCATCAGCAGGTTCTCCACCACCATGTTCAGGGCCAGGCCGAGCACCGCCGTGGGCCCCGCCACCATCACCACCACCGGGTAGCCGACGAAGCCGCTGTTGGAGGCCGACATGCCCAGCCCGGCGATGGCGGCATCCGCCAGACCGCGCCCGCGCACGAAACGGAAATACGCCAGCCCCAGGCCGAATACACCCAGCGAGCCCAGGCCGTAGGCCAGCAGGTACCAGGGGTTGAACACCTCGCCGATGGGCCGCTCGGCCAGCGCCTTGATCACCAGCGCCGGCAGCGCGAAGTTGAGCACGAAGACACCGATGCCGCGCACCTGCTCGCGGCTGACCAGCCCGCCCCGCGAGGCGATGTAGCCCAGGCCGATGATCAGGAAGACGGGCGCGGTGAGGGTGATGACGTCGAGCAACGGGGGCCTCGCGGGATGGCATTGGAGTGGGTGCCAGTATCCGCCAGCGGGCCTCGGCAAGGCGCGGGGCGAACGGCGGCTGGAACGCGAAATCCGCCGATAATCGCCCGGCTTCGACATCGGCGGCTGGCAGGCCGCAGCGGCAGCGCAGCCGGCTAGTAGTCGACCTTGCCGCGACCGGCCTTGATCGCCCCGCGCTTGGACTTGCCATCCAGGCGCCGGGCCTTCGAGCCCAGGGTCGGCCGCGTCGGGCGGCGCTTCTTCTCCACCTTGCCGGCGCTGCGGATCAGCTCCGCCAGGCGCTCCAGGGCATCGGCGCGGTTCTGCTCCTGGGTCCGGTACTGCTGGGCCTTGATGATGATCACGCCCTCGCCGGTGATGCGGCTGTCGCGCAGCGCCAGCAGGCGCTCCTTGTAGAACGGCGGCAGCGACGAGGCCTGGATGTCGAAGCGCAGGTGCATCGCGCTGGACACCTTGTTGACGTTCTGCCCGCCGGCGCCCTGGGCGCGGATGGCGGTCAGCTCGATTTCATCGTCGGGCAGATGGACGCTGTTGGAGATCAGCAACATGGCACGGGCCGGATAGCGGAAAGAGCGACAGGATAGCGCCGCAGCCCGGTGAAAGCTCCCCGACCACAGAAGGCATGCCCCGGGCCGCACCTTTACGATGGCCTCAGGCAGAGTGGGTCGACGAGGTCGGCCACGATGGCCATGCCAACCAGATCAGCAAGACGCTCAGCCTGCATGCGCTTCATCACCCGGGCGCGATAGAGGTCGACCGTCTTGATGCTGATATCCAGCTGTTCGGCGACCTCCCGATTGGTGTAGCCCCTGACCAGCGGCAGGAAGACATCGCGTTCGCGTGGCGTCAGGCTGGCCAGGCGCTCCTGCAACTCGCTCTGGCCATCGCCGTGCGAGCGCTTGCGTTCGGAGCTGCTCAAGGCCTGCTGCACGCTATCGAGCAGCAGTTGTTCGTTGTAGGGCTTTTCGATGAAGTCGCGAGCGCCGGCCTTGAACGCCCTCACCACGATGGGCACATCGGCATGCCCGCTGACGAAAATGACGGGCAGCTCGATCCCGCGGGCACGCATTTCCTCCTGCACGTTCAACCCCCCCATGCCGGGCATGCGCACGTCCAGCAGCACACAGGCATTGAGCCTGGCGTCGCAGGCTTCGAGGAACGCTCGGCCACTGGTGAACGGCAGCGCCTGCAGGCCCACCGACTCCAGCAGCCAGACGGTCGAGTCCAGCATCCCCTGATCATCGTCCACCACATACACGACCTGCTTGGTGGCAGTTGTCATTACATCGCTCCTCATTGTTGTTATCACTGCTGGGGTAGCCGGCAACGCATCAGCAATCCGCCACCCTCCAACCGCTCGCCGACCAGGGCGCCGCCAAAACCTTCGACGATGCTGCGGCTCATCGACAGCCCCAGCCCGAGCCCATCCGGCTTGCTGGTGTAGAACGGGGTGAAGATGCGCTCCAGCTCGTCTTCGCCGAGCCCGGGGCCCTGGTCGCGAACGCAGACCTCCACCCCGCCGCCTGCCTGGCCGGCCAGCAGCACGATCCGCGAGGCACGGCCCGGATGGGCATCCCGGTTGGCATCGATGGCATTGCGCAAGAGATTCAGGAGTACCTGTTCGAGCAGGACTCGATCGGCGTAGACGGGCGGAAGATTGTCCGGCAATTGCTCTTCGATCACCACCTGGCAGGCAGAGGCCTCCCAGGCGCACAGGCGCACGGATTCGCGCGCCACCTCGGCCACGTCCAGAGCCTGCATGCGCCGCTGCCCCTTACGGAGGAAGCCGCGAAGGCGCTTGATGACCTCGGAGGCGTGATTGGCATGCTCGGTGATGCGCTCCAGCCCCTGCGCCACCCGGTCGGCTGCCTGGGGATTGCTGTCCAGGGCATGCAGGTAGCGCTGGCTGGCGCTGGCGTAATTGACCACCGCCGCCAGTGGCTGATTGATCTCGTGGGCGATACCGGATGCCAATTCGCCCAACGTGACCAGCCGCGCCGTGTGCGCCAGTTCGTCCTGATGACGACGCTGCTGCGCCTCGCGCAGCTCACGCTCGGTCATGTCCCGCGCCACCAGCGAGTAGTAGCGCTCGCCGCCGGCCACCCGATGAGCCAGCAGCACGAGGGACACCGGCACCGACGCCCCGCCGGATGACGGCTGCAGGCGGGAGTCGGCACTCCAGACACCTGTCTGCTCGGCCTTCTCGCGCCCTGCCTGCAAGCGCAGGAGGTCGTCCGGGGCGAACAGCTCGCTGAGCAAGGGCATGGGCTGCTGCTCATCCAGCTGCAGCGTATGGCGCGCCGCCGGGTTGAGGTAGGTGACCCGCTCGTCCGCGTCGATGAACAGCACCGGGTCCGTATTGGCTTCAACCACTTCGGCCAGGCGACGCTTGTTCTCCTCGGCCTGCACCCGCGCGGTGATGTCGCGCGAGACGCTGACCACCTCCACGACCGCTCCGGTGTAGGTCTCGCGGATGGCCCGACTGGCCGTTTCAAACCACAGGTAACGGCCGTCACGGTGGCGGATACGGTAGGTCATCGTGTGGTAGCCATCGGCCTCCAGCGCATCACGCGCGCGCTGGATCGACCTGGCCAGATCGTGGCCATGGAACAGGCCTTGAGCGAACGTTCCCCGGAGCTCCTCCGGCCAGTAGCCGAGCAATGTCCAGGAGGCCGGCGAGGCGTCGAGGAATCGGCCATCCGGGGTGTGTCGGGAGATGACGTCGGTGGTGTTCTCGGTGATCAGGCGGTACAGGCGCCTTGCCCTGGCGGCTTCCCGCTCGGCCAGCACCTGCTCCGTGGCTTCGCGGCAGCGCGCCAGCACGCGCTGTTCCTGAGGGTCCGGCACGAAGGTCCAGATCAGGATGCGCCCGTCGAACTGCGCCTCGACATCCTCGATGGCTCGGCATTGCTCGAGGCATGCGCGCACCAGCGAGACATGGTTGACCGGCAGGAAGCGCACGACCGAACCAGGTGGCTGATCGGCCAGCAGCGCCAGCAAGGCCGCATTGAGCTCCAGCGGGTCGCCGTTGGAGGCCAGCAACAGACTCGGCTGTGGGTCATGCCCCAGCAGCGGCGAAGCCCGCAGCAGGCTGCTGGCGGTCGCCAGCAGGGTCGAGAGCAGCTCGTGCAACCAGCCCTGCCAATCCAGGCTGACGCCTTCGCGCGCCTCCACCAGCAGCAGGCCGGGCTGGCCAGGCTGCAGGGCCAGGTCGAACACCTGCCCATGGCTGATCGCTGCACGGCGCAGGCGCCCGGACAGCCAGCAGTCGAGCCCGCGCACCTCATCCAGGCTCAGCCTGCCGGCCTGGGCCAATGCGTCGAAGAGTGGCTGGTCACTGGCCTGCATGGGGTCGCCCAGGCCGGGAGGCAGGTGCTGCCCACTGCCTTCGTGACCGTAGATACCCACCTTTTCCAGCCAGCTCAGGTAGTAGACCTGTTGCACTTCGGGGCGGCCGCGCAAGGCACGGCACAAGGCATCGGCTCTAGCAGCCAACGGCACGCCTTCGCGCTGCAGGCGCAACCAGGTATGCAGGCGGACCGGATTCGGGCTCATCAGGGACTCCAGGCGAAAACGGCGACAGCATATATCCCAATCACCCGATCAGGCTCGATGTCTCGGCTATAAACCGGAATCTTATAGTATATATACCATACGACTCAGGTATTACTTCCATATTCAATTCGAGTTGTTATATAAAATATGGCAATGATCTGCCGCCCGCCCCCTGACAGGCGGATGATGCAGACCAACAGAGCTAACAATCAGCCACCGGATGCCCAGCATGTCGATCTTCGAACAGGGTCTCGCCCCTGCTGCCGTGAACCACATCGCCCTGTCGCCGCTCAGCTTCATCGAGCGCACCGCCAGCGTCTATCCCGATTACCCGGCCGTGGTCCACGGTTCGATCCGCCGTACATGGGCAGAAACCTACAGCCGTTGCCGGCGCCTGGCCTCTGCCCTGGCCGGGCGCGGTATCGGCAAGGGAGACACGGTGGCGGTGATGCTGCCGAACATTCCCGCCATGCTCGAGGCGCACTTCGGGGTGCCGATGATTGGCGCGGTGCTCAACACCCTCAACGTGCGCCTGGATGCGGAGGCCATCGCCTTCATGCTGCAGCACGGCGAGGCCAAGGTGGTGATCGCCGACCGCGAATTCTTCGACGTGATCCACGCCGCCATCGGCATGCTCGATCACCCGCCGCTGGTCATCGATGTCGACGACCCGGAGTACGGTGAAAGCCAGGCCGTGAGCGACCTGGATTACGAAGCCTTCCTCGCGGAGGGCGATCCCGACTTCGCCTGGCAATGGCCGGAAGACGAATGGCAGGCGATCAGCCTCAACTACACCTCCGGCACCACCGGCAACCCCAAGGGGGTGGTCTATCACCACCGCGGCGCCTACCTGAACGCCCTGGGCAACCAGATGACCTGGGCCATGGGCAACCACCCGGTCTACCTGTGGACGCTGCCGATGTTTCACTGCAACGGCTGGTGCTACCCGTGGACGATCACCGCGCTCGCCGGCGTTCACGTCTTCCTGCGTCGCGTCGACCCGCAGAAGATCCTGACCCTGATCCGTGACGAGCAGGTGACCCACCTGTGCGGCGCGCCCATCGTGCTCAACGCCCTGGTCAACATGCCGGCCGAAGCCAAGGCCGCTATCGATCACCCCGTCAATGCGATGGTCGCCGGGGCCGCGCCACCGGCCAAAGTGATAGGGGCCGTGGAGGAAATGGGCATTCGCGTCACCCACGTCTATGGACTCACCGAGGTGTATGGCCCGGTGACGCTGTGCGCCTGGCATGCGGAATGGGACGCCCTGCCGCTGGAGCGGCGTGCCGAGATCAAAGCCCGCCAGGGCGTCCGCTACCCGACCCTCGAGGGGGTGATGGTCGGTGACCCGAAAACGCTTGAACCGACCCCGCGCGACGGACAGACCATCGGCGAGATATTCATGCGTGGCAACACGGTGATGAAGGGCTACCTGAAGAACCCCAGCGCCACGGCAGAGGCGTTCGAGGGTGGCTGGTTCCATACCGGCGACCTCGCCGTCTGCCATCCGGACGGCTATGTGGAAATCAAGGATCGCCTGAAGGACATCATCATTTCCGGTGGCGAGAATATCTCCACCATCGAACTCGAAGGCGTGATCTACCGCCATCCCGCCGTCCTGGAGGCGGCTGTGGTAGCCCGCCCGGACGAGAAGTGGGGCGAGACGCCCTGTGCGTTCGTCACCCTCAAGGCCACCCACCCGAACGTGCGCGAGAGCGACATCATCGGCTTCTGCCGTGATCACCTGGCCGGCTTCAAGGTGCCCCGCACCGTGATCTTCACCGACCTCCCGAAAACCTCGACCGGGAAGATCCAGAAGTACGTCCTTCGCGACATCGCCAAGGCCCTCTAGACACTCGCGATTCTGACAAGGCGACGGATTGATTTCCGTCGCCCTGGCGCCCTGCGCCTGAAAAACGGGCAACAACAAAAACAAGGAGCCACACCATGACCCCCACCGAACCCTCCCATGCGCAGCATTGCGAACGTATTCGCGCGAACCCGAGATTTCAGCAACTGGTGCGCAGTCGCTCGCGCCTGGCCTGGTCACTGAGCGCCGCCGTCCTGGGTGCCTATTACCTGTTCATGCTGGTGGTCGCCTTCCACCCGGCCACGCTGCATAGCCCCCTGGGCGAAGGTCGCCAACTGACCGTGGGCATCCCCGTGGCGACCGCGATCATCGTGCTGTCCTGGCTGTGCACCGGTTGGTACGTCTACCGCTCCAACACCCGGTTCGACGCCCTCAGCGCCGAGTTCATGAAGGAGCTGAAATGATGCGGCCGCGCACCTTTGGCCTGGCGTGCCTGTTCCTCGCCCCCATCAGCGCTTTCGCCGCCCCCCTGGTTGCGGAGAAACAACCGATCAACCTGCACGCGATCGCCATGTTCTTCGTGTTCGTCATGGGCACGCTGGCGATCACCTGGTGGGCCGCGCGGCAGACCCGGTCGACCTCGGACTTCTACACCGCAGGAGGCGGCATCAGCGGGTTCCAGAACGGCCTGGCGATCGCGGGTGACTACATGTCCGCCGCTACGCTGCTGGGCTTGTCGAGCCTGGTGTTCGCCAAGGGGTACGACGGCTTCGTCTATACCGTGGCGTTCTTCGTCGGATGGCCGATCATCACCTTCCTCATGGCCGAACGCCTGCGCAATCTCGGTCGCTTCACCTTCGCCGACATCGTTTCCTATCGCCTCGATCAGTCAAGGATCCGAACGTTCGCAGCCCTGGGCTCGCTGACCGTGGTGTGCTGTTACCTGGTGGTGCAGATGGTCGGCGCGGGTCAGTTGATCAAGCTGCTGTTCGGCCTCGAATACACCACCGCGGTGATGGTGGTCGGTGTGCTCATGCTGGTCTACGTGATCTTCGGCGGCATGATCGCCACCACCTGGGTACAGATCATCAAGGCGGTCCTGCTGCTTGCCGGGGGCACGACCCTGGCCGGGCTTTCGCTGTCCGAGTTCGGGTTCAGCCTGGAGAACCTGGCCACCCGAGCGGTGGACGCCCACGCCCTGGGCTGGAACATCATGGGGCCAGGTTCCATGCTGGCCGACCCGATCAACGCGGCCTCCCTGTCGCTTGGCCTGGTGTTCGGCATCGCCGGCCTGCCGCATATCCTGATGCGCTTCTTCACCGTGCCCAACGCCAAGGAAGCCCGCAAGTCGGTGTTCTACGCCACCGGCTTCATCGGCTTCTTCTTCCTGGTCGTCATGGTGCTGGGGTACAGCGCCATCGTCATCGTCGGCACCGACCCGCAGTTCTTCGTCGGCGGAGATATCAAAGGCGCCCTGATCGGCGGCGGCAACATGGTTGCCATGCACCTGGCGAAGGCCGTAGGCGGCAACCTGTTCCTCGGTTTCCTTTCTGCGGTGGCCTTCGCCACCATCCTGGCGGTGGTCTCGGGCCTCGCCCTGGCAGGCGCCTCGGCCATCTCCCATGACCTCTACGCCACCGTGCTGAAGAAAGGCGCCGCAACGGAAGCGCAAGAGATGCGCGTAACCCGCATCGCGACCGTTTGCCTGGGCATCGTCGCAATCGGCCTGGGCATCCTCTTCGAGAAGCAGAACGTCGCGTTCCTCGTCGGCCTGACCTTCGGTATCGCCGCCTCGACCAATTTCCCCGTCCTGATCATGGCCATGTACTGGAAGGACCTGACCACGCGCGGCGCCTTGGCGGGCGGATTCGTGGGGCTGCTGACCGCCCTGGTGCTGGTGATCCTGTCGCCTGCGGTGTGGGTATCGGTACTGGGCAATGCCACGGCGATCTACCCCTACGACCACCCTGCCCTGTTCTCCATGCCGCTGGCGTTTCTCGTCATCGTGGTGGTTTCCAAGCTGGATCGCAGCGCCCGGGCCGCCCGTGAGCGTGCTGCATTCGATGACCAGTTCGTGCGCGCCCAGACCGGTCTGGGGGCCGCTGCCGCCGCCAGCCACTGAACAGGAAAACTCCAGAGGGTGGTTGCTCGTTGGCCACCCGACCTTACGAGCCGCGTACGCGCGGCTCCTTTTTACACCCCGCGCCTGAACGAGGTTACCGATGCCCGAGTACAACGCCCCCCTGCGCGACCTGCGCTTCGTCCTCCACGAGGTGTTCGACGCCCCACGCCTGTGGGCACGCCTGCCGGCCCTGGCCGAGACGGTCGACGGCGAGACTGCCGATGCCATCCTGGAAGAAGCCGCCAAGGTCACCGGCAGCCTGATCGCCCCGCTCAACCGCAGCGGCGATGAGGAAGGTGCACAGTGGGCCAACGGTGCCGTCAGCACGCCGGCCGGCTTCAAGCAGGCCTATGCCACCTACATCGAAGGCGGCTGGGTCGGCCTGTCGGGCAACCCGCAGTACGGCGGCATGGGCATGCCCAAGATGCTCGCCGTGCAGTTCGAGGAAATGCTCTACGCCGCCGGCTCCAGCTTTGCCCTGTATTCGGCGTTGAGTTCCGGCGCCTGCCTGGCCATCGACGCCCATGCCAGCGAAACGCTGAAGAACACCTACCTGCCGCCCATGTACGAAGGCCGCTGGGCAGGCTCCATGTGCCTGACCGAAGCGCATGCCGGCACCGACCTGGGCATCATCCGGACCCGCGCGCAACCCCAGGCCAACGGCAGCTACGCCATCACCGGGAGCAAGATCTTCATCACCGGCGGCGAGCAGGACCTGACCGAAAACATCATCCACCTGGTGCTGGCCAAGTTGCCGGATGCACCCGCCGGGCCGAAAGGCATCTCGCTGTTCCTCGTGCCGAAGATCAAGGTCGACGCCGACGGTTCGCTGGGGGCGGCCAATGCCGTGAGCTGCGGCTCCATCGAGCACAAGATGGGCATCAAGGCCTCGGCCACCTGCGTGATGAACTTCGAGGGTGCCGAAGGCTACCTGATCGGCGAGGAGAACAAGGGCCTGGCTGCCATGTTCACCATGATGAACTACGAGCGGCTGTCGATCGGTATCCAGGGTATCGGTTGCGCGGAGGCTTCGTACCAGAGCGCCGTCAGCTACGCCCGGGAGCGCATCCAGGGTCGCGCCCCCGGGGGCCCCCAGCAGCAGGACAAACTGGCCGACCCGATCATCGTGCACCCGGATGTGCGCCGCATGCTGCTCTCGATCAAGGCGATGACCGAGGGCGGCCGCGCCTTCGCCTGCTACGTCGGCCAGCAACTGGATCTCAGCAAATTCAGCGACGACGCGGCCGAGAAGCAGGCCGCCGAGAACCTGGTTGCGCTGCTCACGCCCGTGGCCAAGGCCTTCTTCACCGACAGCGGCCTGGAAAGCACGGTACACGGCCAGCAGGTGTTCGGCGGGCACGGCTACATCCGTGAGTGGGGGCAGGAGCAACTCGTACGCGACGTGCGCATCGCCCAGATCTACGAAGGCACCAACGGCATCCAGGCCCTCGATCTGCTCGGCCGCAAGGTCGTCGCCAACGGGGGCGCGGCCCTGCTGCAGTTCACCCGCGAGATCCGCGCCTTCGCCCAGGCCGACGTACCGCATCGCGACGCCCTGCTCGATGCGGTGCAGCGCCTGGAAGACACCGCCGCCTGGCTGCTTCAGCAGGCCAGGGACAACCCCAATGAAGTCGGTGCCGCCTCGGTGGAGTTCCTGCACCTGTTCGGCTACGTCGCCTATGCCTGGCTGTGGTCGCGCATGGCCCAGGTGGCGCTGAGCAAGCGCGGCGAAGACGAGGCCTTCTATGGCGCCAAACTCGCGACTGCGGACTTCTATTTCCGCCGCCTGCTGCCACGGATCCTGAGCCTGGAGGCCACCATCCGTGCCGGTAGTGAGCCCTTGTTCGGCCTCGACGCCGACCAGTTCTGACGATTGAGCGTTACGCGGCCTCGCCTCTGGGGTCCGCGTTTTTTCTTCGCAATCCAGCCCACAGGGTGGATCGCAATACAGGAGTGTTTATGCGTGATGTCGTGATTGTCGCTGCCACCCGCACCGCCATTGGCGCGTTCCAGGGCAGCTTGGCACGGGTTCCTGCGGTGGAACTCGGGGCAACGGTCATACGCAGCCTGCTCGCCCGGGCCGCTCTCGACGGTGAGGTGGTCGACGAGGTGATCATGGGGCACGTGCTCACCGCCGGTGCGGGGCAGAACACCGCGAGACAGGCCGCGCTCAAGGCCGGCCTGCCGCACACCGTGCCGGCGATGACCCTGAACAAGGTCTGCGGCTCGGGCCTCAAGGCGGTGCAGCTGGGCTACCAGGCCATTGCCTGCGGTGATGCCGAGGTGATCATTGCCGGTGGGCAGGAAAGCATGAGCCTGGCGCCCTACGTCATTCCCCAGGCGCGTACCGGGCTGCGCATGGGGCACCAGCAGGTGATCGACACGATGATCCAGGATGGCCTGTGGGATGCGTTCAACGATTACCACATGGGTATCACGGCCGAAAACCTGGCCGAACAGTACGGGATCTGCCGTGACGAGCAGGACATCTTCGCGGCCACCTCGCAGCGACGTGCGAGCGCGGCCATCGACAGCGGCCGCTTCGATGCGGAAATCACCCCGGTGCAGGTTCCCCAGCCCAAGGGCGAGCCGATCGTTTTCGCCCGTGACGAGCAGCCGCGCGACGGCACCACACACGCCAGCCTGGGCAAGCTGCGCGCGGTCTTCAAAGCCGATGGCAGCGTCACGGCAGGCAACTCATCGACGCTCAATGACGGCGCCGCCGCCGTGGTGCTGATGAGCGCCGACAAGGCCGCGGCGCTGGGCCTGCCGACGATGGCCCGTGTCGTCGCTGCCGCCGGGGCGGGTGTCGACCCGGCGATCATGGGGGTCGGCCCGGTCTTCGCCACCTGCAAGGTGCTGGAAAAGGCCGGCTGGCAGCTCGAGGACGTAGACCTCATCGAGGCCAACGAAGCCTTCGCCGCCCAGGCCCTGGCCGTTGCCCGCGAGCTGCGCTGGGACAGCGCCAAGGTCAACGTCAATGGCGGCGCCATCGCCCTGGGCCACCCGATTGGCGCCTCCGGCTGCCGAATCCTGGTCACCCTGCTGCACGAAATGCAGCGCAGTGGCGCGCGCAAAGGCCTGGCCACGCTCTGTGTCGGCGGTGGCCAGGGCATCGCCCTCGCCGTCCAGCGCGGCTAGCAAAACCAACCCCCTCGCGCCCGGCCCTCACCGGGCGTGCGGGACCGTCGTTCCTCCAATAAAAACAAAAGGACTTCACCATGCATCACAGACCACGCCAACTGCCTCGCCTGCTGCTGGCCGCGGGCATCACGAGCCTCGGTGCCCCGGCCCATGCCGCCTTCCTCGAAGAGAGCAAGGCCAGCCTGGAACTGCGCAACTTCTACTTCAACCGCGACTTCCGCCAGGAAGGCGCCCCCCAAGCGAAGGCCGAAGAGTGGGCGCAGGGCTTTCTGCTGCGCTACGAATCCGGTTTCACCGACGGCACCGTCGGTGTCGGGGTCGATGCCATCGGCCTGCTCGGGGTCAAGCTCGACTCCAGCCCCGAACGCGCGGGCACCGGGCTGCTCCAGCGGGATCGAGAAGCGCCACGGCGCGCCCAGGACGCCTACTCCGACCTGGGGCTGACGGCCAAATTGCGCGCCTCCCAGAGCGTTCTGAAAATCGGCACCCTGACCCCCAAGCTGCCCGTATTGATGCCCAACGACTCACGCCTGCTGCCGCAGACCTTTCGCGGGGGCCAGCTGAACATGCGCGAGATCGAAGGGCTGACCCTCGACACGGGGCGCCTCACCCAGGTCAACCAACGGGACTCCAGCGACCATGAAGACATGGCCGTCACCACGGCCGTCGGTGTGAAGGGCATTCGCACGCGCCATGGCACGAGCGATGCGTTCGACTTCGCCAGCCTCACTTACGCCTGGAACAACAACCTGAGCACCGGCTACAGCTACGGCGCCCTGGACAATATCTATCGTCAGCACTACGTGACGCTCAACCATGTCCTGGCGCTCGAGGGTGGCCAGTCGTTGAAGAGCGATATCCGCTTCGCCCGCTCCACGGGCGATGGCGGGAGCAACATCGACAACCGCGCGCTCGGCGCCCTGTTCACCTACGGTATCGGCGGTCATGCAGTTGGCGTCGGCTATCAGCGCATGAGCGGCGATACCGGGTTTGCCTACATCAACGGCGCGGATGCGTACCTGGTCAACTTCGTGCAGATCGGAGACTTCGCCAGCAAGGATGAAACCTCCTGGCAGGCCCGCTACGACTTCAACTTCGCCGCGCTCGGCATTCCGGGCCTGACCTTCATGACCCGCTACCTCAGCGGCGACGGCATCGATCTGGGCGCCGGCAAGCCGGAGGGCCGCGAATGGGAACGCGACACCGACATCGCGTACGTATTCCAGGAGGGGCCGCTGAAGAATCTCGGCGTCAAATGGCGCAATGCAACGGTCAGGTCCACGCACTTTGGCAATGACCTGGACGAAAACCGCCTGATCCTCAGCTACAGCATCGCGCTCTGGTGACACGCCGGCCGCTCGAAGAGTGGTAACGAGCGGATCGTTATCACTCGCGGGAATCGTAGCTGGAACTGCCCTGGCGCCGAGCTGCAACGCATGCCCGTGATGCCTTATTGCGCCGCTGGGCTACGCTTTAGCAGCCAGTCTGTGCCTAGGGAGGAACGGCATGAACATTCGCCAGAAAATGGTTGCTTCAGGAGCCATCAGCGTCATCGCCGCCGCCCTGCTCGGCGGCATCGGCTTCTTGGGCCAGACCCGCCTCGCCGACGCGCTGGCCGAGAACGAGCTGAGCGTCAGCGCGCTGCGCAACCACCTGGAGGGCGACATGATGCACGACGCCCTGCGTGCCGACGTGCTTGCCGCCTTCGTCGCCGAACCGGGCGACAGCGCTGCCGCCAACCAGGTGCGCCAGGACCTCAAGGAGCACAGCGACTGGTTCCGCAAGGCCATGAGCGAGAACGCCAGCCTACCCCTGAGTGCGGACATCAAGCGCGCCATCGGCGATTCGCAGCCGGCGCTGGAGTCCTATATCACCGCCGCCGAGAAGATCATCGACCACGCCTTGCGCGACCCGGCCGCGGCCCGCGCCGAATTGCCGGCCTTCAATACCACCTTCGGCGAACTGGAAGAACGCAACGAAGCCCTCAGCAGCCTGATCGAGAGGCACGCTAAAGAAGCGCGCGACGCCAGCGAGGCCGCGGTGAGCCAGGCGGCCATGTGGCTGGTCGGCGGCATCCTCGTCGTCTGCCTGGCGTTGTGCCTGGCCACCAGCCAACTGATGCGCACCGTGCTGCGCCCGCTGGAGAAGACCGTCGCCGCTGCCCGCGCGATCGCGCAGGGCAACCTGCGCAACGTCATCAGCGTCGACAGCAATGACGAGGCCGGCCAGTTGCAGCAGGCGCTGGCGGACATGCAGAACAACCTGCGCCAGATGATCGCCGACATCCGCCAGGAGAGCGAGGAACTGCGGGGCACGGCGCACACCCTCAGCGATACTTCGCGCGGCATCGTCGACGGCGCCAGCGAGCAGGCCGACAGCGCCACCAGCATGGCCGCGGCGATGGAGGAAATGATCGCCAACATCGCCCAGATCGCCGAGCACGCGCGCAACGCCCAGGGCATCTCCGCGCACTCCGAAGGCCTGGCCAGCAATGGCGGCCAGGTGATCCTCGGCGTCGTCGACGGCATGAACCGCATCGCCGACGCGGTGAACAGCTCATCCAGCACCATCACCGCGCTGGGCCGCTCCTCGGAGGAGATCCACTCCATCATCCAGGTGATCAAGAGCATCGCCGAGCAGACCAACCTGCTGGCGCTCAACGCCGCCATCGAAGCCGCGCGGGCCGGCGAGGCGGGTCGCGGCTTCGCCGTGGTGGCCGACGAAGTGCGCAACCTCGCGGCACGCACGGCGCAGTCCACCCAGGAAATCACCGGCATGATCGAACGCATCCGCGAAAGCACCGAACAGGCAGTCAGCAGCATGCAGACCGGGGTGACGCGGGTGAACGACGGCGTCTCCCTGGCGACCCAGGCCGGCACCTCCATCAGCGAGATCCGCAACGGCGCCCACCGTGCTGCCGAGGTGGTCGAGGAGATTTCCCAGACCATCGACGAGCAATCGCGGGCCAGCAGCGAGGTGGCCCAGCGGGTGGAGACCATCGCCCGCATGTCGCGGCAGAACACCGAGGCGATGCACGAGCTGGCCGACGCCGCGCAACGCCTCGACAACGTGGCCGAGGCCATGCAGTCCTCGGTGGCGCGCTTCCAGGTGTGAGCGCGCCTCCGTAGGAGCGAACTTGGTGGCTCGGTCTGCGTTGCTGGAAGATTCCGAGGCCAGCTGATTGCCGAGCCCTGCTGATACTGAAGGGGCATTTGGCCGCTGCTCCCACCTCTGCGCCAGCATCTTCATCGATGTGCGCATCACGCTCGGGGCGCAGCGGCATCCGTAGGCTGGCGTAGAGCGAAGCGAAACCCACGCGGTGGGTGTGCCAGGGAGCCGTGAATGCCCGGAAAGCACCGTGCTTGAGGCTCCGCATCACGCTCACAACAGCAAACGCAGACAGAGCCAATCCATTCGCCCCCCATCGCGCGACCATAGGCCGGGTGAAACCCGCGATCCTCGATGCGACCTGCCGTCGAGTTGTCCCCGACCTACGCTGCATGCCCCCAGACGAAAAACGACCAGGCCGCCCGAAGGCGGCCTGGTCGTTTCATGGTGCTGCACAGCACCGGGGCTCAACCGGCGGCCTGCACCGCCTCCAGCAGCGTCGGCAGCGGCAGCGCCTGGGCGGCCGAGATGGTCAGGGCCACGCGACTGCCGGCGGCACCGACCCACTGGCCGAGGCTTTGCTCGGGCATCTGCATGGCGTTGAACTGGGCGTCCAGCCGCTTCAGGTCACCCGCCGCCTCGATGGCCGAGTGCAGCGCCTTCGGGTCCATGGCCTGGGCGGTGTTGACGCTGATGGCGGTGTTGATCCCGGCCGCATTTACCGCCTGCTGCAAGTTGCCGAACGGCAGCTCGGCGCCGTTGAACTCGACGCTGAAACGCTTGGTGTTGGCGGTCGCGTTGATGCTCAGCAGCAACGCCCCCGCGCCCATCGCCTGTGCGGTGTTGACCTTGATATGGGTATTGGTGCCAGCGGCCTCGATGGCGGCGAGCAGGCCCTTGTCATCGAGCTGGCCGCCATGGAATGACAGCGCCAGGTGGGTGCCATCGCCTGCGGCCTGCATGACCGCCTGCAGGGTTTCGTCCTTGACGGCCTGGGCCGAGTTGATGCCGATGGCGGTGCTGCCGGCGGCTCGCTCGACGGCCTGGAGAACGTTCGCTTCCAGCAGTTGCGCGCCGTTGAACTCCACGCCCAGCCCACCTTCCCGGGACGCGGCATCGATGATGCCGAGCAGGCGTCCGATGGGCACCGCGTGACCCGCATTGATGTCGATGCCGACCTGCCGCCCGGCGGCGTCGACCAGTTGGCGCAGAGCCTCGTCATCGGCTTGCGCGCCATTGAAGCTGACCTTCACCTGCTTGCCGTGGCCGGCGGCGTTGATGACCGCGAGCAGTGCGCTGGTGTTGACGTTCTGGCCCTTGCCGATCTCGATGGCGGTGCGCTCGCCAGCGAAGCTGGTGGCCTGTTGCAGGTTGCGCGGGGTCAGCCGGGCGCCATCGAAGCCCAGCACCAGTTGCTTGTCGCTGCCGGCGGCGCTGACCACCGAGAGCAGGTCACCGATGTCCAGGCCGTGGGCGGCGTTGAAGGCGATGGTGGTGTTGTCGCCCGCCGCCTGGATAACCTGGCGCAGGACGTTGATACCGACGGATGCGTCGAATTGCAGAGCAAGCTTCATCTGGGGACTCCTTCTGGCTTCCTCCTCGGGGCGACGGACAACCATAACGTCCGTCCCCGGCAGGGCAAGGCCAGGGGATGCCCAGGATGCGAGGGGGGATTCGGAGAACGCCGACATCCATAGGGGCAATCGTCGTAGGCCATCACTCCCAGACGTCGTTCACCCCCATCCGCTCGTTGCCTTCACGCCCCAGCTCACGCCCATCGCGTGCCTGCACCAGCGACTGTCCGAACTCAACCTGTTCGCCATTCACGCGGTTGTGGGCCGGGGCGTCGCGGGTCGGGCTGAGCAACAGGCGCTGCTGGTCGAGGTGGCGCACGCGGGTGCCGGCGGGGTAGTCCCAGTCGCCCAGCGCGTACGGCGCGGCCAATCGCCCGTCCCAGCGCAGCAGGTGGCGGTCGCCATCGAGCATCAGGTTCAGCTCCAGCAGGCTCATGCCCTCCAGCGACAGCGGCCCGGCGCTGTCGGAAACCCGCAGGGTCCAGCCGTAACCGTTGCCGTAGACCAGGCTGCCCAGCGGCCACTCCAACCCGAACAGCCGGCTGCCGGGCACCAGCGGGCAACGGTCGAAGCGCCAGCGCGACGGCTGCAAACGCTCCTCGATCTCGCGGCGGTACTCCACCCAGTCGTTGCCCGCGCAGGGCCAGCCCTCGACGACGCTGTCCTGCACCAGGCGCATGCGCGAGAACGAGTGGTGCAGCGGCAGCTCCATGGCGTCCACCTCCAGGCCCAGCACGCGCTGCGGCCTGGGCAGCCAGGCCTCGATCAGGCTGTCCAGGCCGTGGGGCTGCGGCTGGTCCTGCCAGTCCAGGGGCTCGAAGGTATCCAGGCGCACCTGGCTGCCGGCGGGGAACAGCAGCTCGCCCAGTTGCAGGTCCTGCACGAGGCGCGGGTTGAGGGCGTCGTGCCTGGCCTGCATCTCGGCCTCCATCTGCCGCTCCTGCCAGAGAATCAGCACGCCCAGCGCGGCGAAACACAGCAGCAGCACGCCCAGCACGCCATAGCGCCAGGGCCGTGCCAGGACGTGACCACGCGAGCGCGGCAACGCCAGCGCCAGCGACAGGCCCAGCAGGCCGGGCACGGACAGCACGGCCAGCACGGCCAGCAGCACGGCGATGCCGAAGATCAGGATGAACGTGGGATCTGGGCCGAAGATCATTGCGGATGCACCCTCCATGGACAGGCGGCGCGACATGCTCGCAGATCGCCCGGCAGCGCGCCACGCCCGGTGCGCGCCGCCCATGAAAAGGCCCGGCGCGAAGGCCGGGCCCGGGTGATGCGTGGCGAGGTCAGCCGGCGGCGTAGGCCTGTTTGGCCCGCGCGGCGCTGGACAGCTTCAGGCGGTAGCAGCCCGCCATCACCAGCAGCCACACCGGAATGGCGTAGACCGACACCTGGATACCGGGGATCAGCAGCATCACGCCGAGGATGAAGACCACGAAGGCCAGGCACAGCCAGTTGCCGTAGGGCGACCAGAGGGCGCGGAAGGCGGTGCGGGTGCCCTGACGGTCCATGTGCTGGCGGAACTTGAGGTGCGAGTAGCTGATCATCGCCCAGTTGATCACCAGCGCCGCCACCACCAGCGACATCAACAGCTCCAGCGCGTTGTGCGGCACCACGTAGTTCACCACCACGGCGAGGAAGGTCACCAGCGCCGAGACCACCAGCGCACGCACCGGCACGCCGCGCTTGTCGACCCGCGCCAGGGACTTGGGCGCATCGCCCTGCTCCGCCAGGCCGACCAGCATGCGGCCGTTGCAGTAGGTGCCGCTGTTGTAGACCGAGAGCGCCGCGGTGAGCACCACGAAGTTCAGCAGGTGGGCGGCGGCGTCGCTGCCGATCAGCGCGAAGATCTTCACGAACGGGCTGCCGCTGTAGGGATCGCCGGCGCTGTTGATGCTGGCCAGCAGCGCGTCCCAGGGGCTCAGCGAGAGCAGCACCACCAGGGCGCCAACGTAGAAGATGAGGATGCGCCAGATCACCTGGTTGATCGCCTTGGGGATCACCTGGCCGGGCTTCTCGGCCTCGGCGGCGGTGAAGCCGAGCATCTCCAGCCCACCGAAGGAGAACATGATGAAGGCCATCGCCATCACCAGCCCGCCGACGCCGTTGGGGAAGAAGCCGCCATGGGCCCAGAGGTTGGACACGGTCGCCTGCTCGCCGCCGGAGCCGCTGAACAGCAGCCAGCAGCCGAGCACGATCATGCCGACGATGGCCACCACCTTGATCATGGCGAACCAGAACTCGGCCTCGCCGAACAGCTTCACGTTGGCCAGGTTGATGGCGTTGACCAGCACGAAGAAGGCCGCCGCCGTCGCCCAGGTGGGCACCTCGGGCCACCAGAAGTGGATGTACTTGCCCACGGCGGTGAGTTCGGACATGCCGACCAGGATGTACAGCACCCAGCAGTTCCAGCCCGAGAGGAAGCCGGCGAAGCCGCCCCAGTACGTGTGGGCGAAATGGCTGAAGGAGCCGGCGACCGGCTCGGCGACGATCATCTCGCCGAGCTGGCGCATGATCAGGAAGGCGATGAAGCCGCAGATGGCGTAGCCGAGGATCATCGACGGGCCGGCGGACTTGAGCACCCCGGCCGAGCCGAGGAAGAGCCCGGTGCCGATGGCGCCCCCGAGGGCGATCAGCTGGATGTGGCGATTCTTCAGGCCGCGCTGGAGCGTGCCCTGGGATTGCGTGTCGTGCATGGCGTCACCTTTTGTTGTTTTCGTGACGGAAATCGGACCCGCAGCGCTTGTGGCGCGACGGAATGGCAAGGCGGGTGGACCTTTCAGCGGGCGTCGGGCGGCACCTCCCCGGGGGAACGGAGGGGACGGGCACGACGCGTCGCGTTGACAGGGATGCACGCCGGGGCCGGCAGGTCACAGGCGGTGGCGGATACGGGGAGGCCGGGCGCACGGGCGCCGGGTTGCAAGGCTGGGGTCATCGAGGACCTCCGGGTGTTGTTGTCATGGGCGTGCTCGATGGCCGGCACGCGTGGCGGGGCCATCACACCCGCCCGGGCGCCGCGAGACAAGGCACAGTTGCGTGCCGAAACTGTGTGGGCCGAGCCGGGCGGCGGAAGCTTTTCCTTACGCCTGCAGCGCCCCCGCGGCCGGCGCGGGCCCGGCGGGCGTTGGCGTCATGAATTGTTGACAGCGCGGTGCGCCGGCTTGACGCGGCGGCACCGGGCTCAGTGCTGCAGATGGCCGTAGAGCTTGGCGTAGAGCCCGCCGTCGGCGATCAGGCGCTGGTGGTCGCCATCCTCGGCGATGTGCCCGCCGTCGAACACCAGCACCCGGTCCGCCTGCTTAACCGCCGACAGGCGGTGGGCGATGATCAGCGTGGTGCGCCCCTCGAGGAAGCGCGCCAGGGCCTGGTGCAGGGCGTACTCGGTGGCGGCGTCGAGGGCCGAGGTGGCTTCGTCGAGGATCACCACGCGCGGGTCCGCAAGCACCATGCGCGCGATCGCCAGGCGCTGGCGCTGGCCACCGGAGAGGCGCACGCCGGAACGGCCGACCACGCTGTCCAGCCCCTGCGGCAGCGCGCGGATGGTGTCGGCCAGCTGGGCGATCTCCAGCGCTCGCCAGCAGGCCTCGTCGCTGCGCTCGCGGCCCAGGGTGAGGTTGGCGCGCACGCTGTCGTTGAACAGCGCCGGGTGCTGCAGCACCACCGCGACGTTCTCGCGCACGCGCTCCAGGCCGATCTCCTCCAGGCTGGCGCCGCCGAAGCGGATGGTCCCGGCCTGGGGGCTGTAGAGGCCCAGCAGCAGTTGCACCAGGGTGCTCTTGCCGCCACCGCTGGCGCCGACGATGGCGACCTTCTCGCCGGGGGCGATGGACAGGTCGAGGCCATCGAGCACCGGCTCGTCGCGGCCATAGCCGAAGCGCAGCCCTTCCACCTGCACGCCCACCGTGTCGCGCCCGGCGAAGGGGTCGACACGGCCGGCGTACTGCGGCTCGTCGGCACGCGCCAGCAGCTCGTTGATGCGCGCCAGGGCACCACCGGCGGCGTAGTAGGAATACTGCAGGCCGAGCAGCTGCTCCACCGGGCCGATCATGAACCAGAGGTAGCTGAACACCGCCAGCATCTGGCCGATGGACAGGTCCGAGAACAGCACGGTGAGCATGGCCGCGGCGCGGAACACGTCGATGCCGAACTGGAACAGCAGGCCGCTGGTGCGCCCGGCGGCATCGCTCTTCCACTGCGAGGCGACGGCGTAGTCACGCACCTCCTTCGCGCGCAGGCCGAGGCGACCGAGGAAGAAGCCCTGGCGGTTGCCGGCGCGCACTTCCTGGATGGCTTCCAGGGTCTCGGTCAGCGCCTGGGTGAAGCGCGAGGTGCTGTCGTTCTCCAGCTTCTTCAGGTGCTTCACACGCTTGCCCAGCTGCACCGTGGACCAGATGACCAGCGGGTTGAACAGCAGGATCAGCAGCGCCAGCTTCCAGTGCATCCACACCAGGATGCCGGCGGTGCCGGCGAGGGTGAGCATGGCCACCAGGAAGCGGCTCAGGGTCTCGCCGATGAATTTGTCGAGGGTGTCCAGGTCGGTGACCAGGTGGGCGGAGACGGTGCCGCCGCCCAGGCTCTCGTACTCGCCCAGGGAGATGCGCTTGAGGCGTTCGATCAGGCGGATGCGCAGGCGGTAGACGATGTCCTTCGACAGCCGCGCGAACAGCCGCGCCTGCAGCACGTTGAACACCAGCGCCAGGCTGCGCAGCAACAGGGTGGTGACCAGCATCAGGCCGATGTAGCCGGCGGCCACCTGCCAGCCGTCGGGCAGGAAGTGGTCCATGAACTTCAGTGCGGCGTCGCCCTGCCTGAGCAGCACCTCGTCCACCAAGAGCGGCAGCAACAAAGGGATCGGCACGCTGCAGAGGGTGGCCAGCACCGCCACCAGGTTGGCCAGCCACAGGGCCTTGCGATGGCGCAGGGCGAGGCGGCGGATCTCCGCCCAGCTCAGGCGGTCAGGCATGGGTCGCGCGCTCCAGCCAGCGGGCCAGCAGCGGCGCGAGCTCCTCCAGGCCCTGGTAGCCGTTGGTCAGCAGCGCCAGCTGGCCGTCGCGCTCGGCGAGCAGCGTGGGGAAGCCGGCGATGCCCAGGTCCTGCACCCAGGTGAAGTCCTCGGCGGTGGCCTGGTGCGCGGCGGCGCCATCGAAGGCCTCGGCGAACTCGATGCGCGGGATGCCGGCCGTCTCGGCCAGCGCCACCAGCACCGCCGCCTGGGTCACGTCGCGGCCCTCGGCGTAGAAGGCGTGCTGGATCAGCTTGACCAGCGGCCAGGTCGCCTCCTCGTGCAGGCTGCGAGCGGCCACCAGCGCACGGCACACCGGCTCGGTGTCGTAGACGAAGCCGTCCGGCAGCGCCCCGTCGAAACGGAAGGGCTGGCCGGTGGCGTCACGCACCGCGTGCCAGTGCTCGAGGATGTAGCGCCGGGTGTTGGGATCGAGCGAGGCACCCTGCCCGGTACGCAGGCCACCGGCCACCAGGTGCATGGGCACGCCGGCCGCGCGGGCCTGCTCGGCGAGGGCGTCGGCGACCGGGGCGAACCCCCAGCACCAGGAGCACATCGGGTCCATCACGTAGAGCAGGCGGGTCCTGGCCATCGTTTCTCTCAACTCTCCATGGGCTGGCGCGGGTTGCGACCGATCGGGTGCGGCAGGTTGCGCTGCCTGGCCAGTTCGATCTGCTTCTGCCGCTCACGGGCACCGGCGCGGGTCTTCTCGCTCAGGCTGTCCCAGCAATGCGGGCAACTGATGCCGGGGGCGTAATGGGGCGACTGGCGATCCTCGACCGAGATCGGGTTGCGGCAGGCATGGCACTGGTCGAAGTCGCCTTCGGAAAGATCGTGGCGCACGGTGACGCGGTTGTCGAAGACGAAGCAGTCGCCGCGCCAGCGGGTCTCGGCCTCGGGCACCTCTTCCAGGTACTTGAGGATGCCGCCCTTGAGGTGGAAGACCTCCTCGAAGCCTTCACCCAGCATGTAGGCCGAGGCCTTCTCGCAGCGGATGCCGCCGGTGCAGAACATCGCGACCTTCTTGTGCACAGCCGGGTCGTAGTGCTGGCGGATGTAGTCGGGGAACTCACGGAAGGACTTGGTCTTCGGATCGACCGCGCCCTCGAAGGTGCCGATGGCCACTTCATAGTCGTTGCGGGTGTCGATCAGCAGTACCTCGGGGTCGCTGATCAGGGCATTCCAGTCCCGCGGCTCGACATAGGTGCCGACGCGCTGGTTGGGATCGACGCCGGGCACGCCCAGGGTGACGATCTCCTTCTTCAGCTTGACCTTGGTGCGGTAGAACGGCTGCTCGTCGCAGTAGGACTCCTTGTGGTCGAGGTCGGCGAAGCGCGGGTCGACCTTGAGCCAGGCCAGCAGTGCATCGATGCCCTCGCGCGTGCCGGAGACGGTGCCGTTGATGCCCTCCTCCGCCAGCAGCAGGGTGCCCTTGATGTCGTTCTCGAGCAGGGTCTTGAGCAGGGGTTCGCGCAGGGCGACGTAATCTTTCAGGGAGACGAACTTGTAGAGCGCCGCGACGACGATCCGGGACATGGGGACTTCCTCCAGTGGTCGCCCACGCAAAGGGCGGACCGGGTGACAGAAACGACAGCGCCGGCTGGGCCGGCGCTGGGTGCGGATTCTAGCAAAAAGCGCAACCGGACGGCTGCGTGAAAAGGTCTCAGGCGACTTGCGGCGCTGGCGCCAAGGCCCCTGTGGGAGCGAATTCATTGGCGATGACCGCGACGCCGGCCTTCGCGGTTGAAACCGCTCCCACAAAGAGCATCAGGGCACCTGCGGCCTCAATGATCGTGCTTGCTGCCACCCTTGCAGGTGGGCGAATCCGGCGCGGCGCCTTGCGCGGCCCACTCCTCGGGGGTGTAGGTGTGCAGGGCCAGGGCATGGAACTGCCCCATCAGCTCACCCAGCGAGCCATAGGCCTTCTGGTGCCGCTTGACCGCGTTGAGCCCGGCGAACACCGGGCTGACGATCACCGCCTTGTAGTGGGTCTCCAGGCCGCGGCTGTGCATGTGGCTCTCGTCCAGCACCTCCAGGTGCTGGGGCTCGAGGGCCGCGAACGCGGCGAGGATTCGATCACGCATGCTCATGCAGGGCTCCGCTTACTTCTTCTTCTGGTCCTTGGGGGCCAGTTCGCTGGTCATGTCGGCCAGCAGCTTGTTCACTTCCGGCACGGCCGCTTCCAGGCGCGACTGGGTCAGTTGGGCGGACTGCGCGGTGAGGGTCGGCATCTTTTCCAGCACCTTCTTGCCCAGGGGCGATTCGTAGAAGGCGATCAGGTCCTTCAGCTCCGGCTCGGTGAAGTTGGTGGTGTAGATCTTCACCAGCTCGGGCTTGAGCTTGTCCCAGCCCACGGCCTTGTCGAGGGCGGTGTTGGCCTTGGCCTGGTAGCTCTCCAGCGCGGCTTTCTTGTCCGCCGGCGCGCCGCTCTGCTCGAAGCGCTGGGCGAACATCTGCTGCACCTGGCCGTAGACCGGCACGGTGAGCTTGTCGGCGTGGGCGAGCTTGAGGAAGCGCTCAGCGTTGGCGGCATGACTGGCGGCATCGGCCAGCGCCTGGCCACTGGCGCAGGCGATCAGGACGGCGGTGCAAAGTACGCGAAGCTTGGTCATCGGTATTCCTTTGTCTGAGCGGTTACGGGGGTCACCCGAGGGCGGATCATTCTGCGCCCGAGCCCATGGGGAGCTCAAGCGACGAGGACGTGTGCCGGATCACGGCCGAACTGTGGATGGGTGCACTCCAACGGTCTATTGTCAAAATGCCATCACTTGCTCATGCTAGCGGCCTCTGGGCATCCTTGCGCGTCAATAAAACGCTGTCAGCCCACCGACACATCGCCCCTTTGGGCCACCTGTCGCGCGCAATGTTCCCTCGCCCCCGAAATTGGAAGCTGCATCCCTACATGGACGTGTCCGATGACTAGCCACATCTCCGCACTGGTGCCGCACGGGTCGGCGACGCTGTGCGACCCCCAGGGCCGGCTGGACCCGTCCGCCATCGGCTGGTCGAACCGCCCGCGCCTGGACTGCGCGATGCCCGGCAACGTCGGCCGGCGCAAGCGCTGGAACCACTGGTGCATCACCACCCCGCAGTGGGTGCTGTCGCTGACGCTCGCCGACCTCGACTACATCGGCTATTGCGGCGCCTACTTCCTCGACATGGAAACCGGCCTCGCGGTGAATCACTCCCAGTTGCGCCTGCTCGGCCGAGGCTGCCGCCTGCCCGACACGCCCCTGGAGAGCTACGAATTCCAGCACCCGCGCCTGCACCTGAAAGTGGATGAGCACCCCGGACGGGCACGCATCACCGTCGCCGTGCCCGATATCGGTGGCCAGCCGCTGCAGGCCGCGCTCGACGTGCTGCGCCCGCTGCACCTGGATTCGGTGAACCTCGTCGCCCCCTTCCCCGGTCGCGGCTTCCACGCCAGCAGCCGCCAGCTCGGCCTGCCCGCCAGCGGCAGCGTGCAACTGGGCAACCGCCATTTCGACTGCCAGGCCGGACAGAGCTTCGCCGCCCTCGACTTCGGCCGTGGCGTCTGGCCCCTGCACAGCCAGTGGACCCGCGCCGCCTTTGCCACCAGCGGCGGCATCGCCGGCAACTTCGGAGCCGGCTGGACCGACGCCAGCGGCCTGACCGAGAACGCCCTGTGGTTCGGCGGCGAGCTGTCCAAGCTGGACCGCCCGGTGCGCATCGAACAGGCCCAGAGCAACCCTCTCGCGCCCTGGCAGCTGGGCACCGAATGCAACCGCGTGCAGCTCACCTTCACCCCGCGCCAGCTGCACCAGGCCAACCCCCGCCTCGGGCCGCTCTACGCCGACACCCGCCAGTGGTTCGGCCGCTTCGACGGCGTGCTGCGCGGCCCCACCGGCGAACGCGTGCCGGTGGACAACGCCATGGGCTGGCTCGGCACCACCCACGCACGCTGGTAATAGCGCCACGGCGGAACCCCATGCTCCATCCGCGGCCTAAACTGCGGAAAATCCTTTCTGGAGCATGTGCAAATGAGCCGTACCGAAACAGACAGCCTGGGGCCAGTCGAAGTCGCCGAAGACGCCTACTGGGGCGCCCAGACCCAGCGCTCGCTGGAGAACTTCGCCATCGGCGTCGAACGCATGCCGCTGGCGGTGGTGCACGGCCTGGCCCTGATCAAGAAGGCCGCCGCGCGGGTCAACGGCCGCAACGGCACCGTCTCCCCGGACATCGCCCGGCTCATCGAACAGGCGGCTGACGAAGTGCTCGCCCACCGCCACGACGACCAGTTCCCCCTGGTGGTGTGGCAGACCGGCAGCGGCACCCAGAGCAACATGAACGTCAACGAGGTCATCGCCGGTCGCGCCAACGAACTGGCCGGCGGCCAGCGCGGCGGCAAGAGCCCGGTGCACCCGAACGACCACGTCAACCACGCGCAGAGCTCCAACGACAGCTTCCCCACCGCCATGCACATCGCCGTGGCCCGGGCGGTGAACGACGAGCTGCTGCCGGCCCTCGCCGAACTCACCGGCGGCCTCGCCGAGCAGGCCGCGCGGCATGCCCACCTGGTGAAGACCGGGCGCACCCACATGATGGACGCCACGCCCATCACCTTCGGCCAGGAGCTCTCCGCCTTCGTTGCCCAGCTCGACTACGCCGAGCGCGCCATCCGCAACGCCCTGCCGGCGGTCTACCAACTGGCCCAGGGCGGTACCGCCGTCGGCACCGGGCTCAACGCGCCCCACGGTTTCGCCGAGGCCATGGCGGCCGAGCTGGCGGCGCTGGCCGGGCTGCCCTTCGTCTCCGCCCCCAACAAGTTCGCCGCCCTCGCCGGGCACGAGCCGCTGGTGGCGCTCTCCGGTGCGCTCAAGACCCTCGCCGTGGCGCTGATGAAGATCGCCAACGACCTGCGCCTGCTGGGCTCCGGCCCCCGTGGCGGCCTGGCGGAAGTGAGGCTGCCGGCCAACGAGCCGGGCAGCTCGATCATGCCCGGCAAGGTCAACCCGACCCAGTGCGAGGCGCTGTCGATGCTCGCCTGCCAGGTGATCGGCAACGACACCACCATCAGCCTCGCCGCGAGCCAGGGCCACCTGCAGCTCAACGTGTTCAAGCCGGTGATCGCCCACAACCTGCTGCAGTCCATCCGCCTGCTGGCCGACGGCTCGCGCAACTTCCAGCGCCACTGCGTGGCCGGCATGGAGCCCGACGCGGCGCGCATGGCCGAGCACCTGGAGCGCGGGCTGATGCTGGTCACCGCACTCAACACCCACATCGGCTACGACAAGGCCGCGCAGATCGCCAAGAAGGCCTACGGCGAGGGCACCACCCTGCGCGAGGCGGCGCTGGCGCTGGGCTTCGTCAGCGCCGAGGACTTCGACGCCTGGGTCCGCCCGGAAACCATGCTGGAGGCCGGCCAGCATGGTTGAAGCCACCAAGCACGGCGCCACGCCCCTGGAAGGCGACGGCAAGCGCATCCTCATGATCTTCGGCTCGCCCAAGGACAACAGCCTGTGCAACGCCCTTGGCGAAGCCTATGCCCAGGGCGCCCGCAGCGAAGGCCACGTGGTGCGCCTGCTCAAGCTCGGCGAGATGGCGTTCGACCCGGTGCTGCACCAAGGCTACGACCAGAGCCAGGCCCTGGAGCCGGACCTGCTGGAGGCCCAGCGGCAGATCCACTGGGCCGAGCACCTGGTGTTCGTCTACCCGGTCTGGTGGGGCGGCGTGCCGGCCCTGCTCAAGGGCTTCTTCGACCGCGTGTTCCTCCCCGGCTTCGCCTTCCGCTACCGCGGCGTGCGCTCCTGGGAAAAGTTGCTGGAAGGCCGCACCGCCGACCTGCTGGTGACCCTGGACACGCCGCCTTGGTACTTCCGCTGGATCTACGGCGCCCCCGGGCACCGGCAGATGACCCGCACCATCCTCGGCTTCTGCGGCATCAAGACCCGCCGCCTGGCCGAATTCGCCCCGGTGCGCTCCTCCTCCGAGGAACAGCGCCAGGCCTGGCTGCGCAAGGCGGAAACCATGGGGACCCGCAGCTAGCGCGGCGCAGGTTGGCGCCGAGCGCAGCGAGGCCCAACGATGGGCGTTTCAGGATGCAAACGTAGCCCGGGCTACAGCCCGGTAAAGCGGCGACGCGGAGCGCCGCTGGGCGACTGAAGTCGCCCCTGCGGTCGCCCCCATGTGCCCCTGTGAGCCGTTACAGCGCGCGGGCCTGGCGCGCCTTCCAGCTGCGCACCAGCGAGGGCGCGAGGGCGGTCAGCGCGGAGCCCAGCACCACCAGCAGCGCGCCGCCGTAGGCGATGCCATTGAGCTGCTCGGGCACCACGTGGTCGGGCCAGAGGCTGGCGGCCAGGGCCACCGAGGCGAAGGTCACCAGCGGGGTGATGGCCAGGGTCGCGCTGACCCGCGAAGCCTCCCAGTGGGCCAGGGCCTCGGCGAAGGCGCCATAGGCCACCAGGGTGTTCAGGCAGCAGGCCAGCAGCAGCCAGCCCTGCAGCGGCGACAGCTGCAGCGCCTCCAGCGGCGCCACCCAGGGCGTCAGCAACGCGGCGCAGCCGAGGTAGATCACCATCATCACCTGCATGGAATTCCACACTGTCAGCAGCTGCTTCTGCGCCAGCCCGTAGAAGGTCCAGACGAAGGCCGCCGCCAGCACGATGAGCACCCCGGTGGTGTAGGTGCCGAGGGAGGTGAGCAGCTCATCCAGGCGCTGGTTGAAGAACAGCCCGAAGCCCAGCACCAGCACCGCCAGCCCGAGCGCCTGGCCGAGGCTGAAGCTCTCCTTGAAGATGAACAGGCTGCCGATCAGGAACAGGATCGGCGCCACCTGGATCACCAGTTGCGTGGTGCCGGGGCTGAGCATCTTCAGGCCGATCAGGTAGAGCACGTAGTTGCCCAGCAGCCCGGCGATGGCCAGCGCCACCAGAGCGCCCCCCTTGCGCCCCAGTGGCTTGAAGCGCGGCAGCCGGCGGGTAGCGGCGAGCCAGACGAACAGCAGCGAGCCGGAAACCAGCAGGCGAAACCAGGTGACGGTCACCGGGTCCATCACCTTCAGCACTTCCTTGAGTTTGATCGGCAGGATGCCCCAGAGCACGGCGGTGACGAGGGCGAGAAACAGGCCGTAGAGCCAACGGCCGGAAGAAATGTGCATGGAGACCTCGAAGCGGAAGGGACCCGGCCGGCAAGGCGGCGGGCCGCTCATTCTAGAACCTGCCCTGCGACGCACACAGCGACAATTGCCGGCGCGAGCGGCGCTCAACTGTACCGGTCGGAGCGGTGCCACGCGTCAGCTTTCCAGCGTCATTTTTATGTAAATGCCGCGAACGGTCGCGATCAGGCGCCGATTCGTACCGTCCATCGCCTGAGCGCGCAGGCACCGGGACGCGGATTAGACTCAAACATCATCCGACCCATTCACCCCGGAGTAATCAGCATGTTCGGGCAACGCACCGTGGACGCCGCAGCCGGCACCCATTACCGCAGCGACCGCGTCAGCGCGGTGAATGGGCAGTACTTCTTCGCCACCCGCGAGGGCACCCTGGAAGGCCCCTACTTCACCCGCGCCGACGCCGAGCGCGAGATCGCCTTCTACATCCGCCGCATGATGCAGGCCGACGACATCATCGCCAGCCGGCTCTGAGCGCCACGAGCATGACCGCTGCGCAGGGTGGAGGTCGCTTTTCACCTCCACCAGGCGAGGCTTCCCGCAGCGCCGCATCGATGGGTGTCGCGCAGCTCTACCCATCCTACGAAAGCACGCCTTCGCCCCAGCTCATCGCGAATGAATTCGCTCCCACGGGGGCAGCGCTGCGCGCCGCTTGGCGACTGAAGTCGCCCCTACAGGAAATGCCGCTCCAGCGCTGGGACGATGACCGTTGCGTAGGGTGGAGGTCGCTTTTCACCTCCACCAGACGAGGTTGAGCGTGACGCCACATCGATGGGTTTCGCACAGCTCCCCATCCCACGAAAAGCACGCCCTCGCCCCGGCTCATCGCGAATGAATTCGCTCCCACGGGGGCAGCGCTGCGCGCCGCTTGGCGACTGAAGTCGCCCCTACCCAAAAACGCCGCGCCAGCGCGAGGACATGACCGCTGCGTAGGGTGGAGGTCGCTTTTCACCTCCACCAGGCGAGGCTGCCCGCAGCGCCACATCGATGGGTTTCGCGCAGCGCCCCCATTCCACGAAGAGCACGCCCCCGCCCAGGGTGCGCAGCGACCAAAAGAAAACCCGCAGCGGCCAGGCCGTTGCGGGTTTTCCATTCCAGCGTCGTGCGGTATGCGGATCAGCGCACCGCTTCGAACAGTCCGGTGGCGCCCATGCCGCCGCCCACGCACATGGTGACGATGCCGTAGCGCTTGCCCTGGCGCTGCAGCTCGCGCACCAGGTGGCCGACCTGGCGCGAACCGGTCATGCCGAAGGGGTGGCCGATGGAGATGGAGCCACCGTTGACGTTGTACTTCTCGTTGTCGATACCCAGGTGGTCGCGGGCATACAGGCACTGCGAGGCGAAGGCTTCGTTCAGTTCCCACAGGTCGATGTCGTCCACCGACAGGCCACGTGCCTTGAGCAGCTTGGGCACCGAGTACACCGGGCCGATGCCCATCTCGTCCGGCTCGCAGCCGGCCACGGTGAAGCCACGGAAGAAGGCGCGCGGCTTGAGGCCCAGCTCGATGGCCTTGTCCAGGCTCATCAGCAGGGTCATGGAAGCGCCGTCGGACAGCTGCGAGGAGTTGCCGGCGGTGACCGAACCGTCCTCGGAGAACACCGGCTTCAGCGAAGCCAGGCCTTCCAGGGTGGTGTCGGCGCGGTTGCAGTCGTCGCGGTCGACCACGCCCTCGAGGATCTTCTTCTCGCCGGTAGCCTTGTCCTCGACGCCGTACTTCACGTTCATCGGCACGATCTCGTCGTCGAACAGGCCGGCGGCCTGGGCGCGGGCGGTGCGCTGCTGGCTCTGCAGGGCGTACAGGTCCTGCGCCTCGCGGCTGACGTTGTAGCGGCGCGCGACGATCTCGGCGGTCTGCCCCATCGGGTAGTAGATGCCGGGGTGTTCCAGCTTCAGGCGCGGGTTGACGAAGTTGTCCTGGTTGATGCTTTTCAGCGTCAGGGTGATGGACTCGACGCCGCCGGCGACCATCACGTCGCTGCAACCGGAGGCGATCTGGTTGGCGGCGATGGCGATGGCCTGGAGGCCCGAGGAGCAGTAGCGGTTCAGGGTCATGCCGGCGACGCCGATGCCCAGGCCGGACAGCACGGCCACGTTGCGGCCGATGTTGTGGCCCTGGGCGCCTTCGTTGGAACCGGCGCCGACGACGCAGTCGTCCACCAGCGCCGGGTCCAGGTCGTTGCGCGCCAGGAGGGCGTTCACGCAGTGGGCGGCCATGTCGTCCGGCCGGGTCATGTTGAACTTGCCACGGAAGGACTTGGCCAGGCCGGTCCGAACGCTGTCGACTATCACCACTTCACGCATGACGCACCTCTTCTTGTCGGTTTGAGGACGGGTGTCCATTGACGATGGCGCGAGGATAAATCCACCCAATGTCCGTGGGCGACGATCATTCATCCTGCGTATGCGCGGCCATCGCCCGCCGGTTCAGCCCTTCTTGAACGCCCTCTCCAGCGCCTCGTTGATGGTGCGCAGCACCTTCACCCGTGCGAAGCGCTTGTCATTGGCCTCGACCAGGGTCCAGGGCGCCAGCTCGGTGCTGGTGCGATCCACCATGTCGCCCACCGCATCGACGTAGAGGTCCCATTTGTCCCGGTTGCGCCAATCCTCCTCGGTGATCTTGTAGCGCTTGAACGAGGTTTCCTCACGCTCCTTGAAACGCGCCATCTGCTCGTCCTTGTCGATCGACAGCCAGAACTTCACCACGACGATGCCGTAGTTGTGCAGTTGTTCCTCGAAGTCGTTGATCTCGCTGTAGGCGCGCAGCCAGTCGGCCTCGGAGCAGAAGCCCTCGACCCGCTCCACCAGCACGCGGCCGTACCAGGAGCGGTCGAAGATGGTGAACTGCCGGCGCGGCGGAACGTGCCGCCAGAAGCGCCACAGGTACGGCTGGGCGCGCTCCTCCTCGGTGGGTGCGGCGATGGGCACGGTGCGGTACTGGCGCGGGTCGAGGGCGCCGGTGACGCGGCGGATGGCGCCCCCCTTGCCCGCCGCGTCGTTGCCCTCGAACACCGCCATCAGCGCGTGCTCGCGGAAGCGCTTGTCACGCATCAGCCCGGCCAGGCGTGCCTGCTCGGTGGCCAGTTGCTCCTTGTAGTCGTCCTTGCCGAGCTTCAGGCTCAGGTCGAGGCTGTCGAGCAGGCTGCGGTCATCCAGGCTGGAGATCAGCGGCGCCGCGTGGGGCTGGGGGATCGCTCGATCCTTGCGCTTGAGCGCGGCTTGCAGGCCTTCGAGGATGATGCGGCCGACACTGAGGCTGCGGTAGTTCTCGTCGATGCCCTCGATCACGTACCAGGGCGCGTAGTCACGGCTGGTGCGGCGCAGCATGCGCTCACCGAAACGCACGAAGCGGTCGTAGGTCTCGCTCTGCTTCCAGTCCAGCGGGTTGAGCTTCCAACTGCGCTGCGGGTCCTTGTCCAGGTCCTTGAGGCGCTGCTTGAGCTGCTTCTTGGACAGGTGGAACCAGAACTTGAAGATCAACGCGCCTTCGTCGCAGAGCATGCGTTCGAAGCGCTCGGCGGACTCGATGGCCTGGTCGAAGCGCGCGTCCTTGATATCCCCCTCGACGCGCGCATGGAGCATCTGGCTGTACCAGTTGCCGAAGAAGATGCCGGTCTGCCCCTTGGCCGGCAACTTGCGCCAGAAGCGCCACTGCGGCGGACGTGACAGCTCCTCGTCGGTGGGCATGAGGAAGCTCTCGACATGGATCAGGCGCGGGTCCATCCACTCGTTGAGCAGCTTAACCGTCTCGCCCTTGCCGGCCCCTTCGACGCCGTTGATCAGGATGATCACTGGGAAACGCGCCTGCTGCTTGAGCTCGAACTGCGCCTCCAGCAGCGCCTCGCGCAATTCCAGCACGGCCTTGTCGTAGGTTTCCTTGTCGATGGAATGACCGATTTCCGCAGATTCGAACATGCGACTCTCCCTGGTTGGTGGAGAAAAAATAGCGGAAGACGCAGCGCTGCGGGGTGAAAGATTCGACAGAGTCGCGAGGCACTCCCACGCCGGCCCCCACAACGGCCCCGGAGGATCGGGCACTACACGCGAATCCTCCAACTCCTCGCCCACCGCCCCGAGCGTCCCCCTGTCGCACGCGCCGCGGCACCGCGATCGGCTACTATTCGCGCTTCGTTCCGCCGGGGTCCTCCATGTCCGATTTCCATCACGCACTGCTCGACTGGGATGAGCAGGGCCAGCCGCTGTCGCGCGAGTTCGACGACGTCTATTTCTCCCCCACCTCGGGCATCGACGAGACCCGCCACGTGTTCCTCGACGGCAACGACCTGCCGCGCCGCTTCGCCGAACTCGGTGCCGACGGGCGCCTGGTGGTGGGCGAGACGGGCTTCGGCACCGGGCTCAATTTCCTCTGCACCTGGCAACTCTTCGAGGCGCACGCGCCGGCCGATGCGCGGCTGCACTTCGTCAGCGTCGAGAAATTCCCCCTGGCCCGCGACGACCTGGCCCGCGCCCTGGTGCTGTGGCCGCAGCTGGCGCCGTTCGCCGACGCACTGCTGGACCAGTACCGCGCCATCAACCCCGGTTTCCAGCGCCTGTCGTTCGCCGGCGGCCGCGTGACGCTGACGCTGCTGGTGGGCGACGCACTGCAATGCCTGCCCGAACTGGACGCACGCATCGACGCCTGGTTCCTCGACGGCTTCGCCCCGGCGAAGAACCCGCACATGTGGTCCCCCGAACTGTTCGCCCAACTGGCACGGCTCAGCGCGCCGGGCGCCACGCTCGCCACCTTCACCAGCGCCGGCTTCGTGCGTCGTGCACTCAAGGAAGCGGGCTTCCAGATTCGCCGCGCCAAAGGCTTCGGCAACAAATGGCACATGAGCAAGGGGCACTTCATCGGCGAGCCCGCGCACGCCGACAAACCCTGGTTCGCACGACCCGCACCGCAGGTGGGCGAGCGCCAGGCACTGGTGATAGGTGCCGGCCTCGCCGGCTGCGCCAGTGCCGCCAGCCTGGCCGCACGTGGCTGGCAGGTCACCTTGCTGGAACGCCACGCCGGCGTCGCCGAAGAAGCCTCCGGCAACCCCCAGGGAGTGCTCTACCTCAAGCTTTCCGCCCACGGCACCGCACTGTCGCGGCTGATCGTCAGCGGCTTCGGCCACACCCGCCGCCTGCTCCAGCACCTGCAGCCGGACCAGGACTGGCAAGGCTGCGGCGTGCTGCAACTGGCCTTCGAAGCCAAGGAAGCCGAGCGCCAGGCGCGCCTCGCCGAAGCCTTCCCCGCCGGCCTGCTGCGCCACCTCGACCGCGAGCAGGCCGAAGCCGTCGCCGGCATTCCCCTGCCCGCCGGGGGGCTGTTCTACCCCGAGGCCGGCTGGGTGCACCCACCCGCCCTGTGCCGCTGGCTGGCCGCCCGGCCCGGCATCCGCCTGCTGCCCCACAGCGAGGCCCTGCAACTGCGCCGCGAGAACGGCCGATGGCAGGCCCTGGATGGCGAGCGGGTGATCGCCGAGGCACCGGTCGCGGTGCTCGCCGGCGCCGCCGAGATCCTGCGTTTTCCACAGGCCGCCGGGATGCAGCTCAAGCGCATCCGTGGGCAGATCACCCGCCTGCCGGCGACCGAGGGCAGCCGCGCCCTGGCGACCGTGGTCTGTGCCGAAGGCTACGTGGCGCCGGTGCGCAACGACGAGCACACCCTGGGCGCCAGCTTCGACTTCCACAGCCAGGACTTGGCCCCCACCACCGCCGAACACGCCGGCAACCTCGACCTGCTGCGGGAGATTTCCCCCGACCTGGCCGAGCGCCTGCAGGCCGACCGGCTCGACCCCGCCGTGCTCGAAGGCCGCGCCGCCTTCCGCTGCACCACACCCGACTACCTGCCACTGGTGGGCCCGCTGTGCGATGCCGACGCCTTCGCCGAGGCCTATGCGGTGCTCGGCCGCGACGCGCGCCAGGTGCCGGACGTGCCCGCGCCCTGGCTCGATGGCCTCTACGTCAACAGCGGCCATGGCTCGCGCGGGCTGATCACCGCGCCGCTGGCCGGCGAGCTGCTGGCCGCCTGGCTGGAGGGCGAGCCGCTGCCCGTGCCCCGCGACGTCGCCGAAGCCTGCCACCCCAACCGCTTCCCCCTGCGCCGCCTGGTGCGCGGGCGCTAGCCGCCTGCAGATCCGCCAGGCGGCAACGCGCCGCAGCTGACAACCCGACGAGTCGCTCCTATACTCCCCCCGGTATAAACCCCAGGGGAGTACCCACCATGCCCATCACCCTCCATCCGCGCCCGGCACGAGCGATGGCGCCATGAGCGGCCCCACGCAGGAACGCCAGGACGCCATGCTCAAGCGCCTGGCACGGGTCGAGGGGCAGGTACGCGGCATCCAGGCGATGATCCGTCGCGGCGAGCCCTGCGAGGCCATCGCGCAGCAGTTCTCGGCCGCCCGCAAGGCGCTCGACAAGGCCTACCAGGAGATGCTCGCCTGCCTGGTCGAGGAAACCGTGCTCGACCCGGATCGCGACGATGCCGAGACCCTGGCGCGCGTGCGCGCGATCTTCACCAAGTACACCTGACACATACTCCTGGGGAGTACCCGACATGAACGACGCCATCCGCCTGATCGACGCGCCGCGCTTCGCCGAACTGCACCAGCGGGGAGGCGCCCGCTTCCTCGTCGACGTGCGCAGCCCGGCGGAATACCGCGCCGGGCACATCGCCGGTGCCCGCAACGAACCGCTGGGCAACCTGGACCGCGCCCGCCTGGCCGAGCGCCTGCGTGGCGAAGGCCTCGGCAGCGGCGACGAGCTCTACCTGATCTGCCAGAAGGGCCAGCGTGCGCGCCAGGCGGCCGAGCGCCTTAGCGCCCTGCTGCCGGGCGTGCAGGTGATCGAGGGTGGCACCGATGCCTGCCTGGCCTGCGGCATGCCCCGCGAAGGCAGCGGCGGCGGCCTGGAGTTGCAGCGCCAGGTGCAGATCAGCGCCGGCAGCCTGGTGCTGCTGGGTGTCGTCCTCGGCACCTGGCTGCATCCCGGCTGGTACCTGCTGAGCGGCTTCGTCGGCGCCGGCCTCACCTTCGCCGGGCTGAGCGGGACCTGCGGCCTGGCCCTGGTGCTCGCCCGCATGCCCTGGAACCGCTGATGCTTCTCGAAGCCCTCGCCATCGGCACCTTGCTCGGCCTGCTGCTCGGGCTGACCGGCGCAGGTGGCTCGCTGGTGGCCCTGCCCTTGCTGCTCAGCCTGCACCTGCCGCTGCGCGACGCGGTCGGCGTGAGCCTCGGCGCGGTGGCCCTCACCGCCCTGGTCGGCACCGTGCTGCGCCTGCGCCAGGGCCTGGTGGCCTGGCCCCCGGTGCTGCTGCTCGCCGCCACCGGCCTGCCCGGCAACGCACTGGGCCAGTGGCTCGGGCACTGGGTGCCGGAGGGCCTGCTGATCACCGGCTTCTGCCTGCTGGTGCTGTGGTCCGCCTGGCGCCTGTGGCACGGCGCCGAGCGGCCGCGCGCCGGCACGGGCCCCTTGCGTTACCTGCCGTTGCTGGCCATCGGTCTGGGCGTGGGCGTGTTGTCGGGACTGATGGGCGTCGGCGGCGGCTTCCTGGTGGTTCCGGCGCTACTCTGGTTCACGCCGCTCTCGGTACTGGCCGCCACCGCTACGTCCATGGCGGTGGTCGTGGTGGTGTCCGGCGGTGGCTTCCTGCTCTACCTGGGGCAGGCCCAGCCCCCGGCGCTGCTGCTCGGTGCCCTGGCAGTCGGCGGCGCGCTCGGCATGCTGGTCGGCAACCGCCTGGCGTACCGCCTGGGCGGCCCGGCACTGCAACGCCTGTTCGCGGTGCTGCTGGTGATCACCAGCCTGTCGGTGGCCCTGCAGAAACTGATCTGAGGAGATTGCACCATGCTGCTGCGCCAACTCTTCGATGCCGAAAGCTCCACCTACACCTACCTGCTCGCCGACGCCGGCGAGGCGGTGCTGATCGACCCGGTGAAGGAACAGCTCGACGCCTACCTGCGCCTGCTCGACGAACTCGGGCTGCGCCTGGTGCAGGCGCTCGATACCCACACCCATGCCGACCACATCACCGCCCTGGGCGACCTGCGCGAGGCCACCGGCTGCCAGAGCGGATTCGGCGCCGAAAGCGGCAGCACCTGCGCCAGCTTCACCTTCGCCGACGGCACGCGCCTGCGCTTCGGCACGCGCGAGCTGATCGCCTGGTACACCCCCGGGCACACTGCGGACTCCTACTGCTTCCTGCTGCCCGCCAGCCCCGCCGACGGCACTCCGGCGCGGGTGTTCACCGGCGATACGCTGCTGATCCGCGGCACCGGGCGTACCGACTTCCAGAACGGCGACGCGCGCGCCCAGTGGGCCAGCCTGCAGCGCCTGCTGGCGCTGGCCGGCGACACCGAGGTGTGCCCCGGCCACGACTACCGCGGCTGGACGCGTTCGAGCATCGCCGAGGAACGTGCCCACAACCCGCGCCTGCAGGTGGCGGACGCCGAGGCCTATGCGGCGCTGATGGCCAGCCTGCGCCTGCCCAACCCGCGCATGATGGACATCGCCGTGCCCGCCAACCGCGCCTGCGGCCGCCCCTGAGGCGCCGGAAAGCGCCCCTTCCCCTAATAACTATTTGATCTAAACCAACGGCAAAGTTACCGGTCGGACTCTTACTGCCCGCATAAAGCGGGTGGTATCCCCAACGGCAGAACCGGTAAGGAACTATGTGCGGCATTTCTGGAGAGTTACGTTTCGACAAGCGACCCGCCGACCTGGCAGCGGTCGAACGCATCACCCATCACCTCGCCCCTCGCGGCCCCGACGCCTGGGGCTTCCACAGCCAGGGCCCCGTCGCCCTGGGCCATCGCAGGCTGAAGATCATGGACCTGTCCGACGGCTCGGCGCAGCCGATGGTCGAACCCGACCTGGGCCTGGCGATGAGCTTCAACGGCGCCATCTACAACTTCCCCGAGCTGCGTGAAGAGCTGCAGGCCCTCGGTTATCGCTTCCGCTCCGGCGGCGACACCGAGGTGCTGGCCAAGGCCTGGCACGCCTGGGGCAAGGACATGCTGCCCAAGCTCAACGGCATGTTCGCCCTGGGCATCTGGGAGCCGGGCAGCCAGCGCCTGTTCCTGGCCCGCGACCGTCTCGGCATCAAGCCGTTGTACCTGTCGCGCACCGCCAGCCGCCTGCGCTTCGCCTCCAGCCTGCCGGCCCTGCTCAAGGGCGGCGACATCGACGGCACCCTGGACGCCGAGGCGCTCAACCACTACCTCAGCTTCCACGCCGTGGTGCCGGCCCCGCGCACCCTGGTCAAGGGCATCGAGAAGCTGCCGCCGGCCAGCTGGATGATGATCGACGCCCAGGGCAATACCGACCAGGGCACCTGGTGGAGCCTCGACTACGGCCACGGCGCCGAGGAAGCCGGGCTGGAACTGGCCGACTGGCGCGACCTGCTGCTGGGCAGCCTGCGTGACGCCGTATCCGTGCGCCAGCGCGCGGCCCGCGAAGTGGGCGTGCTGCTCTCCGGCGGTGTCGACTCCAGCCTGCTGGTGGGCCTGCTGGCCGAAGCCGGCGTCGAGGACTTGCTGACCTTCTCCATCGGCTTCCAGGATGCCGGCGGCGAACGCGGCGACGAATTCGAATACTCCGACCTCATCGCCCGCCGCTATGGCACCCGCCATCACCAGCTACGGGTCGGCGAGCACGAGATCATCGAGCAGTTGCCGGCGGCCTTCCGCGCCATGAGCGAGCCGATGGTCAGCCACGACTGCATCGCCTTCTACCTGCTCTCCCGCGAGGTCTCGAAACACTGCAAGGTGGTGCAGAGCGGCCAGGGCGCCGACGAGCTGTTCGGCGGCTACCACTGGTACCCGCCGCTGGCCGACACGACCGACCCCTTCGCCACCTACCGCGCGGGGTTCTTCGACCGCAGCCACGCCGACTACCGCGACACCGTGCAGCCGGCCTGGCTCACCGGGGACGTGGCCGGCGACTTCGTCCGCGAACACTTCGCCCGCCCCGGCGCCGAGGACCCGGTCGACAAGGCCCTGCGCCTGGACAGCACCATCATGCTGGTGGACGACCCGGTCAAACGCGTCGACAACATGACCATGGCCTGGGGCCTGGAAGCGCGGGTGCCCTTCCTCGACTACCGCGTGGTCGAGCTTTCCGCGCGCATCCCCTCGCGCTTCAAGCTGGGCGACGGCGGCAAGCAGGTGCTCAAGGAAGTCGCCCGCCAGGTCATCCCCCACGAGGTGATCGACCGGCCCAAGGGCTACTTCCCCGTGCCCGGCCTCAAGCACCTGCAGGGCAAGACCCGCGACTGGGTGCGCGAGCTGCTGCTGGACCCGAGCCAGGATCGCGGCCTGTTCAACACCGCCACCCTCGAACGCCTGCTGGCCAACCCCGGCGAAGACCTGACCCCGCTGCGCGGCTCCAAGCTGTGGCAGATGGCGGCGCTCAACCTCTGGCTCAACGAGCAGGGACTCTAAGGAGAGATTCGCGATGAAATTCTTTACCAGCCAGCAGTACGTGCAGAGCCAGCGTCTGCTGCGCGGCCAGGCGCCCTCCTACGAGCGCCTGCAGGCACGCCTGGCGGAAGAGCACAAGGACGAACAGGCCGAGCAGGTCCAGGTGCTGCATTGCGGCTGGGGGCGCCTGCTGCTGGGCCACACCTACCCGGACCCGGCGAGCCTGGCCCGCGAGCTGCTGGCCGAAAGCCCCGGCGAACGCGACATCGCCCTTTACGTGGCCGCGCCCCAGCAGGTGCTGGCCCAGGCCCCGCAGCAGCTGTTTCTCGACCCCTCCGACACCCTGCGCCTGTGGTTCACCGACTACCGCCCGGCGCGTCGGGCCTTCAGGGGCTTTCGCATCCGCCGCGCCCACAGCGAGGAGGACTGGCAGGCCATCAGCCAGCTGTACCGCAGCCGCGGCATGCTGCCGGTGGACCAGGATGCGATCACCCCGCGCCACCAGGGCGGCCCGGTGTACTGGCTGGCCGAGGACTCGGCGAGCAGCCAGGTGGTCGGCAGCGTGATGGGCCTCAACCACCGCAAGGCCTTCCACGACCCGGAGGGCGGCTCCAGCCTCTGGTGCCTGGCGGTGGACCCGCAATGCAACCGCCCCGGCGTCGGCGAGGCGCTGGTGCGCCACCTCATCGAGCACTTCATGAGCCGTGGCCTGGCCTACCTCGACCTCTCGGTGCTGCACGACAACCGCCAGGCCAAGGCGCTGTACTCGAAACTCGGCTTCCGCGACCTGCCAACCTTCGCCATCAAGCGCAAGAACGGCATCAACCAGACGCTGTTCCTCGGCCCCGGCCCGGAGGAGGACCTCAACCCCTACGCGCGCATCATCGTCGACGAAGCCCACCGCCGCGGCATCGAGGTGCGCGTCGACGACGCCCGCGCCGGGCTCTTCAGCCTCAGCCAGGGCGGGCGCAGCGTGCGCTGCCGCGAATCGCTGTCGGACATGACCAGCGCCGTCAGCATGACCCTGTGCCAGGACAAGACCCTCACCCACAGCACCCTGGCCCGCGCCGGCCTCAGCCTGCCGGCGCAGCGCCTGGCCGGCACGCCAGAGGAGAACGCCGCCTTCCTCGCCGAACATGGCGCCCTGGTGGTCAAGCCGGTGGACGGCGAGCAGGGCAATGGCGTGGCGGTGGACCTGCGCAGCGCCGCCGAGGTGGAAGCGGCCATCGACAACGCCCGGCGCTTCGACAGCCGCGTGCTGCTGGAGAGCTTCCACCAAGGCCACGACCTGCGCATCGTGGTGATCGGCTACGAAGTGGTCGCGGCGGCGATCCGTCGCCCGGCGGAGATCGTCGGCGACGGCCAGCGCAGCATCCGCTCGCTGATCGAGGCGCAGAGCCGCAGGCGCCAGGCCGCCACCGGCGGCGAAAGCCGCATCCCCCTCGACGACGAGACCGAACGCACCCTCAGGGACGCCGGCTACGGCTACGACGACGTGCTGCCCGAGGGCGCCCACCTCGCCGTGCGCCGCACCGCCAACCTGCACACCGGCGGCACCCTGGAGGACGTCACCGGCATCCTCCATCCGCGCCTGGGCGAGGCGGCCATCCGTGCCGCCCGCGCTTTGGGCATCCCGGTGGTGGGGCTGGACCTGCTGGTGCCCGCCGCCGACCAGCCCGACTACGTGTTCATCGAGGCCAACGAACGGGTCGGCCTGGCCAACCACCAGCCGCAGCCCACCGCCGAGCGCTTCATCGACCTGCTGTTCCCCCTCAGCCAGCCGCTGTCCTGAGCCCCGGGCCCACGGGCCCGGCTTCTCGCCAAGGAGACGCCATGACTGCCAGAAAACTTCCCGAACCGGACATGAACTACCTGCGCCAGGTGCTCCTGGAGATGCTCGCCATCCCCAGCCCCACCGGCTTCACCGACACCATCGTGCGCTACGTCGCCGAGCGCCTGGAGGAGATGGGCATCCCCTTCGAGCTGACCCGTCGCGGCACCATCCGCGCCACCCTGCTGGGCCGGCAGAAGAGCCCCGACCGCGCGGTGGCGGCGCACCTGGACACCATTGGCGGCATCGTCCGCCAGATCAAGGACAACGGCCGCCTGGCCCTGGCCCCGGTGGGCTGCTGGTCCAGCCGCTTCGCCGAAGGCAGCCGCGTCAGCGTGTTCACCGACACCGGGGTGATCCGGGGTAGCGTGCTGCCGCTGCTCGCCTCCGGCCACGCCTTCAACACCGAGGTGGACAGCATGCCGATCAGCTGGGACCACATCGAACTGCGCTTGGACGCCTACAGCTCGACCCGCGCCGACTGCGAGTCCCTCGGCGTGTGCATCGGCGACTTCGTCGCCTTCGACCCGCTGCCCGAGTTCACCGAGAGCGGCCACATCAGCGCCCGCCACCTCGACGACAAGGCCGGCGTCGCCGCGCTGCTCACCGCGCTCAAGGGCATCACCGAGGCCAAGCTGGTGCCGCCCATCGACTGCCACCCGCTGTTCACCATCACCGAGGAGATCGGCTCCGGCTCCGCCGGTGCGCTGCCGTGGGACGTCAGCGAGTTCGTCGGCATCGACATCGCCCCGGTCGCCCCCGGCCAGCAATCCAGCGAGCACGCCGTCAGCGTCGCCCTGCAGGATTCCGCCGGCCCCTACGACTACCACCTCTCGCGGCACCTGCTGAAGCTCGCCGAGAAGAACGTCATACCCGTCCGTCGCGACCTGTTCCGCTACTACCACAGCGACGCCCAGTCGGCGATCGCCGCCGGCCACGACACCCGCGCCGCCCTCCTCGCCTTCGGCTGCGACGCCACCCACGGCTACGAGCGCACCCACATCGACAGCCTGGAGGCCATGACCCGCCTGCTGGGCGCCTACATGATGAGCCCGCCGGTGTTCGCCAGCGACGCCGACGCCGCGCAGAACTCCCTGGAGCCATTCAGCCATCAGCTGGAACACACCGCGCAGATGGAAAACGACACCCGCGTACCGACTGTCGGAAGTCTCGTCGGCAAGGGCGAAAGCGACGCTTGAAGGCCACCTCACATAAAGGCAAAGTGCCAGGCCACGGGTGATAAAAACAATGGGGTGAAAGGATGCCTCGCCTCTGTCTGGCGCTCTTGCTGTTCTGCCTCACCGGCCAGGTCTGGGCGCTGCAAAGCGCACCCCTGGACCGCGAGGACCTGCGCCTGTCGCTGAGCCCCTTCATGGGCTACCTGGAAGACCCCGAGGGCAAGCTGCAGCTCGCCGACCTGCGCCAGTTGCCGGACGAAGCCTTCACCCCGGTGCACGGCGAACACGCCAACATGGGCAAGAACAGCTCGGTCTGGTGGTTCAAGGTGCGCCTGGTCAACAGCCGCCAGCACCCGCTGTCGGGCTACCTGGAAGCCAACTACCCGCTGCTCGACCACATCAAGATCTTTCTCTTCGAACCCGACGGCCACCTGCAGGAGCAGGAGAGCGGCGACAGCTTCGCCTTCGCCCAGCGCCCGGTGCAGGTGCGCAACTTCTGGTTCCCCCTCGACCTGCAGCCCGGCACCAACACCCTGCTGCTGCGGGTGGAAAGCACCAGCACCCTCTTCGTGCCGCTGTTCTTCAGCACCTACGGCGCCAGCGCGGCGGCGCAGGAAAACCTCATGGGGTTCAACGGCGCCTTCTACGGCGTGTTGTTCGCCATGTTCTTCTACAACCTGTTCCTCTACATCTCGCTGCGCGAGTCGGCCTACCTCTGGTACCTGGCCTACAACCTCAACGTCGGCCTGCTGGCCGCCTGCTTCGACGGCATGCTGTTCAAGCTGCTGCCCGAGCACGTGGCCTTCCAGTCGGTGAGCATCTACATCCTCATGTACCTGCACTGCCTCACCGCCGTGCAGTTCAGCCGCCACTTCCTCCACGCCAAGCAGTACTTCCCGCGCCTGGACACGGCGCTGCGGGTGGCGATGCTGGCGACCCTGGCGGTGTTCGTCTCGGCGCCGGTGATCGGCCTGCAGGCCTGGAACATCCTTGCCAGCCTCACCGTCTCGGCCGTCTCGCTGCTGCTGCTCCTGGCCGGCATCTACGTCTGGCGCCGGGGCGTGCGCTACGGCTCCTACTACACCCTGGCCTGGGGCATCCTGCTGTTCGCCTTCATCCAGGCCACCACCGGCTCGCTGGGCGTGGAGGTGCTGGGCATCTTCGGCGCCACGGTGGTGAAGATCGGCGTGACCATCGAGCTGATCACCCTCTCCATCGGCCTCGCCGACCGCATCAACACCCTCAAGGAAGAAGGCTTCCGCTCGCGCCAGGCCGCCGAGCAGGCGCACGTCGAGAGCCGCGCCAAGAGCCGCTTCCTGGCCAAGATGAGCCACGAGATCCGCACCCCGCTCAACGGTGTGCTGGGCATGCTGCAACTGCTCAAGGAAACCCCGCTGGACCGCAGCCAGCGCTTCTACGTCGACACCATCTCCAGCTCCGGCAGCGCCCTGATGGCGGTGATCAACGACATCCTCGACTACGCCCGCATCGAGTCCGGCAAGCTGACCCTGGAACACATCGAGTTCGACCTGGAGCAACTGCTCTCCGACACCCTCAGCCTGTTCACCGCCCAGGCCCTGGACAAGCGCCTGCGCCTCTACATCAGCCTGGAGAGCGGCGTGCCGCGGCGCATCAAGGGCGACCCCACGCGCCTCAAGCAGGTGCTGATGAACCTCTTGAGCAACGCCCTCAAGTTCACCGCCGAGGGCCATGTGGCGCTGAACGTCTGCCGCCGCTCCAACTCCCTGGGCGAGCCGCACCTGATCTTCGCCATTAGCGACAGCGGCATCGGCATCCGCAACGAGGCGCTGTCCCAGCTGTTCGACTCCTTCGCCCAGGGCGACTCCAGCACCACCCGCCGCTACGGCGGCAGCGGCCTGGGCCTGGCCATCAGCAAGGAGCTGGTGGAAATGATGGGCGGGCGGATCGAAGTGCAGAGCACCCCGGGCCAGGGCACCCGCTTCGCCTTCGACATGCCCCTGCAGGAAGGCACCGAGGAAGACGACGAACTGCTGCGCCTGCTCAAGGGCAAGACCGCCCTGCTCACCTCCCTCGACGGCCTCGGCCTCGACGCCCTGAGCCGCCTGCTGGGCCGCTGGGGCATGCGCACCGAGCGCTGCCAGACCCCCGAGCGCCTGCACGAATACCTCGACGACTTTGCCGTGCCGCCGCTGCTGGTGCTGGTGGCGCCCTGGCCGGGCAGCGCCGCGCACTGGCTCGACTCCCTGCGCCCGCGCCTGGAACCGGGGCAGCGCATCCTCCTGCTGTGCCCGCCCGAACAGTGCCAGAACCTGCCCCAGAGCAACGGCCTGCGCCTGATCGCCATGGCCCAGCCGCTGGCCGTGGTGCCCCTGCGTGAAGCCCTCGCCGACCTCTACCAGGAGCGCCGCCAGGAGCCGCGCCCGATCCTCAGCGAGGCCTTCAGCGACGCGGGCTCGGCGCCCTGCATCCTCGTCGCCGAGGACAACCCGGTGAACCAGTTGGTGGTGCAGGGCTTCCTGCGCAAGCGTGGCTACCGCGTGCGCACCGTGGCCAACGGCGTGGCGGCGGTGAACGAATACGAGCGCGACCCGGCCGGCGTGCAGCTGATCCTGATGGATTGCGAGATGCCGGAAATGGACGGCTTCGAGGCGACCAGGCGCATCCGCCAGTTCGAGCGCAGCCGCCAGCTGCCGGCGGTGCCCATCGTCGCGCTGACCGCGCACATCCTCGACGAACACCGCGACGCCGGCGCCGAGGCCGGCATGGACGACTTCCTCGGCAAGCCGCTGGACAGCGCCCTGCTCTTCGCCACCCTCGACCGCCTGCTGGTGCGCCAGGGCCAGGAGCACTCGGCCTGAGGCGACGCCCGCGCATGGCGTCGCGGCGGCCATCGCGCTAGGATCGCCGCCTGCCCCCGAGGTCCATCATGCTGATTCCCCACCACCTGCTCGAAGCCGACACCCTGACCCGCCTGATCGAGGATTTCGTCACCCGCGACGGCACCGACAACGGTGACGAGACCCCGTTGGAAACCCGCGTCGCCCGCGTGCGCCATGCCCTGGAGAAGAAGCAGGCGGTGATCGTCTTCGACCCGGACAGCCAGCAATGCCAGCTGATGCTGCGCAGCGAAGTGCCGAAGGAGTTGCTCGAGTCCGGCGAAGACGAGTAGCCCCACGAGGCGGAGCCCGGCCCCGCCCCGTGGCGCGCCTTACCGGTCCTTCTCGCAGTTGACCATCCACGGCACGCCGAAGCGGTCTTCGAACATGCCGAAGCGGGCGGCCCAGAAGGTCGCCTCCAGCGGCATCTGCACCTTGCCACCGGCCGAGAGCGCGGCGAACACCCGCTCGGCTTCCTTGATGGAATCGACGTTGAGCGACACCGAGCAACCGCGGATGCCGTCGTAGGGGTGTTCCGGCGTGGTGTCCGAGGCCATCAGCGACTGGTCGCCGAGGCAAAGGCAGGCGTGGATGGCGCGGTCGTGGAACTGCGCGGGCACGTGCTCGGCCGCCGGGGATTCGCCGAAACTCATCACCTGCAGCTCGCCGCCCAGGGTCTGGTGGTAGAACTCGAAGGCCTCGCGGCAGTTGCCGGCGAAGATCAGGTAGGCGTTGATTCGCATGGTCGTCTCCCTACTGCGGCTTGCCGGTGGCCATCTGGGCGCGCTGGCGTTCTTCCTGCTCACGCAGCTCGGGCGTGAATTCGGCGCCGAAGTCCTCGGCGGTGAAGATCTGGCGGATCTCGATGTCCGAGTCCCCGGTCATCGGGTTGGGGCAACGCTTGACCCACTCGATGGCCTTCTCCAGGGATTCCACTTCCCAGATCCAGTAGCCGGCGACCAGCTCGCGGGTCTCGGCGAAGGGCCCGTCGGTCACCGTGCGGCTGCTGCCGGAGAAGGTCACCCGAGCGCCCCGGGAACTGGGGTGCAGCCCTTCGCCCGCCTGCATGATGCCGGCGTCGATCAGCTCCTGGTTGTACGCGCCCATCGCGGCGAGCAGCTCCTCGCTGGGCATTTCGCCGGCTTCGGATTCCTTCGTTGCCTTGACCATCACCATGAATCGCATCGTGTCGCTCCTTCTGTCAGGTTTCATGCCCGCCAGGCTGGCGGTTCTGTCCATTAGTCGAACGGGCTTCGCCGGTTTCGACAGCCCCTCGAAGAAAATTCGCGCGCATCGGCTCCCGCATGGATGCACGCGGGCGCGGAGGCGAATCACAGCTTAGTGGGTGTTGGGAATCACGCAGCTGACAGGAGGGTCGGAACGCCGGACGGCGCCCCGTGGATGCGCGATTGGAGCCTCCTGCCAGCGCCGCGAACGTCCGCCGCCAGGAAACCAGCCGGATGAGCGGGGAAAACCCGCCATCCCTCAGTGCAACGGCAGGCGGATGCGGAACTCGGCACCACCGAGGCTGGAGTCGTCCAGCGCCAGCTCGCCGTCGAAGCTCTCGACGATGTCGCGGACAACAGCGGTGCCGATGCCCTGTCCGGGGTGCTGGGCGTCGAGGCGCTCGCCGCGCTTGAGGATGCGCGCACGCTGGTCCACCGGCACGCCGGGGCCGTCGTCCTCCACGCGCAGCTCGCAGAAGCCGGCACCCTGCACGGCGCTGACGCGGATGCGGCCAAGGCACAGGCGGTAGGCGTTCTCCAGCAGGTTGCCAAGCAGCTCCAGCAAGGCGCCCTGCTCCACCGGCACCTCGAGGGTGGGCTCGAAGGCGCGTTCGACCTGCACCTTCTTGTCGCGGTAGACCTTGTCCAGCGCCTCGCAGAGCAGGTCGAGCAGCGGCGCCAGGCGCACGCGGTGGCGCACCAGGCCGCTCTTGCGCAGGGTGGCGCGCTGCAACTGGTAGTCGACCTGCTGGCTCATGCGCTCGATCTGGCTGCGCAGCACGTGCGCCTGCTCGGGGTTGGCCGACTTGTTGATGGTCTCGCTGACGCCCTGCAGCACCGAGAGCGGGGTCTTCAGGCTGTGGGCCAGGTCGTCGAGGGAATTGCGGTAGCGCTCGCGCTGCTGGCGTTCGCTTTCCAGCAGGCGGTTGAGCGAGCCGGTCAGGCGCAGCAGTTCGCGCGGGTGCTCCTCGCTGAGGGAATCGCGGGCGCCGGCTTCCACCTGGTCCAGCTCCTCGCTGAGCCGGCGCAGGCTGCGAAAACCCCAGGTGAGGCCGAACCAGAGCAGGGTCAGGAGCAGCAGGAGCGCGGCACCGAGCCAGAGGTAGAGCTGGTGGACGAAGCCGTCGTGCATCACCTGGTAGTCGCTCATCGGCTGCATGGTGACCACGCTGAAGGCGGCGGCCTGGCCGCGCAGCAGGTCGATCTCCACGTCGTAGACGAAGAACTCGCGGCCGCGCGTGTCGTGCACACGGGTGAACTCGTGGCCGCGGCCGTCATAGCGCGGCTCGTAGTGCACGCTCTCGTCGGTGGAGGAGCGCGACTGCCAGACCAGCCGGCCGTCGCTGTCGTAGATGTAGCCGAGCTGCGTGGCGTCGAGGTTGTCGAATTCCTCGTCGGGCAGCTTGTCCGGCATGTCCAGGCGCCCGTCGACGATGCGCGCGGCGGCGATCAGGGCACTGGCGTCGGCGGCCAGGCGCTTCTCGATGGCCTGGTCGAGGGCGTAGTCGAAGGCGCTGCGCAGCAGGGGCAGCAGCACCAGCATGAACAGCACCGCGAGCGCGGTGGCGCCCAGCATCAGGCGCAGGCGCAGGGAGAACCCGGCGCGGCGGCGGGGGCCGGCGGTGCGACTCAACGGCAGCGCTCGGTGAACAGGTAGCCCTGGCCGCGCACCGTCTCGATGGGCTTGAAGCCGTGCTCGCCTTCCAGCTTGCGACGGATACGGCCCACCAGCACCTCGATGACGTTGGGGTCGCGCTCCTCGTCTCCGGGATACAGCTGCTCCATCAGCCGCTCCTTGGCCACCACCTGCTGGTGATGACGCATGAGGTATTCGAGGATGCGGTATTCGTAGGCGGTCAGCGCCATGGGCGCGCCGTCGACCTGCGCCTGCTTGCGGTTGAGGTCGAGCAGCAAGGGGCCGGCCTCGATGGTGGACTGGACGAAGCCCGAGGAGCGTCGCAACAGGGCATTGAGGCGCGCCTCCAGCTCTTCGAACTGGAACGGCTTGACCACGTAGTCGTCGGCACCGGCGGCCAGGCCTTCGACCTTGTCCTGCCAGTTGCCGCGCGCGGTGAGTATGAGGATGGGAAAAACCTTGTCGCTGCTGCGCAACTGGCGGATGAGGTCCAGGCCGCTCATGCCGGGCAGGCCGAGGTCGATCACCGCCAGGTCGTGGTGGAACTCCTTGGCGCGGTACAGCGCCTCTTCGGCATCGGCCACCGCGTCGACCACATGCCCCTGCTCGCCGAGGCGCGTATGGAGGTGATGGCGCAGCAGCGCCTCGTCTTCCACAACCAGCAATTTCATCTGCATTTCCTCAGGCAAGGGCCGGGCACTGGGCCCGGCCGTGCGTGGCACTGGTCAGAACTTGTAGCTGGCGCCCAGGTAGGCCTGCGAGCTGCTGTGCAGGTCCAGCGAGCCGAGCTTGTCGCCGCCGTGGGGCGCGACTTCGGTACTGGCGTTGGTGCGCAGGTAACGATAGCCGGCCTCGATGGAGGTGTTCTTGTTCAGCTGCTGGAGGATACCGGCCTGCAGGCCCGCTGCGTAGCCGATGTCGCTGTCGCGGCGCATGCCGGTACCGTCCTGCTCCAGCTTGACCAGGCCGAGGGTGGCGCCACCGAACAGCTTGGTGTTGTTGTCACCCAGGGGCAGGAAGACGTCGTAGCTGCCGAGCAGGTTCTGCTGGCGCAGCTTGTTGCCGCGGTCGGTGTCCGAGAAGTTCTCGTAGGTGGCGTAGTAGCGGCCGTTGTCATCCATCTGGCCGGCGCGCACGCCCCAGGTCCCGGTCTTGTGGATCACCTTGTCCAGGCTCGGGTCACCGAGGTTGGCATTGAGCGCCGAGGAGTTCTGGATGTTGTTGTTGGTCTGGCCCCAGGTGAGGCCGATGAACGGGTCGGCGGCCTGGGCGGACGCAGCGGCGAAGGTCAGGCCGGCGGCGATGAAGAGGGGGTTCAGGATGGCTTTCATGAGGCGTTCCTCCGATGGATTTCGATTCGTGCTTGAACACGGGAGCCATCTTGCCGGCGGGGCACTGAACAGCCCCTGAACCCCCGCTGAACCTCGGCTGAACGACCTGCAATGGACGCAAGGACGCGCGCGGGGTTCGGCACACACCGCCATCCCCGCGAACGCGGGGACCCACTGAACGCGCCGCCCCGGGGCAAAAAAAAACGGGAGCCCCCACAAGGGCTCCCGTTCTCGATTCAGAGAAAACGCCCGGAGTCGACCAGTGGCCAGGACTCCAAGCTACAACCTCACCTGCGTTCCAGAAGAAACGCGACGCTAGTCTGGCAAATAGGCCGCCAGGCATCCGTTTAGCTTTGGTAACCCGATTGCAAACATATGTAACCGGCGCGGGCGCTGGCTCCGGCCGGGCCGGCGCGGCAAAATGCGCCCATGACGCCTTCCCTCCCCGCTTTCTGCACCCCGCTGGATGCCGATTGGCCCTTCGCCACGGCGCTGCCCGGCATCGCCCTGCGCGCCTGTCGCTTCGACCCGGCGCAGCTCGCCGACCACGACTTCGACCGTTGCGCCATCGCGGCGCCCGCCAATATCCAGCGCTCGGTGGCCAAGCGCCGCGCCGAGTACCTGGCCGGCCGCCTCTGTGCCCGCGCGGCGCTGCTGCCGCTGACCGGCCGGGCGGAGGTGCCGGGCACGGGCGAGGATCGCGCGCCGGTCTGGCCGACGGGCATCAGCGGCTCCATCACCCACGGCGCCGGCTGGGCTGCGGCCCTGGTGGCGCGCAAGGCGGACTGGCGCGGCCTGGGCCTGGACATGGAGCAACGCCTGGAAACCGGGCGCGCCCTGCGCCTGGCCGAGGAAATCCTCACCCCCGCCGAGCTGCAACGCCTCGCCCTGCTTCCCGCCGAAGAACAGGCCGAGCGCGTGACCCTGACCTTCTCCCTCAAGGAAAGCCTGTTCAAGGCCCTCTACCCGCTGGTGGGCAAGCGCTTCTATTTCCACGATGCCGAGCTGCTGGCGGTGGACGACAGCGCACGGACGGCACGCCTCGGGCTGCTGATCAACCTGGCTGGCGAGTGGATGACGGGCAGCGAGCTGGAGGGGCATTTCCGCCTCTACGAAGATCGGCTGCTAAGCCTAGTGGCGGTGCGCTGATCAGCGCCTGAGCACCCGTAGGTTGGCGCCGAGCGCAGCGAGGCCCAACAGTGCAATGCCCCACCTCGCTGCGTTGGGCTTCGTGCCTCAGCCCAACCTACGGGACTTCTTTCCTACTGCGGTAAATCCCCATCGCCCTGGCGGCGGGGCCAGACCAGGCTGAAGCGCGCGCCGCCGAGGGTGTCGCTGCGGCCGATCTGTGCGCGGCCGGCGTGCCAGTAGATGATCCGCCGCACGATGGAGAGCCCCAGGCCATGGCCGCCGGAGGCGCGGGTGCGGCTGTCGTCGAGGCGCAGGAAGGGGGTGAAGATGCGCTCCCAGTGGCTTTCCGGCACGCCGGGGCCGTCGTCCTCGACATCGATACGGCAGCGCTTGTGGCCGATCTGGTAGCTCAGCCGCACGCGTGCTTCGGCGTGGCGCATGGCGTTGCTCACCAGGTTCTGCAAGGCGCGGTGCAGGTAACGCGGCTCGGCCTCGACCCAGGCACCCTCGCCGCTCGCGGTGAGGCACTGGCCGCGCTCCACGCGCACGGCGACGCGCAGCGGGGCGAGCTCGGCGATCACCTGGTCGAACAGCGCATCGAGATCCACGCGCTGGAAGTTCAGCGCCGGCGTGCCCTGCTCCAGGCGGGCATAGGTCAGCATCTCGTCCACCAGCTTGTCGAGCTCCTGGATGTCGCCGTCCATGCCCTCCATGTACTTGCGCCGGGCGTTCTCGGTCTCTGCGTCGGCGATCATCTCCAGGCCGAAGCGCAGGCGCGCCACCGGCGTGCGCAACTCGTGGGAGACCGCGCGCACCAGCTCGCGCTGCACCGACAGCAACTGCTGCAACTGCTCGGCCATGCCGTTGAACGCGGCGGCCAGGCGCCCCACCGAGTCGGCGCCCCTGGCCGGCACGCGGGCGTCCAGCTTGCCGTGGGCGATCCGCGTGGCCGCCGCCTCAAGCCCCAGCAGGCGGCGCTCCAGCTGGCGCACCAGCAGGTAGATGGTGAGGCCGATGAAGCTCAGGCCGAGCAGGCCGATCAGCACCAGCAGCTCCGGCGGGTAGGGGTTCATCAGGTACAGCGGGCCGATCTCCAGCACCCAGGGCGTGTCGACGATGCCGGCGAAGATGCGCACCGAATCGCCGCCCTTGCCCAGGGCCATCACCGTGTCGCCCTCGTCCACGCGGCGACGCTGGTCTTCATCGAGGTCGGCGTCCTTGAGGGTGATCAGGTGCAGGTCGAAGCCGAACTGCTTGCCCTCCTTCAATGCCGCCAGGCGCTGGGGCTGCTCGCGCACCGGGAAGCGCACCAGCTCGTCGATCAACAGGTAGACGGTGGCGCGCGCCAGCTGCTCGCTGATCTGCTGCACCTCGCCGGTGAGCACCAGGTGCTCCTGCTCGCTCACCAGGCTGTAGACCTTGGCGGCGTGGGGGCCGGTCTGCTCCACCAGCACCTGCTTGCGCAGCACGCGGCTGCGCACGCCGCTGTCGAGGCGGTCCTCGTCCAGGTCCTGCAGCGCCAGGGGGATGCCCATCAGCCGGCTCCAGAGCACCAGGGCGCGGCGCCGCTCGATGGCGGTCATGGGTTCGAGGTTGTCGGACATCAGGCGGAAGGTGCCGCGCGCCAGGCTCTCGCGGTACTGGTCGGCACGCACCTCGTTGACCTGGTGGAAGGTGAACACGCCCAAAAGCGCCACCAGCACCAGGGTGATCAACAGCCCGCCGTAGATACGCAGGAAGATCGAGTTCATCGCCGCTCCCCGGGGCGGTCGAGCAGGCCGAAGCAATCCAGGCTGAGGTAGCGGCCGTCCTTGTACTCGCACTCGCGGCGCACGCCTTCGTGGACGAAGCCCAGGCGTCGCAGCAGGCCGCTGCTGGCCGCGTTGTCGGTGTCCACCACCGCCTCGATGCGGTGCAGGCGCATGGCATCGAAGCCGTGGCCGATCGCCGCCTCCAGGCATTCGCGCATCACCCCGCCGCGCCAGTGCTCGGGCATCAGCCAGTAGCCGAGCTCCGCGCGGCGATGGCCGTGGTCCCAATCGTGGTAACCGCAGGCGCCGAGCAGGTGCTGGGGATCATCGCGGTTGCAGATGCCCCACCAGATGCCGGTGCGCTCGCGAACCAGCGAGCGGTACCAGTCCATCTGCACCCGGGTGGCCTCCAGGCTGTCGTAGGAGACGCCGTAGTAACGGATCACATCCGGGTGGGAGAGGCCCAGGAAGATGGCGCGGGTATCGGCCGGGCCAATCTCCCGCAGGCGGAATCGGGTGGTTTCGAGGGTGGGGAACATGGCGCTCTCGGCTGGACGATGGGCACCGTCATCCGAAGCTGGGCGGCACCGCATCCTTATATAGGGTTCAAAGCAGGCCTTCGGCCGCCTCCCTGACGAAAAGATAGCCCTTGCTGCGCACCGTCTTGATCAGGCGCGGGTGCATGGGGTCGTCGCCAATCTTCGGGCGGATGCGCGAGATGCGCACGTCGATGGAACGGTCCTGGCCGTCGTACTCGATGCCGCGCAGGGCGTTGAAGATCTCCTCGCGCGAGAGGATGCGCCCGGCGTTGGCCGCCAGCAGCCAGAGCAGGTCGAACTCGGCGCTGGTCAGCTCGATGCTGCGCTCGTTGAGCCAGGCCTCGCGCATGGCGTTGTCGATCACCAGCGGGCCGAACTCCAGGCGCCGCACGTTCTCCTCGACGGGCTCGGACAGGCCGCCCTCGCTGCGCCGCAGCAGCGCGCGGATGCGCGCCAGCAGCACGCGCGGGCGCACCGGCTTGCACACGTAGTCGTCCGCGCCCATCTCCAGGCCCAGCACCTGGTCCATGTCGTCGGTGCGCGCGGTGAGCATGAGGATGGGGCCCTCATAGCGGCCACGGACCTTGCGGCAGATGGACAGGCCATCCTCGCCGGGCAGCATGAGGTCGAGCACCACAAGGTCGGGCTGCTCCTTGAGAATGCGCGCCACGGCCTGGCCACCATCGGACTCGATGGCCACTTTCAGGCCGTTGCCCTCGAGGTATTCCCGGGTCAGCTCGGCCAGTCGTTGGTCGTCCTCGACGATGAGGATGCGCCAGGATTCTTGCTCCACCACGTACTCCTAATGAACTGCATCAAGGCCGTGAAACGGGCGGCATTGTAGCAACGCCGGCCATTCTGCACAGTGCATGCCAAAAGCCCTACAAAACACTAGATATTGTGTTAGCTTGCGCACAGCCCGACATCCTCGGAACAGCCCGTTCCAGAGTGTCGCAGCCGCGACGAACGGCGTACGCCAGGCCCCACGAGGGCTACCGCAAACTCTCCCCGCCTCACCCACAATTCACCCACAAGTTATCCACAGCTTTTCCAGTTCCCCTCGCCTTGCAATACCCCCAAGAGCGCATTATCTTGTACCCCCATCACGCCAGACCCCTACATATTGGGTTTGGCTAGATCACGGGGCACAATCAGAATCAAGCACGAAATGCCTTTTTCCAGGCTTCGAACCCCGTGATCCATTAGGAGTCCAACCCGCTGCGCGGCCCCGACCGACAGTGCCGGCCCGGGACACGAATGACGTGACTGGAACCGGAAGAAAGGTGTACCACCCCAGGGTGATGCACCACTAGGTATTGTGTTTGTCGCTGCGCCTTAACACAGCGACCTTAGACTTGCTGGGCCAGGGAGGCATTCGAGTCCCCTGCCCTTCCTGCCTTGTAGTAAGCGCCACGAACCCGGCCCCGGCCGAGCCAGCGGCGTTTGTAAAACGGAATGACGGACGCTCACGCGCCCGACTCAACAAATAGAGAACATGGAGACCCCCATGCAGACCGAAACCACTCGCGAGAACCCGCAGGCCAACGCGCCGCAGGCAGCCGATTCCACCCAGGATCTGGCCGCCACCGCGCCCGGCCAGCTGCGCGTGATCAAACGCAACGGTACCGTCGTGCCCTACACCGACGACAAGATCACCGTTGCCATCACCAAGGCGTTCCTCGCCGTGGAAGGCGGTACTGCCGCTGCCTCTTCGCGTATCCATGAAACCGTCGCGCGCCTGACCGAACAGGTCACCGCCACCTTCAAGCGTCGCATGCCCTCGGGCGGCACCATCCACATCGAAGAGATCCAGGACCAGGTCGAACTGAGCCTGATGCGCGCCGGCGAGCAGAAAGTCGCCCGTGACTACGTCCTGTACCGCGAATCCCGCGCCCAGGCCCGCAAGAGCGGCGCCGCCGAGATCGCCCAGCCGCACCCGAGCATCCGCGTGACCCGCGCCGACGGCAGCGTCGTTCCGCTCGACCTGGGCCGCCTCAACACCATCATCAGCGAAGCCTGCGAAGGCCTGGCCGAAGTCGATGGTGCCCTGATCCAGCGCGAAACCCTGAAGAACCTCTACGACGGCGTGGCCGAGAAAGACGTCAACACCGCCCTGGTGATGACCGCCCGCACCCTGGTGGAGCGCGAGCCGAACTACTCCTACGTCACCGCCCGCCTGCTGATGGACACCCTGCGTGCCGAAGGCCTGGGCTTCCTCGGCGTGGCCGAGAGCGCCACCCACCACGAGATGGCCGAGCTGTACGCCAAGGCCCTGCCGGCCTACGTCGAGAAAGGCGCCGAGTTCGAGCTGCTCGACCCGCAACTGAAGACCTACGACCTGGAGAAACTGGGCCGCGCGCTGAACCACGAGCGTGACCAGCAGTTCACCTACCTGGGCCTGCAGACCCTGTACGACCGCTACTTCATCCACAAGGACGGCATCCGCTTCGAACTGCCGCAGATCTTCTTCATGCGCGTGGCCATGGGCCTGGCCATCGAAGAGAAGAAGGACCGTGAAGAGCGCGCCATCGAGTTCTACAACCTGCTGTCGTCCTTCGACTACATGAGCTCCACCCCGACCCTGTTCAACGCCGGTACCCTGCGTCCGCAGCTCTCCAGCTGCTACCTGACCACCGTCCCGGATGACCTGTCGGGCATCTACAGCGCCATCCACGACAACGCCATGCTGTCCAAATTCGCCGGTGGCCTGGGCAACGACTGGACCCCGGTCCGCGCGCTGGGCTCCTACATCAAGGGCACCAACGGCAAGTCCCAGGGCGTCGTGCCCTTCCTGAAAGTGGTCAACGACACCGCCGTCGCCGTGAACCAGGGTGGCAAGCGCAAGGGCGCCGTCTGTGCGTACCTCGAAACCTGGCACATGGACATCGAAGAGTTCATCGAGCTGCGCAAGAACACCGGTGACGACCGCCGCCGTACTCACGACATGAACACCGCGAACTGGATTCCGGACCTGTTCATGAAGCGCGTATTCGACGACGGCCCCTGGACCCTGTTCTCCCCGTCCGACGTGCCCGACCTGCACGACCTGACCGGCAAGGCCTTCGAAGAGCGCTACGAGTACTACGAAGCCATGGCCGGCTACGGCAAGATCAAGCTGCACAAGACCATCGCCGCCAAGGACCTGTGGCGCAAGATGCTCTCCATGCTCTTCGAGACCGGCCACCCGTGGCTGACCTTCAAGGACCCGTGCAACCTGCGCAGCCCGCAGCAGCACGTGGGCGTGGTCCACAGCTCCAACCTGTGCACCGAGATCACCCTGAACACCAACAAGGACGAGATCGCCGTGTGCAACCTGGGTTCCGTGAACCTGGTGAACCACATCGTCGACGGCAAGCTGGACACCGCCAAGCTCGCCAAGACCGTCAAGACCGCCGTACGCATGCTCGATAACGTCATCGACATCAACTACTACTCGGTCCCGCAGGCGAAGAACTCCAACCTCAAGCACCGCCCGGTCGGCCTCGGCATCATGGGCTTCCAGGACGCGCTGTACCTGCAGCACATCCCCTACGGTTCCGACGCCGCCATCGACTTCGCCGACAAGTCCATGGAAGCCATCAGCTACTACGCCATCCAGGCGTCGTGCGACCTGGCCGACGAGCGCGGTTCCTACGAGACCTTCGACGGCTCGCTGTGGAGCAAGGGCATCCTGCCGCTGGACTCCCAGCAGATCCTCATCGAGGCCCGTGGCCAGAAGTACATCGACGTCGACCTGACCGAGTCCCTCGACTGGGCCCCGGTACGTGCTCGCGTACAGAAAGGCATCCGCAACTCCAACATCATGGCCATCGCACCGACCGCCACCATCGCCAACATCACCGGCGTATCGCAGTCGATCGAACCGACCTACCAGAACCTGTACGTGAAATCGAACCTCTCCGGCGAATTCACCGTGATCAACCCCTACCTGGTTCGCGACCTCAAGGCCCGCGGCCTGTGGGACCCGGTCATGGTCAACGACCTGAAGTACTACGACGGCTCCGTGCAGCAGATCGAACGCATCCCGCAGGACCTCAAGGACCTGTACGCCACCGCGTTCGAAGTGGAAACCAAGTGGATCGTCGACGCCGCCAGCCGTCGCCAGAAGTGGATCGACCAGGCCCAGTCCCTGAACCTCTACATCGCCGGCGCCTCGGGCAAGAAACTCGACGTCACCTACCGCATGGCTTGGTACCGTGGCCTGAAAACCACCTACTACCTCCGTGCCCTGGCTGCCACCAGCACCGAGAAGTCCACCATCAACACCGGCAAGCTCAACGCGGTTTCCTCCGGTAGCGATGAAGGCTTCAGCGCAGCGCCCGCCGCCGCGCCGGTACCGGCACCCGTGCCGCAAGCGTGCTCCATCGACAACCCCGACTGCGAAGCCTGCCAGTGACAGGTGACGCGCGAATCTGAGCGGCGCCCGCGTTGTTGCCGGGCCGCTCCGGCTCCTCACGTACAGTCGTACGCTCCGGGGCCAGAGCAACCCGGCGCCTAGCGCTCACTCGCTCAGCTTCACGCTGGATCGCAAAAGCCCTCTCCCTTCGGGGAGAGGAGCTCAAGCAGTAAAAGCACCACCGAATTTCATGGCCGCTCCCTTGATAGGGAGAAGCCACACGCGCAGGCCCAGGCCGCGCAGCAAGACCGAACACCGTCAACCGCGAACGCGGCATCCACTGGGCAGCTGACACAGACGCCCGTGACCAGGCCCCGGCACGACCGGGAGCGGACAAGCAGTTCGGCAGTAGAAAGCTTCAGCGTGCACACACCCACGCACCATTTACCCAGGCCGGCAGAGAACGGCCGAACCAACCAGGAGAGAGGACAGATGCTCAGCTGGGACGAATTCGACAAAGAAGACGCCGCCGCACCCGCCGCCGCCCAACCCAACGCCGCGACCAACGCCGCAGCCGCTGCTGGCGCCGACAAGCTCGATGACGAGGCCGCCGGCTCCGTACAGGACGCCCGCGCCGTATCCGCCGCTGACTCCGACGCCGTCGCCCGCGCCAAGAAGGCCCTCGACGCCCTCGACATCCAGGAAGGCCTGGACGACCTCGAAGGCGCCTCCGCGCGCGTACAGGTCGGCGACAAGCAGATGATCAACGCCCGCGCCGACCTCAACCAGCTCGTACCCTTCAAGTACGACTGGGCCTGGCAGAAGTATCTGGATGGTTGCGCCAACCACTGGATGCCGCAGGAAGTGAACATGAACGCCGACATCGCTCTGTGGAAGAGCAAGGACGGCCTCAGCGAAGACGAGCGCCGCATCGTCATGCGCAACCTCGGCTTCTTCTCCACCGCCGACTCCCTGGTCGCCAACAACCTGGTGCTGGCCGTCTACCGCCTCATCACCAACCCCGAATGCCGCCAGTACATCCTGCGCCAGGCCTTCGAGGAAGCGATCCACACCCACGCCTACCAGTACTGCATCGAGTCGCTGGGCATGGACGAGGGCGAGATCTTCAACATGTACCACGAGATCCCGAGCGTCGCTAAGAAGGCGTCCTGGGGCCTCAAGTACACCCGCTCCATCTCCGACCCCGAGTTCAAGACCGGCACCCCGGAGACCGACCGCCAGTTCCTGCGCAACCTCATCGCCTACTACTGCGTACTGGAAGGCATCTTCTTCTACTGCGGCTTCACCCAGATCCTCTCCATGGGCCGCCGCAACAAGATGACCGGCACCGCCGAGCAGTTCCAATACATCCTGCGCGACGAATCCATGCACCTGAACTTCGGCATCGACGTGATCAACCAGATCAAGATCGAAAACCCGCACCTGTGGGATGCCGCCATGAAGGACGAAGCCACCCAGATGATCCTCCAGGGCACCCAACTGGAAATCGAATACGCACGCGACACCATGCCGCGCGGCGTACTGGGCATGAACGCCGCGATGATGGAGGACTACCTCAAGTTCATCGCCAACCGCCGCCTGACCCAGATCGGCCTGAAAGAGGAATACCCGGGCACCACCAACCCGTTCCCCTGGATGAGCGAGATCATGGACCTGAAGAAAGAGAAGAACTTCTTCGAAACTCGCGTCATCGAGTACCAGACCGGCGGTGCACTGAGCTGGGATTGATAGAGATCAAAGCAAAAAGCAGTCAAGACCATTAGAAAGTACTGATACCCGAAACGGAATGTTGGGGCAGTAAATTAGAAGCGAAAGCCCCGCCTTGTGCGGGGCTTTTCGCTTATTAGAAGGAAGCACTGCTCTTATCACATTGATTGCTACCACGCCCCAAACAGGCATAAACGGAGCTAATGATGAGCGAAATTAGAACACTAAGTCTTCCCAAGAGGTATGAAGCATTAGAGCGAGAGGCTTCGCAGAGTGGCTATGACATCACAGCAATTGTTCATCGTATTGATGATGCTGCATCTCGAATTGAAACCCTACTTCGACAAGTCAACATTGGCGGCCTAGGCAGATTTGAGCTCTTCCTGGGCCGCTCCGGCTCAGGAAAAACAACTTTTTTCAAGACTCTTACAAAATTTTTCACAGGCACAACTGTAAACACCATACCTCATGACATATCCCTACGGGACGTAAAAAATTACATAGAACAGCGAACCAACGAACTAGGTGATCGCCAAGTCTGGGTAATGTATGAAAGAGACAACCAAAGCTTAACAAAAGATGAAGCCTTTGAGTTCCTAGAGGACCTCAGAGTTCTGTTCAGACAGCACAACGGCAAAGTTGTTATATGCTGGCCACTTACACATGAGCCCACTGCGAGACTACTATCAGATACTGCATGGAGTGTAGGAAGAGACAGCTTAGTTGATATAGGAACGAAAGGCATATATACCTTTAACGGACCAAGTAAAACCGACTACAAAAACATCGCAGACCTTACTACCCGCACCATTACCGGTGATGGCCTAGAGGCATTCGGCATATCAGACACAGATCTTTCAACCATAATTTCCGAATCAGAGACAATATCTGAATTCTTTTCCAGGACAGAACTGAAGGCGTCTGAGATCGCCGGACATTATAGAGATTTACTGAAAGAAAAGCCTGTACCCAGCGTCTGGATTTTGGTTTCCGGAGACGATTCAAAAGATCTCAATCTAACAGTGGCATCACTCACTCAGGGCACCCAAAAATCAATTGACATTGACAGAGTAGTAAAATTTCTAGACGACCCAAATCTTGATGCAGCCTATTTAAAAGAGTGGAAAAAAAGAAGATCAAAAGTCGCCTTTCTACTCAGGTTATTTGATGTACGACTATTTGAACTCCCACCAAACGTTGCGCTTGCATGTATTCGAGCATTTGGCGACGCTGAAACTCGTAAATTATTGAAACTGCAAAGCGTATCTGCGAGAAGCGCAATAGATACTATTTCTCGCTCTGCATTATTCCGAGCTCTGGCCAAAGAAGAATATGGTGCAAATGCTTATCTGAGGGCAACTGACGATGAAACAAAGCACGAATATATTCGAATTCAGGCCTCTGCCAAAAGTGGAGACAAAAAACTAAACAAGGCGTTAGCAGAAGGAGTTCAGAAATATCTCGAATCCAAGTCACTCCCAGCAACCGTGACCGCAGAAAAACAAAATACCGATGATAACCTGAAGCCCGACATAAAAATCATACAGGCAGATGGAAAAATTATATGCCTAGAGCCAACATGGCGTTCAACAGGGTCAGCAGTTCCTAGCGAGATACCTGAAAAGCAGAACACACTAACAGTTGGCCATATCCAAAAATACCTTTTGGAAAAAATGCTCAGCTACGTAAATGAATATGACTTTTAATAATAAAGCTCAAACCACCTCAGACCGAGCAGCCGCAAAATAATGGCGCTCAACTTCTAAGACATAATTCCTAGCGCGTAGGGTGGATGACGCTCTTCTCATCCACCAGCTCTTCCACCCGCAACACCAATGGCTCAAGGAGGGGTCATGTCCAATTACCGTCGCGCCCGGATGCGCGGGGGCACCTACTTCTTCACCGTCAACCTGCGTAACCGGCACAGCGACCTGCTGGTCCGCGAAATCCACCTGCTGCGCGCCGTGGTACAGGCAGTCAAACACCGCCGCCCCTTCCATATCGATGCCTGGGTCGTGCTCCCCGAACACATGCACTGCCTCTGGACCCTGCCACCGGGCGACGACGACTTCGCCATGCGCTGGCGCTCCATCAAATTCGCCTTCTCCAAACGCCTGGCCGACACCGAATCCCGCACCGAGGCTCAACGCACCCGGGGCGAGCGCGGCATCTGGCAACGCCGCTATTGGGAACACCTGATCCGCGACGACCTCGATTACCAACGGCATTTCGATTACATCCACATTAACCCGGTGAAACACGGCCATGTGCGGCGGGTGTGCGATTGGCCGTATTCGAGTTTTCACCGGGCGGTGCGGGATGGCCTATACCCGGTGGATTGGGCCGGTGATGGCGTGGCGGACGACGATATCCGCTGGGGAGAATGAGGGTGGGATGGGCCTCGCCTGGTGGATGAAAAGAGCGTCATCCACCCTACCCCACCCTCACGTTTCGGCCTGGCCGATCAGCCCTTTCCCACGCGGTAACTGCATTGCCACTTTCCGGGTGCGCCCATAGCCTCCGTACCCGGCGCCTAAGAAACGCTCTCCCACGTAGCGGCATGACCGCTCCCGATAGCTAAGCGGTTTTTTTGTGCTCGCGGCATACTCGCGCACGCAAAAAACCTCTGCTCTGTCGGGAGTGGGCTAATACAAGACCCGAAAGGGGAATATGCCCGGCCTTCTACGTGGGGTTTCTTAACTCCCGACGCCAACAGCCCTGAGAAAGCTGCTCACGTAGAGGTACTTAAATGCCTGACTCCCTCCACCCCCAACCCGATCAAGAAATCCTCATCCCCACCCTCTTCACCCGCCACAAGCGCCTGCTGCGTGCCGTGCTGCTGGAAGACCAACCCTGGTTCGTGGTCACCGACCTGGCCCGGCTGATGAACCACCCGCCCCTGGTCGAGCGCCTGCCGCACAACCTGGATGACGACCAGATGCAGATCGCCTGGATACGCAACGGCCATGGCGACTTCAAGTGCGAATGGCTGGTAAGCGAATCCGGCGCCTATGCCGCGCTGATCCACTACTACCACCCGGAAAACCGCTGCATCCGCCAATGGATCACCCAGCAGGTGATCCCCTGCCTACGCGCCGAACAGCCCCAGGTCGGCCACTGGCCCGTTCGCTCGGTGGCGCAATGGATGGGGCAGGAGTTGCAGGTGCTGCACTGGCAGGACGTGGTCTGGCTGCCCCTCGAAGACTGCCCGCGCCTGCTGCCCCGGCCGCCCCACGTGATCGGCTAGCACGACCGAGGGCTGGAGATGCCAGCCCTCATCCACCGCCCCTCAGAGCGTGATGGCGGTGGCCGGATAGAACAGCACGTTGAGCCCGAAGAGGATCATCCAGAAGCCGATCTCCAGCGTCTCGGTGATCGGCTGGATGCGCCGGATCGCGCCATACACATGCACCACGAACATCAGCGTGAAGACCAGGAACAGCAGGTCGAACGCATAGCTGTAGCCGGTGCCCGTGGTGACGGCACGCAGCACGGCCAGCTCGATGATCAGGATGAACGCCCCCAGGCAGCGGCCGAAGTAGATCGCCAGGTGCTGGTGCTCCGGAATTCTCCAGCGCATGAGTCGGGCCCAGGCGATGGGGGCAACGAAGATGGGCAGGGCGAAGAAGAGCGTCGTCACGATCATCAGCGTGGCGAGGTATTCCCGGCTGTATGGCGCGTAGTAACCAAGCATCACAGAACTCCTTGTTCCGTTGCCGCAGTGGGCATCGTTATTGTTTTAAGGCGCGTCTTGCCGGCGGAAGAATCGGGATGCGGGGAGCGGCGGGTCAAGGAATTCGCGGGATGGCAGTACCAAGGAAGGTGGCAGCGGCAAGAGGGATGAGGACCTAAGTCGCAACGAGCCCGAGGCACCTTCGCCCCTGCCCGGCGCCCCGGCTGATGACGTGCCCATCGCCGCTTCGTACTATCCCGCTCCCCGATTCATCGCCAAGGAATGCATGTGGAAAACAGGACCCGGAGCTGGAGGAAAAAACTTGTCCTGAGTGTGATGGCCTTGAGCTTCGCCATCCTCGGTGGATTCGTCGCCGCCGTGCTATCGAGCCTGGTGCTGTTTATGGGCCTTGGCCTCTGGTTTGACCTCTACGTGTACTCCACGACAGCCTTCTTCTTCGTGCTGACCGGTGGAATGCTCTCCTCGCTGAACAAGCCCGCGACTGCGATCAGCCTTGCCGTGATCGCGATCCTGGCCGCTCTGGATCAGGTGGGAGAATCGATAGACCCCACGACCTACATGCCGACCTATCTGCCGCTGCTGAGTATCTGCATCGCCTCGGTCGTAGCCGCGCTCACTGTGATGTTCTGCAGGTGGCTCAGGGAGCGCCAAGCCAATGAGTGAAATTGAATGGACGGCTCGCAACCGAAGCCAACGAACTCAAAAGACTCCTGCATCGGTTTCATCAAGTTGAAAAAAGCATTCATCGGACTGATCGCAGCCGCATTGCTCGGCACCTGGCTCACCACCGGCGTCTACAAGACGCGCTTCGCCGAGGACAACCGCCTGGTCTTCTTCATCAAGAAGCAGCCCTCCTTCCAGGTGGCATTCGTGAACCCCTTCGCTACCGATACCGACAGCAAGCCCCTCAGCCGGTTGAGCGCGCAGGAGCGGCAGGAGGTGATCGACTACTGCCGTTACGGCCTGGGTATCGAAACGGAATTGAAGACGCAGGACGAGCTCGATAACTGCGAAGGGGCATCGCCGTAATCGATCGGGCAGACGCCCCGTTCGACACTTCCAGACTTTCCCCACAGGGCAACGACCTTGTCCGCCGCAGCCCCCCGCCAATACCGTTCAGCCAGCCCGTTGCGCCCACGGGCTGACCCGACGGCCGCCGTGACCGGCCCTGTCCTACCCCTAACACGCGGCACAGTGCGACCCGTTCGACGGTCAAGCGACGGTCGAGCGAAGCCCGAGCCGAGCAGGAGGAAACATGGAACTCGCCTTCGATCGCTACCCCCAGCAACCCCACGGTGGAACCCTGGTCAACCAGGTGGTGCCCGCCGACCGGGTACGGGCAGAAGTTGCGCGGGCACGCGCCTTGCCGTCGATCCGCATCGACCTGGAGGCGGTGATCACCATCGAGATGATCACCACCGGCGTGCTCTCGCCCAACAAGGGCTTCATGAACCAGGCCGACTACCTGTCGGTGCTGGGCAGCGGCCGGCTGGCCAACGGCGTGGTGTGGCCGGTGCCGCTGAGCTTCGCCCCGGTGGGCGAGCGCAACCGCGAGGTGATCGCCGCCCTGGCGGTGGGCGATGAGGTGGCCCTGATCGACGACCGCAACGAGCCGGTGGCCATCCTCGCCATCGAGGACATCTTCGACTACGACAAGGAAGAACGCGCCCGCCAGCTGTTCGGCACCACCGACCGCAACCACCCGGGGGTAGATGCCATCCACCGGCGCATGGGCGATGTGGCCCTGGGTGGCCCGCTGCAGCTGCTGCAACGGGTCGACTGGGGCCCCTTCGAGTCGCTGCGCCTGGAGCCCCGGGACACCTGGAAGCGCTTCTACGAGGAGCGCGGCTTCCGCTCCGTGGCCGGCTTCATCACCGGCGCCAACCCGCTGCACCGCGGCCACGAATACATCCACCGCAACGCCCTGGAAGGCATCGACGGCCTGCTGCTGCAACCGCTGGTGGAAATGGCCAAGCGTGAATACGTGCGCCACGAGTACCGCATGCAGGCCTACCGCAACGTGCTGGAGACCTACTACCCGAAGGACCGCGCCATGCTCTCGCCGCTGCGGGTCACCTACATCTTCGCCGGCCCCCGGGAGACGGTGCTGCACGCCCTGATCATGAAGAACTACGGCTGCACCCACGCGCTGATCGGCCGCGACCACGCGGGCATCGGCAGCTATTACGAGAAGTACGCCAGCCACAGCATCTTCGACCAGTTCACCCCGGAGGAGCTGGGCATCGAGGTGCGCCTGTTCCACGAGGTGTTCTACTGCGTGCGCTGCGCCAGCCACGCCACGACCGAAACCTGCCCCCACGACGAGCGCTACCGGCTCAACATCTCCGGCACCGGCATCCGCGAGATGCTGCGCCACGGCCTGGTGCCGCCCAAGGAGGTGGTGCGCCCGGAGTCGGCCCTGGCGGCCATGCAGGGCATCCAGCCCAAGGGGCTGGGGGACGACGGCGAAGGCACCCTGCCGGTGGCCAAGGTGATCCAGAGCCTGTTCCCCTTCTACACCCGCTTCACCCGCCTGGGCGGCGCACCGCGCCAGCAGCCCCTGGAAGCGGACGCCCTCACCGTGCGCGACCTGGAGCTGGCCTGCCACGAGGCGCGCACCCACACAGGCGATGTCTACGACGGCGTCTACCGCGAGTACAGCGCCCTGCTGGACCACAACCGCAGCCTGCAACCGGCCTGGGTGGAGGACGCGCGCGACGCCCTGCACCGGCAGCAGCGGCGCCTGCTGGATGACCTGGACGAGAAATTCAGGCAGGCGCCGGAACTGGCGTCCGACGAGTTCATGTACCAGGGCCAGGCGGAGGTGCAGCAGGAAGTGAGCGCCGCCCGTGCGCTGCTCGACGACATCCCGGCGGCGGTGGACGCCAGCCGCCTCGCCAACCGCACCTGGAACAGCCTGCCCTACCCCCGCTATCGCGGCGCCGACGACGCCTGAGCCCACGCCCCACGGCAGCGCTGCCCATGGCTGCCGTGGGGCACTTGGGTGAACGCCCCCCTCCGTTCGAAAAAATTTTTCCGGACGTGCATCCGGAACGATTCCTGGCGGGTAGTACAGATGGGCAGCCCGTATCTGCCCCTTCGACTACCTATCAGGAGATCGCCCCATGAACGCAAAAACTGCCAGTTGCCTGCTCAGCGGCCTCGTCATGTGCGTCGCCATGCAAAACCTCAGCGCCCAGACGGCCTTGCCCGACGCCGTGAAGGTGCCCGATGGCCACAAGGTCGTGCTCGAAACCGTCGGCGTGGGCGAAATCACCTACGAATGCCGCGACAAGGCGGGGGCGCCAGGCCAGACCGAGTGGTTTTTCGTCGGCCCCAAGGCCGTGCTCAATGACCGGGCCGGAAAGCCGGTAGGGGACTACTTCGGGCCGCCTGCGACCTGGCAGGCCCGTGACGGGTCGAAGATAACCGGCACGCAGGTGGCCGTCGCGCCGGCTGGAACAGGCGATATCCCGTACCAGTTGGTCAAGGCCAACCCCGCCGAGGGCAAGGGCACCATGAGCGGCGTCAGCTTCGTGCAGCGCCTGGCGACCCGGGGTGGCGTCGCGCCCAGCGATACCTGCGCCGCCGAGAACAAGGGGCAGCGGCAGGTCGTCAAGTACCAGGCCGACTACCTATTCTGGGGGGCCAACTGAGCTCGCCCGGGCAGGCGCGAGGCGAGCCGTCGGCTACGCTCAACGACACACCCCGGCCAGGCGGGCCGGGGCACCCTCGAGCGCAGAAATTGGATCAGCCTGTCAGTGCCTTCGATTACCAGAGCCATCTCGACGCCTGCGCCCGAGGTGAGCGGCCGGCCTTGCGGGCGCTCTACGATCAGGAAGGTGCGCGGCTGCTCGGCGTGGTTCGCCGCATCGTGCGGGACGACGCCCTGGCCGAAGACATCGTGCACGATGCCTTCATCCGTATCTGGACGCGCGCTGCGAGCTTCGACCCGGCGCGTGGCTCCGCGCGCGGCTGGATCTACAGCATCACGCGGAACCTGGCGCTGAACCATATCCGCGATGGTGCCCGGGAGGCCCCCCTGGACGATGCTGGCGCGGCGGTGCTGCACGCGCAGGTGGCGGAGGTGGACGACAGCCTGGCGGGGCACGGTTCGGCCAGGATTCATCAATGCCTGGGGCAGTTGGAGCCGGCGCGGCGGCGCTGCATCCTGCATGCCTATGTCGACGGCTGCACGCACGCCGAAATCGCCGTCCTGCTCGGCGCGCCCTTGGGCACGGTCAAGGCGTGGATCAAGCGCAGCCTGGCGGCGCTGCGGGAGTGCATGGGATGAACACCGAGCACAATGGCACCGGCCCCGAAGACCTGGACACCCTCGCCGGCGAATATGTACTGGGCAGCCTGCCGGCCAGCCAGTGGCATGCCGTGCATGAGCGCCTCAAGCACGACGCCGATCTGCGTTCGGCCGTGGCTGCCTGGGAAAACCGCCTTCTGGAGCTGACCGCGATCGTCGAGCCGAAAACCCCCAGCCCACGCCTGTGGAGCCGGGTATCCCGCACCCTGGACGCGCAGCTCGATGGCGACGCCAAGGCACCGCGGCAGGTGGCCGTACCCTGGCACCGGCGCTTGGGCGTATGGCGGGGCCTGGCGGGCGCCGGGCTGGCCGCAAGCCTGGTGCTGGCGACGATGCTGCTGACGACCAGCGCACCGCGCATCACCTACATGGTGGTGCTGGTGGCCCCCACCGACCAGACCCCCGGCTGGGTAGTGCAGGCCAGCGACAGCCGCAGGGTCCAGCTGATCCCCCTCGGGCATGGCGAGGTTCCGGGCGACAAGGTGCTGCAGTTCTGGACCAAGGCGGAGGGGTGGCAATCGCCGGTATCCCTCGGCCTGGTCAAGCCTGGCGCGCAACTCAGCGTGCCCCTCGATCAGTTGCCGCCGCTGGAGCCCAGCCAGTTGTTCGAGCTGACCCTGGAAAACCCGGGGGGCTCCACCACGGGCCGGCCGATGGGGCCCGTTCAGTTCATTGGTCGGGCGGTGAAGGTCATCTAGCGGATTCAACCCTCTGTAAAATAAGCGGTTCACGACCAAGGCGGCACTCGTGAACTCCTTCGCCACCGATGCCGACAGCAAGCCCCTCAGCACGCGAACGAACAGGAGCGGCAGGAGGTGATCGGCTACTGCCGGTAATACCCGGGTATCGAAACGAAACTGAAGATTCAGGAAGCGTTGGATAGCTGCAGATAACGCTGCCCCTGTACCTTGCCGACCTGCTACTCGACGCAACTGACGGAATGGACGCCATGCACCTGCTCTACCCCTCATCACCCGATAACCCAAACATCCCGGACGAGACCTTTGCCGAAGAGTTTGCAGCGGCCAAGGCTGCCGGGCTCGGTTGTTCGCTGTTCTCCTGCGAGGAGCTGGAGCTGCAACGCTTCAAGCCGAAGCCGGCCCTCGAAGAAGGGGCCCGCGTCCTGTACCGGGGCTGGACTGACGCCGGATGCCTACGGCTACCTGCATGCGTCCATCGTCAGCAGAGGCGCCATTCCCGTCACCAGCCCGGCGCAGTATCGGCACTGCCACCATCTGCCCGAGTGGTATCCACAATGCCGGGACCTGACGCCCGCCACCCTGGTGCTTCCACGTGACGCCGACTTCGCCGCCGCATTGGCCAATGCGGGCTGGTCCGCCTGCTTCGTGAAGGACTACGTGAAATCACTGACCACCCAGCGCGGTTCCATCGCCCGCAGTGCGGACGAAGTGGTCGAGATACTTGCGCTCATCGAACGCTACCGCGGCGAGCTGGAAGGCGGCGTGTGCCTGAGGGAATTCGAACCCCTGATTCCGGAAACGGAAGAGCGCTATTTCGTCCTCGACGGCCGCGCCTATGGCCGAACCGATGAGGTGCCGCCTCTCGTCCAGGAGATCGCTCAATGCGTGCCCTGCCCCTTCTTCTCGGTCGACCTGGTGGCCTCTGAGTCCGGCGCTCTGCGCCTGGTGGAGCTGGGTGATGGGCAGGTCTCCGACCGCAAGCAATGGCCGGTGGAACGCTTTGTGGCGATGTTGTGCTCAGCGGTCTCGACTTGAGCCCGCCGCGAAGCCAAGAGCCCCAGACCGAGACCATTCAGGACGCAGTATCCAAGGCCCCCATGAACCCCCGATTGACTTTTCTGCTGGCACTGTTGGCTCTCTGCCCCGCCGCAGCCAATGCCGAATGCGTCGCGGTGTTCTGGATACCGTTCGACGCGGAGCTCTACTCACCGGAAAGCGAGGCTACCCTCGAAGAGCGGGCGTTCGAGCGAACCTCCATTCCTCTGGCCATGGCCAAGAGGCTCAGCCCCGCTGATGCTTCGTCGAGTGCCGTTCGCGAATACGATCCGCATAACACCCGAGCGCTGATAAAGGTCCGCGATAACCCCGTCTTCATCGACCGTTTTGGATGGACCAGACAGGGAGAGCGCTACGGCAAGATCGCCATCAGCCAGATGGAAGATGCGTTGTCTTCCAACTGCTCCGACGTGCCCTAGCCGCGTGGATCGTCCCTACTTTCTCGCCAGGAACACCGCCAACGCCGCAAAACGTCTGCGCGCCTCCCACGCGAACAGGCGGTTGGCCAGCGGATTGAGCAGTACGCCCAGCCAAGGCGGTCGCAGCGTCAGGCTGAAGCTGTAGATCAGCTCGGAGCGCCCCTCTTCGATATCGCGGTGGCGCATCGACGCCGCCCACGACTCGAACAGCCCCGTCGGCTCCACCAGCATGGCCGCCGCCACCTTGCCAGGCTGGTAGTTCACGAAGCGGGTACGCATCGCCAGCAGGCGCTTCCAGCCCTTGCCCCGGTTGAAGGAAACCGCGCCGATGGAGGGGTGGCTGTCACCCGTTTCCATATGCGCGACGGCCAGCAAGGTGTTCCACTGCAACCGCACACGGTGGTTATGAAAGGCTTCGAAGGTGGCGTCGGCGGAGGCCGGCATGACCAGGATGAATCGGTTGTCACTCACGAAATGGGCGCCTAAGGAAAGCCAGCGGCCTAGAGTCAAGAAGAGGCCTTCACAGTGAACTGCATCTGCCAAACGAAGCGACGCCCTCAGTTCATGACCGATAGGCGTCACGTCCGTGGGCAGTCAGGAAGCAAGCGCTTTCAAAGAGGCAGCAACATCGCTGTCCACACAGAGGACCGTCGTTCCCTTCTGCTGTATGCAGGCCTTCCGTTCCCCCGTGGTAAGGAAGAAAACCTTGCGTCCTTCGAGCCTGAACCAGCCCGCGCGAAAGCCATAAGTGGCGATGCCATTCAATCGAACGCTGCTCTCCATCGCGTCCCTGTCTATCGGCTGAACCTTGAGTCCCTCGATTGGCCACGAAGCGCCGTAGAACCCGGACCGCACATGAAGTACCCCCTTATCCACATACACCTTGCCCCCCGCCTGGAAGACCAGGTACCCCTGCAGCAACGCGTAGAGAACGCCCCCAACCAAAACACTCTTCAAGCTGATGCTCTTGCTGATCAACAGGTCTGCACCCAGCATCACCGCCACTGGCAATACTGCGATCAGCAGGCTGTTCAACAGCATTGATTTGAAACTGAGAGAAACAGTCACCACGTCCATTCAGATACCTGCCATTCGATAGGTGATGCCACACAGAAGATCGAGAGCTTGTTTTCTCCCGGCTCTCGGCAAACTGATCACTCCAAGTTCATGTGCCGCATAGGCGCAGGCGATCACCTCTTTCCTGACCTGCCTTCGCAGCCCTTGAGATAACAACTGGCTATTGCCGTTTACCTGTGCCAACCGCACGGCAGCACTTTCCACATCAAGCATCTGGCCTGGCTGGATCCCATGGCAGCCTCCGCAATTGCTCCCCCCTCCTCCACCAGTACGGACGGCTACGTTGACAATAACGCTGAGTTGAACAGCAAGATTCACCCCTATCGCGACGTTGACTGCTGCTACTACGTACGTCGCGACACCGACTGCAACCACAGCGATTGCAACGGCCCCAACAGCGGCACGAGCCACTGGGACGTCGAGGGATCGCCGCTGCAAGGAGCTACCCTCACCCTTTGGGGTAAGGATCGCCTTTAGCTTCTGAAGATCACTGGCATATTTACTCTCCAGCATCTGCTCAGGCACCGACCGAGTCAGAAGCCCTTGCAGGTCTTCAGGATCGGAATTCAGCAGATCGTTCACTCGCTGGCGAATCTTGGAGGAAGCAGCAAAAATCCCCATCTCATTGAGCCTGCCGAGGTAGCGGGAATAGTCCCCGTCCTTACTGGCTGCGCGCACAATTGGATCTTGGCTGGCCAACAGCAACTGCTCCTCAACCGAGCGAGGAGCGATCAGTTGCTCTGGTATACCCATTCGTTCAAGGAGCGCACTTCGGTTCGAATAGAACTCGCTGGCCAGCACTGCATCCTTACTCACAGCGGACCAGAGACGAGTGAAATCCACTACATCCTCCCAGACACCAAGAGGCACTTCCCCTCTTGACATAAGCAATCGCAATCTATTGTCGCCACCCGAATCTCTAGCGATTATCGAGCCTGGAGTACCATACAAACGATTACTGGCTTTAACCTCTGGAAGGGTGAACGCAACACTTCCCAATGCTGCACCCTTCATGAAATCTCTACGACGCATTGGCTGTCACCTCCCTGTGGCTATCGCACTGAATCAAACTCTGAGAATAAAAAGCACGAAGCACGCGCCCCATGTGGTTTCCATACTCAGATTTTATGGACTCACGCAAACGCTCATCCTGATGAAGCAGAGCACAGGCTTGGCAAGGATGAACGATGTGCTCCAAAGAACTGATACCTGCCGACGCGCTGAGTATTTTTAATATGCGATAAGGGCCATCAACCTTTATCCAAATTTTCAAGAAATCCCGTACTTGCGAAAAATACACAACCTCAAGTGCGTGCTTGCTGAAGCTTCCTAGCTTCATTTCGGGAATGTGCTCAAACGTAAGCCCGCAACAACCGGAAATTTCCTTATTAGGAGTTATCACGCAGTTCTCTAAACCTGATCACAGCCCTGAAGAAGCATATCTTCTCGATTGGAGAATACTTTCCTCATAGTGCTGTCTGCATGAAATGGCATCCAGCTGTTTACCTGCAACTTCACAAGCCCCGCCTCAATAAATGGCTTCAGTTCCTCATCAGCTTTTACTTGGCTAATCACTTCGCTCTTGCCTGAGTCTTGCTCAATGGTAATTACGCAAAATATTCCATTCTCCGCCACGGCCTTGGCGGCATTGACAACCGAGGCTACGGGGACCCACTCGGCATGATCGACACCTGTACTCAGGTTGATCTCATTCAGCCCCGAAGCAGACAGTCTTCTTGCCACTCTCGTCGCCGAAGAGTGAGTCTTCCCCCAATACCCATTTGTCACGCAGCGACTAAGCAGCCCCAATTGTTGAACGTGATCCAGGGAGGCAAACAAATCCTCTCCCAGCAGAAGTGGCTCCCCACCACTAAACACAACAAGACGCAAGCCAGGAAACACCTGCCACGCTTGATCAATGAAACTGGCTATCTCTTCGAAAGATAATTTTGCAGATAGCGTCGGATTGCATTCGAAACAGCAATCCCGACACTGAGCATTGCACTTGTATGTCGTTATCACCGTCAGCGTATGCGGAAAGACATCCCAGTAACCTTCTGGAACCCATGGCTGATCCATATCGAGTCTCCAAACAAACAATGAATGACAATCATTGTCATCTCTGGAACCAATGTCGACTCAAGGAAAAGCAGCTGAGTAGCGCTTGAAAAAACAATAACAAGTCTGGAATAAGGCTTACCTAACGTGAAATCCGTATCAAAAGAAACAGCCTACAGTTTAAAAGGAACCATTCATGGATCATGAGAAACCATTCATCGTCACCTTATAGAAATTACTGACTACCTTTTTCTTATGATCTATTAATTTCGCAAGACAGCACCGAAAACTTTATTGCATTACTCTAGGTAATGCGTAGGATCGTTCACTTTCATACCTACGATATTTCTCCAAACCAATCCCTGTATTTAAAGTGACAGACGAGTGCTGAACCTGAACAAGAACACCGGAAGAGGTACCTGGCGATCCATAGGTCAACGCATGCAGGGCTTGCAGGTTCAGTCCATCCCCATCGCAGGTAAGTCCATTGAACTCATCACCACAAAATTGGACGGTACCGCCTACCAGATAGGCCGCATCCATACCGAGAATGCCTTCGTGGTGAAGAAAGGGGTCCTGTCACTGCTGTACGTGAGGCCGGACTACAGGGGATACCGCCGGACAGCCGGCCTGGTTTTCGCTCCCTGCTCCTGGAAGGTCGACTACGACCATGCGCTGAGCAGGAACCTCGCCAGCCAGCTGGGCTACACCTACGTGCTGATGCTGCGGGTGGTACCAAGAATCAACCGCTCGCACGGCCACCTCGAACGAAAACTGAAGGAGAGCGAGGAGGTGCCGGGCATCTGCTTCGCCGATGAACGAATCCGGGGCAAATGGATGGGGCGCTCGGCAAGCAGGCTGCTGACGCCTCCGAGCGCCTTCTCACCTCATCAGACGACCCAGTACGGGCTGACGTTGCGTCAGGCCGGCCAATGGGGCTTTGCGATGGGGGTGGAGGATGACGACAGGGACATTCCCGGCCTCAAGCTGATTGCCGATTTCGGTGTCCCTGCGCTCCTATCAGCCCAGACTCCAATCGCTCTTAGTGAGAACCGCGACTAAGCCCCCGCTGCCGCAGCCCAATGCAATTGCCCCAAGGGTCGCGCACCTGGCAGATGCGGTCGCCATCCCCCAGTGCCAATGGCCCTCGGTTCAACGGCGCGCCCAGTTGGCCCAAGCGCAGCACTTCGGCATCCAGATCATCCACCGCCCAATAGACGGCGGTGCCCGCCGCGCCGCTGGCGACCTTCTCGTCGGCGTTGACGATCTCCAGCACCACGTCGCCCATCTCCAGATGCCCGTAGTCATCCGTCGATGGCAGCACAGGCTTCGCCTCGGGAAAGGCGCGCTGGTACCAGTCGGTGGCTGCACGCCAGTCACCGACGTGCAGCAGGATCGAGAGGATGCGGCGCTCAAGCATGGCGCGTGACCAGACAGATAAAGGATGCGAGAGGGTTCAAGTCAGGCAGAGACGAGCTTTTCCCTGACCTTATCCTTGAAGCCTTTCAGGTAAAAGGCATCGCCCTCCACTCGCTCCACGGAAATCTTCCGCATGTCCTTCATCGTTACCGCGAACAACGCGAATAGGAGCGAGCCGAATATCAGACCCGAGAGCGGCAAATTGAATTGCCCTGTAGTCGCGCTTATTCGCAGAACAAGTGCCAGCACGAAGACCACCAGGGTCGCTCTCAACACCCAGGTCCAGAACGCCTTTTTCTTCAGGCAGCTCGCGCACTGGCTGTACGAAATATCGAGCCGCTTCCGGGATATGAAATAGGCCGCAATCAACGCCAGGGGGCTGAGCAGCAGCCACAGGAACGTCAAAGGGCTCACGTAGTTGATCCGGGTCGAAACCGCTTCAAGCTCCGTGTCCGTCGCACAGCTGATGCACACGCATGGCAGTGCTGCGTTGTTGTTCACTTTCAGGAGTTTTCCAACCCAAACGCCCCCACTCTGCTGAGCGAGGGATGACTGGGGCGGCGAGTAAGGCGACTGCGGGTTCATCATGACTCCCTTTTTCATGACTCTGAATGATCGGATCAGGCCCTGACCACGATGGTCCGCGCCGCATGATCGCCAAGCCGCTGGCGTGGCTGTCCGAAGACAAAGACCACGTCGAAAATGCCCAGCAGGCCTACCAACCCCCGCAGGCAGGATTTGTGCAATTCGCAGGGCGCACCGGTCTCGCTGTCGACGACGCGGATCTTGAGCAGGCGCTTGCCGATGCCCTGTCCATTGAACCCGTCCTTGGCCAGCAGGTAGCCGAACAGCAGCAGCATGCCGACCTTGCCGACGGTGTCCTGGGTGCCGCTGTGGTGAGCGGTCAGGAATTCGATGGCAATACTGATCGCGGCCAGCACCAGCAAGGCCAGCCAGAAATCGAGCTGCGATGCCGCCAGCCTCGCCCAGAGCGGGGCGAGTTGCAGGTCGAGCGGTTCACGCCGAACCGCGTTGGATGCAGGAAGTTGTCGCGGCACGGCACGCTCGCCCGGGGTCGATTCCCGCTCTGCAAGCACACTGCGGATGACCCGCTCGGCCACCTCGGTCAACCCACCCTGCTCAAGCAGATCGACCAGGACCTCCGTCCGTCTTCCGCTGTAGGTTTCTCGAAAGCGCGCTTCGGTTGCATCCATTTCAGACTTCCTTGTGATCGACAGGGTGGTGGATTCTGTGTCGCCGCCACTTCAGTCGTCAATCGCCGCAAAAAGACCGGATATCGCTGCAAACGACCTTGCCACATACGACCCATTACCACTCACCCTTGCACTCTCCATCGGTCTCGATAAAGTAGCGCAGCGGCGAAATGACATCACCGCAAGAACCTTCACTCAGGAACGAGTAATCCATGACCAAGATCATGATGTGCACGGCGGCGCTGGCAGTTGCGCTGCTCTCCGGTTGCGCTTCGGTACCGATGGAATCCCCCGAAAAAGACGCAGCCCTCAAGGCCTTCCCGAACCCGCCGCAGGACCAGTCTGCGGTCTACATCTTCCGCGACACCTCCCTGGGCGCTGCGCTGAAGAAGACCGTGAAGATCGATGACAAGGTGATCGGGGAAACCGCACCCAACACCTATTTCTACCGCCTGATCACCCCGGGCGCGCACGTGTTGTCGACCGAGTCCGAGTTCGGTGACAACACCCTCAACCTCAGTGCCCAGCCCGGCAAGAACCACTACGTACGCCAGTCCATCCGGATCGGTGTGTTCGCCGGCGGCGCCACCCTGAGCGAAGTCTCCGAGTCCGAAGGCAAGAAGGCCGTGGCCGACACCAAGCTGGCCCGCTGAAAACCCCGTGGATGGGGTCGGCAATCGACTCCATCCACAGCCTGCTTGCTACCCCCCCCTCCCTCGTCGTTGCCCCCCGTTCTCCAAGCTGCTAAAAGCCCTCATCCCCATTTAAAAGATGAATACCGCCATGGACCACAGTGACCGTTCGAATAGCCGTCTGTTCGAGCTCGACCTGCTCCGCGCCATGGTCGCGGTGGCCGATTGCGGCAGCTTCACCACGGCGGCCAGCCGGCTGAATTCCACCCAGTCCACCGTCAGCCAGAAGATCCGCCGGCTGGAGGAGATGGCTGGGCACCGCCTGCTGGAGCGTGGCAACCGCGATGTGCTGCCCACCGAAGCCGGCGAGACGCTGCTGGGCTACGCGCGGCGCATGCTGGCGCTGAACGACGAGCTGCAGGAGGCGCTGTCCGGGGCCACGGTGGCGCTGACGGTGCGCATCGGCGTGCCGGACGACTTCGCCACGGGGCGCACCACCCTGCAGTTGGCGGCGTTCAACCGGCATTACCCGCAGGTGAAGCTGGAAGTCACCAGCGGCCTGAGCCGCGACCTCTCCGCCAGCTACGACCGCGGCGAGCTGGACCTGGTGCTGCTCAAGCAGCGGCAGAACGCCCGCGAGGCGGTGGCCTGCTGGCCGGAGAAGACGCGCTGGGTGGACAGCGCCAGGAACCCCTGCATCGACCTCGACCCGCTGCCCATCGTCACCTTCCCCCCGCGCGGGGTGTACCGCGACGAGATGATCGCGGCGCTGGAGGCGGTGGGCCGGCGCTGGCACATCAGTTTCACCAGTTCGAGCCTGTCGGGCATCCAGTCGGCCATCGCCGATGGCATGGGCATCGGCCTGCTGCCGCAGCGGGCGGTAACGGCGGACCACGCCGTGCTGGCCAAAAAAGCTGGGCTACCCTCGGTGGACGCGTTCGAGGTGGCGCTGCTGCATCGCCCGGCGGCGGACCCGATGGTGAAGGAACTGGCACGTGTGCTGTCACGGGTGCTGGCGCAGGATACGAAAGGCTGACGGACACCCCGCTCGCATTCGAAAAACGAATACAGCGGATTCCAACATTTAATTTGTGCATGTAAAGGCCGCTGGATATCGTGCTCTCCAGCGACGGCCACCGCCCCACGGGCGCGCCGCTCCGCACCATTGCTCACCACGGCGCCGCACGCGCCGGGCAGCAAGACAACAATGAGGAAATACCCCATGGCCAAATCCACCTATTACGCGCCGCACGGCGGGCACCCGGCACAGACCGAGCTGCTCACCGACCGCGCCATGTTCACCGAAGCCTATGCCGTGATCCCCAAGGGCGTGATGCGTGACATCGTCACCAGCCACCTGCCCTTCTGGGACAACATGCGCATGTGGGTCATCGCCCGCCCGCTGTCCGGCTTCGCCGAGACCTTCTCCCAGTACATCGTCGAGCTGGCCCCCCAGGGCGGCAGCGACAAGCCCGAGCAGGACGTCAACGCCGAAGCGGTGCTGTTCATCGTCGAAGGCGAACTGACCCTGACCCTGCAAGGCCAGGTGCACACCATGCAACCGGGCGGCTATGCGTTCATTCCGCCGGGCGCCGACTACAAGGTACGCAACACCAGCGGCCAGCACACCCGCTTCCACTGGATCCGCAAGCACTACCAGAAGGTCGACGGCGTACCGCTGCCGGAAGCCTTCGTCACCAACGAGCAGGACATCGAGCCGCGCGTGATGCCGGACACCGAAGGCCGCTGGAGCACCACCCGCTTCGTCGACATGGCCGACATGCGCCATGACATGCACGTGAACATCGTCAACTTCGAGCCGGGCGGCGTGATCCCCTTCGCCGAAACCCACGTGATGGAGCACGGCCTGTACGTGCTGGAAGGCAAGGCCGTCTACCGCCTGAACCAGGACTGGGTCGAAGTGGAAGCCGGTGACTTCATGTGGCTGCGCGCCTTCTGCCCGCAGGCCTGCTACTCCGGTGGCCCGGGGCGCTTCCGCTACCTGCTGTACAAGGATGTGAACCGCCACATGCGCCTGACCCTCAACCAGGCCCATTGATCCAAACGACGGGAGCCCAGCGCTCCCGTCGTCGTTTCTGCCCTCCGTATTTCTGTGGGAGCGAATTCATTCGCGAAGGGCCGGCATGGCGTCCACCGTTGCTGCCGATCCAACCTCGCCCCACCTGGCCTACCGCTTCACATGCGCCGCGAACCCCGTCTCCCCTGGCGCCACCTCGGGCTTCAAGGTCAGCGCGGGAATCTCGTAATCCCCGCCGTTCTGCTGGCGATAGGCGATGGGCGCGGTGGTCCACAGGTCGTCCAGGCGCTGCCCCAGTTCCTGCTGGATGCTGGCGAAGCGGGCCGCGTCGACCCGGCTGGTGCGGTGCACCACGAAGGGCGGCAGCACATCGAAGCCGGGGTAATGCAGGATGCCGTGCTGGATGGGGAACAGCAGGTCGTCCATCGGGCCGTTGATGCCGCGCTCGCTGTAGTGGGAATCCCAGCCGCCGGTGGTGACCAGCAGCATCGCCCGCTTGCCCGCCATCGACCCCTCGCCGTAGCGGTTGCCCCAGCGCACGTCCGAATGCTCGCCCACGCCATAGGCGAAGCCATAGGCGTACACCCGGTCGACCCAGCCCTTGAGGATCGCCGGCATCGAGAACCACCAGAGCGGGAACTGCAGGATCAGCGCATCGGCCCAGCGCAGCTTGTCCTGCTCGGCGGCGATGTCCGCGCTCTGCCGGCCACTGGCGAAGGCACGCCTGGAATCCTGCGAGGCATCGAAACGCGCCTCGGGGTCGCGGTCCAGGCTGTCGCCGGCATCGATGGGCGCCTTCCAGAGCATCGCGTACAGGTCGGACACCTGCACCGCATGGCCGGCGGCCTGCAGGCGCTGCACGGTGAAATCCTTCAGCGCGCCGTTCAGCGAGCGGGGTTCGGGGTGGGCGAAAACGATCAGGACATTCATGGCAAACCTCCATAACGGGATGAGCGCAGGATGGTGGCCCGCCAGGTATATTGGAAATGAATAACCCATATTCCAGGTATGCGAATGAATAATCTCAGGCGTCTGGACCTCAACCTCCTGGTGACCCTCGACGTGCTGCTCGCCGAGCACAACGTCACCCGCGCCGCCGAGCGCCTGAATTTTTCCCAGCCCTCGGTGAGCGTGCACCTGGCCAAGCTGCGGGAAATCTTCGACGACCCGCTGCTGCTGCCCGGCCCGCGCGGCATGCGCCCCACCGCCCGCGCCGAGGAACTGCGCGAGCCCTTGCGCCAGGCTCTGGAAGCACTGGAGCGCGCCGTGGCCCCGGCCAGCCCCTTCGACCCGGCCCAGGCGCGGGATACCTGGCGCGTCGCCGCCACCGACTACGGCGAATCGGCCATCCTCCTGCCCGCCCTCGCCGGCCTGCGCTCCGCCGCCCCCGGCACCCGCGTCTCCGTGGTCGAGATGGCGCCCTCGCGCATCGCCAGGCAGGCGGAAATCGGCGACATCGACCTCGCCTTCCACACCGTCGAAGGCTCGCCCCTCAACCTGCGCCGCCGCACCCTGTTCGCCGAGCGCTACGTGCTCGCCGGCCGCGCCGGCCACCCGCGCCTGAAGCGCCGCCCGACACTGAAGCAGTTCTGCACCCTCGACCAGGTGATCGTCTCTCCCGATGGCGGCGGCTTCTCCGGCGTCACCGACGCGGCCCTCGCCGAGCACGGCCTGGAGCGCCGCGTGGTGCTCTCGGTGCCGCACTTCCTGTTCCTGCGCTCGGTACTGGAAAGCACCGACCTGGTGGCCATGCTCCCCGAACGCCTGGTGGGCAACAGCGGCACCCTGCAAGTGGTCGACGCCCCGCTGGAAGTCCCCGGCTACGAGATGGCCATGCTCTGGCACGAACGCTCCCACCGCGACCCCGCGCACCAGTGGCTGCGGGAGCAGATCGTCAAGGCGGTTTGAACACGGGATATCAGGCGGCAGCCCTTCGCGAATGAATTCGCTCCCACGGGATGCGCCTCTGCGGGAGCGAATTCATTCGCGATGCCTGCAGTCGGGTGCAACCCGACACCTGCGGTGCATGGCTTCGCCGGTTTCACCCGCCCCAGGGTCGAACCCAACCGGCCGATCCGGCCGGTCATCCGCAGCGTTAGTCGAGTGGCCCCCCGCGTTCGCGAGGGTGACGAGGCGGCCGGAACCTTCGCCTCACGCCTGTGGCTCCCCTGTAGGGGCGAATTCATTCGCCCAAGGCGCGCGCAGCGCGCCCTCCCGTAGGAGCGAATTCATTCGCGATCGGCCTATCCGGCAGAACTGAACCCTGTCACGCCCGCTAACAGAACAGCAGCGCCTCCGGTTCAGCCATCCGGGCAGTCGCGCTATTCTTCCGCGCTTGTCCACCCGATACCCTTCGCCGATGCCCTCACCCCCGCTCGCCATGCCCGATCACCTTCCGCCCGTTCTCGCCGGCCCCGTGCTGCGGCGGCTGGAGGCGCAGCGCGTGGTGCTGTGGCTGGTGGCCAGCCGCGAGCTGGCGCTGAGCCTGCACCTGGCCGTCGACGGCAACGCCCGCGATCACCGCCTCGATGGCGAGGCCTGCCAGGTGATACCGCTGGGACGGCACGCCTTCCTGCACCTGGTCGACCTGCGCCTGGATACGCCCCTGCCCTGCGACCGGCAGATCGACTACGACCTGCGCTTCGATGGCCAGGGCATCGCCCAGTGGGCGCCGCACCTGCTGTACGGCGAGGCGCAGCAGCCGGGCTTCGTGCTGCGCTCGCGCATCGACCAGCTGCTCCACGGTTCCTGCCGCAAGCCCCATCACCCGGCGGCGGAGGGCCTGCTCTGCGCGGACCGCCTGCTGGCCGCGCAGCCCGAGCCGGAACAGCGCCCGGCGCTGTTGTTGCTCAGCGGCGACCAGGTCTACGCCGACGACGTGGCCGGGCCGATGCTGCGCGCCATCCATCAGCTGATCACCCGCCTCGGGCTGTTCGACGAGCGCCTGGACGGTGCCGTGGTCGACGACAGCCAGGCCCTGTACCAGCACCCGGCCAGCTATTACCGGCGCGCCGACCTGCTGCCGGCGCTGGAGAGCAACGAGACGCTGCGCGAGCGCTTCTTCGGTGGCTCGAAGAAACCCATCTTCACCAGCAGCAACGCCGACAACCACCTGGTGACCCTGGCCGAGGTGCTGGCCATGTACCTGCTGGTGTGGTCACCGGTGCCCTGGACGCTGCTGGAGACGGAGATGCCGTCGCTGCCGGCGGACAAGGTCGAGCGCTACCAGTTGGAGCGCCAGCGCCTGGAAGCCTTCCGCGAGGGCCTGCCGGGCGCGGCGCGGGTATTGGCCCACCTGCCGACGCTGATGATCTTCGATGACCACGACATCACCGACGACTGGAACCTCTCCGCCCAGTGGGAGCAGACCGCCTACGGCCACCCCTTCTCCAAGCGCATCATCGGCAACGCCCTGCTCGCCTACCTGCTCTGCCAGGGCTGGGGCAACGACCCGGACGCCTTCGCCCAGGTGCTGCCGAAGATCCAGGCGCTCACCACCGGCGCGCGGGCGGACGGCCACCTCGACAGCCCGATGCTGGACGACCTGATCGACGAACTGCTGGCCTTCAACCACTGGCAATACACGCTGCCCACCACGCCGGCGCTGGTGGTGCTGGACACCCGCACCCGCCGCTGGCGCAGCGAAATGAACCTCAAGCGGCCCTCCGGCCTGCTGGACTGGGAAGCGCTGAGCGAGTTGCAGCAGGAGCTGCTCGACCACCCGTCGGCCATCATCGTCTCGCCCGCGCCGGTGTTCGGCGTGAAGCTGATCGAGACGGTGCAGAAGGTCTTCAGCTGGCTGGGCCACCCGTTGCTGGTGGACGCGGAGAACTGGATGGCCCATCGCGGCGCGGCCCAGGTGATCCTCAACATCTTCCGCCACTCGCGCACGCCGGGCAGCTACGTGATCCTCTCGGGGGACGTGCACTACTCCTTCGTCTACGAGGTGTTGATCCGCCACCGCAAGCAGGGCCCGCGCATCTGGCAGATCACCAGCAGCGGCGTGAAGAACGAGTTCCCCCGGCGCCTGCTGGACGTCTTCGACCGCCTCAACCGCTGGCTCTACTCGCCCCATTCGCCGCTCAACTGGTTCACCAAGCGCCGGCGCATGCAGGTGGTGCCGCACACCCCGGCCCACAGCAAGGCGGGCGAACGCCTGTGGAATTCGGCCGGCCTCGGCCAGGTGTTCTTCGATGCACAGGGCCGCCCGGCGCGCATCTTCCAGCTCAACGCCGACGGCAGCGAGGCCACCGAATTCCTCGACGAGCGCGACGGCCCGGGCCGCGCCTGATCGCCTGTAGCCCGGGCTTCAGCCCGGGGAAGGTCGCGGCTCACGGAGGGAGGCCCTCAGGCAGGGCCCCGGGTCGACCTCGTCACTGCGTCCCGAACATCGCCGTCCAGTAGATGCCCGCATCGCTCTTGGGGTCCACCGCGTAGCCCGCGCCCAACTCGCGGTACTGCGGGTTCATCAGGTTGGCGCAATGGCCGGGGCTGGCCAGCCAGCCGTCGAGCACCTTGCGCGTGCTGTCCTGGCCGGCGGCGATGTTCTCGCCGATCAGCTGGCCGACATAGCCCGCCAGCTCGGCGCGGTCGCCGGGGGTGCGGCCGTCGCGGCCCTTGTGATCGAAATAGTTCTGGTTGGCCATGGAACGTGCGTGGCCCTCGGCGGCGGTGGCCAGGGTGGCGTTCCAGGCCAGCGGCGTGGTGGCGGCGAAGGCCTGGCCGCCGCACTGGCGGGGCTGGGCGCGTGCCGCGTTGATCTGCTCCAGCAGCGTCTGCCCTTCCTTCTCCCACTTGCCCAGGGCGGCGGCCAGCAGCGGCCGGGCGAGGACGATGCGCCAGTCGCGCTCCTCGCGGCTCACGCCGACGTCGACGAATTGCGGGTCGAGCAACACGTGGCAGAAGCTCTCCTGCAGGGCCCCCATGGCGGACTTGGCGTCACGCGGGCCGGAGAGGCTGATGGCCTGCACGTTGACCATGGGATAGGACGACTGCGCCAGCGCCTGTTGCAGGTCGCCGATGCTGCTGGCCGAAAGCACCAGGCGCGGGTCCGCCGCCAGCGGCGGCAGCTCCAGGGACGCCTCGCCCGCACAGCTCTGCACCTGGCTGCGGTACAGGTTGATCGATTCGACCAGTTGCGACTCCTCGCTGGCCGCAGCGTGGGTGGCCACGGCCACCCCGAACGCCAACGCCGCGAGCCGCGACACGCGATGCATGCCCCCCATGGAAACCTCCCTCACCTGATAGCGCTCGTGATGCGCGATTCCAATCCGTCCGGCGCAATGCGATATCACCCCTGGAGCGCCCCAGCCTGCTTGAACAGGCCGCCGGGACGCAAGGCCGTCAGGCCCGAATACCCCGGTTGGACAACCCCGGCGGGAAAATGTGCAGCACGATGCCATCGTTCGGTACCTACGGCCATACGCAAGCACGCCGGCCTGTCGCTATGATCGATGCATGACGCCATCCATCCCCCTGCGCAACCCCTGCCCGCCCGGCACCTGCATCTGCGAGCGCGACCAGTTGCTGGACGCGCCCGGTGCCGACCTGCGCATCCTGCGCCTCACGCGCCAGGAAGAACTGCGCCTGCTCGACCGGCTGGAGAACATCACCAGCCTCGACGACCTCGGGCGGATGCAGCAGAAGATGTTCGAGCAGCTCGGCATCCGCCTGGCCATCGCCCCCGGCTTCAACGAGGTGCGCAGCGGGCGCGGCATCGAGATCGACATCGCCGAGCAGGCCGGCCTCTGCCGCAAGACCCGCCAGTCCATCCCCGCCGCCATCCGCCGCGGCCTGGAGAGGAACCCGGACGTCCTCTTCGCCCTGCTCAACGCCCACGACCTGCTGCGGGATGCGTGAGGCTCACGCCGGCACGAACGGCTCCACCGAAACCACCTGGTAGTCGTAGCGCTCGCCGCGCTCGTTGCGGACCAGCGCCTCGCCGGGGACGATGCGGCGGCCGTAGAGGTCGATCAGGGTGCGGGTGTCGTCCAGGGCGCCCCAGTCCATAAGCGCCTCGGTCTCGGAGTATTCCTCCAGCACGAAGGGGTAGCGCACGTACATGCGGTCTTCGTCGTCGTAGTCCTTCACGTAGCCGAAGGCTTCGACGGTCTTCGCGATGCTCATGTCATCGGCCTGCAGGGCGACGATCACCAGGGTCTGTCTTTCGTCTTCGGCCCATTGGGCGACGATGCGTACGGGTTTCATGGGGACCTCGATGGGTAGTGGCCAGGGCGGCCGGGGAAGTATGGATGGCGGCGGATGACGGGCAAGCCGTCAGCCGTGGCGGTTGCGGCTGGCCTGCACCACGCGCCCGGCGGGGATGCGCAGCTGGGCCAGCAGGTAGTCGGCGAATTCGCTGGAGTAGCCCTGCAGCGCGATCGCCCGCTCCATGCACAGCAGCCAGGCGGCGCTGCGGGCTTCGTCGATCGGCCATTGGGCGTGGAAGGCGGGGATGGCGATGGAGCCGTACTTCTCGCTGAACAGGCGCGGCCCGCCGAGCCACCCGCTGAGGAAGCTGGCGAACTTGTCCCGCGACAGTTCCAGGCTCTCCGGGTGCATGCCGCGCAGGTCGCGGGCTTCCGGCAGTTCATCCATCAGCCGGTAGAAGTCGTCGACCAGGCGACGCAGGCCGTCGATGCCGCCGGCGGCCTGGTAGGAGGCATCGCCGACGCCGAAGGGTGGGTTGCTCAAGGCTCGGGCTCCTCGAAAAAGGCGGCATTGTAGCGACCGCCCCCGCCACTGCCGAGGCCCGCCTCGCGCGCCGGATGGTCGCAGCCACAAGCACCCCATTGAACCGCACCCCATCGCGCATTACCGTCCCCTCTTCCACGTCACGGGGACCCACCATGCACATCGGCGAACTCGCCCGGCGCACAGGCGCCAGCGCCAAGGCCATCCGCCTCTATGAAGAGCAGGGCCTGCTCGGCCCGGTGCCGCGCCAGGGCGTCTACCGCCTCTATGGCGAGCGTCACCTGCAGCAGGTGCTGCTGATCCGCCAGGCGCAGTCGGTGGGCTTCCGCCTGGCCGAACTGCATCCGCTGCTGGCCGGTGGCGCCGAGCCCGACTGGCCCGAGCTGTACCAGCGCCTGCTGGACAAACGTGCCGCCCTGCGCGCGGAGATCCGCCGCCTGCAATGCCTGGATGCGCAGCTGGGCCGCATAGGCGAGGAAATCCACGCCTGCATCGCCGGCCAGCCCCCGGCCGACGAGACCCTTTGCGCGGCCGTTCCCGCCGAGCGCAGCGCCCTGTTGCAACAGGCTTGACTCTGCCCCTAGGGGCAGACGCCAGACTGCCGCCTTTCCTTCTACAGGCAGGTGGCCCATGGCAACGAAACGCGTCCTGGTGGTACTCGGGCATCCCTCTGGCGACAGCTATTGCGCGGCACTGGCGCAGGCCTATGCAGGGGCCGCGCAGGCGGCCGGGCATGACGTGCGCACGCTGCACCTGCACCAGCTGGACTTCGACCCCATCCTCCACGAGGGCTACCGGCGCATCCAGCCGCTGGAGCCGGACCTGCTGCAGGCCCAGGAGGCGATCACCTGGGCCGAGCACCTGTGCTTCGCCTACCCCATCTGGTGGGGCGGCGTGCCGGCGCTGTTCAAGGGGTTTCTCGACCGCATCCTGTTGCCGGGCTTCGCCTTCGCCTACCGCGACGGCAACCCCTTCCCCGCGCGGCTGCTCAAGGGGCGCGCGGCGCATCAGCTGGTCAGCCTCGACACCCCGCCCTGGTACTTCCGCTGGGTCTACCGGGCACCGGGGCTGAACCAGATGGAGCGCACCACGCTGAAGTTCTGCGGCATCGCCCCGGTGCGCACCCTGGCACTGGGGCCGATCAGGGGCGCCAGCGAGCGGCGCCTGGCCGGCTGGCTGGACGATGCGCGCCAGCTGGCGGGGCGGATCTGAGCGGCAGGCGTACCCGGCACAGGCCCTGAGGGTCCCGGGCTGAAGCCCGGGCCAGGGCGCGGGGCGAGGAAAGCGTCTATACCCAAGTACCGCTCCCTCAACCCTCGGAGGCAACATGAACTTCAACCTGACCAACAAGCGCGCCCTGGTCTCGGGCTCCACCAAGGGCATCGGCTTCGCCATCGCCGCCGGGCTCGCCCGCGAAGGTGCGCGGGTCATCCTCAACGGCCGCAGCCAGGGCTCGGTGGACGAGGCCATCGCCCGCCTGCTCGCCCAGCAGCCCGACGCCCGGGTCGAAGGCTTCGCCGGCGACCTCACGCAGCCCGAGCAGGTCGCCCGGCTGGTGCAGCACCACCCGGAGGTGGACGTGCTGGTGAACAACCTGGGCATCTTCGATCCCAAGCCCTTCGACGAGATACCCGACGAGGACTGGCAGCGCTTCTTCGATACCAACGTCATGTCCGGCGTGCGCCTGACCCGCGCCTACCTGGCCGGCATGAAGACGCGCAACTGGGGTCGCGTGGTGTTCATCAGCAGCGAGAGCGGCGTACAGATCCCGGTGGAGATGATCCACTACGGCGTCACCAAGACCGCACAGCTGGGCCTCTCCCGCGGGCTGGCCGAGACCTGCGCCGGCACCGGGGTCACGGTCAACGCCGTGCTGCCCGGCCCGACCCACTCCGAGGGCGTGGGCGAGTTCGTCGACAAGCTCTCCGGCGGCCAGAGCTTCGAGTCCTTCGAGCAGGAGTTCTTCGCCAGTGCCCGCCCCAGCTCACTGCTCAAGCGCTTCGCCCGCCCGGAGGAAGTGGCCAACCTGGTGGTCTACGTCTGCTCCGAGGCGTCCTCGGCGACCAATGGCGCCGCCCTGCGTGTGGATGGAGGCGTGGTGCGTTCAGCGTTTTGAAGGGAAAGTGCCTGCGCTCGGTGATGCTTCGTTAAAAAACGGTTCGGAATGCTCATTTACAGCTCGTAGACTCCGCTTCCTCACCGTTTTTTGCCTCGCCTGACCTTCGCTCGGCGACTTTCCGTCGAGTTTGGTTGCGGCGCCGGGTGCGACCCCACCGACCGGCGCCGCAACTGGCAGGCGACCCCGAGTGCCCGGTAGAATCGCCCACCTGTCACGAGCGGGCACCGGCCCGCTCCCCGTGCAACCTGCGAGAGAACCGCCATGGGCGCCCAGTGGAAAGCCAAACCCAAAGAAGCCGCCGCCAACGCCCGAGGAAAGATCTTCGGCAAGCTGGTGAAGGAAATCATGATCGCCGCGCGCAACGGCGCCGACCCGGACATGAACCCCAAGCTGCGCCTCGCCGTGCACCAGGCCAAGAAGGCCTCGATGCCCAAGGACACCCTGGAGCGCGCCATCAAGAAAGGCGCCGGCCTCACCGGTGAAGTGGTCAACTACGAGCGCACCCTCTACGAGGGCTTCGCCCCGCACCGCGTGCCGGTGATCGTCGAGTGCCTGACCGACAACCTCAACCGCACCGTCGCCGAGATCCGCGTGCTGTTCCGCAAGGGCCAGCTGGGCACCTCCGGCTCCGTGTCCTGGGACTTCGACCACCTGGGCATGATCGAGGCCGAGCCGAACGGCGCCGATGCCGACCCGGAACTGGCCGCCATCGAAGCCGGCGCCCAGGATTTCGAAGCCGGTGACGAAGGCAGCACCTTCTACACCGACCCCACCGACCTGGACGCCGTGTGCAAGGCGCTGCCGGAGTTCGGCTTCACCGTGGCCTCGGCCAACCTCGGCTACAAGGCGAAGAACCCGGTCGCCCTGTCCGGTGCCGAGCTGGAAGAAGTCGAAGCCTTCCTCGACGCCCTCGACAACCACGACGACGTGCAGAACATCTACGTCGGCCTGCAGGCCAACTGAGCCCATGGGCCGCGAACGCTTCCACCAGGACAACGCCGAACGCGCCCTCGCCGACGCGCTGCGCCTGCTGGAGCAGCGCGCGGTCCTCGGCCCGCGCTGGCTGGCCTGGGTCGCCACCGAGCTCTACCAGCTCAAGCCCCCGGAATACGCCGCCATGGTCCGCCGCGAGCTGGAACGCCTCAGCACCGCCCAGCGCCTGTTCGAGGAACAGGCGCAGAGCGTTCACTGAGCGGCTGCTCGGCTCTCTCGCCCTTCCCTTTAGTGGATCCCCGCGTTCGCGAGGATGACGGGGTGTGGGTAGTCCCGAACCACTCCGTCACCCCCGCGCACGCGGGGGGCCACTGAACGACCACGCGCCCATGAAAAAAGGGGCCGAAGCCCCTTTTCCCAGCGAACCGCGCGTTACTTCGCGGTGCCGATATCGCCGCTTTCCCAACGCGATTCGCTGTTGGCCAGCGCCCCGGCGATGGTCGACAGGTTGGCGTCCGGCAGCGCGTCCGGCAGCGGGTCGACACCGGCGCTGATGAACAGCTGGCTGTAGGCGTTGCGCAGGTCGGCATAGGACAGGTCGCGCTTGAGCTGCGCCTGCAGGGTGTTGAGCTCGCCCTGGATCAGCTCCAACTCGCCGATGCTCTGGGTGCTGTAGCGATTGCGCAGTTGCTCGGCGATCTGCCCGTCCAGGTCGGCCAGTTGCTGGCTGGTCTGGAACTGGCGCTGGGCCTCGTGGAAGTTGGCGTTGGCCACGTACAGCTGGGCCAGCACCGCCATGGACATCGCCTGGCGACGGGCTGCCGCCACGTTCTCGCCGGCCTTGGCGACGTCGATGGCCGCCGGCGCCGAGAGCACGTTGAACAGGTTCCAGGTCACCTTCACGCCGTAGTCGGCCCAGCTCTGGTTCACCAGGAAGCTGTTGCTGTCGTAGTGGCCGCCGGCGGAGAACTCCAGGCCGGGCAGCAGGCGCAGCATGGCCTTGCGGGTTTCGGCAGCGCTGATGCGCGCCTGGTAGTCCTGCTCGCGCAGCTCGGGGCGGCTGGCCAGGGCCTGCTGCTCCAGTTGGGTGAAATCGACCTTGAGCTCGGGCACGTTGTAGGTATCGGAGGAGGCGAGCTGGTAGTCGGTGTTCAACGGCAGGTTGATCAGCGCGGCCAGCTCGGTCTTGGCCAGGGTCAGGGCGCGGCGCTGCTCTTCCAGCTGGCGGGTGGCCTCGATCAGCGCGCGCTGGTAGCTGAGCACCTGCACGGTGTCGCCGATGCGCTGGCGGCTCATGTCGCGGCTGTCGGTACGGGCCTTGTCGACGCGGCTCATCAGGCTGTCGATCTGCTTGAGCAGGCGTTCGGCGGCCACGGCGCGCCAGTAGGCGGAGCGCACGTCCTGGGTGATGGTGTGGATGACCTTGCGGCGGCGCTCTTCGACGATCAGGCGCTGGTCGGCCTGCTGCTTGGCGCTCATGTAGCTGACGCCGAAGTCGAGCACGTTCCACACCATGGTCAGGTCCGCCACGCCACGGTCGCGGTCCTGGGAGGTCGAGGGTTCCAGCGACTGGGTACCGGTCTCGATGCTCTGGCTGCTGGAGGCGCTGACGTTGTTGCGCCCCGCATAGCCGGCGGACAGCGCCATGCGCGGCAGCATGTCGAAGCTGGCCAGGTCGATCTGACGCTCGGCCATGGCCTGCTCCATCACCTTCAGGCGCGCCTCGAGGTTGTACTTCACGGCGCGGGCCATGGCCTGGTGCAGGGTCAGCGGGCCGGACAAGGGTTCCTGGCCCTTGAACATGGCCTGCAGGTCGGTGCGGGCGCGCTCCTCGCTCACGCTCTTGTCGATGGGCTGCGTCGTCACGGCGCAGCCGCTGATTGCCAATGCCAGCAGGCTGGCGGCGAATACCTTGTACTTGTTGTGGTTGGTCATCCTTGTGCCGCCCCCTGGTACGGCTGGTAATTGGATTTCCCTGACTCGGTTCAACCCTGGGCTGCCGCCCCCGCGACCTGGCCCAGGGCCTGTGCCAGCTGGCGCACCTGGCGCTGCTCGGCTTCCTTCATCTCATGCAGCTGCTGGCCGAGGGTGGGCGCGCCGAAGCTGCGTCCGCCCTGCCCGTTGCCGCGTTGCTTGTCGAAGATCTTCTCGTTGCTTTCCTGCGGCTTGTCCTTGCTGAACAGGCCGGAGAAGGTGCTGGCGCCGAACACGCCGCCATCCCCGCCACCGAAGCCGAGGAAGCCCGCACCACCGCCATCGCCACCGCTGTCGCTGCTGGCGAACACCTGGGCGATGAAGCTGGGCGCCAGGGCGCCGTTGTTGATGAAGATGTTGCCCACGGTGGGAATGCCACTGCCGAGGGTCGGTTGCTCGAAGAGCGGCGGCGGCAGCAGCGGCGAGGTGGTGGTCGAGGGCGGCGGCGCGCTGGGCACGGTGGGCTGCAGCGGCGCCGAAGTGTCGATCGGCGTGGTCACCGGCGGGTTGGCGCGGAACTCCGGATCGCCGTTGTCCAGCGAGCCGATCTGGTAGCCGATGGTGGAGTAGGAGTCGACCATCGCGCTGCCCGGGACGTCGGTGATGCCGGCACCTGCTGCCTGCAATGACAGGCCCAGGCTGCCCTGGCCGGTGACGCCGCTGACGGTGATGCGATAGGTGTTGCCGCTCAGTTGCACCAGCGATTGCAGGGTGCCGCTGGCGCTGCCGCCGGTGAGCAGGGCGAAGTCGTTCAGGTCCACCCCGGTGACGTCTTCGCTGAAGGTGACGGTGAAGCTCACCGAGCTGTTGGTGGTGGGCGAGGTGCCGTCCAGGGCGATATTGGTGACCCGTGGCGGTACCGCATCCACCAGCACGGCGCTGGTGTCGCCGACGCTGTTGAGGGTGGTGGTCACGTCGTTGCCGGCGGCATCGCGCAGGGTGCCGCCGTGGGCGTCGATCGCGCCGCCGACGCTGATCCCGTTGGCATCGGCCTGGCCGCTGGCGACCGTCAGGCGGAACACTAGGGCGACGCCGCCCGAGCCGCTGACGTAGTCGGCATAGACGGTGCCGCCGGTGTCCAGGGTGATGGCCAGGCGCGGCGTGCCGCCGGTGGTGTCGACGATCACGGCTTCGTCGAAGTTCACCGTGAAGTCGAGGGTGTTGCCGGTCAGGTAGGTGCCGTCGGCCGGCACGCCGACGGAGGTGACGGTCGGGGCGCGGCTGTCGATGGCGTAGTTGTTGGAGTCGGTGGTGCCGGTGCCGGTGTTGCCCGCGGCATCGGTGTAGCCGGTGTTGTCCAGGGTGATCAGGTTGGTCGGGTCGGTGACGTTGGCGCTGGGCGTCAGGGTCGCGGTCCAGGTCAGGCCGCCATCGCTGCTGCTGAGGTTGCTCAGCGCGCCGTTGGCCACGCTGAAGTCCGCCGTGGTCAGCCCGCTCACCGCCTCGCTGAAGGTGATGGTGACAGTGGTGCCCTGCCCCGCCTTCAGCGCGGTGTCGGTGACCACGATGGTCGCCGTCGGGCGCTGGCTGTCGATGGCGTAGTTGTTGGAGTCGGTGCTGCCGCTGCCGGCGTTGCCGGCGGCATCGGTGTAGCCGGTGTTGTCCAGGGTGATCAGGTTGCTGGTGTCGCTGACGTTGTTGCCGGGCGTCAGGGTAGCGGTCCAGGTGATGCCGCCGTCGCTGGAGCTGAGACCGCTCAGGCTGCCGTTGTCCACGCTGAAGTCCGCCGTGGTCAGCCCGCTCACCGCCTCGTTGAAGGTGATGGTGACCGTGGTGGTCTGGCCGGCCTTCAGCGCCGTGTCGGTGACCACGACGGTGGCGGTCGGGCGCTGGGTGTCGATGGCGTAGTTGCCCGAGTCGGTGGTGCCGCTGCCGACGTTGCCCGCCAGGTCCATCACCCCGGAGTTGTTCAGGGTGATGATGTTGGTGGCGTCGCTGACGTTGGCGCCCGGGGTGAAGGTGGCGGTCCAGGTGAGACCGCCGTCGGCACTGTTCAGACCCGAGAGTGAGCCGCCGGACACTGCGAAGTCCGCCGTGTCCAGGCCCACCACCCGCTCTGCGAAGGTGATGGTGACGGTGGCGGTCTCGCCGATGCGCAGGGCCGTGTCGCTGAGGGTGATGCTGGTGGCTGCCGGGCGCACGCCGTCCACCACCAGGGCCTTGTTGGCGCCCAGGGAGCCGGCGGCACCGGGGGTTGGCAGGGTGAGGATGGCGTTCTGGTTGGCGCCGTCCTGGATGGTGCCGCCATTCAGGCTCAGGGCCGATGTGGAGGCATAGTCGAGGTCGGCGGAACTGTCGCCGGCCTGCACGGTGTAGCTGAAGGTCAGGGTGTCGGTGCCCGAGCCGGAAAGGTAGTTGAGCACCCGGTCGGTGGTGCCGGTCTCCAGGGTCAGTGTCGGGGTGCCGGTCACGTTCACCGCGTTGTCGAAGCGCACGGTGACGGTGATGACGTCACCGATCTTGTAGGTGCCGTTGGCGGTGCTGGACGAGACGCTGGTGACGGTCGGCGCGATGGGAGCGGTCAGGCTCAGGTCGTTGCCGCTGCCGCCGATGTAGCTGGTGGTCAGCTCGGTGCCATTGCCTGCCGCGTTGAACTTGCCGCCCTCGCTGACGCCGCTGAAGGTGCCGGTCACGGCATCGGCGGCGTCGTTGACGATCACCGTGTAGCTGTCGCCGCTGCCGGCCGCGTAGCCGTGGGTGACCGCCAGGGTGGCACCGGAGACGTCGACGGTGCCGTTGACCACCACCCGGTCGTAGCCGGTGCCGGCGGTGGTGCCGTTGATGTCCAAGGCCAGGGTGCTGCCCGAGGCCAGGGTCAGGTTGCCGTTGACCGTCAGGGTGCCGGCGCCGCCGTTGCCCGGGGAGAGGGTGCCGCCGCTCTGCACGGTGACATCGCCACCCAGGGTGCCGCCGCCCGCCAGGGTCGCGCCGCTGGCCACGGTGGTGGCGCTGTTGGTGCTGCCGTTGACCACCAGGGTGCCCGCCGCCACGGTGGTGGCCCCGCTGTTGGTGTTGCTGCCGGAGAGAGTCAGGTTGCTGGCGCCGGTCTTGGTCAGGCTGCCGGGGCCGCCGATGACGCCGGACAGGGTGGCCGCGGCGCCGGCATTGACGGTGACCAGGCCGGTCAGCGCCAGGGCGTTGTCGATGGTGGTGTTGCCGGTGATCTGCAGGGTGGTGCCGTTGGCCAGGTTGAGGGCGCCGCTGCCCAGGTTGGCGTCGGCGGCGATGCTCAAGGTGCCAGCGCTGACGGTGGTGCTGCCGCTGTAGGTATTGCTGCCGGTGAGGGTCAGCACGGCGCTGCCGATCTTGCGCAGATTGTTGCTGCCGCTGATGACGCCGGAGAGCGTGGTGTCGGCGGCGGCGTCCACCGTGGCGTTGCCGCTGAGGGCGATGGCGTTGTCGATGGTCCCGGCGCTGGTGACCGCCAGGGTCGAGCCGCTGGCCAGGGTCAGGGTGCCGCTGCCCAGGTTGGCGTCGCTGGCCACGCTGAGGGTGCCGGCACTGACCGTGGTGGCGCCGTAGGTGTTGGTGCCGGAGAGGGTCAGGGTCGAAGCCCCGGCCTTGGTCAGGGTGAAGGCACCGCTGATCACCCCGGACAGGGTGGCGTTGGCCGCTGCGCTGACCGCGGCATCGCCGCCGAGAACGATGGCGTTGTCGACGGTGGTGGCACCGATGAGGGCCAGGGTGGTGCCGGCGGCCAGGTTGACCGCGCCCGAGCCCAGGCTGCCGTCGCTGCTCACGCTCAGGGTGCCGGCATTCACGTAGGTGGCGCCGTAGCTGTTGCTGCCGGACAGGGTCAGGTTGCCGCTGCCGGTCTTCGTCAGGTCGTAGGCACCGCTGATGGCGCCGCTGAGGGTGACGGCGCTGCTGTTGCCGATGCTGCTGTTGCCGGTCAGGACGATGGCGTTGTCGATGGTGCTGGCGCCCGAGACATCGAGCACGGTGCCATCCGCCAGGTTGACCGCGCCGCTGCCCAGGTTGCCGTCACCGGCAATCGACAGGGTGCCGCCGGAGACGGTGGTGGTGCCGCCATAGCTGTTGCTGCCGGACAGGGTCAGGATGCCGCTGCCCTGCTTGACCAGCGAGCCGGTGCCGGAGATCACCCCGGCGACGGTGGTGGAGGTGTTGTCCCCCCCGGCGGTGAGGGTGTAGCTGCCCAGCTGGATGCTGGCGCTGACGTTGTTGCTCGCCAGGCTGCCGATGGTCTGGTTCGAGAGCAGCGTCAGGACGCTGTTGCCGTTGACCCGCACGACGTTGTTGTCGGCCATGGAGGCGTCGCCACTGAGCTTCAGCCAGCCGTAGTTGGCCAGCAGGGTGGCACCGGTGTAGGTGTTGGTGCCGGAAAGCGTGGTCGAGTAGGTGGCGGAACTGCCCTGGGTGAAGGTGACCCCACCGGTGCCGCTGATGGCGCCGGAGAAGGTGGTGTCCGCCGTCTGGGTGCTGGTGAGACTGAAACTGCCGAGCGTCACCGAGCCGGCGCCGGAGAGGTTGCCGATCGCCTCGTTGCCGGCCAGGGCCAGGGTGGCGCCTGCGGCGACGGACACGCTGCTGTTGGTGGAGATCGCATCGCCGCCACTGACCGTCAGGGTGCCCGCGCTGATGGTGGTGGCGCCGCTGAAGGTATTGCCGGGACCGGAGAGGGTCAGATTGCCCGCCCCGGCCTTGGTCAGGGCGCCGCTGCCGGCGATGACGCTGCTGATGGTGGCGGTGTCGCCCGCACCATGGGTGAAGGTCTGGGTGGTGCCGCCGCCCAGGGTGATGGTGCCGCCGGTGAGGATCAGGCCGCTGGCCTGGTCCATGTCGAGGGTCAGGCTTTCGTTGATCGACACGGCGTTGAGGTTCAGCGTCTGGCCGGCCAGGTTGCTGGCGAAGACGATGGTCTGGGTGCCGGTGCTGTCGGCCGCGGCGATGGCGACGGCCTCGCTGAAGCTCGTACCGTTGCTGGCGTCGATGGTCGCGGTGTCGCTGGTATTGGTGACATAGATGAGGTCAGTGGCCACCGTGACGTTGGCCGTGGCGCTGGCGCCGGCACCGTCGTTGAGGGTGACCTTGACGTTGGCGTCGCCGGCCGGCGTGTCGTTGCTGTAGGTGATGCGATGCGCCACGTCGTTGACCAGCGCGGTGGTCGCCGCCGTGCCGCTGCTGGTGAAGGTGATGGTCAGCACGCCGCCGGTGTTGGTGAAGGTGGCGAATGTCAGCCCGCCCGACTGCAGGTTGCTGCCGCTGACGGTGAACAGCGCACCTGCGGTGTCGAAGCCAAGTAAGTCGGTGCCCACCGCCGTGCCGTTGCGCTGAATCACCAGGCTGGCACCGGACCAGTCGCCGTTGCCCCCGTTCAGCGCGCCCAGCTCGGCATCGGCCAGGCTTGCGTTGCCGCCCACATCAAGGCGCACGGTATTGCCCGCACCGCCCCAGGCGACGCTGTCGCCGTTGAGGTTGCCGAGGGTCGGCGCGGCGTTGGGGTTGTAGTTGGTATCGGTGGTGCCGCCATTGGTGGTGTAGATGGTCGAGGTGGACGCGCCGTTGGCACCGTTGACGTTCGCGCCGCCGGCCGCCTTGCCACCCAGGCCACCCGCGCCGACGTTGCCGGTTGAGAGGCTCGTGAAGCTGGTGTTGTCCATGCGCACGGTACCGCCGGCGTTCCAGATGGCACCGACCCCGGCACCGCCCGCTCCCCCATTGCCCACCCGGTTGCCAGGCCCCGTGGCTGCGTCGCTGGAGACACCGCCACCGCCGCCGCCACCAGCCCCCAGGTTGTTGGTCACGCTGCTGTTGACGATGGTCAGGATGCCGCTGCTGGCGTTGTAGATGCCCCCCGCGGCGGCGCCCCCCTTGCCGCCGACGGCGGCAACACCGCCGCCGCCACCACCGCCGCCAATGCTGGTGCTGCCGTTGTTGGCCGACCCACCCCCACCCCCTGCGGTGTAGCCGAGGGTGTTGTTGCCATCACCGCTGTAGCTGCCCCCAGCGCCGCCAGCCGCACCGCCGCCACGTCCCCCGAAGGAGCTGGTACCGCCCGCGCCATTGCCCCCGCTGATGCCGGAAGCGGGCGTGGGCGAGACGCCGGCGCCAGCACTGGTACCGCCGGAGCCGCCGGGTGTCGTCCCGAAACCACCGCCGCCACCACCACCGCCGCCGTAGTAGCCACCGGAGTCGCCACCACCACCCCCGCCACCGGACGCCTTGTTGCCGGTAATGGTGCTGTTGGTGATGGTCAGTACACCCGCGTTGTAGATACCGGCCCCCACGCTGTCGGGTGCGGCCGAGCTCTCGTTGCCACCGTTGCCGACGACCAGGCCATTGCGGATGGTGATGTTGTCCAGCGCGACCTTGGAGTTGGCGCCGCTGGTGTTCACGTCAAGAATCCGAGCCTTGTTGGCCCCGTCGATGGTGAAGCCACCGCCAACGATCTGCAGGGTGTGGCCGTCGGTGACATGGATGGAAATGGTGTCGTTGAAGCCGGTAAAGGTGATGTTGCCGGTGAGGGTGATCACATCGTCGACGTTGTCGGCAACGCCCGTGGCGATGGCGTTATTCAGGTCGGCGATGTTGTTCACCGCCGTGGTCACCAGCAGGTGGTCGTACCCGCCCAGGCGCGACAGGTTCAGGGCACTGCTGGCCGCGATCTGGCCGGTGGCGATCTCCAGGTCCCAGTCACCGCCCTTGACGCTGCCGCCTGTGTTGTCGTCGGAAGCGGCGATGTCCGCCCCGGTCATGTCGGCCAGTTTCGAGACGAAGGCGTGGCCTTCGCTGCCTGCCCCCACTTCGCAGCCGTAGAGGAGGATGTCGCCCTCGGCGGTCAGCGCCTTGCCGATGGTGGAAAGCTGGGTGGCGTATTGCCCGAGGTTGCCTTCGAACAGCGGGCCGTTGCCCAGCAGCAGCACCCCGGAATCGCCGTGGGAAATGATGTGGATGGCGTCGATGCCGGTGCGGCCGGCCAGGGCGTCGGCAATCTGCTGCACCCCGTCCTTGTTGGTGGACAGCAACACCACCTCGGCATTGGGCGAGACGGCCTTGAGCAGCTCCTGGTAGTTCGGCGCGCGGGTGTCGACGAAGACGATTTCCTTGCGCACGCCGTTCTGCCCGTCGGTCACCGGGCTGGCCTGCAGGTCCTGGGTGCCGTGGCTGTTGTCGGCAGTGCCGGCATGGCTGCTGTCGCTGGCGCCGGTGTCATGGGCCGCGTCGGCCGCCGTGGGGGCGGAGGTCGCCGCCGAGGCGGCGGTATCGGCAACCGTCGCGGCCACCGCGCCGTCGAACATCATGCGCGGCTCCAGCGCACTGATCAGCGGCAGCGGGCACGCCAGGGGCGCAGCCTCCGCACCCTTGGCCTTGCCGTTGCGACCTGCCTTCTTCGAATGACCCCAGCCCATGACCTCTACCTCCTCGTTCCGGCGCCCGCCTCGGCGGGTGCTCAGTTGCGTTCTTGTTCCAGGGCCCGGGCATCCCGGGTGGTCCTGATCACATGGGCCTCGCTGTTGCGCGAGTCCTTCCAGAAATCCAGTTGCGCGTACTGCTCGAACAGGTCCGGCGGCAGCAGGGTGCGCCGCGCCGCCACTTCGACCTTGGGCCGCACCTTGTGCAGGCCGCGCAGGCCCAGGGCCTGGTCGAACTCCGGGGCGTCGTACTCGACATGCTCGAAGTCGTGCTCGAACCAGGGTTCGCCGAGGAACTCGTAGACCAGCCGCAGCACCCGCTCGGGCGTGGCCACCAGCAGGTCGTAGTCCACCAGCAGCAGGGAGCGGGCGTGCTCGCCGTAATAGGCATCCTTGAGCGCCGACCAGGGCAGGCCCACCAGGCGGTTGCGCTGGGCCAGGGTCTCGACCCGGCTGTAGACGGTGTTGCGCTCGTTGTCGTCGTTGAACAGCTTGGTGATCTCGTACGGGTTGGCGCGGTAGAGCCGCTCGATGCTGTCCATCACCCAGGCGACGTTGCGCACGCAGGCGATCACCTTGGCCTGGGGGAACAGGTCCAGCAGGGCCGGCAGGCGGGCGCACCAATGGCGGTTGGTGTCGAAGATCACGTCCCGCCCGGCCTGGTCCGCGTAGTAGCTGCTGAACAGGCCGGCGAGCAGGCGCTTGCGCTGCTCCTGGGTCACCACCGGGCCGAACTCGCTGTCGGCGCCGAACTGCTTGAGCAGGGCCGAGAAGAAGCTGCCCACCGGGCTGGTCATGCCGGCGTGGAAGCGCGGGTTCTGCCGCAGCAGAGCCGCCAGCAGCGTGGACCCCGAGCGTGGCAGCCCCGAGATGAAGTGATAGGTGGGTGATGGATGGGCCATGGTCTGCGTGTACGTCTGCCTGTCGATGAGTCTCTGTCCGATCACGGAGCCGCCGGTGCCGCGAGGCACCGGCGGCGCAGGTTCATCAGTTGCGGGAGGGGAAGACCCCTTCCATCGCAATGATGAAGTTGATCCCGAGATAGGGGTTGCGGATGCCCACCGGCTGGCTGCCGCCGGCGACCTGCACCGTCACGTTGACGGTGCTGGGGTTGGTCAGCGGAACCGGATTCGCCATCGCGGTCGACCAGATGGCCGCCGCAGAGGCCGACCCGCCGACGGACCCACCCAGTACGGAGTTGGTGGCGCTCGGAACCAGTGCCGGGCTGGTCGGCGTGCCGGCAGCGGAAATCGTGCTGGTGCCGGTGGCGACGTGGGTGTGCATCGGCATCTGGGTCTGGAGCAGGGTGACGCTCTCGGTGCCGCCGACCTCGCCGAGGTCGATCATTGAGAGGCCCGGCCCCTGGAACTGGCCGACCGGCGAGCGGCCGCGCAGATCCGGCAGGCCGTAGGTGGTCTGGCCGTTACCGCCGTAGACGGTGCCCAACAGGGAAAACAGTGCGGTGTTCTGCGAAATCGCCATGGTCTGCCCCATGCAGAACGCATAGCCACGGGGGGCGAAATTGCCACCGAACATCTTGATCTCACCGATGAAAGGATCCACGTGTTGACTCTCCTCTGGCTCTGGTTTGGCGCGCCCGAATGGCTCGGCCGCGTTTACGTGCTTATTGTTATGGGTTATGCCGGCCGGTCGGTGTGGAACACGGCCTGGAGTACGGGGCGCCCGTCCGGGGTGGGCATTGCGGGGGTCAACAGCAGCGCCCAGCCCTCCTCACCCGGCAGGCCCAGGCGGTAGACGTCCTGGGGCAGGCTGCATTGGGCGGGCAGGGCGAAATGGGCGTGGTAGCACTGGTGCCGAGGGGTCATGCCGGTGCCCTCCTCGACGGCGAGCAATTCGATGGGCAGCACCTGCTCCGGCGACAGCCAGAGGTGGAAAGGCTGGCCGACGGTCTCGGCGAGCAGCGCGAAGGAAGGCATCGGATGCATGGGCAATTCCTCAGGACAGGCCGGCCGGACGCCGCACAGGCGCGGCCACGGCCTGCGGACGGCGAGGGGCGCGGCGCAACTTCAGGTACACACCGTTCTCGCCCACCACTTCGAAGCCATGGCGGCTGTAGAGATGCTGGGCCGGGTTGTAGGACTCCACGTGCAGCCCCGCGCTGAGGCCTTCACGGTCGGCCCGTTCGAGAAAGCGGCCTAGCAGCTCGCCGCCTATGCCACGGCCACAGGCTTCGGGCAGCAGGGCCAGGTCGATGATTTGCAGGTGGGTGTCGGTCCACAGCAGGTAGGCCCGGCCTATGGGCTGGCCGGCCTCTTCGATGACGTATTGCTCGGCGTCGGCGTAATGCGCCAGGTAGTAGCCGCACTGGGCCTCGAACTGCTGGTCGAGGAAGCGCTCGCAGCCCGCCTGGTCCCAGGGGGTGTGCTGCATCTCGTGGGCACGGGTGGTGCCGTACAGCGCCCGCAGGAAGGCGCGATCGGCCAGCGTTGCCAAGCGGAGGTTCAAGGTATGGAAAGACATACGACGTGCATCCTTGCTGGCCCGGGGAAAGAGCCTACAACTGTGGTTACAGTTTCCCTGCGCAGAGCATAGACGAGGATTTCAGTTGGCCACCATCGAAAAATCGCCGTTCGGCGGTTTCTGCGATGAATGTGAAGCGGCATTCACAAGTGGCGAGGTGAAAACGCCTCCAGCGCCTCGAAGGGCGCCCTCGCCCAGCGCTCCACAGCCGCCCGCGTGGCCGCGTCCGCCTCGTTGCGCTTGGCCTCGCCGTCGGCGCTGAAGGCCTGCCCAGGACGCTTCGCGTCGTGCCCGGCAAGCGCCTGCAAGCGCGGCACGGCGGCCGGGTCGATGCCCAGCAGCGGGCCCAGGCGGCCCCAGAGGGCGCCGGGCAGCTCGCGATAGTTCAACGCAACCGCCTCGCCTGCCGAACACAGGCCGAGCCCGGCCTCCAGCAGGTGCCCGACCATCCAGGCGAGGTAATCGCCAGGTGCCAGCGCCTCCCGCCCCGGCAGGCCGTCCAGCCCGGAGGGGCCGAGCAGCCCCGGTACCGCATGCAACCCGGGCTGGCGCCGCTGGGACACCACCACCTCCAGCGGGTCGCGGTAGAGGAACAGGCACGGCACCTCGGGGTAGAGCTGGCGCAGCAGCCGGGCCTCGAACAGGTTCCAGGCGTCCAGCTTCACCACCAGCCGGGTCTCGTCGCCACGGCGCCGCTGGCCATAGGCCGAGAACAAGGCACGCACCGCATCCGCCTGCCAGCCCGAAGCCGTGGAGTCGCGGTAGTGCGCCCGCAGCAGAGCGTCCAGCGGTGGCGGCTCGGACAGCACCACGTGCCCAGGCAGGGCCCGCAACATTTGCGCCAGCAGGGTGGAACCGCAACGGGAGGTGTGGAATACCAGCAGCGAGGGCTCCAGCCCGGGGCTGCGGGCCTGCCAGTCGAACAGCGCATCCAGGCCGGTCTGGCGCCGCAGGGCCAGGTTGAACGGCAGGCGCAGCGCGTCGTCCACGTCGTCGCTGAAGAAGGGCCGGGCCAGGGGCATGGTGCCGAACCAGGCCCAGTCCAGCTGCCAGCGGCCGGCCTGCTCGAAGGCGCGGATCGGCAGCCATTCGGTGAAATCCAGTGTGTTCATCGCACGCTCCATTGTCGGCTCCAGGCCTGACGCCCCTGGCGCATGGCCATGCGCACGTCCGCCTCGCCGAATACCAGCCCGAGGCCCTGGCCGGCGGCCACCGCCTCGCGACAGAAGTCGGTGGGATCGGTGATCAGTTGCAGCGCATGGGCCAGGTCCGGGCGCTGCTGCACCTGCTCGTTGAACGCGGTGAAGGCTCGAACGCCCCGGCTCGGTTGCAGCGCGGGCGTGGTCGCCAGGCCCTCGGCGATGGCCTGGCGCAAGCGTGGGTTCATCATGCAATCCAGCACCAGGTGGATGCGCGGCTCCGGGCCGGGGTTGTCCACCCGGTGCGGGCGGGACAGGTCGATGAACCAGCATTCCCCAGGCGCCATCGGCACCTGCCGGCCATCCACCAGGAACTCCACATCCGGCGGGCTGAGAAGCGGCACATGCAGGCGCAGCGGCCCTTCCGGCGCGCCCAGGTCGGGGTCGCAATGCTCGTGGATGCTGGCGCCGGCGCCCAGGCGCAGCAGGCGCGCACTGCGCAGGCCCTCGCCGAACCGCTCGACTGCCACCTGCCAGGCCGGATCGGCCGCGCACAGGGCGCTGCGGGCCACCGGGCCGAAGCCCGGCGCCAGGGGAATCGGCGCGTCCACCGCCGCCACCAGGTCGACCCCGCTCCAGTCGCCCTGGTAGTAGGCGGTGTTGAAATGCGCCACCCAGGTCGCCGGGTCGATCCGCTCCAGGGCCGCCAGCAGCGGCGCCAGGTCGAAACGCCAGGGCAGGCGGGAACAGATCGGCAGGGTTACGTCCATGGAACCTTCCTTGGCAGATGGGCTAGAAACCGCTTTCCCTGACACCCAACGCCGCCATGCGGCGCCAGGCGAAGCCCAGCAGCGACTGCCGGCTGCCCTCCAGCACCACCACGCCGCGCAGCGGCTGGTCGGGGGGCGGCAGGTCCTGCAGCAGGCTGAGGCGCACGCCGTACTGGGCCTGCACCGGCTCGGCGCGTTGCTGGGCATTGCGTCGCACGGCCACCTGGCCGTGGTGGTCGGAGGCCAGCGCCTCCAGTTCGAGGAAGGCGACGCCGGTGGTGTCCACTTCGTCCAGGCGCACCGGCAGGGCCGGCCGCGCCGGGTCGTCGGCGATGAAACGGCCCTCGGTGCCCGGCTCCACGCGCCAGAGGTTTTCCTCGGCCAGGTAGCCGCGCAGGCGCAGCCCGGGGGCGATCACCCGGGCCAGGGTCTCGCCGCTGTGCAGCCAGCGACCCACTATCAGGTCCGGCGGCAGGTCGCGCACCACGCCGGCCAGGGGCGCACGCAGCTGCAGGCGCTCGCGCTGGGCGGCCAGGCCGCGGTACTCGGCCACGGCCTCGGCCAGTTGCTGCTCGATCACCCCGGTCTCGGCGGCGGTCTCGCTGCGCCCGGCCTGGCGTCGCAGCTGCAACTGGAGGATGTCGATCTCGCGGCGGACGATGCCCTGGCGCGCGTCCAGGTCAGGGGACTCCAGCTCCACCAGCAGGGCGCCCTGCTCCACCGTGTCGCCGTCCTTCACCCGTACCGCCTTGACCCGCGCACCGATGGGCGCGTGCAGGGTGCCGGTGCGCGCGGCCTCCAGCATGGCCGGCACGTCCACGGCGTTGCGCCAGGGCACCAGCAGCACCAGCAACACAAGCCCCAGCGCCGAGCCGGTGAGCAGCACCTTGCGCGGGTCCGCCTGGTCGCGGCGTTGCCACCACTCGCCGAACTCCTTCCAGATCGGCAGGCCGATGAACCACACCAGCTCCACCAGCATCAGGAAGATGCCCAGCACCTTGAAGAACAGGTGGTACACCGTCAGCGCGATGCCGAAGAACAGCGCCGCACGCCAGATCCAGGCCCCGTAGCCCCACACCAGCAGGCGCCGGCGCATGGCCTCGGGCCAGGGCTCGGGGGCCGGTTCGGCGTAGCCGAACAGCGCCTCGCGCAGGCGCCAGCGGCACAGGGCGAAGGCGCGGTTCTGCAGGTTCTCCACCTCCCACAGGTCACTGAGCAGGAAGTAGCCGTCGAAGCGCATGAAGGGGTTGAGGTTGATCGCCAGGGTGGTGATCCAGGTGGCACTGGAGAGCATGAAGGCCGCAGTGCGCGCCGGCCCATCCGGCAGCAGCGACCAGGCCAGCAGCGCCAGCACCGCCAGCACCAGTTCGGCCAGCACCCCGCCGGCGCCGATCAGCAGGCGCGAGCGGCGGTCCTGCACCCGCCAGGCATCACTGACGTCGGTGTAGAACATCGGCAACAGCACCATGAAGGCCAGCCCCATGCTCTGCACCCGGCAGCCGGCGCGCTTGGCCATGAATGCGTGGCCGAACTCGTGGCAGAGCTTGGCGAAGGTCAGGGCGATGCCGAAGGCCAGGGCACCCCCGAAGCTGAACAGGTGCGGGAAGGTGGCCAGGTAGCGCTCCCAGTCCCGCGCCACCAGGAACAGCCCGAACAGCAGGATCACCGGCAGCCCGCGTCGCAGCAGCCAGGGGCCGTTGCGCTCCAGCACCGGCCAGGCGCGGTTGAGGAAACGATCCGGCCGCCACAGCGGGATGCGGAAGAACAGGTACTGGTGCAGCACCTGCTGCCACAGGCTGTGGCGCGTGCTGGCGACCTTGAGGGCATAGCTGGCGCGCTGCTCCGGGTCGAGGGCGGCGATCAGGTCGTGCCCGCGCAGAAAGCGCAGCATCTGCTCCAGCTCGCCGGCCCCCAGGGGCGCGCCCGGCTCGGCGTTGGCGGCCGCCAGCACTTGCTGGGGCTCCCCCCGCGACCAATGGCGCAGCAGGCGGACGGCGGCGGCGCCGAGCTTGAAATAGCGGCCACGCAGGGGGTCGGCCAGGGTCCATTGCGGCGCCCCGTCACGATCCGGGGCGGCGGGCGACAGCTGCAGGTCGGAGCGCAGGGCGGGCAGCATCAGAACCCCAGGCCCTGGCGCAGCGCGGCCAGGGGCCGGCGCAACAGGTAGTAGGCCAGCGGAGCGCGGTCACCGAACAGCTTGGCGGTGCCACGCAGGCCGATGCGGGGCGGGGCATCGGCGAAGGCGGCATCGAGGCGATAGGCCAGTTGCCCGGCGGCGGTGGCCTGGGCCTCGTAGGCGGCACGTTCCAGGTGCGCGTCGTGGCGGTTGAGCGGGTCGCTGTCGAGGAACAGCGCCACCTCGGCGCCGGGTTGCAGGGCGATGGCGTCACCCACCGGCAGCTCGATGCGCAGCTCGGCCTGGGCCGGGTCGGCGATCTGCATCAGCCGCTCGCCGGTCTGCACCGGCTTGCCGGTGAGGCGCTCGGCATCGGCGAACACGGCGATGCCGGCGCGCTCGGCGCGGACTTCACTGCGGGCGAGCAACTGCCTGGCGTAGTCGCGCTCGGCGCGCTTCTGTTCCACGCGGGCGGCCAGCAGGTCGATACGGGCGCTGGATTCGGCATCGGCGAAGGCGCGCTGGCTGTTGGCCTTCAGCTCCGCCTCGGCCACCCCCAGGGCGCGCTCGGCGACATCGGCCTGGGCCTTGAGGGTGGTGGCGTCGAAGCGCACCAGCAGGTCGCCGGCGGCGACGCTCTGGTTGGGTTTGACGAGGAATTCGGCGATCACCCCATCCAGCGGCGCGGCCACCACGCGGCCGCCCTGGGGCACCACTTCGGCGGGCGCCAGCACCGATTGGCGCACCGGCACCAGCAGCACCAGGGCCAGCGCGCCGGCCAGGGCCAGGAGCTTCTTCTTCGGCCAGCGCAGGCGCCAGGGCTTGCGCGGCTGCAGGGCCAGCCAGGCGTGCGCGTAGGTGTCGCCGAGCTGCACCAGCAGGGCCTGCTCGGCCTCGCTCCAGGGGGTGTCGCGGGCGATCCACAGGCCGCCGAAGACCTCGCCCTGGCGATCCTTCAACGGCAGCCAGAAGGCGTGGGCGGCGGACAGCGCCTGCCAGTCCTCGCGGCTGCTCTCGTCCAGGCTGCCGGGGTCGACGACGCCGGGCTCGCCCAGCTGGCCCGCAGCCAGGCGCTGGGCCGCCGCACGCTCGACGAAGGCGACGAAGGGGGCATTGGGTTCCACCACGCTGATGCCGGTGAGCGCGTGGACCTTGCCGGTGATCAGCAGCGCGGCATGGCGGTAGCCGAACACGCCCTGGCCGTCGTTGACCATGGCGAAGGCCAGCTGCGAGGAGGTCCCGGCCTTGCGGGCCTGGGCCTGGAGGCCGAGGAAGACCGCGAAGACGCGCTCGGCGAAGCCGGGCACCGGTGCGTTCATCGCGCCTCCGGGAAGCGCGCGCTGCCGCTCATTCCGGCCAGCAGGCCAGGCGCGTCGTCGGGCAGGCCACCGATCAGCAGCAAGGTCTGGCTGCCTTCGTCGATGCGCGCGCCGAGGCGCTTGACCGTGGCCTTGAGCGCCTTGCCGGTCTCGTCGGGTACGAATTCGAAGGGTTCACCGGGCTTGAGCGCGCCGAGCCAGCGGGATGGCACCAAGAGGTGGATCTCCAGGGTGCGGTTGTCCACCACTTCCAGCAGAGGCGCGCCGCTGGGCACGCTTTCGTGGGGCTGCACGCGACGCGAGACCACCTGGCCATCGAAGGGCGCCTTCACCTGGCAGCGTTGCACCTGCACCTGGTAGACCTGGGCCTCCGCCTGGGACTGCGCCTGGCGCGCCTCGGCCAGGGCCACCTCGAAGCGGCCGACGGAATTGAGCGCGGCCAGCTGCTGCTTGTTCTTCAACTCTTCGCGGGCGGCACGGGTGGCGGCGTTGGCGGCATTGAGCTGGGCCTGGTAGGCGGCGCAGTCGAAGCGCACCAGCACCTCGCCCTTCTTGAAGGCCTGGCCTTCGGCATAGGGCATCTCGGTGATGCGCCCGGCCAGCTCGCTGGCCAGCACGGCCTGGTCACGAGCGCGCAACACGCCACGGGCGGCGCTGCCGGGGGTGGCGGATGCAGCTGGCGCATCGAGCAGGGGGTCCGGCGCCGGCACCTCCTGAGCACCCGCGCTCATCGCCAAACCCATCAGTCCGACCAACGTCCACAGCATGCGATTCATAACAATCCTTCCCTGGGTCACAGACCCGCGAGTCTATTGGAGCTGTAGGACAATAGGAATCTAGGTGACGGGCGCTTCTACGGATATTGGCCGGATAGGACCCGGAGGCACCGCAATGCATCCGTAGGTCGGGCCGAGATCAGAAGCCCAACGCGCCGAAGCCGGCTCCTGCGCCGTTGGGCCTCGCTGCGCCCGGCGCCAACCTACGGTGCGAAGCGGGTCAGACCATGTCCAGTCGCTGCTTGCGCGTCGGCGCCGGGTAGGCGCGGTCGATCAGGGCGAGGTCGTCGGCACTCAGGCGCAACTCGCCGGCGCGGGCGTTCTGCCGGATGTGCACGGGATCGACCGCCTTGGGGATGACGATCAAGCCGTCCTGGCGCAACGCCCAGGCCAGGGCGACCTGCGCCGGGGTGGCCTCGTGGCGGCGGGCGACTTCGACGAGCGCCGCATCCCGCAGCAGGCTGCCGCCCTGCCCCACCGGGCAGTAGGCCATGAGCGGCATGCGCTGGCGTTGCTGGCTGGGCAGCAGGTCGAACTCGATGCCGCGCGACTCGGGGTTGTACAGCACCTGGTTGGCGGCGCAGCCAGCGGGCAGGCCCTGCATGTCGGCCAGGTCGAAGTTGGAGACGCCCCAGCGCAGGATCTTGCCCTGCTCGCGCAGGCGCTCGAAGCCCTCCACCGTTTCCTCCAGCGGATGCTCGCCCGGCCAGTGCAGCAGGTAGAGGTCGATGCGGTCGGTGCCCAGGCGCCTGAGGCTGCGTTCGCAGGCCTGTTCGACGCCCGTGCGGCTGGCGTTCCACGGGTAGACCTTGCTGACCAGGAAGACCTGCTCGCGATGCCCCGCGATGGCCTCGCCCACCACCTGCTCCGCACCGCCCTCGGCATACATCTCGGCGGTGTCGATCAGGCTCATGCCCAGCTCCAGGCCCAGGCGCAGCCCGGCGACTTCGCGGGCGCGCTGGTCGGGGCGCTCGCCCATGTGCCAGGTGCCCTGGCCGATGGCGGGTACGGCGGCGCCGTCGGGGAAGGTGATGCTGCCCATGGTGGCTCTCCTCAGAAGTGAATCTCTTCGGCCTGCTGCAGGCGCAGCGGGTTCCGTGGCTGGACGAACTCGCTCCAGATCCAGTTGTGGTGGGCGACTATCGCCTCGGCACTCTGGTGCGGCCGGTCGCGGGTGGTGTGCGCATCGCTGGCCAGGATGACGTTGAAGCCCTCGCTGGCGGCACGGCGGACGGAGGTGTCGACGCAGAATTCGGTGGCATAGCCGGTCACCACAAGATCGGTGACGTAGAGCTTGTCCAGGGTGGATTTCAGCTCGGTCTCGAAGAAGGCGTCGCAGGCGGTCTTGCGCAGCACCCAGTCGTTGTCGCCTCGTTCCAGGCCCGGATGCAGCTGCCATCCGATGCAGCCAGGCTCCAGCTCGCTGCCGGGCTCGCCGTCGTGCTGCACGTAGATCACCGGCACGCCGGCGCTGCGTGCGCGGTCGGCCAGGCGATTGATCCGCTCCAGCACCTGCCCGGCACGCCAGGGCTCGGGGGTGGTGAGGAACAACCCCGCCTGCATATCCACAACCAGCAACGCCTTGCTCATTTCCGCTCCTTGAAAGCATGCATCGAAACGCGCGGATAGTGCGGCTTCCCGCCGCTTCGGTAAAGCCGTGCGTCGGGGCGGCCACGACCGTTTGTCTTGCATGGGGAAACTCGCTCCGGGGCCGCAGTCAGAACCATCAGGACCCACCGCTCGCCCACTCCGGGCGGGACTTGCCGCGAGTAAGCCGCCATGCAGACAGGACGCGACCTGCGTATCGATTTCTTCCGAGGGCTGGCCCTGGTGTTCATCTTCTGGGACCACATCCCGCACAACCCTCTAGGGCAGGTCACGCCACGCAACTTGGGTTTCAGCGACGCGGCGGAGATCTTCGTCTTCCTCGCCGGCTACGCGGCCGTGCTCGCCTACGGCAAGCTGCTGCTGCGCGACGGCTACGCGGTGGCCTGCCTGCGCGTACTGCGCCGCGTGTGGGTGCTGTACGTCGCCCACATCTTCCTGCTCGCCGTGCTGATGGGCGTGGTGTTCTACACCAACAACCACGTGGACAGCCGCAACTTCATCAACGAGATGGGCCTGGACTACTTCCTCGCCAACCCGCAACAGGCACTGATCGACGAGCTGCTGCTGCGCTTCAAGCCCAACCTGATGGACCCGCTGCCACTGTACGTCGTGCTGCTGGCCGGGCTGCCGCTGATCCTGCCGCTGCTGATGCGCTGGAGCTACGCCGCCCTTGCGCTCTCGGGGGCGTTGTACCTGTGCGCGCCCTGGTGGAACCTCAGCTCCCACCCGGGCGGCGAATGGTTCTTCAACCCGCTGGCCTGGCAATTCCTCTTCGTGCTCGGCGGCGTCGCCGCGCGCCATGCCCAGGCCCGCCCAGCCGATGCGCCGCCGGCCACCTGGAAGTCGCCGCTGTTCTTCGCCGCCGCCGGCTACCTGGTGTTCAGCGCCGTGGTCGCCCTCAGCTGGAAAGCGCCGGGCCTGCATGACGCCTGGATGCCGAAGTGGCTGGGCGATGTGCTCTATCCGCTGGACAAGACCGATCTCTCGCCCCTGCGCCTGCTGCATTTCCTCGCCCTCGCCCACTGCGTGGCCGTGCTGCTGCCGCGCACGGACTGGCTGACCCGCTGGCCGGCCCGCGAGGTGTGCCGCATGGGCATGCATTCGCTGGAAGTGTTCTGCCTCAGCGTGCTGCTGGCGCCGCTGGCCGATGCCATCGCCACGCTCTACGCGCTCGATGCGGTGGGCCAGGTGGCCCTGGCCTGCGCCGGGGTGCTGCTGATGTCGGCCCTTGCGGCCTGGCTGGACCTGAGCAACCGCCTCAACCAACGCAAGCCGCCGAAGGCCACGCCGGTGCGCCTGGCCAACCCGGGCCACGGGGTACCCCGCACCTTCTACCGCATTCAGCCCTGAGGCCGGGCGATCAACAGCAGCGACAGCGGCAGGCCGCTGCCGGGGTGGCGGGGCTCGTGCAGCGCTTCCAGCACCAGGCCGCTGCGCCCCAGCAACGCCAGCCAGGATTCCAGGGTGCGGAAGTACCACGGCATCGGCTCGGTGAAGGCGCCCTCGAAGGCGGCGAAGGTCTCCAGGCGCCAGCCATCGCGATAGCCCTCCTCGCCAGCGGCGCTCCAGGGGTGGACGGTCTGCAGCAGCAGGGCGCCGCCGGGCGCCAGGGCCCGGGTGATCGCCGCCAGCAGCGGCTGCAGGTCCTCGTCCAGCAAGGCGAAATTGCACACCACGGCATCGAAGCGGCCGAAGCGCAGGGGCTGTTCGGCGAGGCCCTGGTAGTCCCAGCATTCGAAACGGCCGCCGGCTGCCCGGGCCAGCTCCACCAGCGCGGGCGACGCGTCCACGCCCAGCGCTCCGATGCCCCGCTCGCCCAGCGCGCGGCACAGCCAGCCCTCGCCGCAACCCAGGTCCAGCACCCGCTGCGGGGCGCGCGCGTCGATCGCCTCGAGCATCGCCCGGTCGGTCGCCACGCGGCGACTCTCGATGCGTCCGCCACGGACGGCGTCGCTCCAGGCGGCGGCGTTGGCGCGCCAGCTGCGCTCGATCTGCTGCCGGTTATCGTCTGACATGGCTGTTCGCCTCGTATTCCGTCGTTTCGGAGCGCTCTCCGGCTCCCACCTACTACGCTTTGTACAAGAGCGGTAACGCGCCAGCCAGGCCATCCGATCATGGGCGTTTTATGGCAAACCGACGCATCGTCCACCCAGGTACCCAAAGGTAGCCTCGAAGACGTGACCTCGCGCTCCCGTCGCCCCCGCCGCAAGAAACACCGCCTGGCGTTCTGGAGCTTCATGCTCGTGTCCGCCGCCGCTCTCGGCTACGCCGCCCGCGAGGAAATGCGCAGCTCCTGGCTGCAGTCCCGGGAAATCAGCCGCTACGCCGCCACCCTCACCTACCGCCTCGACGAAGGCCCCAGCGACGCCATCCTGTACCCCCACGACGGCCCCTTCGACAAGCGCCTGGGCTACGCCTACCTGCCGCAGATGCTGCAGCGCCTCGACGCGCGCGGCTATGCCATCCGCCGGCAGGTGCGTTTCTCCCCGGCGCTGATGGACTACAGCCGCCATGGCCTGTTCCCGCCGTACCGGGAGAAGGTCCAGGCGGGCATCGACATCGCCGACTGCCGGGGCGAGCCGCTGTACCGCTTCAGCTACCCGCAACAGCTGTATGCCGGCTTCTCCGCCATCCCGCCGCTGCTCACCAGCAGCCTGCTGTTCATCGAGAACCGCCAACTGCTGGCCGACCAGCCCCTGGCCAACCCGGCGGTGGACTGGCCGCGCTTCGTCAAGGCGGCGCTGACCCAGGCCGGCAAGGTGCTCGACATGCCCGGCCAGAGCGCCGGCGGCAGCACCCTGGCGACCCAGCTGGAAAAGTACCGCCACTCGCCCTCCGGCCTCACCCTCTCGGCGGGCGAGAAGATCCGCCAGATGGCCTCGGCCAGCGTGCGCGCCTACCAGGGCGGCCCCGAGACCCTGGCCGCTCGCCAGCGCGTGGTGCTCGACTACCTCAACAGCGTGCCGCTCTCCGCGGTGCCGGGCCACGGCGAGGTGCACGGCATGGCCGATGGCTTGCGGGTCTGGTACGGCGCCGACTTCGAACGCACCAACCGCCTCCTCGCCGAGGACCAGGAAGAGCCCGAGCGCCTGCAGGCGCGGGGCCAGGCGCTGCGAGAGGTGGTGTCGCTGATGATCGCCCAGCGTCGGCCCTCCTTTTACCTGGCACGCGGGCGCGAGGAGCTGGAGGCGCTGACCGACAGCCACCTGCGCCTGCTGGGCAACGCCGGCGTACTGCGCCCGGCCCTGGGCCGGGCGGCGCTGGAGGCGCGCCTGGTCTTCCGAGACCTGCAGCAGGAGCCGGCGCTTTCGCGCATCGAAGGCAACAAGGGCGTCAGCCTGGCGCGGGCGCGCCTGTCGAGCCTGCTGCAGATGCCGCTGTACGATCTCGACCGCCTCGACCTCGCCGCCAGCAGCAGCCTGCAGGGGGAGCTGCAGCAGGCCGTCACCACCTACCTGCACGACCTCGCCGAACCGGCGTTCGCCGAGCAGGCCGGGCTGTTCGGTGAGCGCCTGCTGTCGCCGGAGAAGACCCGCGAGGTGCGCTACAGCTTCACCCTTTTCGAGCGCACCCCCTCGGGCAACCAGGTGCGCGTGCAGACCGACAACACCGACCAGCCCTTCGACATCAACGAGGGCAGCAAGCTGGAGTTGGGCTCCACCGCCAAGCTGCGGGTGCTGGCCACCTACCTCGACTACATCGCCGCGCTGCACGCGCGCTACGGCCAGATGCCGGCGGCGGAGCTGCGCAAGGTGCGGGTCGACCCGCTGGACGCGCTGAGCCGCTGGGCCCTCGACTACCTGGCCGGCACCAGCGACCGCAGCCTGGCACCGATGCTGGCGGCGGCGCTGGACCGCACCTACTCGGCCAACCCCTTCGAGCGCTTCTTCACCGGCGGCGGGCTGCACACCTTCAGCAACTTCCGCAAGGAGGACAACGGCCGCAACCCGACCCTGCGCGACGCCCTGCGCGAGTCGATCAACCTGCCCTTCGTGCGCCTGTTGCGCGACATCGTGCGCCACGACATCTACCGCCCCGACGGCGGCAAGGTGGCGCTGCTGTCCGACGACAAGGACCCACGCCGCCAGGGTTACCTGGACCTGTTCGTCTCCCGCGAGAGCCAGACCTACCTGCTGCGCTTCTGGAACAAGTACAAGGGCAAGGACGCCGACGAGCGCATGGCCACCTTCCTCGACGGCCTGCGCCCCTGGGCCTCGCGCCTCGCCGCCATCCACCGCTACCTGCAACCCCAGGCCGACCGCGCCACCTTCGCCGCCTTCATGCGCGAGCGCCTGCCCAACGAAGCGCTGGGCGACAAGCGCCTCGACCAGCTGTACGACCGCTACGGCCCCGGCGCCTTCAACCTCAACGACCAAGGCTACGTGGCGCGGGTGCACCCGCTGGAGCTGTGGTTGCTGGCCTACCTGCAGGGGCACCCGCAGGCGACCTACCGCGAGGCGGTGGAAGCCAGCGGCGGGCCGCGCAGCGAGGTGTATGGCTGGCTGTTCAAGTCGCAGCGCAAGAACGCGCGGGACAAGCGCATCCGCATCATGCTGGAGGTGGAAGCCTTCCTCGACATCCACCAGCAGTGGCGCCAGCTGGGCTACCCGTTCGACCACCTGGTGCCGTCGCTGGCCACCGCGCTGGGCAGTTCCGGCGACCGCCCGGCGGCGCTGGCGGAACTGATGGGGATCATCGTCAACGACGGCGTACGCCTGCCCACGGTGCGCATCGACCGCCTGCACTTCGCCGCCGACACGCCCTACGAAACCCAGCTCAGCCATGCGGCGGTGCCGGGCAAGCGGGTGATGGCCTCGGAAGTGGCGACGGCGCTGCGCGAGGCGCTCTCGCAGGTGGTGGACGCCGGCACCGCGCGGCGCCTGCAGGGCACCTTCACCCAGCCCGACGGCAAGCCGCTGGTGATGGGCGGCAAGACCGGCACCGGCGACAACCGCCTGCAGACCGTGGGGCGCGGCGGCCAGGTGATCAGCTCCAAGGCGCTGAACCGCACCGCCACCTTCGTCTTCTACCTGGGGCCCCGGCACTTCGGCACGCTGACCGCCTACGTGGCGGGCAGCCAGGCCTCGAACTTCCGCTTCACTTCGGCGCTGCCGGTGCAGGTGATGAAGGGCATGGCACCCATCCTCCAGCCCTACCTGGAACCCGGCCGCGCCACCCTGTGCCAGATGCCGGAAGCCTCGGTGCAGGCCAGCCGGCTCTGAGGGCTCACTCCTGGCGGCGACGCACGTCGATGAACAGCGACTCGACCTTCTCCCGCGCCCAGGGCGTCTTGCGCAGGAAGGTCAGGCTCGACTTGATGCTCGGGTCGCTCTTGAAGCAGCGGATATCGATGCGCTTGGCCAGGCCGTCCCAACCGTACTTGGCGACCAGCTCTTCGAGGATCTTCGCCAGGGTCATGCCGTGCAGGGGGTCTTGGGAGCTCACGTAAAGGCCTCGATGGGGTGGGAAAGCGTGGCAGCTTAGGGCAATGGCAACGCCTTGCGAAGGGCCGATGCACAGGAACCTTCGTAGGGGCGACTTCAGTCGCCAAGCGGCGCGCAGCACCGCCCTCGTGGGAGCGAATTCATTCGCGATGCCTTGCGCTTTCGTGGGATGGCGTAGAGCGAAGCGAAACCCATCGATGCGGTGTTTCACGCCCCCCGGCGTGCCGCGCTCGACTCCGTCTGGTGGAGGTGAAAAGCGACCTCCACCCTACATACCGGTCACAACCGAGCAGCGGCCTGTCACTTCAACCCCGCCACCCCGGCGATGATCAGCGCCACCGACAGCAGCTTTACCGGGGTGATGGACTCGCCCAGCAGCGCCACGCCGAGGATGACGGTGCCGAGGGTGCCGATGGCGGTCCAGATCGGGTAGGCGACGCTCACCGGCAGCACGCGCATGGCCAGGGTCAGGAAGTAGATGCCGGCGATGGCCGCCAGCACCACCAGGGCGCTGGGCAGCGGTTGGGTGAAGCCGTTGGCGTACTTCATGCTCATGGCGAAGAGCACTTCGAAGAACGCCGCGATCAGCAGGAACAGCCAGGCCATGGCGACCTCCTCAGAAGACCTCGGCCAGTTCCACCAGGGCGCGCTCGGCACGCTGGTAGGACTGCTGGAAGGCGTCGCCGCCGAACTCGTCGTTCTCCACCGCCACCACGCTGACGTCGGTGATGCCGATGTAGCTCAGCACGTCGCGCAGGTAGGTGTCGGCGTGGTTCATGTGGGCGTTGACGCCGCCGGGGCCGTAGCCGTGGTCGCCACGGGTGGTGATGATCAGCGCCTTGCGCCCCAGCACCAGCGGCGTGTAGGGGTTGCCCGGGCGGCTCGGGTCGAAGTCGAAGGTGCGGCGGATGCGCACGATCTGGTCGACCCAGGCCTTGACCCCGCTGGGCACGCCGAAGTTGTACATGGGCGCGGCGATCACCAGGCGGTCGGCGGCGAACAGCTCGTCCACCAGCAGGTCGCTGAGGGCCAGGTCGGCCTTCATCACCTCGGTGCGCTGCTCGGGTTCGGGGTGGAAGGCGGCGGCGATCCAGCCTTCGGTGACCGCCGGGATGGGCGAGCGGCCGACTTCGCGGCGCACCACCTGGCGGTCGGCGTCCCGGCCCTGCCAGGCGGTGAGGAAAGCCTCCTGCAGGCGCCGCGAGTGGGAACGCTCGCCACGGGGGCTGCCCTGGATGGAAAGAATACGGCTCATCTGTAGCTCCTGCTTCCGGTTGTCTTCATCAAGCCGGTGACCGGCCTGAACACAGGAACTAAGCTAGGGCCAGCCGTATTTCCGGACAAATGACCCTTAGTTCACCAGGATGAATCCATTTCATCCGTGGAGCCCAGATGTTCGCCAACCTGCCCCTGACCGCCCTGCGCACCTTCGAGTCCGCCGCCCGCCTGCTGAGCTTCAAGGCCGCCGCCGAGGAGCTGGCGGTGACGCCGACGGCGGTGTCCCACCAGATCCGCAGCCTGGAAGGCTGGCTCGGTGTGCCGCTGTTCGAGCGCCTGCCCCGCAGCGTGCGCCTGACCGACTGTGGCCAGCAGCTGTTCGGCAGCCTGCACGGGGCGCTGCTGGACGTGACCCAGACCCTCGACCAGTTGCGCCCGCAACGCAGCGGCGGCCAGTTGACCCTCTCCACCACGCCGGCCTTCGCCGCGCTCTGGCTGATTCCCCGGCTGGGGCGCTTCTACGCCGCCCACCCGGCCATCAGCCTGCGCCTGGACACCCGCAATACCCTGGTGGACCTGCACCAGGACGCCAGTGTCGACCTGGTGATCCGCTACGGCACCACGCACTACCCCAGCCTGCACAGCCAGTGCCTGCTCGACGAGTGCTTCGGCGTCTACGGCGCCCCGGCCCTGGTCGCCAGCCTGGGCAGGGCGGTGCCGACGCTGATCACCATCCGCTGGCACAACGCGCAGCTCTATGAACTGGGCTGGAAGGCCTGGTGCCAGGCCGCCGGTGAGGAGCACCTGCTGGAAACCGCGGCGCAACGCGAATACGCGGAGGAGCACTACGCCCTGCAAGCCGCCATCGCCGGCCAGGGGCTGGTGCTGGCGAGCTCCATCCTGGTCTCCGAGAGCGTCGCCAACGGCCTGCTGGTGCCCTACCGGCCGGAGATCAGCGTCGAGGGCGCGGGCTATTCCACCCTCTGCGTCCCCGGCCGCGAGCGGCACCCACCGGTGAAGGCGTTCTTCGACTGGTTGAGCCGCGAATGCGGTTCGATACGGCCGCACTGACCCCGCTTGCACGGGCGGCCACGGCAGGCGCCGGACACGGCGGATTTCCGCCACCAAATCGCGACAGATGGGCGGTTTTTCGCCATTTCCAACCCGCCCGGTTTCGCGGCCAAACGCCTCGAGGCCCGAGCCTCCGGCCCTACCCGCGCGTCTGGTACGGGACTTGCCATCGGATCGCCAGCGAGCCGACAAGAACAAGACTGGCCGTGATCCGGGTACTGACCGCTTTCCCTCTGGCCAGCGCCTAGACTTGCTCTTGTCAGCCGTAGTAGCGCTCCCCGCGCATGGATCTGCTTACAACTACAAGAGGAAGTCCCATGTTCAAACCCACGTTAAAAGCGCTCGCCTGCGCACTCGCCCTGGGTGCCGCCAGCCTGGCGCACGCTGCCGACCCCATCGTCATCAAGTTCTCCCACGTCGTCGCCGAACACACGCCCAAGGGCCAGGGCGCGCTGCTGTTCAAGAAGCTCGCGGAGGAGCGCCTGGCCGGCAAGGTCAAGGTCGAGGTCTACCCGAACTCCTCGCTCTTCGGCGACGGCAAGGAAATGGAGGCGCTGCTGCTGGGCGACGTGCAGATGATCGCGCCGTCGCTGGCCAAGTTCGAGCAGTACACCAAGCAGGTGCAGCTGTTCGACCTGCCCTTCCTGTTCAACGACATCCAGGCCGTCGACCGCTTCCAGCTCAGCCCCGAGGGCCAGGGCCTGCTGAAGTCCATGGAAAGCAAGAACATCACCGGGCTGGGCTACTGGCACAACGGCATGAAGCAGCTCTCGGCCAACAAGCCCCTGCGCGAACCCAAGGACGCGCGCGGCCTGAAGTTCCGCGTGCAGGCCTCCGCCGTGCTCGAGGAGCAGTTCAAGGCCGTGCGCGCCAACCCGCGCAAGATGAGCTTCGCCGAGGTCTACCAGGGCCTGCAGACCGGCGTGGTCAACGGCGCCGAGAACCCCTGGTCGAACATCTACTCGCAGAAGATGCATGAAGTGCAGAAGTACATCACCGAGTCCAACCACGGTGTGCTCGACTACATGCTGATCACCAACACCAAGTTCTGGAACGGCCTGCCGCCGGATGTGCGCAGCGAGCTGGAGAAGATCACCCAGGAAGTCACCGCCGAGGTGAACAAGCAGGCCGAGGCCCTCAACCAGGGCGACAAGCAGCGCATCATCGAGGCCAAGACCAGCGAGATCATCGAGCTCACCCCCGAGCAGCGCAACGAGTGGCGCGACGCGATGAAGCCGGTGTGGAAGAAGTTCGAAGGCGAGATCGGCGCCGACCTGATCAAGGCAGCCGAAGCGGCCAACCAGGCCCAGTAAACGCCGGCCGGCGCGGGCCCACCGCGCCGGCACCGCTTCCATAGCTCGGGAGACGCCATCCATGAACACCCTAAGGCGCGTCTGGGACCACTTCGAGGAAGGCTTCATCGCCTTCCTCCTGGCGGCCATGACGCTGGTCACCTTCGTCTACGTGATCCTCAACAACCTCTACACCCTGTTCTACAGCCTCGCCGACCGCTGGGAGGGCGCGAGCGAGCGGCTCTTCGCCATCGGCGACAGCATCATGGGCATGGCCCAGGCCATGACCTGGAGCACCTCGCTGACCAAGGCCCTGTTCGCCTGGCTGATCTTCTTCGGCCTCTCCTATGGCGTGCGCACCGCCGGCCACATCGGCGTCGACGCCCTGGTCAGGCTCACCCCTCGCAAGGTCCAACGCATCATCGGCGTCATCGCCTGCCTCTGCTGCCTGGCCTACGCCGGCCTGCTGGGCGTGGCCAGCTTCGAGTGGGTGCAGACCCTGTTCACCGCCGCCATCGGCGCGGAAGACCTCGGCCACTACGGCGTCATGCAATGGCATATCGCGCTTATCGTGCCGCTCGGCTTCGCCATGGTGTTCATCCGCTACGGCGAAATCCTCGTGCGCCTGCTGCAGAACCGGCAGACCGGGCTCGGCCTGGCCGACGAAGCTGCCGATGCGCTGAAACTCACCGAGCACGAGGAAGGCAAGCAATGACCATCCTGTTCCTCTTCCTGCTGCTGTTCCTGCTGATGTTCATCGGCGTGCCCATCGCCATTTCCCTGGGCCTGGCGGGCTCGGTGACCATCATGCTGTTCAGCCCCGACTCGGTGCGCTCGCTGGCGATCAAGCTGTTCGAGACCTCCGAGCACTACACCCTGCTGGCCATCCCCTTCTTCCTGCTGGCCGGCGCCTTCATGACCACCGGCGGCGTGGCCAAGCGCCTGATCGACTTCGCCAACGCCTGCGTCGGCCACATCCGTGGCGGCCTCGCCATCGCGGCGGTGCTGGCGTGCATGCTGTTCGCCGCACTCTCGGGCTCCAGCCCCGCCACGGTGGCCGCGGTGGGCTCCATCGCCATCGCCGGCATGGTGCGCTCCGGCTACCCGCAGGCGTTCGGCGCCGGCATCGTGTGCAACGCCGGCACCCTGGGCATCCTCATCCCGCCGTCCATCGTGATGGTGGTCTACGCCGCCGCCACCGAAACCTCGGTGGGCAAGCTGTTCATGGCCGGCGTCGTCCCCGGCCTGCTGCTGGGCGTGGTGCTGATGGTGGCGATCTACATCATCGCGGTGAAGAAGAACCTGCCGGCGATGCCCCGCGCCACCTTCCGCGAATGGCTCAGCGCCGCGCGCAAGGCGATCTGGGGCCTGCTGCTGATGGTGATCATCCTCGGCGGCATCTACTCCGGCATGTTCACCCCCACCGAGGCCGCTGCCGTGGCCGCCGTCTATTCGGCCTTCATCGCCCTGTTCGTCTACAAGGACATGAAGCTCAGCGAGGCGCCGAAGGTGCTGCTGGAGTCGGGCAAGCTGTCGATCATGCTGATGTTCATCATCGCCAACGCCATGCTCTTCGCCCACGTGCTGACCACCGAGCAACTGCCCCAGCAGATCACCGCCTGGGTCATCGAAGCGGGGCTCACCCCCTTCATGTTCCTGCTCATGGTCAACATCGTGCTGCTGGTGGCCGGCGCCTTCATGGAGCCCTCGGCGATCATCCTGATCCTCGCGCCCATCCTCTTCCCCATCGCCATGAAGCTGGGCATCGACCCGATCCACCTCGGCATCATCATGGTCGTGAACATGGAGATCGGCCTGATCACCCCGCCCGTGGGGCTCAACCTGTTCGTCACCTCCGCGGTGACGGGCATGCCGCTCACCTCCACAATCCGCGCCGCCATGCCCTGGCTGATGATCCTGCTGGTCTTCCTGCTGTTCATCACCTACGTGCCCTGGATCTCCCTGGCACTGCCCACCTGGCTGGGCATGAACTGATCATCCGCGATACGACCAGGCCCGGCCCTGTGCCGGGCCCTTCCCTTCCACAACGTGCAACTCGCCCCGCCTCAGTGGGGCGGGGATCTCTGCGGGCATAAAAAAGTCCCTGTCTGCGTCATCTGTTGCGGGCTCAACGAACAAGCTCAAGCACGTTGCCTTCAGGGCATTCATGGCTCCCTGCCATGCCCACCGCGTGGGTTTCGCTTCGCTCTACGCCACCCTACGGAAACCGCTTCGCCCCGAGCGTGATTCGCACATCGATGATCAAGCGAGGGACTCGCCTGGGGAGGGGCGAAACCGGAAGCCCCAACGGAACTCTGCAATCGGCTGAACTGGAAATCTCCCAGCAACACCTGATGCAGACACCGCTAAAAAAAACGGCCCAGGTCCGAGGACGAGGGCCGTTGAAGCACTATCAAACTCTTCGCTGCCCGGGCTCTGCGGCCCGGGCGCTCTAGGCATCAGGCGCTGGCGTCCTGGTATTCCTTCTCGGCTTCGTCGAAGCGCTTGATCATCGCGGCGGAGGGGCCGTTGCCGATGCGGCTGAAGATCAGGATGCCGAGGGTGGCGAGGATGAAGCCCGGGATGATTTCGTACAGGCCGGTCCAGCCGAGGAGGTTCTTCCACAGGATCACGGTGACGGCGCCCAGCATCATGCCCGCCAGGGCACCGTTGCGGGTCATGCCCTTCCACACCAGGGAGAGGATCACCACCGGGCCGAAGGCGGCACCGAAGCCGGCCCAGGCGTAGGACACCAGGCCCAGCACCTTGCTCTCGGGGTTGGAGGCGATGGCGATGGCGATCACGGCCACCAGCAGCACCATGGCGCGGCCGACCCAGACCAGTTCGTTCTGGCTGGCGTTCTTGCGGAAGAAGGCCTTGTAGAAGTCTTCGGTCAGGGCACTGGAGCACACCAGCAGCTGGCAGCTCAGGGTGGACATCACGGCCGCCAGGATGGCGGACAGCAGCACGCCGGCAACCCAGGGGTTGAACAGCAGCTTGGCCAGTTCGATGAACACGCGCTCGGGGTTGGCGGTGACCGGGCCGGCCACTTCCGGGTGAGCGGAGAAGTAGGCGATGCCGAAGAAGCCGACGGCGACCGCGCCGCCCAGGCAGGCGATCATCCAGGTCATGGAGATGCGGCGGGCGTTGGGGATGGACTTCACCGAATCGGCGGCCATGAAGCGCGCCAGGATGTGCGGCTGGCCGAAGTAGCCCAGGCCCCAGGCCATCAGCGAGATCACGCCGATGAAGGTGGCGCCCTTGAGCATGTCGAAGTGGGCGGCGTCCTGCAGCTCGATGGCAGCGAAGGTCGGCTCGATGCCGCCGTTGATCATCATCACCACGACGGGGGTGAGGATCAGGGCGAAGATCATCAGGGTCGCCTGCACGGTGTCGGTCCAGCTCACCGCCAGGAAGCCACCGACGAAGGTGTAGGCGATGGTGGCGGCGGCACCGGCCCACAGCGCCGTCTCGTAGGACAGGCCGAAGGTGCTTTCGAAGAGGCGGGCGCCGGCGACGATGCCGGAGGCGCAGTAGATGGTGAAGAACACCAGGATCACCACGGCGGAGAAGATGCGCAGTACGCGGCTGTTGTCTTCGAAGCGGTTGGTGAAGAAGTCCGGCAGGGTCAGGGCGTTGCCGTTGTGCTCGGTCTGCACGCGCAGGCGGCCGGCCACCAGCAGCCAGTTCAGGTAGGCACCGACGATCAGGCCGATGGCGATCCAGGCCTCGGACAGGCCGGAGAGGTAGATGGCGCCCGGCAGGCCCATCAGCAGCCAGCCGCTCATGTCGGAAGCGCCGGCCGACAGCGCGGTGACGAAGCTGCCGAGGCTGCGGCCACCGAGGATGTAGTCGGAGAGGTTGTTGGTGGAACGATAGGCAACGAAGCCGATCAGAACCATGGCAGCGATATAGATCACGAAGGTGATCAGCATCGGGTTGCTCATACTCATTGGGGGTCTCCCCTGTCGTTTGTTGTTATTGAGACGGGACGGGTATTCCGCATCTCTCTGGTTGGCATTTGGCAGTTGCTCGGGGCGACTACCGATTGGTTTGCAGGCCCGGCGCAACCCATGGGGTGCAACCTCTGCCCGTAGTCGGTGCTCAGGCGTCAGGCCTCGCCGCAGGACGAGACGCCAAGCCATCCGGACTGCACCGGGTCTTCCTGGTCCGGTCTGGCTACGTCGGATCGCCTCCCGGTCAAGTGTCGACCCGGGCGCGCGAAAGGGACAGCGGAATGTAGAGAGCGCAGGCCGCCTTTTCTTTCGAAAAGCTCCGGAGTTATTGCCAAATCCTCCGACTGTCCGACAAGAGGGGCAACCCGGTTGCACCTAAAGGTGCAACCACCGCTCTGCAATGCTACCTGTGGATGACCTGACCGCGCATCGGGGCGAGGCGCGCGAGTAGGCGATTCTGCGTGCGGCTGGCGATCCCCTCGGCATCCATGGCGTCCTGCAGGTTCTCGACCAGGGCGTTGAAGTCGCTTTCGGTGAGCTGCTGGCCCTTGTGGCTCTCCTCCATGCTGTCGCCGGTGTACCGGCAGGGGCCGCCGGCCTCGACGCAGAACTGCTCCACCAGCTTGTCGCGCAGGCGTTCGATGTCGATGTTGCGGAAGTGCTCGACGATGCGCGGGTCCCTGGCGATGTTCAGCAACATGCCTTCGACGATGCGGGTGATGCCGGCCTTGCCACCCAGGTCCTGGTAGAGGCTGTCGTCCCTGGGCGGCTGCTGGGCACAGGCGGCCACCAGGACCAGGGCGGCGGCGATGAGCAGGCGGCGCATGTCAGAAGCTCCCCTGCACGGACAGGTAGACGCCGTCCTGGTGGTCGAGGGTGGCGATCTCGCCGAGGCGCGCATAGGCCAGCACCACCGCCAGGTTCTTGTTGGGGAAGTAGCCGATGAACAGGTCCGCCCAGTCGCTTTCACCCGCGAAGCTCAGGTTGTCGGGCTTTTCCCGATATTCGATGCCAACGGCCCAGTGGCGGTCGGGCAGCACGGCGATGGCGCCTTCCTTGAGCAGCGAGCGCTCGTCGCGCCGGTCACCGCCGAAGCCCAGCAGGCCCAGTTCGTTGGCCCGGCTGTAGCGCAGCCCGCCATTGAGCAGCAGGTTGTAGCCGAAGGCGCCGCCGAGGATGAGGCGACTGACGGCGAGGTAGCCCTCGGTGTCTTCGTCGCGCCGGGCGCCCACCAGGGAGGGGATGAGGAAGTCCTTCTGCCGCTTGTATTGCAGGCCCAGGGACACCTGCGGCAGCGGGTCGTAGATCAGGTCGCCGAACAGCCGCACCTTGAGCCCGACCACATCCTGACTGAGGGTGTTCTCCGGCAACGACAGGTCGCGGGCCAGGGTGCCGAGGTCGAAGCGCTGGCGGGCGTAGGACAGCTCCAAGCGGTTGTCCCAGGAGGCGGCCACCCCGGCGGCGTCGAGGCGGTAGTCGCCGGTCTCGACACGGGTGGCGAAGGCCGTGGCGCCCCACTCGCCCTTCTCGCCATAGCCGGCCAGCACCGCCCAGGGGGTGATGCCGCCGCCGGCGGAGCCTTCGATGCTGGTGGCGCCGCCGGTGGCCAGCAGGCGCCCCTCGCCGGCGATCGCAACCGCGGGCAGGGACAGGGCTATGAGCAGGACGAGGTATCGGTTCATGGTCAGTGCACCGCGGCGACGGGTGAGCGCAGTGGCTGGGCGATCCAGGCCTCGAAGGCGCTGGCCGACAGCGGCCGGCTGATCAGGTAGCCCTGGGCGGTGTCGCAGCGCCAGCGTTCGAGCAGGCGCAGGCTGTGGGCATGCTCGACGCCCTCGGCGACCACCTTGAGGCCGAGGCTGTGGCTCATCTCGATGGTGGAGCGAACGATCACCGCGTCCTCGCTGGTCTCGTCCAGCTCGCGGATGAAGGACTGGTCGATCTTCAACTCCTGCACCGGCATGCTCTTGAGCTGCGCGAGGGAGGAGTAGCCGGTGCCGAAATCGTCCACCGACAGGCTGATGCCCAGGTCGCGCAGGCCGTCGAGCACACGGAGCGCCTGCACGGGGTCGGCCATGACCGCGCTTTCGGTGATCTCGAAGACCACCTGCCCGGGGTGCACACGGTAGTTGCGCAGCAGCGCCGACACCCGCTCGACCAGGTCGCGGCTCATCAGGTCGTCGGCGGAGATGTTCAGCGAGACCTGCAGATCGAGCCCCCGCCCCGCCCATTCCTGGAGCTGGCGCAGCACTTCTTCGATGACCCAGGCGGTGAGCGACTGGATGCTGCCGGTGCGCTCGGCCAGCGGGATGAATTCCCCGGGCGAGACCATGCCCAGGTGCCGGTGCTGCCAGCGCAGCAGCGCCTCGGCCTGGAGCACCCGGCCTTCGGCGATGTCGAGCTTGGGCTGGTAGTGCAGCACCAGCTCGCCGCGCCCGGCGGCATGGCGCAGGTCGCGGATCAGCACCACCTGGCGTTGCTGGGCGTCGTCACGGCCCTGCTGGTAGAGCTGCAGGTGGCCGGGCGCCTGGGCGGCGTCCTGCATGGCGATGCTGGCGCGACGCAGCAATTCGTCCGGCGCGCCGCCGTCGGCGGGGTAACAGGCGATACCGATGCGTGAGTCGATGGCGACGTCGAGGCTGCCGATGCGCAGGGGCTTGATCAGCAGTTGCTGGAGCTTGTCCGCCGCGGCCACCGCGCTGTCGCGGTCGGCCCCCCCGAGCAGCAGCAAGAACTCGTCGGCGACCAGCCGCGCCAGGCTGTCGCCGGGTCGCAGGGTCGCTTGCAGGCGTCGGCAGATCTGCTGCAGGGCGAAGTCGCCACCGCCGGGGCCGCAGGTTTCGTTGACCGAACGGAAATTGCCGATGCCCAGGTGCAGCAGTGCGGTGGGACGCTCGGAGGTGATGGCACTGCCCAGCCGGTCGAGTGCCAGGGTGCGGTTGGGCAGACCGGTGAGCGGATCGTGCAGGGCGTTGTGGGCAAGCTGGCGCTCGCGCTCGGCGATATCCTCGCGCATGCGGTTGATCGCGCCGGCCAGTTGCCCGAGCTCGTCGGAGCGATCCAGTTCGATGACGCTCTGGTAGTCGCCTTCGCCGATGCGCCGGGTGGCGAGGGCTAGTTGCCTTACCGGTTGCGATACGCTGCGGGCCAGCAGCAACGCGCCGGCGAGGGAGCCGAGCAGCGCGCAGAGGGCGATCAGCAGGATGTCCCGATCCAGAGGTGCGAAGGCCTGCTGTGCCTGCTCCAGGGATTTGTGCAGTAGCAGCAGCACCTGGTAGTCCGAGCCACTGGACAGCACCATGCGACGATCCATGTAGCGCCGTTCGCCGATGCGCAGGATGTCGCCATCGCTGGCCTTGATCTCGCCCCTGAGCTCCTGCTCGATGTCGCCCGACAAGGTGCTGAGCCAGATGTCCGGCTTGCCCGCCTGCGTCGCCACCAGGCTCATGTCGAGGTGGGTGAGTTCACGCATCTCGCTGGCGAAGTCGGCGTCCAGGCGGAAGCCCATCACCACGCGAGCGATGGGTATGGGCGCGGTGACATTGGCCTCTACCAGCAAGTAGATATCGTCGTCGATGGGTTGCAGGAGGCCCTGCCCGCCGTTGCGCTGGTGCTCCTGCATCAGTTCGGCGAGGCGCGCGGAAGAGTCGCTGCCGAGCCGCTCGGCGGTGGAGACCTGCAGCTTGCCATCCATGCCCAGGAGCATCACCGCGCCGGCGTTGATGCGGGCACCGGAGTTGCCCAGGGCGGAGCGAATGGTTTGCTCGTCACCACTGGCGACGGCTTCCTTAAAGCCGAAGTCGGCCGCCAGCACCTGGACGGCGTCGTGCAACTGGCGACTGCGCAACTCCAGCAGGCGGACGAACACCCGTCCGCCGATGTCCAGCTCCTCGCGCGCCTGGGCCTGCACGGCGGCGCCGGTGGCGGCCTTGAAGGCGAAGTACAACGCGCCGACCACCACCAGCAGGAGCAGGATGAGTACGCAGGCGATGCGCGCCTGGAAGCTGTTACTGAGCCTCACCCGTGGCCCTCTTGAATGCGTCGCCGAAGCCCTTTTCCGCCGGTGCCGGGGGTTGTGCGGCGGGCGCGCCCTGCAGCGTCAGCGGGAACCGCTGCTTAAGGCCCGTGGCCGTGATCTCGATCTCCCCCGCCGCGACCGGCAGCATGCCGGCGACCTGGGGGTGCCACAGGCTGGCGACATAGCGCCCCGGTGGCAGGTCGAGACTGAGACGGCCGGCATCATCGCTGACGACGAAGAAGGGATCGTCGGTGATGTACACGTAGCCGAGCATCCAGTCATGGATGTTGCAGCCGAGCACCACCACGCCGGGCTTGTCGAACACCACGGGCGTAGACGGCGTGCCCTGGTAGAGGCGCAGCTCGAAGCGCTTGGCAGGTGAGAAGGAGTAGACGTGGTGGCGGATGTTGTCGCTGTTGGGGAAGCTCACCGCGGTGCCGGTATGCACAGCCAGCACGTAGGGGGCGAATTGCTTGTCGCGCTGGTCCATCACGCCCGTGTCGGGGATGGCGGCGCTGCCCGAAGGACCCTTCAGGCTGAGCACCGCATTGCCCAGGGGCTGGCCATGGCCGTCGACCACCTCGCCCTGCAGGGTCGCCGCCGAGAGTGTGCCGCCCAGGCAGCACAAAAGACCGATCAGGCCCACCCCGGGGGCCCATGGAGTGACGCGCAGCATGTCGTCTTCCACCCTTTCAACGGCCGGCGGGGGCCGGCTCGTGCGCCATGCCCCTGGCCTGTGCGAACCAGTTGGATTGCAGATTAGCTGATCGGCGGAACTTCACGCGGCCGGCGGAAGCAACTGGCCATCACCTTCGCTTCAGTGGCCGCTGCGCAGGCGCCGGGGGGTGAGGCCGAGGTAGCGGCGCATGGCGTTGGTCAGTGCGCTCTGGCTGGAAAAGCCGCATTCCTCGGCGATGCGCACCAGCGCCAGGTCGCTTTCGCGCAGCAGCCTGGCGGCGCGATCGAGGCGGGTCTTGAGCAGGTACTGGTGGGGACTCAGGCCCACGCTGTCCTTGAACTGGGCATGGAAATGGCTGGGACTGAGGCAGGCGACCTGGGCCAGTTCGGCGACGCTGATGCGCCGCGCCAGGTTCTGTCGGATGTGCTCATCGAGGGGTTCGAGGTCGAGCCCACCGACCGGGCGCCGGGGCGAGTCGCCGAACAGGCGCAGATGCAGCGCCCGCAGCAGCACGCCGCCCAGTGAGCGGGCGAGGATCGGGTCGCTGCCGTAGCGCGCCAGCTCGGCGCCGGCGTAGCTCAGGAGGTTCTGGAAATCGGCGTCCAGCTCGGGGTAGCGCGGGGTCTCGAACAGGCGCACGAGCAGTTCGCGGTCTTCGCTGCTGGTGCCCTGCTCGTCCAGGTCGAGGATCAGCATGCGGTTCTCGCCCATGCCGGCGAACTGGTGTTCGGCATCCCCCGGCACCAGGCAGGCGCGCATGCGGCAGACCTCGCCGCCCCGGCCGTTCACCTCGAACTCGGCGCGGCCAGCCAGGGACATCACCAGTTGGTGATGACCGTGGGCGTGGGCGTGGGCCTGTTCATCGAGGCGCAGGAGGCGGGCAACTAGCATGGCGGGTCGTGGTCAGAATTTGCGCATTTTAGGCAAGTGGCCAGCCGTTGCCCAGCACCGCCGGGCAGCACGAGGGCGACCCACGCGCTTGAAAAGCCCGCGATACAGCCCCATCTGCCTCACATGCCCCGACCACACGCCTTCAATTCCCAGCTACCAGGTGCCCAATGAGCGATCAGGACATCAACGCCGATCTGGTCGAAGAAGCGACCGCCCCGCACAGCACAGGCCTGGTCCTGCCCGGACAGACATTGCCGGACACGGTCTACATCATTCCCATCCACAACCGCCCGTTCTTCCCGGCCCAGGTGTTGCCGGTGATCGTCAACGAGGAGCCCTGGGCCGAGACCCTGGAACTGGTGGCCAAGACCGACCATCACTGCCTGGCGCTGTTCTTCATGGAGAACCCGCCGGAGGACCCGCGCCACTTCGACCCGTCCACCCTGCCGGAACACGGCACCCTGGTGCGCGTGCACCACGCCAGCCGCGAGGGCGGCAAGCTGCAGTTCGTCGCCCAGGGCCTGTCGCGGGTGCGCATCCGGGGCTGGCTCAAGCGCCATCGCCCGCCCTACCTGGTGGAGGTGGACTACCCACGCAACCCGGCGGACCAGCGCGACGAGGTGAAGGCCTACGGGATGGCGCTGATCAACGCCATCAAGGAGCTGCTGCCGCTCAACCCGCTGTACAGCGAGGAGCTGAAGAACTACCTCAACCGCTTCAGTCCCAACGACCCCTCGCCGCTCACCGACTTCGCCGCCGCGCTGACCAGCGCCCCGGCCAGGGAGCTGCAGGAGGTGCTGGACACGGTGCCGGTGCTCAAGCGCATGGAGAAGGTGCTGCCGCTGTTGCGCAAGGAAGTGGAGGTGGCGCGCCTGCAGAGCGAGCTCTCCGCCGAGGTGAACCGTAAGATCGGCCAGCACCAGCGCGAGTTCTTCCTCAAGGAGCAGCTGAAGATCATCCAGCAGGAGCTGGGCATCACCAAGGACGACCGCAGCGCCGACGCCGAGCAGTTCCAGCAGCGCCTGGCGGGCAAGGTCCTGCCGGAGCAGGCGAAGAAGCGCATAGACGAGGAGCTGAACAAGCTGTCGATCCTCGAGACCGGCTCGCCGGAATATGCGGTGACGCGCAACTACCTGGACTGGGCCACGAGCGTGCCCTGGGGCGTGTACGGCAAGGACAAGCTCGACCTCGGCCATGCGCGCAAGGTGCTCGATGCGCACCACGCGGGGCTCGACGACATCAAGAACCGCATCCTCGAATTCCTCGCCGTCGGCGCCTTCAAGGGCGAGATCGCCGGCTCCATCGTGCTGCTGGTGGGCCCGCCCGGCGTGGGCAAGACCAGCATCGGCAAGTCCATCGCCGAATCCCTGGGGCGCCCCTTCTACCGCTTCAGCGTCGGCGGCATGCGTGACGAGGCCGAGATCAAGGGCCACCGCCGCACCTACATCGGCGCCCTGCCCGGCAAGCTGGTGCAGGCGCTGAAGGAAGTGGAGGTGATGAACCCGGTGATCATGCTCGACGAGATCGACAAGCTCGGCGCCAGCTACCAGGGCGACCCGGCGTCGGCGTTGCTGGAGACGCTGGACCCGGAGCAGAACGTCGAGTTCCTCGACCACTACCTGGACCTGCGCATGGACCTGTCCAAGGTGCTGTTCGTGTGCACGGCCAATACCCTGGACTCCATCCCCGGGCCCCTGCTGGACCGCATGGAGGTGATCCGCCTGTCCGGCTACATCACCGAGGAGAAGCACGCCATCGCCAAGCGCCACCTGTGGCCACGCCTGCTGGAGCGCACCGGGGTGCCGAAGGAGCGCCTGTCGATCACCGACGGCGCGCTGACCGCGGTGATCGAGGGCTACGCCCGCGAGGCCGGGGTGCGCCAGCTGGAGAAGCAGCTGGGCAAGATCATCCGCAAGTCGGTGGTCAGGCTGCTGGAGGACCCGGCGACCAGGATCAAGGTCGCGCAGAAGGACCTGGAACCCTTCCTCGGCATGCCGCCGTTCCGCAAGGAGCAGCTGCTCTCGGGCACCGGCGTGATCACCGGGCTGGCCTGGACCAGCATGGGCGGCGCCACGCTGCCGATCGAGGCGACGCGCATCCATACGCTGAACCGCGGTTTCAAGCTCACCGGCCAGTTGGGCGAGGTGATGAAGGAGTCGGCCGAGATCGCCTACAGCTACATCAGTTCGAACCTGAAGAAGTTCGGGGGCGACGCCGGCTTCTTCGACCAGGCCTTCGTCCACCTCCACGTACCGGAAGGCGCCACGCCCAAGGATGGCCCCAGCGCCGGCATCACCATGGCCAGCGCCCTGCTCTCCCTGGCCCGCGACCAGGCACCGAAGAAGGGCGTGGCCATGACCGGCGAGCTGACCCTCACCGGCCAGGTGCTACCCATCGGCGGGGTGCGCGAGAAAGTGATCGCCGCGCGGCGACAGAAGATCTTCGAACTGGTCATCCCTGAGGCCAACCGCGGCTCCTACGAGGAATTGCCGGACTACCTGCGCGAGGGCATGACGGTGCATTTCGCCCGACGCTTCTCCGATGTGGCCAGGGTGCTCTTCGGCTGATCCCTGCGGTGCCTACCCAGGGGCCGGAGCAGCGGATATGCTGCTCCGGCCCTTGAACGACGGAGCCGTCCATGAAACCTGCCCGCCTTCCCCGCCTGCTGCTGCCCGCCGCCCTGGTGCTGCTGGCCGCGTGCGCCCACGAATCCACCAGCCTGGTGGTGCAGAAACAGAGCAGTTGCCCCATCGAGCTGGACAAGGGCCAGTTGCTGGTCCTGACCCTGCCGAGCAATCCCACCACGGGTTTCCGCTGGGTGGTGAAGGACGCCGCGCCAGGCGTGCTGCGCAGCCTCGGCCCTGAGGTGTACGACACGCCGGAGGAAGCCGGCCTGGTGGGCGGCGCCGGCGAGTCCACCTGGCGCTTCAACGCCGCGCAGAGCGGCGAAGGCCGCCTGCTGCTGGTCTACCAGCGCCCCTGGGAAGCCGACGTAGCGCCGGAGCAGACCTTCGATTGCAAGGTCAGCGTCGACTGACCGCGAGGGCCCGCGACCTGGCGGGCCCTGCAGGCGAAACACTCACAATCCCACGATGCCCACCGCCGGGCCTAGGACTCGGCGGTGATGCTGTGCTGGCCGCGCAAGCCCTGGTACAGGCACAGCTGGTTGCGGCCGGCGCGCTTGGCCTGGTACAGCGCACTGTCGGCAGCGTGCAGCAGCGCATCGGCACCTTCGCCATCGGCGGGGAAGCAAGCCAGGCCCAGGGAAATGGCGATGGGCCCCAGGGGCTGGCCGCCGTAGCGGATCTGCAGGCGCGTGACCCCGAGACGGAGCGCCTCGCAGCGATCGATGGCATCTTCGAGGCTGATCTCCGGCATCACCAGGGCGAACTCCTCGCCGCCGTAGCGGCAGGCCAGGTCGCTGGAGCGCACGTGGCGCTTCATTTCGAGCGCCAGGTGGCGCAGGACGAGGTCGCCTGCTTCGTGCCCGAAGGTGTCGTTGAAGCGCTTGAAGTGGTCCACATCCAGCAGGACGACGATCACCGGTGACTGCTTGCGACCGGCACGCAGCAGTTCGCGGCGCAGGGTCTCGTCGAGGAAGCGGCGGTTGTGCAGGCCGGTCAGGGCGTCCATCACCGACTGCTGGCGCAGGCTCTCACGCAGGCTGAGGTTGGCCACGCCCAGGGACACCTGCTCGGCGAAGGCTTCGGCCAGCTCCAGGTCGGCGCCCCCGCCGCACAGGGTCATCACCCCCAGGGGTTCGCCCTGGGCCATCAGGGGCACGCAGAGCGACCCGTTCCGGGCCAGGTGACGTTCGTGCAGGTGCGGGCAGACCAGGTCCTTGTCCACGTCCAGCACCAGGTGGCTCTGCCCGCGACGGATGGCCCAGCAGTCGTCGGGCTCGAACAGCTCGACGCTGCCGGCCTCCCAGCCGCCCCAGCGGCCGGCTTCTTCGAGTACGTCCCGCGAGGGGTGGTAGAGGTGCAGGCAACCGTCGCTCTGCGGGAACAGCTGGCCGGCGAAGCGGCTGATGATGCCGAAGCACTCGTCGAACTCGTTCACCGAATGCAGGGCACCGGCCATGCGGCTCAACAAAGATATCTGGTGGTTGCGCAGCTCCACACGCTGCATGCCCAGGCTCAGTTGTTCGCTGAGCATGTCCTGGGCGAGACGGGCTTCACGTCCCTCGCGCAGCATGCGGAAGGTGAAGTGGAAAAGCAGCGCGATCACCAGCAGGTCCAGCAGGGTGATCAGCCCCAGCATCGCCATCCCGGCCCAGCCACGCCACTCGATTTCCTGCTTGGCCAGCAGCACGCGCTGCTCGACCACGCCCTGCATTTCGCCGAGGCGCAGGCGGATCGCATCCATCAGTTGCTTGCCCTTGCCGGTGCCGATCAGCTCGCTGGCGGCGGCCAGTCCTTCGCTGCGACGCAGCTCGATGACCCGGGCGAAGAAGGTGCGCTGCTCGGCAATCAGGCCGAAGAGTATCTGCAGGTCATCGAACAGTTCGTCGCCAGCCAAGGTGACCCGGAAGCGCGCCATGTCCTTGTCGACATCGCCGTAGCCCTGGTAGAGCGGTGTCAGGTAGTCGTCGCGGCCGGTCAAGGCGAATCCGCGCTGGCCGGTTTCGCCATCCTTGAGGGACGAAAGGAGGTCGGCCAGCTCACGCCCCATGTGTTCATGCCGCTCCAGCTGGCGCTCGGCGCCGCCGACCCAGCGGGTTGTGGCCAGCGGCAGCACGATATTCAGGACCAGCATGCCGATCGCCAGCAGGAATCCGGCCTGCAGGCGCGTCACCGTCTTCATCACTTCGTTGTCCTCGTGGCGGGTTGCGTTTTTCAGTCTAGCGGCGCAATCGGCGACTGCCCCTGGCGTTTTGCGCCTGGAGCCCGATCGTGGCGATGCGCACAGTGGTCCGAGGCTGCCAAGGCCACCGCGAGTCGCCGGAAGGCGGCCGCGCACCAACCATTCAAGGAGTTTCCCATGCAGTGGCTGTTGATCGGGCTGGCCGGCGCGCTGGCCTACCTCTACGGCGATGCCAACGACCTGGCCACGCTGTGCCTGTGGACCAAGCCGGTGCCCATCCTCGCCCTCCTCGCCTGGCTGTTGCGCAGCGCCGCACCCGGCCGCTATCGACACTGGGTCGCAGTGGGCCTGCTGCTGTGCCTGGCCGGCGACATGCTCCTGCAATGGTCGCCGGACTTCTTCGTCTTCGGCCTGGCGGCCTTCCTGCTCGGCCACCTGGCCTATATCGGCGCCTACCTGTCCGACACCCGGCACCTGGCGCCCCTGGCGCTGCTGCTGGCGGTGCTGTTCGGTGCCGGAATGTTCGCGTCGCTGGCCCGTGGCGGCCTCGGCGGCCTGCTGGTGCCGGTGGCGCTCTATGCCCTGACCATCAGCGCGATGCTCTGGCGCGCCCTGGCCCGCCTGGGCACCCGCGGGCCGGGGCGGCGTTCGGTGCGGGTCGCGGCGCTGGGGGCGCTGTGCTTCGTGGTCTCGGACAGCCTGCTGGGGATCAATCGCTTCGTGACGCCCTTCGACGCGGCCGGGCTGGCCATCATGCTCACCTACTGGCTGGGGCAACTGGGCATCGTCGCCTCGGCGGTGCTGCACGGGCGACGCTGATTTTCGACCGATCGGCACGCCGGGATTCTGGCCGGGCGCGGTCTTGGCTAGAATGCCGGCCTTTCCACCAGCTGGTACCGGCCCCGTGAAGCACAACCCCGATCGCATCTACGCCACGCCTCAGGCACAAGTCACCGACTTCGCGTTCAACGAGGACGTGGTCAAGGTGTTCCCGGACATGATCAAGCGCTCGGTGCCGGGCTACCCGACCATCGTCGAGAACATCGGCGTGCTGGCCGCCCGCTTCGCGCAACCCAATACCCGCCTGTACGACCTCGGCGCCTCCCTCGGCGCGGTGACCCAGGCCCTGCGCCGCCACGTGCGCAGCGAAGGCTGCCGGGTGCTGGCCGTGGACAACTCCGCGGCGATGGTCGAGCGCTGCCGCGAATACCTGCATGCCCAGGACTCGATGTACCAGGAGCTGCTGCCGGTGGAAGTCCTGGAGGCCGACATCCTCGCCCTGGACTTCGAGCCCGCCTCCCTGGTGGCGATGAACTTCACCCTGCAGTTCGTCGCCCGCGAGGACCGCCAGGCCCTGCTGGCGCGCATCCGCCAGGCGCTGCTGCCAGGTGGCGCGCTGATCCTCTCAGAGAAACTGCGCTTCAACGACGCGGCGGAGCACGAGTTGCTCACCGACCTGCACATCGACTTCAAGCGTGCCAACGGCTACAGCGAGCTGGAAATCGCCCAGAAACGCAGCGCCCTGGAGAACGTGATGCGCCCGGACAGCCTGGAGGAACACCGCGAGCGCCTGCTGGCGGCCGGTTTCTCCCGCGTGGTGCCCTGGTTCCAGTGCCTCAACTTCGCTTCGCTGATCGCCCTGCCATGATCCGTACGCTCGACCTCGACGCCCTGCAGCAGACGCTGATGGGCACCCCGCTGCAGGACTGGGCCGCCGACCTGCCCGCCCAACTCGACGCCAAGCTGGCCGTCGGCCACGGTGACCTGGCGCGCTGGGGCGCGGCGGTGGAGGCCCTGCCTGCGCTGATCCCGACCAGCGTGGAACTGGCCCGGCGCTTCGCCCTCGACGGCCCCTGCGACGACGCCACCCGTGCCACGCTGAAGACGGCCCTGCAAGGGCTGATCCCCTGGCGCAAGGGGCCCTTCGAGCTATTCGGCGTGCACGTCGACACCGAATGGCGCTCGGACTGGAAATGGACACGGGTCTCGCCGCACCTCGACCTGCGCGGCAAGCGCGTGCTGGATGTGGGCTGCGGCAATGGCTACTACCAGTGGCGCATGCTCGGCGCCGGTGCCGAGAGCGTGGTGGGTATCGACCCCAACTGGCTGTTCTTCTGCCAGTTCCTGGCGATGAAGCGCTTCCTGCCGGACCTGCCCGCCTGGCACCTGCCCCTGGCCCTGGAAGAGCTGCCGGCCAGGCTGGAGGGCTTCGACACGGTGTTCTCCATGGGCGTGCTCTATCACCGTCGCTCCCCCATCGACCACCTGTTCGACCTCAAGGACTGCCTGGTGCGTGGCGGCGAGCTGGTGCTGGAAACCCTGGTGGTGGAAGGCGACGCCCAGCAGGTGCTGGTGCCCGAGGACCGCTATGCGCAGATGCGCAACGTGTGGTTCCTGCCATCGGTGCCGGCGCTGGAACTGTGGCTGCGCCGCGCCGGCTTCGTCGATGTGCGCTGCGTGGACGTCAGCGTCACCAGCGTCGAAGAGCAGCGCAGCACCGAGTGGATGCGCTTCCAGTCACTGCCCGAGTTCCTCGACCCCGCCGACCACAGCCGCACGATCGAGGGGCTCCCTGCCCCGGCACGGGCGGTGGTGGTCGCGAGGAAGCCGTAGCTGCAAGCTGCAAGCTGCAAGCTGCAAGCTGCAAGCTGCAAGCTGCAAGCTGCAAGCTGCAAAAGCCTGGGGGATCGACGGAAGTCGTCAACGCCCGGACTTATTTATTTTCACGGCCCGGGCGTAGGGTGGACCACGCTTCACCGGTCCACCATTTCGGAGTGATATCGAACCGCGACCGCGTGGATTTCGCTCCGTTCTACCCACCCTGCGGACTGCAAGCCGCAAGCGCATGAGTAGCGGCTGAGCCCTTACCCGATAACGGAGCCGCCCCAACAAACGAAGCTCCGTCCAAACGCGGATGCAGCCCTTATCTTGCGGCTTGAGGCTTGCCGCTTGCCGCTTGGATCAGTCCCTTCATCTCCACCACCGCCTGCTTGAAGCCGACGAACAGCGCGTGTGCCACCAGGGCGTGGCCGATGTTCAGTTCGTTGATGCCGGGGATGGCGGCCACCGGCTCGACGTTGTGGTAGTGCAGGCCATGGCCGGCATTGACCACCAGGCCCAGCTTCAGGCCCAGGGCCACGCCTTCACGGATGCGCTGCAGCTCACGGGCGGCCTCTTCAGGGGTGTGGGCGTCGGCATAGCGGCCGGTGTGCAGCTCGATGGCCGGGGCACCGACGCGATGGGACGCTTCGATCTGCGCCGGGTCGGCGTCGATGAACAGGGAGACTTCACTGCCCAGGCGCGCCAGGCGCTCGACCGCGGCCTTGATCCGCGCTTCCTGCCCGGCGACATCGAGACCGCCTTCGGTGGTCAGTTCCTGGCGGGTCTCCGGGACCAGGCAGACATGTTCGGGGCGGATTTCCTCGGCGAAGGCGAGCATGTCCTCGGTCACGCCCATCTCGAAGTTCATGCGGGTCTGCATGACCTCCTTGAGTACGCGCACGTCGCGTTCCTGGATGTGCCGGCGATCCTCGCGCAGGTGCACGGTGATGCCGTCGGCGCCTGCCTCCTCGGCATCCAGGGCGGCCTTCACCGGGTCCGGATAGCGGGTGCCACGGGCCTGGCGCAGGGTGGCGACGTGGTCGATGTTGACGCCGAGCAGAACACGGTTGGCTTCAGTCACGGGAAGGTTCCTTGATCGTCATGAAGAGTTCGCGGCTGGCCAGTGGCCGTCCGCCGAGATGGGGCGCCAGGGCCTGGCGCATCAGGCGCTTGGCCGCAGCAAGGGCGCCGGGGGCACTCCAGTCGGCCTCGGCCAGGGCCAGCAGCTCGGCGCCCTGGAACAGGCCGGGCTGCAACTGCCCGACGGGCTCCAGGCCGGCGTCGGGCAGCAGGCGGTAGATGCCACTGGCGAGGATGGGCGCGCCGCTGAGGTCCAGGTCCAGCGCGAAACCATAGCCCAGCTCGTCCAGCAGGCGCCATTCGAAGGCGCGCAGCAGCGGCTCCAGCGGTCGGCCGGCGGCCAGGGCCTGGAGGGTGGCGGCATAGTGCTCGAACAGCGCGGGGTGCGGCGCTTCGGCAGGCAGCAGGCGGATGGTCAGTTCATTGAGGTAGAGGCCGCTGAAAAGGGCCTCGCCGGTGAGGAAGTGGGGGATGCCGGCACCTTCCAGACGCCCCACGTTCTTCAGGTCGCCGCGGCCGCGGAATTCGACCTCCAGCGGCACGAAGGGCCGGGCCAGGGTCCCGGCCTTGCCCCGCGCCCCCCGCAGGACGGCGCGCAGGCGCCCTTCCGGGGTGAGGAAATCCACCAGTGCGCTGCTTTCGCGGTAGGCCCTGCTATGCAGCACGAAGGCCGGTTGCGCACAGGTCTGCATCGGTTACTGGTCGTTGTAGCCCAGGGAACGCAGGGCACGCTCGTCGTCGGACCAGCCGCCCTTCACCTTGACCCAGAGGTTGAGCATGACCTTGGAGTCGAACAGCACCTCCATGTCCTTGCGCGCCTCCTGGCCGATGCGTTTGATGCGCTCGCCACCGTCGCCGATGATGATTTTCTTCTGGCCGTCGCGCTCCACCAGGATCAGCGCGTGGATATGGAGGATGCGGCCTTCCTGCTTGAACTCCTCGATCTCGACGGTGATCTGGTAGGGCAGTTCGGCACCCAGCTGGCGCATGATCTTCTCGCGCACGAGTTCGGCGGCGAGGAAGCGGCTGCTGCGGTCGGTGATCTGGTCCTCGGGGAAGAAGTGCTCGCCCTCGGGCAGGCGCTCGGCGACCAGGCGCTCGAGGGTGTCGAGGTTGTGCCCCTGCTGGGCGGAGATGGGCACCACCTCGGCGTTGGGCAGTTGCTCCTGGAGCCAGGCCAGGTGCGGCATCAGGTCGGCCTTGTCATCCAGGCGGTCGGTCTTGTTGATGGCCAGGATCACCGGGCCCTGGACGTACTGGACGCGTTCGAGCACCAGTTGGTCCTCGTCGGTCCAACGGTTGCGGTCCACCACGAAGATCACTACGTCGACGTCCTTGAGGGCGGCCGAGGCGGTCTTGTTCATGTAGCGGTTGAGCGCCTTCTCGTTGTTCTTGTGCAGGCCGGGGGTGTCGACGTAGACGGCCTGGACCTCGCCCTCGGTCTTGATGCCGAGCATGTTGTGGCGGGTGGTCTGGGGCTTGCGCGAGGTGATCGCGAGCTTCTGCCCGAGGATGTGGTTGAGCAGCGTGGACTTGCCGACGTTGGGACGCCCGACGATAGCCACGTAGCCGCAGCGCGGGTTGTTCGATTCAGTCATGGCCGTTCTCCACGCCCAGGGCCACCAGTGCCGCCGCCGCCGCCACCTGTTCGGCGATGCGTCGGCTGGCACCTTGGCCTCGGGTCTTGTCATTCAGCAGGGCAACTTCGCACTCGACGAAGAAGGTGCGGCAATGGGGCTCGCCCTGGATATCCACCACTTCATAGCGGGGCAGTTCGCAGGCCCGCGACTGGAGGAATTCCTGCAGGCGGGTCTTGGGGTCCTTGTTGGTATCGACCAGCGTCAGGCCTTCCAACTCGTTGTGCAGCCAGGCCAGCACGCGCTCGCGCGCGCAATCCATGCCGGCATCGAGGTAGATGGCCCCGATCAGCGCTTCCAGCGCATCGGCGAGAATGGACTCGCGGCGGAAACCACCGCTCTTCAGCTCGCCGGAGCCCAGGCGCAGGTATTCGCCCAGCTCGAAGCCCCTGGCCAGCAGTGCCAGGGTCTCGCCCTTGACCAGGCGGGCGCGCAGGCGCGAGAGCTGGCCTTCACGCGCCTGGGGGAAACGCTCGTAGAGCGCCTCGCCGGCGACGAAGTTGAGGATGGCATCACCGAGGAACTCCAGGCGCTCGTTGTTGCGCCCGGCGAAGCTGCGATGGGTCAGGGCCAGGGTCATCAGACCCTGGTCCTGGAAGGTGTAGCCGAGCTGACGCTCGAGACGGCTGAGGGATACGCTCACGGGACTCGCACACGGAATTCTTTGTCGAAGTGCACCACCAGGTCGAGGTTCTCGATCAGCGGCTCGCGTTTTTCGTATTTCAGCGTGGCATAGAAGTCGTTGTTCTCGACCTTGACCTGCAGGGCCTTCTCCAGATCGATGTCGCGGATGCTGTTGACCATCATGCCCTTGCGCACGTAGTCCAGGAAATCGCGCGGCGTGGATATGGCCTGACCTTTCTCGTTCTCAACGGACTTGATGAGCTTCTCGAGCGCGTAGTAATCCATGTAGTGCGGAATGATCTTGAAGGCGGTACTGGCCAGGAACGCCACGATGGCCAGGACAACCAGCCAGCCCAGTATCGACAAGCCCCTCTGCGAATGCGCAAACGTCATGATGACCTCATTGTCAGTGTTGTTATGCGGGCCGGCTGGCCCGTTGCAAGACTATATATAGCGGGCGGCGCTGCGTTGAACAGCGCCGCAAAAGCGAAAGTCGGCAAGCCTCAGTGAATGAGGCCTACGCGGGAGAAGTTGGGCAGGTTGTTCATCTTCGGGTCCGGCCAGCTCATCCACACGGCGAAGGCCTTGCCGACGATGTTGCGGTCAGGAACCATGCCGAGCAGGTCCTTGGGAATGTTGGGGTCGTTCCAGTAGCGACTGTCGTTCGAGTTGTCGCGGTTGTCGCCCATCATGAAGTAATGCCCTTGCGGCACCACCCATTCCTTGCCCGGCTCCATGCGGTAGCGCTTCATTTCCTTGCGGATCAGGTGCTCGGCCTCGCCCAGCTTCTCCTCGTAGAGACGGGAGCTGCCCAGGGTGCCGGGCTCGTCGCCGACCAGTTTCTCGGCCACCTGCTCGCCATTGACGGTCAGGCGCTTGTCGCTGCTGTAGGCGATGCGGTCGCCCGGCAGGCCGACCACGCGCTTGATGTAGTTGATGTTCGGGTCGCTGGGGTAGCGGAACACCATGACATCACCGCGCTGCGGGTCGCCGACTTCGATCACCTTGGTGTCCACCACCGGCAGGCGTATGCCGTAGGCGAACTTGTTGACCAGGATGAAATCCCCTACTTCCAGGGTCGGTTTCATCGACCCGGACGGAATCTGGAAGGGCTCGACCAGGAACGACCGCAGCACCAGCACGATGGCCAGCACCGGGAAGAAGGACTTGCCGTATTCCACCAGCAAGGGCTCCTTGTCGAGCTTTTCCATCACCTCCGGGTCGGGCTCGCTGACTTGCCCCTGGTAGGCGGCAATCGCGGAGCGCCGGCGCGGAGCCAGCAGAACCAGATCGATGAGAGCGAGCACGCCGCAGACAGCCACGGCGAGAACCAACAGAAGCGGGAAATTGATCGACATAGACCCTAGCTATCCACTTTGAGCACTGCGAGGAAGGCTTCCTGTGGAATCTCCACACTGCCGACCTGCTTCATCCTTTTCTTACCGGCCTTCTGCTTTTCCAGCAGCTTCTTCTTACGGCTCACGTCGCCACCGTAGCATTTGGCCAGAACGTTCTTCCTGAGCGCCTTGACGGTAGTACGCGCGACGATCTGACCACCGATCGCCGCCTGGATCGCCACGTCGAACATCTGCCGTGGGATCAGTTCCTTCATCTTCTCGGTCAGCGCGCGGCCTTTGTAGTGGGCCTGGTCGCGGTGCACGATGAGCGCCAGGGCATCGACCTTCTCGCCGTTGATCAACACGTCCAGCTTGACCAGGTTGGCCGACTGGAAACGGTCGAAGCTGTAATCCAGGGACGCATAGCCACGGCTCACGGATTTCAGGCGGTCGAAGAAATCGAGTACCACTTCGTTCATCGGCAGGTCGTAGCAAACCTGAACCTGGCTGCTGAGGAATTGCATGTCGCGCTGCACGCCACGCTTCTCGATGCACAGGGTGATGACGTTGCCCAGGTGTTCCTGGGGCACGAGGATGTTGGCACGCACGATGGGCTCGCGCATGTCCTCGATGAACGAGAGGTCGGGCAGCTTGGACGGGTTGTCGACGTAGATCGTCTCGCCGTTCTTCTGCACCACTTCGAAGATAACGGTGGGCGCGGTGGTGATCAGGTCCAGGTCGTACTCGCGCTCCAGGCGCTCCTGGATGATCTCCATGTGCAGCATGCCGAGGAAGCCGATGCGGAAGCCGAAGCCCAGGGCCTCGGAGCTTTCCGGCTCGTACTGCAGGGCGGCATCGTTCAGGGTCAGCTTCTGCAGCGCTTCGCGGAAGTCCTCGAAGTCGTCGGAGCTGACCGGGAACAAGCCGGCGTAGACCTGCGGCTTGATGCGCTGGAAGCCCGGCAGCACATCGACATCCGGGGTGTTGGACAGGGTCAGGGTGTCGCCCACGGGGGCACCGAGGATGTCCTTGATGCCGGCGATGATGAAGCCCACTTCACCGGCCTTGAGGTCGGCCATCTCGGTGTGCTTGGGGGTGAAGACGCCGACGCTGTCCACCTGGTGGATCTTGCCGGTGGATTTCACCAGGATCTTGTCGCCCTTCTTCACCCGGCCGTGCTTGACGCGTACCAGCGAGACCACGCCCAGGTAGTTGTCGAACCAGGAGTCGATGATCAGCGCCTGCAGCGGCGCGTCGATCTCGCCTTCGGGCGGCGGGATGACCTTGACCAGTTGCTCGAGCACGTCGATCACGCCCATGCCGCTCTTGGCGCTGCACGGCACCGCGTCGGTGGCGTCGATGCCGATGATGTGCTCGATCTCTTCCTTGACCCGCTCGGGCTCGGCCTGGGGCAGGTCCATCTTGTTCAGGACCGGCATCACTTCCAGGCCCTGCTCGATGGCGGTGTAGCAGTTGGCGACCGACTGCGCCTCGACGCCCTGGCCGGCATCCACCACCAGCAGCGCGCCTTCGCAGGCGGCCAGCGAGCGGCTGACTTCATAGGTGAAGTCGACGTGGCCGGGGGTATCGATGAAATTCAACTGGTAGGTCTTACCATCCTGCGACTTGTAGTGCAGGGTCACGCTGTGGGCCTTGATGGTGATGCCGCGCTCGCGTTCCAGGTCCATGGAGTCCAGCACCTGGGCCTCCATCTCGCGATCGGACAGGCCGCCGCACATCTGGATGAAGCGGTCGGCCAGGGTCGACTTGCCATGGTCGATGTGGGCGATGATCGAAAAATTGCGGATATGACTCAGGTCACTCACGGGGTCGACACTCGAAAAAAGCCGCAAGCCGGTTGCTTGCCGAAAAATAGCCGGGGAGTTTACCTGATCGGCAGCGCGGGCGTCACGCCCGCATGGCGGAGCGCAGGCATGAAAAAGGGCGACCCGGGTCGCCCTTTTTCAGTGCATCGGATTACTCCGAAAGCTTGAAGGTGATGAAGCTGGCACGGCCCTGGCGCAGCACGCGCATGGACACGGATCGGTTCTTCGGCAACTCCTTGGCTACCTTGGCGAAGGTCTGCACCGAGTCGATGGACTGGTTGTTCAGGTGGCTGATCACGTCACCCGGACGCAGGCCCATCAGGGCGGCCGGGCCGTCCTGGACTTCCCTGATCACTACACCACCCTTGATGTCGAGGCTCTTCTTCTGCTCGGCGGACAGTTCGGCGACCAGCACGCCCAGGCGGTTGCTGCTGCGCTCGGCACCTTGCGGCGCGCCGGTGGAGGTCACTTCCTCCCCATCTTCGGGCAGGGAGCCGATGGTCAGCGCCAGCTTCTTGCGCGACCCCTCGCGGACCACGTCGAGGTCGATCTTGCTACCCGGCTTGAGGGCACCGACCAGATGCGGCAGGTCGGCGGACATGACGATCGGCTGGCCATTCATGCTGAGGATGACGTCGCCGACCTGGAGGCCGCCCTTGGCTGCAGGACCGTCGTCGAGCACCTGGGCCACCAGGGCACCTGCGGGTTTGTCCAAGCCGAAGGATTCGGCCAGGTCCTTGTTCACTTCCTGAATCACCACACCGAGCCAGCCACGGCTGACCTTGCCCTCGGCCTTGAGCTGGTCGGCGACGCTCATGGCGACGTCGATCGGGATGGCGAAGGACAGCCCCATGAAGCCGCCGGAGCGGGTGAATATCTGCGAGTTGATGCCCACGACCTCGCCATCCAGGTTGAACAGGGGGCCACCGGAGTTACCCGGGTTGATGGCCACGTCGGTCTGGATGAAGGGCACGTAGTTCTCGTTCGGCAGGCTGCGCCCCTTGGCGCTGACGATACCGGCGGTCACCGAGTGGTCGAAGCCGAAGGGGGAGCCGATGGCCAGCACCCAGCTGCCGACCTTCAGGGCGTCGGACTTGCCGAGCTTGACGATGGGCAGGTCCTTGCCTTCGACCTTGAGCAGGGCCACGTCGGTGCGCGCGTCGGCACCGATCAGCTTGGCTTCGAGCTCGCTGCGGTCGGACAGGCGCACGATGATCTCGTCGGCGTCGGCCACCACATGGTTGTTGGTCAGGACGTAGCCGTCCTTGGAGATGATGAAACCCGAACCCAGGGATTGCGCCTCGCGCTGGCGACCACCGCCCGGGTTACGCGGCATCTGCGGCATGCTGCGCTCGAAGAACTCGCGGAGCATGGGCGGCAGGCCTTCAAGGTCGGGCATGGCCTGGTTGCCGGCGACGGCGCGATCCGGAAGCTTCTGCCGCGTACTGATGTTGACGACCGCCGGAGAGGCCTCCTCCACCAGCGGGGTGAAGTCGGGCAGCTCCGCCCGGGCGACAAGGGTTTGACCGAGCAGCAGCAGGGCCGCGACCGCGGACATGCAGGATTTCATGCTTAGCATCGACATACAGCTCCCGTCATGAAACGAGGAATGTGAACCCGTCACGAGCCGACCGGCCCGGCGGGCAAACGCAATTCGGGCCGGGGGAATGCCCCCAGCCCGATACACCATAAACAAGAATTCGCTTGCGGGGACCAACGCCGAGGAGCGATCAGCCCATGAACCCTGACGGGCTCGCATGGACATGGCTGCTCCGCCCCGGCGTCGTTCAATTCACTGGGCCGCCTGGGGGGCTGCGGTTCCGGCCGTACGCATAGACAACGCAATGCGCTCCGCAGTTCCCACGGGGATTTCGCCAACCACAGTCACCATCACGTCACCTTCGCTGGTGCCGAGCCGACGGGATACGGCAACAGTCGGACCGAGCTCGACACGCACATCTTCCACAGACGCACCGTGCAGGGGCTCGAGGAAGACAGAGAAGCGCGCCAGGCCATCGCCATAGAGCAGGCAGGCCACCGGATCCGTCGATACCGGGCTGCGACGCTGGACCGCACTGGTCAGGGCGAACCCTTCCGGCAACCAATCGGAGCGCCAGGCGCTGGCCAGGGCCTTGGGCGCCTCGGCGTAGCGTACGGGCTCACAGCCCTGCCCCGCCTGGAGCTGGCTGTCACTGGGTGCTTGCGTGGTGTCGATCTGGGTGAACTGGAAACGCTCCAGCAGCATGCCCTTCTCATTGAGCATCAATGACTTGAGCGGCAGGCCGGTCTCCCGGTCCAGATGCAACTCGAAGCCGTACCGATGCTGGTCGCGCGGGTTGAGTGAGAGCACCACGGCCTGGCGCCCCGCCACTCGCGACTCGCCCACCAGGCTCAGGTCATAGGACTTTGCCACCTGGGCGACATCGAGATCACGGGCCGGCCAGACCTGGCCGTCGACCATCTGGTCGGAAAGCGCCCCACTCACACATTCGGTACGTCCATCCACACGGAGGATTTCCTGGGCGGGCCCATCGAGCTGCTGCAGCCTTTCACGCACCTTGCCGGCATCGACGCGATGCCAGACCTGATGGGTGGAGAAGCTGCCGCTTCGTTCATAGACGAAGGTGCCCTGGAAATTCTGCCGCTGCTCGGCGTCAGCGAGTCGCTTCAGCCAGTCCTGTGCATCGGCGGCGTGGGCGGCCTGAACCAGCCAACCACCGCCGAGCAACACGAAGAGTGGAAATGCGCGCATGTTTCTCCTTAGCGGCTTTCCAGGCTGGCGGCACGCGCATAGGGCAGCGCACTGTCGGTCCCACTCATGGCGGCCTGCTGGGCATGCTGGCGCAGGTAGGCCGGCAGGCGCTGATCATGCCAACCCGAGGTCGCTTGCGCGGCACCAGACAGCGGCGGACGCACGCCTTGGGAGTCAGTGCTGTAACCGGCAAGAACGGTGTCCTTGCTGGCTTGCGGCGCACTGATCACCGGCTGCGGAGCGCTTTGCTGGGCCAGCTGCTGGGCGCCCACCTCGTCCTGGTTGTACATACGCACACCAGCGAGCACGGCCAGCGTCACCGAAGCGGCAACCGCCAGGCGGCCAAGGCTGCGCCAAGGACCGCGAGCGGCCTGGGCCGGCAGCGCCTCATCAGCCAGCGCGGCGGAAACCGCGGCGGCGATGTCGAGGCGCGGCTCGATCAGTTCCTTGTGCATAACGGCACGCGCTATCTGGTAGCGAGACCAGGTGGAACGGAGCTCCTCATCGCCGCTGGACGCGAGCACACGTCGCAACTCCAGTTCATCCGCTTCGTTATCCATTACCGCGGACAGCGATTCCTGCAGGGCTTCACGACTCATGGCGATTCCTCTCTTAGCTGTCGCCGCTGTCTCAGGATTCCTGCAACAAAGGTTGCAGGGCTTTATCTATAGCTTCTCGCGCCCTGAAAATACGCGAGCGAACCGTACCAACCGGACATTGCATGACGCTGGCAATGTCCTCGTAACTCAGACCATCGAATTCACGTAAAGTCAGCGCAGTACGCAAATCTTCCGGCAATTGCTGGATGGTCCGATGGACGGTGCCTTCGATCTCATCCCGCAGCAATGCCCGTTCCGGTGATTCGTTGTCCTTGAGGGCATGGTCGCCATCGTAGAACTCCGCATCCTCGGCACTCACATCGCTATCCGGCGGGCGCCGACCGCGCGCCACCAGATGGTTCTTCGCCGTGTTGATGGCGATGCGGTACAGCCATGTGTAGAAAGCGCTGTCACCGCGAAAATTCCCAAGTGCGCGATAGGCCTTGATGAAGGCCTCCTGAGCAACATCCTGAGCTTCCTGGGCGTCGTGGACGAATCGCACGATCAGACCCAGAATCTTGTGCTGATACTTCAGCACCAGAAGATCGAAAGCTCGTTTGTCGCCTCGCTGCACCCGTTCGACCAGTTGCTGATCCTGTTCCTGGGTTAGCATGGACACTCCTCGTTGGAGCTCGAGGGGCACTGCGCCAGCCAGTGGATCGGCTTGCCAAAATAGACTCGGGCGTTGCGCAAAAGTTCTCCCCTCCAAGCAAGCTTCCTACAAGACTGTTTCCGTCTTGCACGGAATCGCGCAGCAGAGCACTGGCCACTGCTGCGCGGATAATTTTTCGCCTGATTTGCCGCTGCCAGGAACGCAGGAAACGCTCCGCGGCACAACTCAACAAGCACGTCACCTCATGTGCGACGGAGGTAAGAAACCAGGGGGACTAAGAAAGTTCCCGGGATTCTCTGCCGGACATAAGCCCGCTATTGTGCCGCCCACCCCCTCTATATACTAGTGGCCGCATTTTCGCGGGATCCCGACATGAGCCAACACTTTCAGCACGACGTCCTGGTGATCGGCAGCGGTGCAGCCGGCCTCACCCTGGCGCTGACGTTGCCCGAGCACCTGCGCATCGCAGTCTTGAGTAAAGGCGACCTTTCCAACGGGTCAACCTACTGGGCACAAGGGGGGGTGGCGGCGGTCCTGGACGACACCGACACCGTCGATTCCCATGTCGAGGACACCCTCGTAGCCGGCGCCGGCCTGTGCCGGGAAGACGCCGTGCGCTTCACCGTCGAGAACAGCCGCCAGGCGATCCAATGGCTGATCGACCAGGGGGTGCCCTTCACCCGCGAGGACGAAAACGCCCGCGAGGACGGTGGCTTCGAATTCCACCTGACCCGCGAGGGCGGCCACAGCCATCGGCGCATCATCCACGCCGCCGACGCCACTGGCGCTGCCATCTTCAACACCCTGCTGGAACAGGCTCGTCGGCGCCCGAACGTCGAATTGCTGGAACAGCGCGTCGCCGTCGACCTGATCACCGAGCGCAAGCTCGGCCTCGAGGGGCATCGCTGCCTCGGCGCCTACGTGCTCAACCGCGCCAGTGGCGAAGTCGACACCTACGGCGCCCGCTTCACCGCCCTCGCCTCCGGCGGCGCGGCCAAGGTTTACCTCTATACCAGCAACCCCGACGGCGCCTGTGGCGACGGCATCGCCATGGCCTGGCGCGCCGGCTGCCGGGTGGGCAACCTGGAGTTCAACCAGTTCCACCCCACCTGCCTCTACCACCCGCAGGCCAAGAGCTTCCTCATCACCGAAGCGGTGCGCGGCGAGGGCGGCCTGCTCAAGCTGCCCAACGGTGAACGCTTCATGCAGCGCTTCGACCCCCGTGCCGAACTGGCCCCGCGCGACATCGTCGCCCGCGCCATCGACCACGAGATGAAGCGCCTGGGCATCGACTGCGTCTACCTGGACATCAGCCACAAGCCGGCCGAGTTCGTCAAAAGCCACTTCCCGACCGTCTACGAGCGCTGCCTGGACTTCGGCATCGACATCACCCGCCAGCCGATCCCGGTGGTACCCGCCGCCCACTACACCTGCGGCGGCGTGGTGGTCGACCGCGATGGCCACACCGACATCCCCGGCCTCTATGCCATCGGCGAGACCAGCTTCACCGGCCTGCACGGCGCCAACCGCATGGCCAGCAACTCGCTGCTGGAGTGCTTCGTCTACGCCCGCGCCGCGGCCCACGACATGCTCGCCCAGCTCGACACCATCCCCCTGCCCGCCCGTCTCCCGGCCTGGGACGCCAGCCAGGTCACCGACTCGGACGAGGACGTGATCATCGCGCACAACTGGGACGAACTGCGGCGATTCATGTGGGACTACGTCGGAATCGTGCGCACCAACAAGCGCCTGCAACGCGCCCAGCACCGGGTGCGCCTGCTGCTCAGCGAGATCGACGAGTTCTATTCCAACTACAAGGTCAGCCGCGACCTGATCGAGCTGCGCAACCTGGCCCAGGTCGCCGAGCTGATGATCGAGTCGGCCATGCAACGCCGCGAAAGCCGCGGCCTGCACTACACGCTCGATTATCCCGACCAGTTGCCCGAGGCCCGCGACACTATCCTGGCGCCACCCATCTATGGCGATTGAAGCGCAGGTGCACGCGCAGGCGCCTGTGGCTCCGCTCATCCAGTGAATCCGCGGGGATGCACAGGCCCCGTGTCATGATCGCGCCCTCGGGGCGATAGACCAGCAACACCGCCATCGGCAACGCCAGGCTGTCGGGACTCAGGCGCACGGCGCACCATTGCCCGTCGTGGCGCCGCAGCCGCCAGCCGTCGGCATCCAGGCGCAAACCCCGGATGGATGAGGCGGACGCCAGCAGCACCTGGCGCGGCAGTGTCCAGGCCGCATGGGCCAGGCAGGCGAACAGGCAAGCGAGCTGTGCCCACCGGGGCAGCTCGGCACAGGCCACGGCGACCAATGCCAGGGAGAACAGCGACAGGTAGAGCACCAGCAGGCGCCGCGAAGGGCGCCAGTGGCATTCGAAGGCGCTACTTGGGCTGGACACGGTCCAGGATCATTTTCACCATGTACCGCAGGTCGGAATCTTCCGGCTCACCGCGTTGCATGAACCAGCCGAACATGTCCTGGTCCTCGCATTCGAGCAGCTTGCGGAAGCGCGCCTGGTCCGCCTCATCGAGGCTGGGGTACACCTCCCGGACGAAAGGTACCAGCAGCACATCGAGCTCCAGCATGCCGCGGCGGCTGTGCCAGAAGAGTCGGTTCAGTTCAGTTGCGTCGGCCATCAGAGCGCCTCCAGGGAAGAGGCCGGCATTATAACGACCCGAGCCGCATGCGGCACCCGCTGACAACCGGCATGGCGGGCTCTATCATGACGCCCCAGACCCCCACTCCTGCGAACACCGATGGCCGACTCAGCATTCTTCTGCCCGCTCACCCACGAAGGCCTGCTCGCCGTACGTGGCGTGGACGCCGCCAAGTTCCTCCAGGGCCAGGTCACCTGCAACCTCGCCTACCTCGACGAGCGCACCACCAGCCTCGGTGCGCGCTGCACCCCCAAGGGCCGCATGGTTTCCAGCTTCCGCATACTCTCCGAAGGCGACGGCTTCCTGCTGGCGCTCGACGCGGCGCTGCTGGAAGCGCAACTGGCGGACCTGAAGAAATACGCCGTGTTCTCCAAGTCCACCCTCGGTGACGAAACCCCCGACTGGGTGCGCTTCGGCCTCGCCCGGGGCGACGACGTGCTGCTGGGCCTGGGCCTCGAACTGCCGCAGGACGCCGACAGCATCACCCGCGCCAATGGCCTGATCGCCCTGCGCCTGTCCGACGGCCGCAGCGAACTATGGGCCCCTCGCGCTGAGGCTGACGCCCTGCGCACCCGCCTGGCCGCGCACCTGCCCGAGGCGCCCCTGGACGCCTGGCTGCTCGCACAGGTCCGCGCCGGCGTGGGCCAGGTCTTCGCCGCCACCCGCGAGCTGTTCATCCCGCAGATGATCAACCTCCAGGCCGTCGGCGGCGTCAGCTTCAAGAAGGGCTGCTACACCGGGCAGGAAATCGTCGCCCGCATGCAGTACCTGGGCAAGCTCAAGCGCCGCCTGCAACGCCTCGCCCTACCCGCAGGGGAGCGCCCGGCGCCGGGCACCGAACTCTTCTCCCCCGTGCATTCGAGCAGCGTGGGCGAGGTGGTGCTGGCCGCACCGGCAGAAACGGGATTCGAATTGCTCGCCGTACTCCAGGAAGATGCGGTGAATGACGGACGGATCCACCTGAAGGCGGCCGACGGCCCAACCCTCGACCTGCTGACACTGCCCTACACCCTGGATGCCAACCGCGAGATTCAGCGCTAGACAGCACCGGCCCGTCCCCTTTTCAAGAGAGCATCCATGAGCAAGCTTGCAGAACGCGTTCAACAAGACCTGATCAACGCCATCGACAACGACGAACTGGTCCTGCCCACCCTTCCCGAAGTCGCGCTCAAGGTGCGCGAAGCCGCCGAAGACCCGGATGTCAGCATCCCGGCCCTGTCCAAGGTGATCGGCAACGACGCCGCCCTCACCGCGCGCATCATCAAGGTGGTGAACAGCCCGCTGCTGCGTACCAACAAGGAAATCACCGACCTGCAGATGGCCATCAGCCGTCTCGGCATCAACTACACCTGCAACCTGGCCACGGGCCTTGCCATGGAGCAGATGTTCCAGGCCACCTCCGACGTGGTCGACCGCAAGATGCGCGAAGTGTGGAACAAGAGCACCGAGATCGCCGGCATCTGCCACGTGCTCTGCCGCCACTACACCCGCCTCGCCCCGGACCAGGCGACCCTGGCCGGCCTGGTGCACCAGATCGGTGTGCTGCCGATCCTCACCTACGCCGAGGAACACTACGAGCTGCTGGCCGACTCCATCAGCCTCAACCACGTGATCGAGCGCATCCACCCGATCATCGGCGACCGAATCCTGCGTGCCTGGGAATTCCCCGAACCGATCGCCCAGGTCCCGAGCCAGTTCCTCGACTTCACCCGCAACTCGCCCAAGGTCGACTACGTCGATATCGTCCAGGTCGCCACCCTGCAAAGCTACCTGGGCAGCGAGCACCCCTATACCCAGCTCGACTGGAGCCAGATCCCGGCGTTCGCCAAGCTGGGCCTCGACCCGCAGGTGGACATGCAGGCCGACGAAGACCTCTCCGCCGCCATGGAAGCGGCCATGGGCATGCTGCAGTAATACAGCTGCAACGCGCATCCGCGAAAACGTCGCTAGACTCCGGGCATTCCGGAGTCCAAGGAAGTCACGGATGCGCGCCCTACTCCTGTTCCTCTCCCTCTGCCTGAGCGGCGCTTGCGCCGCCCAGGAGCTGCGCCTCACCAATGGTGAATGGGCGCCCTATCTCGGCGAGAAGCTGCCTCACCAGGGCGTGGCCTCGCGCATCGTCGCCGAAGCGTTCGCCCTTGAAGGGATCCACGTGCGCTGGGAGTTCTACCCCTGGGCCCGCGCCCTGTATCTGGCCGAACGCGGCGAGCGCGACGGCAGCGCGGTCTGGCTGCGCAACGCCGAGCGCGACGCACGCTTCTTCGTCAGCGACCCGGTGATCGAGAGCGGCTACTACCTGTTCCACCGCAAGGACCTGCCGCTCGACTGGCGGCGGGTCGAAGACCTCGCCGGCCTGCGCCTCGGTGCCACCCTCGGCTACGACTACGGCGAGGCCTTCCAGCGCGCCGAGGCCGAAGGGCGCCTACGGGTGCAGCGCCTGCCCAGCGAGGAACAGGGCCTGCGCATGCTGCTGGCCGGGCGTATCGACGTATTCCCGGTGGACAAGATCGTCGCCATCGCCATGCTCCAGGACAACTTCACCAGCGCCGAACGTGCTCGCGTCAGCTTCCACGCCCAACCGCTGCGCAGCGACACCCTGCATCTGCTGCTGTCGCGTTCCGACCCGGCCAATGCCGAACGCATCACCCGTTTCAACCGGGGCCTGGCCCACCTGCGCGACAGCGGCAAAATCGCCCGCTACCTGCTCGAAGCCCAGCAGCCGCTGAGCATGCTGCCCTAGGCCGACGGGAAGCTCACCCGCACCCGCAAGCCACCCGAGATGCCGTCATGCAGGCTGATCTCCGCCAGGTGTGCCCGGCAGATTTCCCCGACTATCGCCAGCCCCAGCCCCGCGCCGCTGGCCTGCGACGAACGCCGGTAGAAGCGCTCGAACACCTTGTCGCGGTCCTCGGCGGGGATGCCGCTGCCATCGTCTTCCACCTCCAGCACCGCCGGCGCCAGCACCCGCAGGGTCACATTGCCGCCCTTGGGCGTATGCGCCAGGGCGTTGTCCACCAGGTTGCTGAGCAGCTCGTTGAGCAGCGTCGGCTCGCCCATCACCCAGGCCATGTCCTCCGCCTCCAGGGCCAGGGCGATGCCCCGCGCATGGGCCAGCGGCGCCAGGGCCATGCCCAGCTCACGGGCCAGGGCGCCCAGCTCGATGCGCTCGGCCCCACCCTCGGCGATGGCCCGCGCACCGCTCTCGATGCGTGCCAGGGACAACAGCTGGTTGGCCAGATGGGTCAGCCGGTCGGTGTTGGCGGCGGTGTCCTCCAGGGTGCGATACCACTGCGCAGGCTCCCGCTCGCGCAACCCCAGCTCCACCCGCGCCTTGAGCGCCGCCAGCGGCGTGCGCAACTCGTGGGAGGCATCGGCGATGAAATCCGCCTGGCGCTGGAACAGCCCGCGCAGGCGCTCGGTGAACTGGTTCAGCGCATCCACCAGCGGCTTCAGCTCGGTCTGCACCGCCACCACCGGCAGCGGGCGCAGGTCATCGGCCTGGCGCTCCTCCACGGCGTTGCGCAGCTGGTTCAGCGGGCGCAGGGCCGCGCTCACCACCATCCACACCAGCCCCAGGGCAGCCAGCGACATCACCGCCAGACGCCACAGAGTGTCCACCAGCAACCCCCGCGCCAGGCGCTCGCGGGCCTCCTCGGTCTCGGCCACGCGGATTTCCGCCATGCCGTTGATGCTCTCCTCGCTCACCGGCCGCAGCAGGCTCACCACGCGCACGTCGACGCCGTCGTAGCGCGCATCGTAGAAGCGCGCCAGGGCCGGGTAGTCGTCGGTGCGCGGCGTCCCCCTGGGCGGGCCGGGCAGGTTCTCGTAGCCGGAAACCAGTTTCCCCTCGATGTCGGTCACCTGGTAGAAGATGCGCCCCGCGCTGTCGTAGGCAAAGGTGTCCAGGGCCACATAGGGCACATCGGCCTTGAGCCGCCCGTCAGCCTCGTAGAGCCCGGCGGAAATGGCCCGCGCCGAAGCCAGCAGGGTGCGGTCATAGGCGGTGTCGGCGGCGTCGCGGGCATTGAAGTAGGCAGTCAGGCTACCGATCAGCAACAGCACCGCAAGCAGCGCGGCCAGGCGCCGCAGCAGCCGTCCGCGCAGGCTGCCGGCCTCACGCATCCTGGTGTTCCAGCAGGTAGCCGAGGCCACGGAAGGTGACGATGCGCACCGCACTGCCTTCCAGCTTCTTGCGCAGGCGGTGGATGTAGATCTCGATGGCGTCCGGGCTCGCCTCCTGGTCCAGGCCGAACACCTGGGAAGCCAGTTGCTCCTTGCTCATCACCCGCCCCGGGCGGGCGATCAGCACCTCCAGCACCGCCTGCTCGCGGGAGGTGAGCGTCAGCACCTCGTCGTCCAGGCTGAAGCGCCGGGTGCCCAGGTCGTAGAGCAACGGACCGCAGCGCTGCTGCTGCTCACCACCGAGCACACTGCGCCGCAACAGCGCCTTGACCCGCGCCTCCAGCTCGGACAGCTCGAAGGGCTTGGCCAGGTAGTCGTCCGCGCCGAGGTTGAGGCCATGCACCCGGTCCTTCACCTCGCCACGCGCGGTGAGCATCAGCACCGGCAACGTCTTGCCCCGCCCGCGCAGGCGCGCCAGCACCTCGAAGCCGTCCAGGCGCGGCAGCCCCACGTCGAGCACCGCCAGGGCGTAGTCCTCGCTGGCCAGGGCCAGGTCGGCGGCCACGCCGTCGTGCAGCACATCCACCGTCCAGCCCACGGCCTTGAAGGCCTGGGCGACGCTCTCGGCCAGTTGGGGGTGGTCTTCGACCAGCAGGATTCGCAAGGCGGTGTACTCCGGAAGGCAGCGATCGGGCTGAAGTGTAACGGCCGGAAAGCCGCTGTGAATGACACCGGAGATTTCTTTCACGTTGAAAGCCTGGCGAAAGTTTCAGGCCCTAGCATCCGGCCAGGGTGGCAAGAACCACCCGCAGACGCAGGCTCCTGGTCGGGCCCGCGCTAACAAAAACAAGAATTGGAGACCAACGATGCTCACTGCCTCCCGGCAGGCGCTGCCGCCTGTTCGCACCCTCACCCTCGCCCTCGCAGGCTGCACCCTCGCCCCCTTCGCCCAGGCCGACTTCCTCAAGGACAGCTCGGCGACCCTGGAAGCCCGCAACATCTACCTGAACCGCGATTTCCGTGACGGCGACGGCCAGTCCCGCCGCGACGAATGGGCCCAGGGCTTCATCCTCAACATCGAATCCGGCTACACCGAAGGCACCGTCGGCTTCGGCCTGGACGCCCTCGGCATGCTCGGCATCAAGCTCGACTCCGGTCGCGGCCAGAGCGGCACCGACCTGCTGCCAGTGCAGGACGACGGCGGCACCCCGGACGAATACGGCAAGCTCGGCCTCACCGCCAAGGTGCGCTTCTCCAGGAGCGAGCTGCGCCTGGGCAGCCACATCCCCGAACTGCCGGTGGTCAAGGCCAGCGACAGCCGCATCCTGCCCCAGGTGTTCGAGGGCGGATTGCTCACCTCCAAGGAGATCGAAGGCCTCAGCTTCACCGGCGGTCGCCTGCGCGAGGTCAAGGACCGCGCCTCGACCAACTCCGAAGACATCGCCCTGAACAACAAGAACCGCCGCTTCGCCAGCGCTGCCAGCGGTTCGCACTTCGACCTCGCCGGCGCCGACTACGCCTTCAGCAAGCAGCTCACCGGGCGCTACTACTTCGCCGAGCTGGACGACGTCTACCGCCAGCACTTCTTCGGTCTGCTCGCCGCCCAGCCCCTGGGCGCCGGCACCCTCAGCGCCGACCTGCGCTACGCCATCAGCGACGACAGCGGCCGCGCCGACGCGGGCAAGGTGGACAACCGCGCGCTCAACGGCATGCTCAGCTACGGCCAGGGCAGCCACAAGGTCGGCCTCGGCTACCAGCGCATGAGCGGCGACACCGGCTTCGCCTACGTCGATGGCAGCGACCCCTTCCTGGTCAACTTCGTGCAGATCAACGACTTCGCCAACGCCGACCAGCGCTCCTGGCAGGCCCGCTACGACCTGGACTTCGCCGCCATGGGCGTGCCCGGCCTGAGCTTCATGACCCGCTACATCACCAGCGACAACGCCCAGGTCACCAACAGCGCCGAGGAAGGCCGCGAGTGGGAGCGCGACGTCGAGTTCAAATACGTGGTGCAGAGCGGCACGCTCAAGGACCTCACCTTCCGTGCCCGCCACGCCGGTTTCCGTTCCACCTTCGCCCGTGACGCGGACGAGCTGCGCCTGATCGTCAGCTACGCCCTGCCGATCTGGTGATCCACAATAAGACTCCACAGGAGAACACCGATGAAGATCGCCCTCACCCGCCTCGCCCTGCTCGCCACCGGCCTGCTGCTCTCCAGCCAACTGCTGGCCGAGCCCAAGCGCCCCGAGTGCATTGCCCCGGCCGCGCCCGGCGGCGGCTTCGACCTCACCTGCAAGCTGGCGCAGAGCGCCCTGATGGACGCCAAGCTGCTGAGCAAGCCGATGCGCGTCACCTACATGCCCGGCGGCGTCGGCGCGGTGGCCTACAACGCCGTGGTCGCCCAGCGCCCCGGTGACGCCGGCACCATCACCGCCTGGTCCAGCGGCTCGCTGCTCAACCTCGCCCAGGGCAAGTTCGGTCGCTTCGACGAGAACGCCGTGCGCTGGCTGGCCGGCATCGGCACCAGCTACGGCGCCATCGCCGTGCGCAACGACTCGCCCTACAAGAACCTCGACGACCTGGTCAAGGCCCTCAAGGCCGACCCGGGCAAGGTGGTGATCGGCTCCTCCGGCACCGTCGGCAGCCAGGACTGGATGCAGACCGCCCTCCTGGCCAAGGCCGCCGGTATCGACCCGCGCAACCTGCGCTACGTGGCCCTGGAAGGCGGCGGCGAGATCGCCACCGCCCTGCTCGGCGGGCACATCCAGGTCGGCAGCACCGACATCTCCGACTCCATGCCGCACATCCTCGCCGGCAACATGCGCATCCTCGCCGTGCTCTCCGACGAGCGCCTGCCCGGTGACGACAAGTCGGGCATCCCCACCGCCAAGGAACAGGGCTACGACATCACCTGGCCGGTGGTGCGCGGCTTCTACCTGGGGCCCAAGGTCAGCGACGAGGACTACGCCTGGTGGAAGGCCGCCTTCGACCAACTGCTGGCCTCCGAGGACTTCGTCAAGCTGCGCGACCAGCGCGAGCTGTTCCCCTTCGCCATGACCGGCCCGGAACTGGACGCCTACGTGAAGACGCGGGTCGCCCAGTACAAGCAGATGGCCCAGGAATTCGGCCTGACACAGTAAGGCTCACCTCCGCAGCCGGCTGAGCGCCCCCGCCAGCCGGCCCTCCGCGCCTTCGACCCGCGAGGAATTCACCATGCTTTTTCAACGCCTGTTCAGTCTGGGCTTGCTCGCTGCATGCCTGGTTTTTGCCGTGCTGGCCTGGGACTACCACGCCGCGTTCTCCTACGAGCCGGTCGGCCCGCGTGCCTTCCCCCTGCTGATGCTGGGGCTGATGGCCGCCGCGCTGGTCTGGCTGACGCTGCGCCCCACACCGGTGGCGCACCAGCACGACGAGCAACCGCTGGACGCCGCCACGCTGCGCAAGGTGGCCGCCTGCATCGCCCTGCTCGTCGTCTACGCCGGGCTCTTCGAGCCGCTGGGCTTCATTCTCTCCAGCAGCCTCGTCGGCGTCTTCATGGCGCGTCTCTACGGCGGCCGCTGGCTGCCCAGTGCCATCGCCGCGCTGCTGATCAGCGCCGGCCTCTACCTGCTGTTCGACAAGACCCTGGACGTGCCGCTGCCGCTGGGCGTCCTCGACTTCCTGGAGTGATGACATGGAAACCTTGAGCTACCTGGGCCAGGGCTTCGGCGTTGCCCTTTCCCCCTACAACCTGGTCACCGCGCTGATCGGCACCCTGATCGGCACCATCGTCGGCCTGCTGCCGGGCCTCGGCCCGATCAACGGCGTGGCCCTGCTGATCCCCGTGGCCTTCGCCCTCGGCCTGCCGCCGGAGTCGGCGCTGATCCTGCTGGCGGCCGTGTACCTGGGCTGCGAGTACGGCGGGCGCATCAGCTCCATCCTGCTGAACATCCCCGGCGAAGCCTCCACCGTGATGACCACCCTCGACGGCTACCCCATGGCCCGCCAGGGCCTGGCCGGCGTGGCCCTGTCGCTGTCGGCCTGGAGCTCCTTTATCGGTGCCTTCATCGCCACCTGCGGCATGGTGCTGTTCGCCCCGCTGCTGGCCAAGTGGGCCATCGCCTTCGGCCCGGCGGAGTACTTCGTGCTGATGGTCTTCGCCATCGTCGCCCTGGGCGGCATGGCCGGCGACCGCCCGATGAAGACCTTCATCGCCGCCCTGCTCGGCCTGTTCCTCTCCACCATCGGCATCGACGCCAACAGCGGCGTGTACCGCTTCACCTTCGACAGCATCCATGTCGCCGACGGTATCCAGTTCGTGGTGCTGGTGCTGGGCCTGTTCTCGGTGAGCGAGATCCTCCTGCTGCTGGAGAAGACCCACCACGGCCACGTCGCGGTGAAGGCCACCGGGCGCATGCTGTTCAACCTCAAGGAGGCCGCCTCGGTCGCCGTGGTCAACCTGCGTTGCGGGGTGATGGGCTTCATCCTCGGCGTGCTGCCGGGCGCCGGCGCCACCCTGGCCAGCGCCGTGGCCTACATGACCGAGAAAAAGCTCGCCGGCGACAAGGGCACGTTCGGCCAGGGCGACATGCGCGGCCTGGCGGCCCCGGAAACCGCCATCGGCGCCTCCGCCTGCGGCGCCATGGTGCCGATGCTGACCCTGGGCGTCCCCGGCTCCGGCACCACTGCGGTGATGATCGGCGCGCTGACCCTGTACAACATCACCCCCGGGCCGATGCTGTTCCAGCAGCAGCCGGATATCGTCTGGGGCCTGATCGCCTCGCTGTTCATCGCCAACCTCATGCTGGTGATCCTCAACATCCCGATGATCCGGCTGTTCACCCGCATCCTCAACGTGCCCAACTGGGTGCTGGTGCCGGTGATCGCCATCATCACCTCCATCGGCGTCTACGCCGTGCACGCCACCACCTTCGACCTGTTCCTGATGGTCGCCATCGGCATCTTCGGCTACATCCTGCGCAAGCTGGACTTCCCCCTCTCGCCGCTGCTGCTGGGCTTCATCCTCGGCGGGCTGATGGAACAGAACCTGCGCCGTGCGCTGTCCATCTCCAATGGCGAGCTGGGCATCCTCTGGTCCAGCCCCATCACCCTCGGCACCTGGGCCCTGGTGCTGGTGATGCTGGCCCTGCCTCTGGTGCGCATCTGGCGCCGTCGCGCTGCCCGTCGCCAGGCCCTGGCCGATGCGTGATGGCTGGCGCAGCTGGTGGGCGACGCCCCTGGTGGGCGCGGCGGGCGGGCTGCTCGCCAGCCTCGCCCACTGGCCGCTGCCGTGGATGATCGGCGCCCTGGTGGCGGTCATCCTGTTCCGCTGCGCCACCCCCTGGCAGATCCGTGACCTGCCGGGGGGACGCAAGACCGGCCAATGGATCATCGGCATCGGCATCGGCCTGCACTTCTCCCCCGCCGTGGTGGAGCAGGTGCTGGCGCACTTCTGGCTGATCCTCTTCGGCGCGCTGTTCACCACCCTTTCCAGCGTCGCCGCCGTGTGGCTGCTGCGGCGCACCGGGGAAGACCCGGCCACCGCCTTCTTCTCCAGCATGCCCGGCGGCTCCGGGGAAATGGTCAACCTCGGCCTGCGCAACGGCGCGTCCCCCAGCCGCGTGGCGGCCGGGCAGAGCCTGCGCGTGGTGGCCGTGGTGCTCTGCGTGCCGGCGGTGTTCAAGCTGCTGCTGGGCGACGGCCCGGTGCTGCACCCGGCGGCACCGGTGGACTGGGCCTGGCTGGCCCTGCTGGTGCCCGCCGGCGGGTTGCTGGCCCTGCTCTGGCAACGCCTGCGCCAACCCAACCCCTGGCTGTTCGGCCCGCTGCTGGTCAGCGCCGGCGCCAGCATCCTCTGCGACCTGCACCTGGGCCTGCCGCCCGGTGCCAGCCAGGTCGGCCAGTTGCTGATCGGCAGCGGACTGGGTTGCCACTTCGACCGCGCCTTCTTCCGCCGCGCCCCCAGCTTCCTCGCCCGCACCCTGCTGGGCACGGCCCTGATGATCGGCGCCGCCACCCTGTGTGCCCTCGGCCTGGGCTGGCTCACCGCACTGGACATCCGCTCGCTGACCCTCGGCATGATGCCCGGCGGTATCGCCGAGATGAGCCTCACCGCCGAGACCCTGCAGCTCTCCGTGCCCCTGGTCACCGCCTTGCAGGTGCTGCGCCTGCTGCTGGTGCTGTTCCTCGCCGAACCCGTCTACCGCCGCTGGCGCCAGCGCGCTTGCCCATAGGTTGGCGCCGAGTGCAGCGAGGTCCGACAGCGGCCATTTGATTAACGGATATGTCCCCACGCTCCGCTTGGCGGGGGCCCTGCCCTATCCTCTGCCCATCGCCTGCCGCCGACGGTAATCCCCCATGCCACGTCCGCGCCCCAACCGCACCACCCGCTGGCTGCCGCTCCTGGTGCTGCTGACCCTCGGCGCCTGCAGCCGGCTGGACCTCGCCTACCGCAACCTCGACTGGCTCATCCCCTGGTCCATCGCCGACTACGTGAGCCTCGACAAGAGCCAGCGCACCTGGCTCGAACCGCGCATCCAGGCGCACCTGCGCTGGCATTGCAGCACCCAGCTGCCGCGCTACGCCGCCTGGCTGCAGGAGGTGGAGCGCCTGGGCCAGGCCGACCACCTGGACGCCGACGCCTTGCTCGGCCACATGCAGGGCTTCAAGGAGGCGGTCGACGCCGTCGCCGTGGAGATCACCCCGACCACCGTCACCTTGCTGCAGGGCCTCGACGCCAGGCAGGTGGAGGAGCTGAACGCCTCGCTGGACGAGAAGGAGCGCGCGCTGCGCAAGGAACACCTGATCCCTCGCGACGAACAGGTCGAGCAACGCCGCGAACGCATGGAGAAACGCCTCAAACCCTGGTTCGGCAAGCTCTCCGCACAACAACGGGCGAAGGTCGATGCCTGGGCCGAGAACCTGGGCGACAGCAATGCGCTGTGGGTCGACAACCGCAAGCTCTGGCAATCAGCCCTGCGCGACGCCCTCGCCGAACGTGACGGCGCGGGCTTCGCACCGCGTATCGCCGCCCTGCTGCAAGAGCGGGAGGCGTTCTGGAGCGAGGCCTACCGGGCCCACTTCGAGCGGGGCCAGGTCGCCCTGTCGCAACTACTCGCCGACCTGTTCAACGACGCCAGCGCCAGCCAGCGCGAGCGCTTGCGCACCCGGCTGCAGGACCTGCGGCAGGACATCCAGCAGTTGCAGTGCCCGACGGCCTGAGCCCCGGCTCAGCCGCGCAGGCGCGCGCCGACCCAGGCCAGCACCGCCGACGCCAGGCACAGGTGAAAGAAATCGACCCGGGGCACGCCCAGCCAGTCGCCCTGGGTACCGATCACCAGCCCCGCCAACAGGAACGCCAGCGAACCGGCCACCGCCAGCGCCCAGCGTCGTGAGCGCCCCGGCCAGGCCAGCGCCAGCAGGGCCAGGGCATTGCCCACCAGCGCCACGGGGGGCGGCGCCAGCAGCATCGCCGCCGCCAGGGCCAGCACCGCCAGGTGACGCGACGCGCCCCGCAGCCAGACGAAGGCGATCAACGGCAGGCCGATGCGCGAAGACATGAAAGCCAGTTGACGGTGCACCTCGTCGAGGACGCCGAGCCCCGCATAGAGCGCAGCCCCGGCCAGCGCCGCCAGCGCCATCGAGACGAAGCCCGCCGCGCGCCAGCCCTGACGCTCGCGGCCGTGGAGCCAGGCGGCCAGGAGGCAGGCGCTGGCCAGCAGCAGCTCGCCGCCGACATGGAGGATCAGCATCGGGGTGGAAGCGGGCATGGGGCGTCCTGTCGTGGGCCGTTGAGGATGCCCGGCAGGCTATAGCGAGGGGTGATCCGACGCATGGCGGCTCACGCCAAAGCGCGCGACGCCATGCGCCAGTGCCGTCAGAGCGGCGGCACGCTCCAGTCGATGGGCGCCAGGCCGTGCTGTTCGAGGAACTTGTTGCAGCGGCTGAAGTGACCGTTGCCGAGGAAGCCGCGGTAGGCCGAGAGCGGCGAAGGGTGGGCGGAACGCAGCACCAGGTGCTTGGTGGAATCGATCAGGCGCTGCTTGCTCTGCGCGTGGGAACCCCACAGCAGGAACACCAGGTTGGGCTGGTGCGCGCTGACGACCTCGATCACCCGGTCGGTGAACGGCTGCCAGCCCTGGTTGGCGTGGGACCCGGCTCGGGCCTGCTCCACGGTCAGCGAGGTGTTGAGCAGCAGCACGCCCTGCTCGGCCCAGCTCTGCAGGTGGCCGTGGTCGGGCATGTCGATGTTCAGGTCGCGCTTGAGCTCCTTGTAGATGTTCAGGAGCGACGGCGGGATGGGCACGCCCGGCTGCACCGAGAAGCACAGGCCATGGGCCTGGCCGGGGCCGTGATAGGGGTCCTGGCCGATGATCACCACCTTCACCTCATCCAGCGGGGTGGAGTTCAGCGCGTTGAAGATCAAGGGGCCGGGCGGGAATATCACCTTGCCGGCGGCCTTCTCGGCGCGCAGGAACTCACCCAGCGCCTTCATGTAGGGCTTGTCGAACTCATCGCGCAGGGCATCTTTCCAGCCCGCTTCGAGCTTTATCCGATCAACGGTCTCGGTCATGTCTCTTCCAGTTCTCTGGCGCCTTGCGGCGCGGATGAGGCGGGCGAAGGCCGCTCAATGGTCGGGCACCCTAAAAAATGCCCTCTACTCTTGTCAATCAAGGTGGAACATGGAGAACCCATCCGATGGACAACCGCCACGATGGCCTGAAGTTCTCGCTCTACAGCAGCTTCCTCAAGGGCAACGCCAAGGTGCCGCAGATGCCGGAGACCTCGCTGCGCCTGCGCAAGCTGCTGGCCTCCGAGCATGCCTCGCTGGAACAGGTCACACGCCTGCTGCACAGCAACCCGCCGCTCGCCGCCTACCTGCTGCAATTCGCCGAGACCCCGATGCTGCGCAACCTGCGCCAGGGCGTGAACCTGCAAGAGGTCATCTCGCGACTGGGCATGCAACGCCTGAACAACCTGGTGCTCAGTTTCGCCATCCAGCATCTGTTCACCAGCCAGGACCCGGCCCTGCAGAAGGTCTTCCGCGCCCGCTGGAATGCCGCCCTGCTCTGCGCCGCCCACAGCGCCTGCCTGGCCCAACTGCTGACAAGCCTGCCGCTGGAGGACGCCTTGCTCGCCGGCCTGGTGCAGGACATCGGCAGCCTGCCGCTGCTCGACGAGCTGGAGCGCTGGCCCGACGTCTCACGCGCTGAGGACGACCTGCAACGCCTCTGCGACCAGCTTTCAGCGGATGTCGGGGTGATCGTGCTCACCAGCTGGAAGCTGCCGCCGCAGCTCATCGACTGCGCGCGCAACCGCAGCGAATGGTGTCGCGCGCACAAGGGCACGGCGGACCTGGTGGACGTTGTGCAGGTCGCCCGCCAGTTGGCCGCGCGGGAACTCGACGATGAACAACTGGTGCAGCTACCCGCCTGGCAGCGCCTGCTGGGGGAGCGCCTCGACAGCCTGCCGCCTGAGGCGGTGCGCACGGAGCTCGCCAGCGAGGTGGGCTTCTGGTTCAAGCTGCTCGGCGGCAAGGGCCACGCCTGAGACGCATCAGCCCTGGTGCAACGCCCGGTAGTGGCTGGGCGCCATGCCCACCACCTTGCGGAACAGCCGTGAGAAGTAATAGACGTCCTCGTAGCCCAGTTGCTCGGCGATCTGGCGGATGCCCTGGTCGCCCTCGTCGAGCAGGCGGCAGGCATGGGCCATCTTCAGCTGGATGAAATCCTGGATCGGCGCGTGCCCGGTGAGCGCACGGTAGGTCTTGGCGAAGTGGAAGCGCGACAGCTTGAACTGCGCGGCCAGTTGGTCGAGGTTGAGGCTGTCGTGAAGGTGCGCGCGCATCACCGCCTGCACTGCGTCGATGTCCAGCACCCGCCCGGACTTCAGCACCCCACGCGCCGGCAAAACGGCGAGCGAGGTCAGCAGGGTCTGCAACTGGTGCGCGGCATGCACGAAATGCAGCGGGGCGAGGCCGTGGCGGCGCAGCCCCAGCAGCGCGTCGAAGTCCGCCAGCAGGCGCGGCTGGGCGCCGATACGGCGCAGGCCGGCCGGCCCCAGCGGGCGCAGGAAGTCCTCCACCAGTTCCCCCTCGAAGTGCACCCAGTAGATGCTCCAGGGCCGCTGCGGGTCGGCGCCATAGGCGTGCATGCGCCCGCGGGGCAGCAGCAACAGGTCTCCGCCAACCACGTCGAATCGTCCATCCCCGGTCTCCAGCCAGCCTTGCCCGGCACGGCAGTAGATGAGCAGGTGATCGTCCGGTGCCAGGCGCAGCATGCGGTGCCCCCCGGCCTCCGGATAGAAGCCCAGGGCCAGGGGGTAACAGCCCGCCGTCAGCGGGTTGCGCGCCAGCATGCGACGCAGGCGCGGCGGCGTGGTGAAGCGCACGCCATTGGCCGGCAGCGGCCAGTTGGAGGTTTCCACGGAGCGGCTCATGGTTGTTCTTGTGTCGGCCTGCAATCACAAGATCGTCCATCCAGCCGACAAGATCGTCAATCCACATCCGCCGTGCGTGCCGCTATAACGGCAAGAAAACAACAAGACGCCCGGCACGGGTGGAGGACGAGATGACCAGGACGATTCCGCAACTGATCGATGGCCAGTGGCGCGACAGCCGCTCCCGCGAGCTGATCGAAGTCACCGACCCCGCGACCCAGGCCGTGCTGGCCCTGGCGCCCAAGGCGACGCCCGAGGAAATCGAGGCCGCCATCGCCAGCGCCAAGCAGGCCTTCACCAGCTGGCGCGAGGTGCCGGTGCCGGAACGGGCGCGGCTGATGCTGCGCTACCAGCACCTGCTCAAGGAGCACCACGACGAGCTGGCGGAGATCCTCGCCAGCGAAACCGGCAAGACCTTCGCCGACGCCAAGGGCGACGTCTGGCGCGGCATCGAAGTGGCCGAGCACGCCGCCAACATCGCCAGCCTGATGATGGGCGAGACGGTGGAGAACGTGGCCCGCGAGATCGACACCGCCAGCTGGATCCAGCCGCTGGGCGTGTGCGTCGGCATCACCCCGTTCAACTTCCCGGCGATGATCCCCCTGTGGATGTTTCCCCTGGCCATCGCCTGCGGCAACACCTTCATCCTCAAGCCCTCCGAGCAGGACCCGCTGACCCCCAACCGCCTCGCCGAGCTGTTCCTGGAAGCCGGCGCGCCCAAGGGCGTGCTGCAGGTGCTGCACGGCGGCCGCGAACAGGTGGACGCCCTGCTCACCCACCCGGACATCCGCGCCATCTCCTTCGTCGGCTCGGTGCCGGTGGGCCAGCACATCTACCGCACCGGCACCGCCCACCTCAAGCGCGTGCAGGCCTTCGCCGGGGCCAAGAACCACATGGTGGTCATGCCCGACGCCAACAAGGACCAGGTCCTCAGCAACCTGCTGGGCGCCAGTTGCGGTGCCGCCGGCCAGCGCTGCATGGCCATCAGCGTGGCGGTGTTCGTCGGCGCCGCGCGGGAGTGGATTCCCGAACTGGCCGCGCAGATGGCCGAGCTCAAGCCCGGTCACTGGCAGGACGCCCACGCTGCCTACGGCCCGCTGATCAGCCAGCAGGCCAAGCAGCGCGTGCAGCGGCTGATCGCCGAGGGCAAGGCCGAAGGCGCCGAATGCCTGCTGGACGGCTCGCACTGCGAGGTGGCGGGCTTCCCCGACGGCAACTGGCTGGGCCCGACCCTGTTCCGTGGCGTGACCACCAGGATGGGCCTGTACCGCGAGGAGATCTTCGGCCCGGTGCTGGCCTGCATGGAGGTGGACGACCTCGATGCCGCCATCGAGCTGGTCAACGCCAGCCCCTACGGCAACGGCACCAGCATCTTCACCCGCTCCGGCGGCGCCGCGCGGCACTTCCAGCATGCGGTGGAGGTTGGCCAGGTGGGCATCAACGTGCCGATCCCGGTGCCGCTGCCGTTCTTCTCCTTCACCGGCTGGAAGGGCTCCTTCTACGGCGACCTGCACGCCTACGGCAAGCAGGCGGTGCGCTTCTACACCGAGACCAAGACGGTCACCAGCCGCTGGTTCGACGACAGCCCGGTGAGCGGGCCGAACATGACCATCCAGCTGAAGTAGCAACGACCGAGCGTTGTTAGACGAAAAGGGAATCTCAACCCATCCGAGACCGGCGTAAAAGGTTGTTCCACAACAACAAGGAGGAACACCCATGCGCCGATTGACTGCCACCCTGGCCCTCTGGGCCGGGATCACCGCCTGTGCGCAGGCTGCCGAGCCCATCACCCTGGGGCTCAACTACCCGCGCACCGGCTCATACAAGGAAGAGGGATTGGCGCAGATGCGTGGAGCCCTGCTGGCCATCGACGAAATCAACGCCACCGGCGGCGTGCTCGGCCGGCCCTTGCGCCTGTCCGGCAAGGATTCCGCCTCGCGCCCGGAAAAGGCGGTGAAGAACGTCGACACGCTGGCCGCCGAAGGCGCGGTGATGCTCTTCGGCGGGGCCTCCAGCGCGGTGGCCATCGCCGCCGGCGAGCGCGCCCGTGACCACGGCCTGCTGTACTTCGGCACCCTCACCTATTCCAACGACACCACCGGCAAGAACGGCCACCGCTACATGTTCCGCGAGTGCAACAACGCCTGGATGAGCGCCAAGGTGCTCGGCCAGTACCTGAACAAGACCCTGCCCGACAAACGCTACTTCTACGTCACCGCCGACTACACCTGGGGCCATACCACCGAGGCCTCGCTGCGCCAGGCCACCGCCAGCGAAGACGCCGCCCGCCACGCCGGCGTGCGGGTACCCTTCCCCGGCGCGCGCCTGACCGACTACCAGGACGCCCTGACCCAGGCCGCCGCCAGCGATGCCCAGGTGCTGGCCCTGGTGCTGTTCGGCGAGGACCTGGTGCGCGCCATGCGCATCGCCCGGGACATGGGCCTGACGACGCGCATGCAGATCGTCGCGCCGAACCTGACCCAGGGCATCATCGAGCAGGCCGGCCCCGACCTGATGCAGGGCGTGCTCGGCACCGAGCCCTGGACCTGGCGTGTGCCGGAGCTGGAGAAATCCCAGCGTGGCATGGCCTTCGTCGAAGCCTTCAAGGCGCGCTACCAGATGTACCCCTCCAGCTCCGCCGCCTCGGCCTACAGCATCGTCCAGCAATGGGCCGATGCCGCCAGACGCAGCGGCAGCCTCGGCAGCGAGGCGCTGATCAAGGCGCTGGAAGGCCACTCCTACAGCCTGCTGAAGGACGAACAGCAGTGGCGCGCCTTCGATCACCAGAACCTTCAGACGGTCTATGCGGTACGGGTGAAGACCCGTGACGAGGTGCTCAAGGACCCGCTCAAGCAGGACTACTTCGAAATCGTCGACCGCCTCGACGCCAGCGCCGCCCTCCCCAGCCTCGCCGACTGGCAGGCCGAACGGCGCGCCGGCAACCAACCACCGACCTTGCAATGAGATGCCATGGACTTCGAACCCACCGATGAACAACGCCTGCTGGTGCATAGCGCCGCCGCCTTCGCCCGCCACGAGCTGGCGCCGGGCGCGGCGGACTGGGATCGCGACCACCACTTCCCGGTCGAGGTGATCCGCCGAGCCGCCGAGCAGGGCTACCTGGGGCTCTACATCGCCGAGGAGGATGGCGGGCTGGGCCTGTCCCGCCTTTCCGCCTCGCTGATCTTCGAGCAGCTGGCGGCCGGCTGCGTGGCCACCACCGCCTACCTGACCATCCACAACATGGCCGCCTGGATGCTCGCCTCCTTCGCCGACGCCGCGCTCAAGGCCCAGTGGCTGCCGGGCCTGCTGGACGGCCGGCTGCTGGCCTCCTACTGCCTCACCGAGCCGGACGCCGGCTCCGACGCCGCGCACCTGCGCACCCGGGCGCGCCGTGATGGCGACGACTACGTGCTCGATGGCAGCAAGTGCTTCATCTCCGGCGCCGGCAGCACCCAGGTGCTGATCGTGATGGCGCGCACCGGCGAGGACGGCGCCAGGGGCATCTCCTGCTTCCTGGTGCCGGCCGACGCCGAGGGCATCCGCTACGGGCGCAACGAAGACAAGATGGGCTGGCGCGCCCAGCCGACCCGCACCATCGCCTTCGAGGGCGTGCGCATCCCCGCAGGCAACCGCATCGGCCCGGAAGGCCAGGGCTTCGTCTACGCCATGAAGGGCCTGGACGGCGGGCGCCTGAACATCGCCAGTTGCTCCCTGGGCGCAGCCCAGGCGGCGCTGGAACAGAGCCTGCGCTACGTCGAGGAACGCAAGCAGTTCGGCAAGCCCCTGGCTGAGTTCCAGGCCCTGCAGTTCAAGCTCGCCGACATGCTCACCGCGCTCACCGCCAGCCGGCAGATGGTGCGCCTGGCCGCCCATCGCCTGGACCAGCGCCACGCCGAGGCGAGCCTCTACTGCGCCATGGCCAAGCGCTTCGCCACCGACCAGTGCTTCGACATCTGCAACGATGCACTGCAACTCCATGGTGGCTATGGCTATCTGAATGACTACCCTCTGGAGCGCTGGGTGCGCGATACCCGCGTCCACCAGATACTCGAAGGCACCAACGAGATCATGCGCGTCATCGTGGCGCGCCGTTTACTGGAACAGGGCGGCACACTCGACCGCCTGCTGTAAGGAGCACCCCATGAGCACTGCCGTAGAGCCGTACCAACCCGGCGTTTTCGACCTGACCCACAAGCTGACCGTGGAGAAGCACGGCCATACCGCACTGATCACCATCAACCATCCGCCGGCCAACACCTGGGACCGCGACTCGCTGATCGGCCTCAAGCAGGTGATCGAGCACCTCAACCACGACGACGACATCTACGCCCTGGTGGTGACCGGCCAGGGGCCGAAGTTCTTCAGCGCCGGCGCCGACCTCAACCTCTTCGCCGACGGCGACAAGGCCCGCGCCCGCGAGATGGCACGGCGCTTCGGCGAAGCCTTCGAGACCCTGCGCGACTTCCGTGGCGTCTCCATCGCCGCGATCAACGGCTATGCCATGGGCGGCGGCCTGGAATGCGCCCTGGCCTGCGACATCCGCATCGCCGAGCGCCAGTCGATGATGGCCCTGCCGGAGGCCACCGTGGGCCTGCTGCCCTGCGCCGGCGGCACCCAGGCGCTGCCCTGGCTGGTGGGCGAGGGCTGGGCCAAGCGCATGATCCTCTGCGGCGAGCGCGTGGACGCCGAGACCGCCTTGCGCATCGGCCTGGTGGAGCAGGTGGTGGACACCGGCGAAGCCCGGGGAGCCGCCCTGCTGCTGGCCGCCAAGGTGGCGCGGCAGAGCCCGGTGGCGGTGCGCACCATCAAGCCGCTGATCGCAGGCGCGCGCCAGCGCGGGCCGAACACCTGGCTGCCGGAGGAGCGCGAACGCTTCGTCGACCTGTTCGACGCCGACGACACCCGTGAGGGGGTCAACGCCTTCCTCGAGAAGCGCGACCCGCAATGGCGCAACCGCTGAGCGACCCGCGACGAGACCCAGGTTAGGGAGAAACGATGAATATCCAGTTCGAAGAACGCGTCGGCCTGCACGGCGCCCGCATCGGCATCGCCAGCCTCGATGCCGAGGGCAGCCTCAACGCCCTGAGCCTGCCGATGATCGAGGCACTCGATGCGAAACTGCACCAGTGGCAAGACGACCCGGAGTTCGTCTGCGTGCTGCTGCGCGGCAACGGCCCGCGCGCGTTCTGCGCCGGCGGCGACGTGCGCAAGCTGGTGGAGGCCTGTCGCGAGCACCCGGGCGAGGTGCCGCCGCTGGCGTCGCGCTTCTTCGCCCACGAGTACCGCCTCGACCACCGCATCCACACCTATCCCAAGCCGCTGATCTGCTGGGCCCACGGCCACGTGCTGGGTGGCGGCATGGGCCTGATGCAGGGCGCGTCCATCCGCATCGTCACCCCTTCCAGCCGCCTGGGCATGCCGGAGATCAACATCGGCCTGTACCCGGACGTGGGTGGCAGCTGGTTCCTCGCCCGCCTGCCCGGGCGCCTGGGGCTGTTCCTCGGCCTCACCGCCAGCGCCATCAACGCCCGTGACGCCCTGGACCTGGACCTCGCCGACCGCTTCCTGCTGGACGACCAGCAAGCCGCGCTGCTCGACGGTCTGGTGCAACTGAACTGGCGCGAGCAGCCCGGCGCGCAGCTCACCAGCCTGCTGCAATCCCTGGAGCACCAGGCCCGCGACCAGTTGCCGGACGCCCAGTGGCTGCCGCGCCGCGCCCGCATCGACGCCCTGCTGGATGTGGCCGACCTGCCGGCCGCCTGGAAGGCCATCACCGCGCTGCAGCACGAGGACGACGCCCTCCTCGCCCGCGCCGCCAAGACCCTCGCCGGTGGCTGCCCGCTCACCGCGCACCTGGTATGGGAGCAGATCCGCCGCGCCCGGTACCTGTCCCTGGGCGATGTATTCCGCATGGAATACGCCATGAGCCTGAACTGCTGCCGCCACCCGGAATTCCCCGAAGGCGTGCGTGCACGGCTGATCGACAAGGACAACGCACCGCGCTGGCACTGGCCCGATGTCGCCGCCATCCCCCGCGCGGTGATCGAGGCGCACTTCGCAGCGGTCTGGGATGGCCCGCATCCACTCGCAGCGCTCTAGCCCATTGGCAACGGCCAAGGAGAACAACAATGAAAAAGATCGCCTTCATCGGCCTCGGCAACATGGGCCTGCCGATGGCCCGCAACCTGCTCAAGGCCGGCCATGAACTCAAGGTCTTCGACCTGGTGCAGGCCGCGGTGGACGAACTGGTGGCCGAAGGCGCCAAGGCCGCCAACGACGCCCACGACGCGGTCTCCGGCGTCGACCTGGTGGTGAGCATGCTGCCCGCCAGCCGCCATGTGGAGGGCCTCTACCTGGGCGACGACGGCCTGCTCGCCTTCATCCGCGCCGGCACCCTGGTGCTGGAATGCTCGACCATCTCCCCCGACGCCGCGCGCAAGGTGCATGCCCGGGCCAAGGCGCTGGGCATCGACCTGCTGGATGCGCCGGTCTCCGGCGGCACCGCCGGCGCCGCCGCCGGCACCCTGACCTTCATGGTCGGCGGGGACGGCAAGACCCTGGAAAAGGCCCGGCCGGTACTGGCGGCCATGGGCAAGAACATCTTCCACGCCGGCCCCGAGGGCGCCGGCCAGGTGGCCAAGGTGTGCAACAACCAGGTGTTGGCGGTGCAGATGATCGCCACCGCCGAAGCCATGGCCCTGGGCGTGGCCAACGGCCTCGACCCAAGCGCGCTGGCGGAGATCATGCGCCAGAGCTCGGGTGGCAACTGGGTGCTGGAGCGCTACAACCCCTGGCCCGGCGTGATGGCCAACGCCCCCGCGAGCAACGGCTACCAGGGCGGTTTCATGGCCGAGCTGATGGCCAAGGACCTGGGCCTGGCCCAGGAAGCCGCGCAGCTGACCCAGAACAGCACCCCCATGGGTGCCCTGGCGCTGCAGCTCTACAAGATGCTGCTGAAACAGGGCAAGGGCCGCCAGGACTTCTCGGTGGTGCAGCAACTGTTCACCGAACCGGAGGCCTGACCACGCCCGACCGCAACGAACAGAGGGCGCCTGTAGGGGCGATTTCAATCGCCCATGGGCCGCACAGCGGCCCCAGCGGTGCGCCGCCCTTCAAGCCTGCCCAAGCGTTGCACCCTCCTCCCTGTAGGAGCGAATTCATTCGCGATGAATCCATCCGCAAGCACCACGCCCCAAGACTGAAAAGGCCACCGACACGTCAGCCAGGCAAACGCAAAAAGGGCCCCGAGGGGCCCTTTTGCATTCCAACGTCGTCTCAGACCAGGGTCAGGGTGACGTCGATGTTGCCGCGGGTGGCGTTGGAGTACGGGCAGACGATGTGGGCCTTGTCGATCAGCTCACGTGCCTTGTCCTTGTCCATGCCCGGCAGGCTGATCTGCAGCTCCACCTCGATGCCGAAGCCGGTGGGGATGGCGCCGATGCCGACGATGCCTTCGATGGAAGCGTCCGCCGGGACGGCGTACTTGTCACGGGCGCCGACGAACTTGATCGCACCGAGGAAGCAGGCCGAGTAGCCGGCGGCGAACAGTTGCTCGGGGTTGGTGCCTGCGCCGCCCGCGCCGCCCAGCTCACGCGGGGTGGTCAGCGAGACGTCGAGGACGCCGTCGGAGGAAATGGCGCGGCCTTCACGGCCACCGGTGGCTTCAGCATAGGCGCGGTACAGGACGTTTTCGATGCTCATGATGTGTTCCTCTTGATAGCGATTGGGGGTTATTTGGTTCGCTGTAGATTTGTGCGCTAAGCGATTCCATGGAGCGAACATTAGTGCGCTTTTATTTTGCGCGCAATATTTATTTCAAGATGAATTGGGAATAATCCTGCCAGATTCCGGGCATAAGCACGCTTGGCGGGGGCTGGCGCCGGGATCGAGGCGCATCGGGGCGAGGGGATTGGAGGCGCGAGGCGTCTTCAGCCGAAGCTGCGGACCTTGTTGCGCCCGGAATGCTTGGCGGCGTACAGCGCCGAATCCGCGCTCTGGATGAGCGTTTCCGGGAGGTCGCCGGGCCTGGGGATCATGCTGTGGATACCGATGCTCACCGTGACCACCCCCGCCTGGGCGCTGAGGTGCTCGATCTGCTTCATCTCCACAGCCTCGCGTACGCTCTCGGCGATCACCTGGGCGCCGGCCGGCGCGGTGTGCGGCAGGATGATGGCGAACTCCTCGCCACCGTAGCGAGCGATCAGGTCGGTCGAGCGGATCTTGATCACCTTCAGCGCCTCGCTCACCGCCTTGAGGCAGAGATCGCCGGCGCGGTGGCCGTAGGTGTCGTTGAACAGCTTGAAGTTGTCGACATCGATCATCAGCAGGGAAATGGGCTGGCGGATGATCGCTGCGCGCTGGAATTCCTCGAAGAGGGTCTTGTCGAACTGCCGCCGATTGGCGATGCCGGTGAGTGCGTCGATGGCCGCCAGCTGCGACAGCTCCTCGTTCTCCAGCTGGATGCTGCGCGCCGCCAGCAGGCGCTCCCGGGTACGTCGCACCAGCACCAGCCCGATGATCACCAGCGCCAGCACCAGTGCCGTCACCAGGGTCACCAGCACCACCGCCTTGTCTCGCCACTCGGTGAGCACTTCGCTCTTCTGCATCGCCGCCACCACCAGCAGCGGGTAGCCGTCCAGCACCCGGTAGGCGTATACGCGCTCGCGGCCATCGAGGCTGGAAAGGCCCGAGCCGGTGCCCACCGGCGAGTTCTTCAAATCATCCATGAACAGCGGGCTGTCGTGCAGGTTGCCGGTGCCCGGCTCCATGAACGGCCGCCGCACCACCAGCGTGCCGTCGTTCTCGGCGAGCAGGATGGCGCCGTTGCGGCCGATGTCGAAGTCCTTGTAGAAGGCGTTGAAATAGCTGATGCGGATGGTCGCCAGCACCACGCCGTCGAATTCGCCATGCCGGCCGTTGATGCGCCGCGAGATGGGCAGGACCCATTCGCCCGTGGAGCGGCTCTGCACCGGCGAGCTGACCTCGATGTCGCGGCTCACCGAGTTGAGGTGGTGCTGGAAGTACTCTTGGTCGGTATTGCGGATGGTCGGCGACGGCGGTGCGCTGGTGTAGTGGCTCCAGCGGCCGTCACGGTCGAACACGTAGATGCCGGACAACTGCTGGGCCCGCAGCTTGTAGGCGTTGATCAGGCCGTCGATGCCCTGGCGGTCGCCGGCGTCGCGGCTCTCCAGCAGGTAGACCAGGCCGCTGAGGATCAGGTCGGCCTCCTTGATGGTTTCCTCGGCGTGCTGGGATACCGAATAGGCCAGGTTGGCGTTGGACTTGTCCGCCTCGGACAGGTAGTGCGCGCGGGAGTCGAGCACTTGGTAGAGATTGACGCCGATGGCCACCGCGCCACCGAACAGGATCAGGAAGTAGGCCAGCCAGAGGGCCAGGCGCGTTCGCAGGAACGGCGCGAGGCGTTTGGCTTCTACGTTCTCCATCCCTCGCTCCTCTGTGGGCCGGCAGAACCGGGCGGCTGTCGTTGCGGGTGGTTGCGACGGCCTCAGGGCATCAGACAGAAAGCTTAGCCAGCGGTGCCGGGGCAGGTAGAAATGACGCGGCAGGGGCACGGGATTTCAAAGTGCCACTACGGAGGCGCGATGCTACGCGATTGCGCGCGGGCGCACACCCTCGCAGGTGGCCAGTCAATGATGAAAATCGGGTACAGCGGGGCGTGTGGCGCTAGAAGCCGGCGCGGGCCAGCGCCAGGTTGAGCGCCAGTGGATGATGGCCTTGGCAATGCAGTACGCCGTGCTCGTCGACCACGCCGAGGCCGAAGGCTTCGTTCGTTTCCTCGAAGAAGAGGAAACCGCCGGGCAGCTCGGCGACCACCAGGACCTGCTCCAGCTCGCCGTAACGCAACCGGGGATGGGCAGTGAAGGGAACGCGACAGGCGGCGAACACCACCTGCTGGGCAGGGGAGCAGTCGTGCAGTTGCTGGTGGACCAGGTTCTTCAATTCGGCGGCGGAAATGCTCTGACAAGTATCCATGGCGGGTCCGTCCTGTTCTTGTTGGGTAACCGGGCCTGGCGAAAGGATGATCGAGACCGAGGACGAAAATCTAGCAGCCCGGGTGCGCCTTGCCACCCCCATCTGTATCAGGATTCGACGAAAGCACGGGTCGCCTCAACTCTGGGGGAAGCGCGGCCCCAGCAGGATGACCAGTGCCCCCGCGACACAGAGCGCCGCGCCCAGCCAGTCGCTGGCCAGCGGGCGCGTGCGCTCCACCAGGCCCAGCCAGAGCAGCGAGGTGATGATGTAGATGCCGCCGTAGGCCGCATAGGCGCGCCCGGCGTAGGCCGCCTCGACGCGGGTCAGCAACAGCGCGAAGCACAGCAGGCTGAACAGGCCGGGGGCGATCCACCAGGCGCTGCGGTCGAGGCGCAGCCACATGAAGAAGGCGTAGCAGCCGGCGATCTCGAACAGTGCGGCGAGGAAGAACCAGAGGTAGTTGAGCATGGTGGATGTCCTCGTCGAACCCGATGGGCACAGCGCTTTCCGGGGCACGCAGCGGCGGTCAGCCGCGCAGCGCGCCCTCGCGCTCCCAGGCGCAGCGCACGCGCAGGTTGGCTTCCTGGGGGCTGTGGAAACCCTGTTCGCTTTCCCAGCGGAAAGTGTGGGTGCCGTTGAGCTCGGTTTCCAGGTGCACCACCGCGCTGCCCCAGTAGAGCTGCTTGAGCAGGGCCTCGAACTGCTGCACCCAGAGGTTCCACTCGTACTCCACCGCGGCGTAGCTGGCACCGAAGTGGATCACCTGGGTCTGGTAGAGCCCCTGCCCGGGGTGGGCACTGAAGGAGAACATCTCGCGCCCGAGGAAGGGCCAGATGTCGCCGGCGGGCAGGCTTTCGATGACACGGCGGTTGGTCGCGCGGCGCAGTTGCCGCACCTCGTCGTCGTCCGACGGCCAGTCGCGGATGCAGCCATAGACGATGGATTCAGAGTCCACGCGAGCACTCCAGGAAAACAGTGGCAGCCTTCTATCACAGGGCTGCCAGGCAGGAAAGGAATTGCCGCTGATTTCCACGATCAGGCCTTGCGGCGCCCCAGCACCCAGGCCAGCACGCACATGGTCACCGCCAGGCCGGTGAAGACCATGAAGGGCAACCGGTAGTTGCCCGCCAGGTCGCGACCGAGGCCGGCGAGCACCGGCGTCAGGCTGCCAAGGCTGTAGCCGGCGAAGAGCATCATCGCCGTCCAGCGGCTCACCGCCAGCGAGGTGTGCACCTCATAGAGCGGCAGCACCATTGAAAGGGCGAAGGAACCGGACAGCCCCAGTCCCAGCAGCACCGCCCAGACCTCGGGGTACAGGCCGGGGGCGAAGGTGATCATCCCCAGGCACAGCGAGCTGGTGATGCCGCAGCCGAGCAGCAGCTGGTAGCGGTTGTCGTAGCGCTGGGCCAGCCACGGCAGGATGAAGGCACTGGGCAGTCCCACCAGCATGAACAGGCTGAACAGGCTGTTGCTGCGCAGCACGCTGAAGCCGGCCTCGTGGTAGCGCGCCACCAGCCAGGTGGTGAGGGCGTAGAACAGCCCGGCCTGGATGGCGAAGAAGGCGGTGATCAGCCAGGCGCGCGGCTCGCCCCAGGGCAGCCCGCCGGAGCCGCCGGCCTCGCTGGCCGTCTCCGCACGGTTGGGCAGGCACAGCCAGAGCACAGTCGCCGCCAACGCCGGCAAGGCCCAGAACGCCAGGCCCATCGACCACTGGTTGGCCAGCGCCTGGGTCACCGGCTCGGTGAGCACCGCGCCGGACGCGCCACCGATCGTCATGCTCAGGGAATACCAGGCGACCACGCGGCCGACCCGGTCATGGAAGTGGCGCTTGATGAAGCCCGACACCAAGGGCCCGGCAATGGCGATGCCGGCCCCCAGCAGCACCGCGCTGCCGATCAGCACCGCGCTGGCGTGCCCGGCGACGCGCACGCCGCAGGCGATGACGATGAGCAGCAGGCACAGGCCGATCACCCGCTCCAGGCCGAAGCGCATGGCCAGGCGCGGCGCCAGGGGCGCCAGCAGGCCCATGCACAGCACCGGCAGCGCGGTGGTGAGGCTGATCAGCCCACGGCTCAGGTCGAGCTCGCTGGCGATGCGTTCGATCAAGGGGGCGAGGGAGGTGATGCCGGGGCGCAGGTTGATCGCAGCCAGCACCAGAGCCAGCATGAAAAGGGCTCGGGAAGCAGGTTTCACAAGGAGTCCAGATAGTCGTTGGCGTGCACGCCGGGGGTGCAACCCTACTCCGCGAAAGCGCAGCCGGGCAAGACGTGGGCGGGCATAAATTGACCGTACGGACAGAAAATACAGGACCGCGCAGGGCACTTTCCTGAAAGACCGATCGCGAATGAATTCGCTCCGGCGGCGGCGCGCCGCATGGCCTGGAAGCCGCTGTGCCGGCCCCGCAATCGCAGGGCCGGTCACCGCACGCATCAAGCCTGCTGGCGGCCCTTGGCGCGCATCTTGTCCGACATGCTGGCCATCTCGTCGTAGAGCATCTGCGGGTTCTTCTGCTTCACCGCCCAGGCCATGCGGCCCTGTTCGTGGGGCAGGATCATGAAGGTGCCGGCAGCCACTTCGTCGAAGATGTAGTCGGCGATATCGGCCGCGCTGATCGGCGAGCTTTCCAGCAGCTTGCCCACTTGCTGCTTCATGGCCGGGGTCGGGCCACGGAAGGAGTCCAGCAGGTTGGTCTGGAAGAACGACGGGCAGACCACGTGGACGCCGATGCCTTCCTGCTTGAGTTCTATCAGCAGGCTTTCCGACAGTGCCACCACACCGGCCTTGGCCACGTTGTAGTTGCTCATCGCCGGGCCCTGCATCAGAGCGGCCATGGAGGCGATGTTGACGATGCGGCCCTTGCTGCGCTGCAGCAGCGGCAGGAAGGCCTTGCAGCCCTTGACCACGCCCATCAGGTTGATCGCGATCTGCCAGTCCCAGTCCTCCAGGGACAGTTCCTCGAAGAAGCCGCCGGAGGCGACACCCGCGTTGTTGACGATGATGTCGATGCCGCCGAGCTTCTGCTCGCAGGCCTGGGCGAAGGCGGTGAGCTGGCTGTAGTCGCGCACGTCGCAGCGCTGGGTGAAGCCGTCGCCGCCCGCTTCGCGAACCAGTGCCAGGGTTTCCGCGAGCCCGGGCTCATTGACGTCGGAAAGGGCCAGCTTGCTGCCTTCGCGGGCCCAGCGCAGGGCGATCTCACGGCCCAGACCGGAGCCAGCGCCGGTGATCATGATGCGGTTCTGCATGGTGAGGTTGCCTTCTTGGTATGTGCGTTGGTGCCCGCAGTTTAGCGAGGCGCCATGCGCCGCAGCGCGAAATCAGGGCGCTGAATGACGGGGGCAAATCAATGCATCGACGCCTTGCGCAGCCCCTCGCCAGGCGCTAGCGCGAACGACGCAGCACGCGCGCCAGGAGAAGGCCGTACACGAGCAGGTTGAGTCCGACGACGATGCCACCGAGCCAGAGCTGGATGCCCGGCGTCAGGCCCGCCGGGTAGATCACCGGCAGCACGTGGTGCTCGATGAAACCGCCCTGGTAGCCCTGCTCACCGGCCGCGCGACGCAACGAATTCTCCAGCGGCGTGAGTGGACAGATCAGATGCAGCCACTCGACGGTCACCCCCCAGCAGACGGCGGGCAGGTGCAACAGCGCCACCTTCGGCCAACGCAGAACCAGCAGTCCACCGAGCAGGACGAACAGGATGAAGCCCATGTGGAAGAGCACCACCGCGTCTGCGGCAATCCGGTAGAGCATCCTGCTGTCTCCATTTCATGCGGCTACCGCCCCTAACTTCCGATAGTCGGTAACCCGTTGTTTTTACTGGTCAAAAGCGCCCACGCAAGAATCTTTCATGAACCTTTGCAAATCAGGCGAAGTCGGAATTTACAGGAGCGGCCACAGCTTTTGCATGCGGCGACGCACGCACTGATCGACCGCACCGGGACGTCCAAGAACAAGGCTCATAGAAGGAGTTCCACCATGGGTATCAGTACCATTCTGCTCGTCATCCTGATCCTGCTGCTCATTGGCGGCCTGCCGGTGTTCCCCCACTCCCGTGGCTGGGGTTACGGCCCCTCGGGCATCATCGGCACCCTGCTGATCATCCTGCTGGTGCTGATGATACTGGGCAGGATCTGAGCACCGCTCTCTCACGGGCCACGTTGGCGGATGTGGTCTGTGGGGCGAGCGACCTCCCCTCTCCTCTTTATCCCTTTCCCTCGCAAGCCCTTTGCCGCACTCGCGGACTATCGGCGTCTTTGACTGCTCACATCTCTGACCAAGCCTCTTCGCAGGCGGGCCCTACTCCCTGGCCGGACCGCGCGCCAAACAAAAAGGCAGCCCGAAGGCTGCCCAATGTGCACGGAGTCTTGCGTGGATCAGTGGGCGACGGCGCCGCTGGCACCCAGGCCGGTCTGCGAACGTACGAACTGCGGGAAGAAGCGTGCGCGTTCCTCGTCGGCCGCGGCGGACTTGTCGGTGATGGAGAAGAACCAGATACCCACGAAGGCCACGAGGATCGAGAACAGCGCCGGGTACTCGTAGGGGTAGATGGCTTCGGCATGACCGAGGATCTGCACCCAGATGGTCGGGCCGAGGATCATCAGGCCAACCGCGGTGACCAGGCCCAGCCAGCCGCCGATCATGGCGCCACGGGTGGTCAGCTTCTTCCAGTACATGGAGAGGATCAGCACCGGGAAGTTGCAGCTCGCCGCGATGGAGAAGGCCAGGCCGACCATGAAGGCGATGTTCTGCTTCTCGAACAGGATGCCCAGGCCGATGGCCAGGACGCCGAGCGCGACGGTGGTGATCTTCGATACGCGCAGCTCATCCTTCTCGTTGGCCTTGCCTTTCTTGAACACCGAGGCGTACAGGTCATGGGAGACCGCCGAGGCACCGGCCAGGGTCAGGCCGGCGACCACCGCGAGGATGGTGGCGAAGGCCACGGCCGAGATGAAGCCGAGGAACAGGCTGCCGCCCACGGCATTGGCCAGGTGCACGGCCGCCATGTTGTTGCCGCCCAAGAGTGCGCCGGTGGCGTCCTTGAAGGCCGGGTTGGTGCTGACCAGCAGGATCGCGCCGAAGCCGATGATGAAGGTCAGGATGTAGAAGTAGCCGATGAAGCCGGTGGCGAAGAACACCGATTTACGGGCTTCCTTGGCATCGCTGACGGTGAAGAAGCGCATCAGGATGTGCGGCAGGCCGGCGGTGCCGAACATCAGCGCCAGGCCGAGGGAGATCGCCGAGATCGGGTCCTTGACCAGGCCGCCGGGGCTCATGATGGCCTCGCCTTTGGGGTGGACCTTGATGGCCTCGCTGAACAGCATGCCGATGTCGAAGTTGACGTGCTTGAGCACCATGATCGCCATGAAGGAGGCACCGGACAGCAGCATCACCGCCTTGATGATCTGCACCCAGGTGGTGGCCAGCATGCCGCCGAACAGCACGTACAGCACCATCAGCACACCGACCAGCACCACGGCCACGTGGTAGTTCAGGCCGAACAGCAGCTCGATCAGCTTGCCGGCACCGACCATCTGCGCGATCAGGTAGAAGGCCACCACCACCAGCGAACCGCAGGCGGACAGGGTGCGGATTTCCTTCTGCTTGAGGCGGTAGGAGGCAACGTCGGCGAAGGTGTACTTGCCCAGGTTGCGCAGGCGCTCGGCGATCAGGAAGAGGATCACCGGCCAGCCGACGAGGAAGCCGATCGAGTAGATCAGGCCGTCGTAGCCGGAGGTGTAGACCAGGGCGGAAATACCCAGGAAGGAGGCCGCGGACATGTAGTCACCGGCGATCGCCAGGCCGTTCTGGAAACCGGTGATGCTGCCGCCGGCGGTATAGAAGTCGGCGGTCGACTTGCTGCGCTTGGACGCCCAGTAGGTGATGTAGAGGGTGAAGCCGACGAAGGCCACGAACATGACGATGGCGGAGACGTTCAGCGGCTGGCGCTGCACGTCGCCTTCCAGCGCACCGGCGGCCCACAGGGCCGGCGCCACGGCCATCAGGCCGACGATGCCGCAGATGGAGAGAATGCGCGCGATCATTGCTGCGCCTCCTTGAGGACTTCACGGTTCAGGCGGTCGAACTCACCATTGGCGCGGCGCACGTAGATGCCGGTGAGCACGAAGGCGGAGACGATCAGGCCGACGCCGATCGGGATGCCCCAGGTGATGGAGGAGCCCGGGCTGAGCTTGGTGCCGAGCACCTGGGGCTCGAAGGCGATGAGCAGGATGAAGGCCAGGTACAGACCCAGCATGATGGCGGAGAGAATCCAGGCGAAGCGTTCGCGCTTGGCGACCAACTCCTGGAAACGCGGATTCTCGTGAATCCGCTGGTAGATGCTGTCGTTCATTGTTGTTGTCCTCTACACAGCACGTTAGTGGTGAAAACAACTCTAGAACGCTCGTACACATGCAACAGACGACCTTAGTCGTAGCGCCGGTGCATTCTCGACCAAGGTCGTAGACCACTCATGCAGCCGATCTATCGAAACCATTTCCCCTGCAAATTTCCTTGCATCGATCAGAGCCTCTACCCTGCACGCAACCAGGAATCATTCCCATCCTCAAGAGAGGCCCATCATGCTCAAGACCGCAACCTTCACCGTCATGCACTTCGCCATCGCCTTCAGCGTCGCCTACGCGCTCACCGGCAGCGTGGCCATCGGCGGGCTGGTGGCCATCGTCGAGCCGCTGGTCAACTCCGTGGGCTTCCACTTCCACGAAAAACTCTGGAAGCGCTTCGAGAAGGCCAAGGCCGAAGGCACTGGCACGCAGCGGCACAACTGGCTGCACCAGCACGCCTGACGCGAACGGCAGCCCGGTAATGCGCTGAAACCAGTTCACAGGGGGTCAGCGCATTCCTACCTAAGCCTTGAATCCGCTAAGATGCGCGGCTTTGCCGCCACGCGCACCTAGCCCAATGAGCCCGACCAGCCGATTCCCCGTTCTGCCCTACCTGCTCGCCTCGATCGCCGCCCTGTTGCTGCTCGCCGCCCTCTGGTACGGCCAGGGCAAGCCGGTGATCCTGCCCGACGCGGCGACCCCGACGCACAAGCTGCAGTGCGCCTCCTACAGCCCGTTCGACAAGGACCAGTCGCCCTTCGACCAGCCCTTCGTGCTGCGCCCAGAGCGCATGGACGCGGACCTGGAACTGCTCGCCACCCGCTTCCATTGCGTGCGCACCTACTCCATGACCGGCCTCGAGGCCATCCCGGAGCTGGCCCGCAAGCACGGCCTGAAGCTGATGCTCGGCGCCTGGGTCAACGGCAACCCGGTGGACACCGGCAAGGAAATCGATGCGTTGATCAAGGCCGCCAACGCCAACCCCGACGTGGTCGAGGCGGTGATCGTCGGCAACGAGACCCTGCTGCGCAAGGAAGTCACCGGCGCCCAGCTGGCCAGGCTGATCGGCCAGGTGAAGGCCCAGGTCAAGCAGCCGGTCACCTATGCGGACGTGTGGGAGTTCTGGCTCAAGCACCCCGAGGTCGCCCCGGCCGTGGACTTCCTCACCATCCACCTGCTGCCCTACTGGGAAGACGACCCGGCCGGCATCGACGAGGCACTGGCACACGTGCGGGACATCCGCGAGGAGTTCGGCAAGCGCTTCGCCCCCAAGGACATCATGATCGGCGAGACCGGCTGGCCCAGCGAAGGCCGCCAGCGCGAGACCGCCCTGCCCAGCCGCGTCAACGAGGCGCTGTTCATCCGTGGCTTCGTGCACATGGCCGAGGAAAACGGCTGGCGCTACAACCTGATCGAAGCCTTCGACCAGCCCTGGAAGCGCGAGAGCGAAGGCGCCGTCGGCGGCTACTGGGGCCTGTTCAGCGCCGACCGCACGGAGAAGGGCGTGCTCGCCGGCCCCGTCTCCAACCTGCCGAACTGGCCGCTGTGGCTGGGCGTCAGCGGGCTCATCTTCGTCTTCACCCTGGCGCTGGCCGGGCGCCCCGCCTCCAGCCGTGCCGCCTTCCTGCTGCCGCTGCTGGCCGCGCTCGGCGCCGGTTGCATCGGCATGTGGGCGGAACTGGCGCGCATCACCGCTCGCTTCGCCGGGGAGTGGGCCTGGGCGGCCTTCATCGTCGGCCTCAACCTGGTGGTGCTGGCCCATGGCGCCCTGGCCCTGTCGACCCGCGAAGGCGCCCGTGGCCGCCTGTTCGCCTGGCTCGACGCCCGCGCCGCCTGGTGGCTGTGCGCCGCCGGCTTCGCCGGTGCCGTGCTGATGCTGGCCCTGGTGTTCGACGCCCGCTACCGCAGCTTCCCCAGCGCCGCGCTGCTGCTGCCGGCGGTGGTCTACCTGTGCCGCCCGGTGAAGGCGCCGCGCCGCGAGATCGCCCTGCTGGCGCTGTTCGTCGGCCTGGGCATCATCCCGCAGCTGGTCGAGGAGACCCTGGGCAACATCCAGGCGATCGGCTGGGCCGCTACCGCCCTGCTGCTGACCCTCGCCCTGATCCGCAGCCTGCGCCTCGGCCGCTAGGACAGGTGCAACGAAAAAGGGATGCCTCGGCATCCCTTTTTTATTGCCCACGACAACCGATTCGCCTCCGTGGGAGCGGTTTCAACCGCGATGCAGCGGGCACGGCCTTTCGCGAATGAATTCGCTCCCACCGGGGATGCAGGTTGGGCTGAGGTACGAAACCCAACATGGCAAGGTTGGGCTGTGCATCGTCGGGCCTCGCTACGCTCGGCGCCAACCTGCGAAAGCGCAGGCGAAAAAAAGGACGCCGCAGCGTCCTTTTCATTCCCCACCCGGCACTCAGGCGATGCTCAGCCCACCACGCGGGGCGCGCACCAGGCGCAGGGCGGCGATGACGATGGCGAACACGCCGAGGCTGGCGCTGTAGAGGACCAGGGCCGGCAAGGCGAAGAGCATGGCGGCCACACCCAGGCCCCAGCCGGCACGGCCGGGCACGAAGAAGGCGATCAGCGACAGCACCAGGGCGCTCCAGGCGATGACGCGGAAGTGGATCAGCAGGCCGAGGCCGGCGCGCAGTTCGCACTCCCAGCGCTGGGCGTTCTCGGCGCACAGGCCGACCCACTGGCCGTCCTCCATGAGTGCGTAGCGCAGGCCATAGCTGGCCGCCAGCCAGAGCGACAGGACCACCAGCAGGATGATCAGGGGCAGACGGCGTGACATGGTTCTCTCCGAAGAATTGAAAGCGGCGCCAAGGATAAACGCACGCTCGCCTTATGCAAGACAAAGTCTGTAAACGGCGCTAACAAGACATCTGGACCCGCCGTTGCGCCGGGTGCATGCTGTCCGGCGCCACGGGTGAAGGCATTTCGCCTTCCCTCGCGGCACTTTGGCGAGCCCGCACTTGTCATAGCATCGGTATCCCCTCAGCCCGACTTCCTGCAAAGGGACTTGAACCTCATGCTCCGTTTCCGCTTCGCTGCCTTCCTGGGCAGCCTGCTACTGAGTGCCCCGCTGTGGGCGGCCGATATAGAGGCCGCCGGCTATGGCTTCCCGCTGACCAACCCGTTCGAAGCCACCATCGCCACCACCCCGCCTGAGCTGCGTCCGGACCTGCCCGCCGATGACGACATCGACCAGGCCGACTACGACCTCAAGCTGCGCCCGGAGCGCGAGTTCAAGCTGCCGGACAACTTCTGGCCGGTGAAGACCCTGCGCTACCGCCTGGCCCAGCAGGATCACCCCGCCCCGCTGATCTTCATCATCGCCGGCACCGGTGCGCACTACTCCAGCACCCTGACCGAGTACCTGAAGCGGCTGTTCTACGGCGCCGGCTTCCACGTGGTGCAGCTGTCCTCGCCCACCAGCTACGACTTCATGGCCGCCGCCTCGCGCTTCGCCACGCCGGGCCTCTCCAACGAGGACGCCGACGACCTCTACCGGGTGATGCAGGCCGTGCGCGCCCAGCATCCGAAGCTGCCGGTCACCGAGTACCACCTCACCGGCTACAGCCTCGGCGCCCTCAACGCCGCCTTCGTCAGCAAGCTCGACGAGACCCGCCGCAGCTTCAACTTCAAGCGCGTGCTGCTGCTCAACCCGCCGGTGAACCTGTACACCTCCATCAGCAACCTCGACCGCCTGGTGCAGACGCGGGTCAAGGGCATCGACGACAACACCACCTTCTACCAGGTGGTGCTGGGCAAGCTGACCCGCTACTTCCAGCAGCGCGGCTACGTCGACCTCAACGACGCCCTGCTCTATGACTTCCAGCAATCCAAGCAGAAGCTCTCGGACGAGCAGATGGCGATGCTGATCGGCACCTCCTTCCGCTTCTCCTCCTCGGACATCGCCTTCACCTCGGACCTGATCAACCGCCGCGGCCTGATCACCCCGGTCAAGCTGCCGATCACCGAGGGCACGAGCCTCACGCCCTTCTTCAAGCGCGCCTTGCAGTGCGACTTCGACTGCTACATCACCGAGCAGCTGATCCCCTTCTGGCGCGCCCGCTTCGACGGCGGCAGCCTGACCCAGCTGATCAACCAGGTGAGCCTGTACGCGCTGGAGGACTACCTGAAGCAGAGCAGGAAGATCGCCGTCATGCACAACGCCGACGACGTCATCCTCGGCCCCGGCGACCTGGGCTTCCTGCGTCGCACCTTCGGCGACCGCCTGACCGTCTACCCCCTGGGCGGCCATTGCGGCAACCTCAACTACCGCGTCAACAGCGACGCCATGCTGGAGTTCTTCCGTGGCTAAGCACGCCCTCCTCCTCGCCCTGCTGCTGGCCAGCGCCCCTCTTCTCGCCGATGAGCGCCAGGAGCCGGACGGCTTCACCGAGCCGCTCCAGCGGCTGCAGTTCAACCCCGGGCTCGACCAGCGCGAATTCGAGCGCTCCACCTTCGATGCCCTGGAGGTGTACGACCCGCTGGAGTCCTGGAACCGGCGCGTGTACCACTTCAACTACCGCTTCGACCAATGGGTGTTCCTGCCCGTGGTGCGCGGCTACACCTACGTCACCCCCGGCTTCGTGCGCAGCGGCGTGAGCAACTTCTTCAGCAACCTCGGAGACGTGCCCAACCTGCTCAACAGCCTGTTGCAGTTCAAGGGCCAGCGCTCGATGGAGGTCACCGGGCGCCTGCTGCTCAACACCACCATCGGTGTCGCCGGGCTGTGGGACCCGGCGACCCTGATGGGCCTGCCCAAGCAGAACGAGGACTTCGGCCAGACCCTGGGCTTCTACGGCGTCGGCGGCGGTCCCTACCTGATGCTGCCGATCCTCGGCCCCTCCAACCTGCGCGACACCACGGGCCTGGTGGTCGACTACGTGGCGGACAACCAGATCAACTTCCTCAACGTCCCCGAAGTCAGCAGCGACCACCCGGAGATCACCGCCCTGCGCATCGTGGACAAGCGCTACACCACGAACTTCCGCTACGGCCAGCTCAACTCGCCCTTCGAGTACGAGAAGATCCGCTACGTCTACACCGAGTCACGCAAGCTGCAGATCGCCGAGTAAGAATGGCGCCGCAGGCCCCGGAACCTGGCCTGCGGCGCCAAACCCATCCAGCAATTCGATCAGAAGTACGCAAAATCACGCACCATCCATCCGATTCCTTGGATTAGCATCGCGCCATCCATTTCCAAGGAGGCCCCATGAGCACCTACCGCCAGATCATCGAACAACGCCCCGGCCAACCGGCTTCCGATGGCGCCGGGGTCAACCTGATCCGCGTCTTCGCCGAACAGGGCATCCCGCGCTTCGACCCCTTCCTGATGCTCGACGAATTCGGCTCGGCCAACCCGGACGACTACGTCGCCGGCTTCCCGCCCCACCCCCACCGGGGCTTCGAGACCATCACCTACATGATCGAGGGGCGCATGCGCCACGAAGATCACCTGGGCAACGTCGGCCTGCTGGAAAACGGTGGCGTGCAATGGATGACCGCCGCGCGCGGCATCATCCACAGCGAGATGCCGGAGCAGGAGCAAGGCGTGATGCGCGGCTTCCAGATCTGGCTCAACCTGCCGGGCAAGGACAAGCTGGGTGACCCGGGCTACCGCGACTTCGCCCCGGGCGAGATCCCGCGGCTGCGCACCTCGGGCGGCGTCGATGCGCTGGTGATCGCCGGGCGCTTCGACGACGGCGAGGTGCAGCAGGACGGCGCCGTGCAACGCCCGCACACCGAACCGCAACTCTTCGACCTGCAATTGCAGGACGGTGGGCGCGTGGCCCCGCGCCTGGCGGATGGCTTGCGGGTGATGCTCTACGTCTACGAGGGCGAGGTGCACGTCAACGGCAACCCGGTGCCCAAGGGTCGCCTGGTGCGCCTGTCCGAACAGGGTGCAGTGGAACTGGCCAGCGCCGGGGGCGCCCGGGTGCTGCTGCTCGCCGGCCGCCCGCTGGGGGAACCCATCGTGCAGTACGGCCCCTTCGTGATGAACACCCGCGAGGAGATCGAACAGGCCCTGCGCGATTACCGCGACGGTCGTCTCGCGGGCTAGTAGGTCACCGGCGCCGGCAACACAGACGCGGCTCCCAGGCCGAGGAACGCCTGCAGGTCGGCCTTCTGCGCCATGGCGTCCTGGTAGCCCAGCTCGATCAGCTCGTTGCAGTAGCCGGGCTCGAACAGCAGGTAGCTGATCACCCCGGCGCCGCTGGCCTTGGTCGCCCCCGGCCCACGCAGGAAGGTGCGGATCGCCCGAGGCATTTCCCGTCGATGGCGCGCGGCGATGGTGTCCAGCGGCCGGCTCGGCGAAATCACCAGCACGTCCACGGGCTTCAAGCCGAGGTTGCGCGGGCGCTGCCCGGCGGGGATCGCCTGGCTCAGCTGGTTGATGCGCTCGAGCAGCTCGATGTCGCTTTCCAGGTTGTCGATGAAGGTGCTGTTGAGCATGTGCCCGCCGATCTGCGCCAGGCTCGGCGGGTTGCCGGTGCTGGCACGGACCACGCCATCGTTGACGTTGCCCACCCGCGGGTTGCCGCTCACCCCCACCACCAGGATGCGATTGGCGCCCAGGTGCAGCGCCGGGCTGATGGGCGCCGACTGGCGCACCGCGCCGTCGCCGAAGTATTCGCGGTTGATCCGCACCGGCGGGAAGATCAGCGGGATGGCGGCGCTGGCCAGCAGGTGGTCCAGGCCCAGGCGGGTCGGCACGCCGACGCGGCGATGACGGAACCAGGGGTCGATGGTGGCACGGCCCTGGTAGAAGGTCACCGCCTGGCCGGACTCGTAGCCGAAAGCGGTCACCGCCACCGCCCGCAGCTGGCGCAGGCGCACGGCGGCGGCGATGCCGGTGAAGTCCAGCTCACGCTCGAGCAGGCCGCGCAGGGGGCTGTTGTCCAGCAGCGCCACCGGCGCGTGGCGGTTCATCCCCAGCAGGCTGTGACCGAGGAAGCGCGCGCTCTGGCGCAGCACACCGGGCCAGTCGCTGCGGTACACCTGGTGGGTGTGGAAGCCTTGCCAGACGGCGGTGAGGCGGCGGATCGCCTCGCTGAAATGCAGGGCGCCGCAGGCCAGGCCAACGGCGTTGATGGCGCCGGCGGAGGTGCCGACGATCACCGGGAAGGGGTTGTGCATGGCATCGGGCAGCAGGTCGGCGATGGCCGCCAGCACGCCCACCTGGTAAGCCGCTCGCGCACCGCCGCCCGAGAGGATGAGACCGGTCACGGGCTTGGCTGCGGCGAGTTCACTCATGGAGGGCTTCCGAGGTTTTTCGCGAGTATAGGGCCCGGGTGCAGGCGGCGCTGCTCAGTAGAGCTTCGGCTCGCCTTCCGGCCGGGTCTTGAAGCGGCGATGGGCCCAGAGGTACTGCTCGGGCAGGCGGCTCACCGCCTGCTCGATCCACTGGTTGATGCGCAGGCAATCGGCTTCCTCGCTTTCGCCGGGGAAATCGGCCAGCGGCGGGTGGATCACCAGACGGTAGCCGTCGGCCAGGCGCTCCTGGGTGAAGGGCAGCACCCGCGCGCGACCCAGGCGGGCGAACTTGGTGGTGGCGGTGACGGTGGCGGCGGTGATGCCGAACAGCGGCACGAACAGGCTCTGCTTGCGGCCGTAGTCCTGGTCCGGCGCATACCAGATGGCGCGCCCGGCGCGCAGCACCTTGAGCATGGCGCGCACGTCCTCGCGCTCGATGGCCGTGGCGTCGAGGTTGTGGCGCTCGCGTCCCTGGCGCTGGACGAAGTCGAACAGCGGGTTCTTGTGCTCGCGGTACATGCCGTCGATGGTGTGCACCTGGCCGAGCAGCGCGGCGCCGATCTCCAGGGTGGTGAAGTGCAGTGCCATGAGGATCACGCCCTGGCCTTCCGCCTGGGCCTGGCGCAAGTGCTCCAGGCCTTCTATATGGGCGAGCTTGCGCAAGCGCGCGGCCGGCCACCACCAGCTCATGGCCATCTCGAAGAAGGCGATGCCGGTGGAGGCGAAGTTCTCCCTGAGCAGGCGCTCGCGCTCGGCGACGGACAACGCGGGGAAACACAGCTCCAGGTTGCGCCGGACGATGTGGCGACGCGAACCGGCGACCCGCTGCATCGACGCGCCCAGGACCCGACCCAGTCGCAACAGGACGGGGTACGGCAGCTGGACGATCAGCCACAGCACCGCCAGGCCCAGCCACAGGGGCCAGAAGCGCGGGTGGAGAAAGGCAGCGCGGAAGCGGGGACGTTGCATCGGTGGGTCCGTAGGGCTGTATGGGCAAAGGCCGGCATTCTACAGAATTAGCCGTCGGCCGGCGCCCATCCCGGGCCGCGCTTCTTGCGACGGCCCGGCGATCTCGCTATAAGTCCTGCCCACCAGACCCTGCAGAACGACCATGAGCCAAGCTGACCTCCTCGACCAAGATCCCGTGTTCCAGCTCAAGGGCAGCATGCTCGCCATCACCGTGATGGAACTGGCGCACAACGACCTCGAACGCCTCGACCGGCAACTGGCCGAAAAGGTCGCCCAGGCCCCCAACTTCTTCCAGAACACCCCGCTGGTGATGGCCCTGGACAAGCTGCCGGCCAGTGAAGGCCAACTGGACCTCGTCGCCCTCCTCGACGTCTGCCGCCGGCACGGCCTGCGCACCCTGGCCATCCGCGCCAACCGCGACCAGGACATCGCCGCCGCCAACGCCCTCGACATCCCCGTGCTGCCGCCCTCGGGTGCCCGCGAGCGGGTCATCGACCCGGTGGAGCCGGGCGCGAAGAAAGTCGAGAAGGCCCCTGAAAAACCCGCCGAACCCGTGAGCCGCCCGACCAAGGTGGTGACCACGCCGGTGCGCGGCGGCCAGCAGATCTACGCCCCCGGCGGCGACCTGGTGGTGGTCGCCCCCGTGAGCCCCGGCGCGGAACTTCTCGCCGACGGCAACATCCATGTGTACGGTCCCATGCGCGGCAGGGCGCTGGCCGGCATCAAGGGCGACACCAAGGCCCGGATCTTCTGCCAGCAACTGGCCGCCGAACTGGTCTCGGTGGCCGGCCAGTACAAGGTCGCCGAAGACCTCCGCCGCGAGCCGCTCTGGGGGCATTCGGTGCAGGTCAGCCTGTCGGGAGACGTGTTGAACATCACCCGTCTTTAACGGATACTGCCGCGAATTTTCAGGGACCTGAACGGGAGCCAGGACGGCCGATCAAAGGCCTGCAAGTTCCCGATTTTCTTATTATTTGGGGTGAATCACCTTGGCCAAGATCCTCGTTGTCACGTCCGGCAAGGGTGGCGTGGGCAAAACCACCACCAGCGCCGCCATCGGCACCGGCCTCGCTCTGCGCGGGCACAAAACCGTCATCGTCGACTTCGACGTCGGCCTGCGTAATCTCGACCTCATCATGGGCTGCGAACGCCGCGTGGTGTACGACTTCGTCAACGTCATCAACGGCGAAGCGACCCTGACCCAGGCCCTGATCAAGGACAAGCGCCTCGAGAACCTCTACGTCCTGGCCGCCAGCCAGACCCGCGACAAGGATGCGCTGACCCTCGAAGGCGTCGGCAAGGTCATCGAAGAACTGGCGCAGAACTTCGAATACGTCGTCTGCGACTCCCCCGCCGGCATCGAGAAAGGTGCCCACCTGGCCATGTACTACGCCGATGAGGCGATCGTCGTGACCAACCCGGAAGTCTCCTCGGTACGCGACTCCGACCGCATGCTCGGCCTGCTGGCCAGCAAGTCGCGCCGCGCCGAGAAGGGCGAGGACCCGATCAAGGAGCGCTTGCTGCTCACCCGCTACAACCCGGAGCGCGTCACCAAGGGCGAAATGCTCGGTGTCGAGGACGTCGAGGAAATCCTCGCCATCCACCTGCTCGGTGTCATCCCGGAATCCCAGGCGGTGCTCAAGGCATCCAACCAGGGGGTTCCGGTCATCCTCGACGAGCAGAGCGACGCCGGCCAGGCGTACAGCGATGCTGTCGATCGCCTGCTCGGCAAGGAACTGCCCCACCGGTTCCTCGACGTTCAGAAGAAAGGACTCTTGCAACGCCTTTTTGGAGGCCGTGAATGAATATTCTTGACTTCTTTCGCGAGCGGAAGAAGCAGAACAGCGCTTCGATCGCTAAAGAACGACTCCAGATCATCGTCGCCCACGAGCGCGGCCAGCGCAGCCAGCCGGACTACCTCCCGGCCCTGCAGAAGGAACTGGTCGAGGTGATCCGCAAGTACGTCAACATCGACCAGGACCAGGTCCAGGTCATGCTCGAGGACCAGGGCAACTGCTCCATCCTCGAGTTGAACATCACCCTGCCCGATCGCTGATCGGGTTGCGGTGCCAGACGGCGGCCTCGGCCGCCGTCGTCATTTCCGGAACAGACCCATGCCCCTCTCGCAGATCCAGATACTCCACCAGGATCCGGCCTTCCTGGTCATCAACAAGCCGACCCTGCTGCTTTCCGTGCCGGGCCGCGCCGATGACAACAAGGACTGCCTGATCACCCGCCTGCAGGAGAACGGCTACCCGGAAGCCCTCATCGTCCACCGCCTGGACTGGGAAACCTCGGGCATCATCCTCCTGGCCCGCAATCCCGACAGCCACCGCGAGCTGTCCCGCCAGTTCCACGACCGCGAGACCGAGAAGGCCTACACCGCGCTCTGCTGGGGCCAGCCCGAACAGGACAGCGGCCGTATCGAACTGCCCCTGCGCTACGACCCGCCGACCAAGCCGCGCCACGTCGTCGACCACGAGCAGGGCCGCCACGCCCTGACCTTCTGGCGCGTGCTGGAGCGTTGCGGCAACCACTGCCGCGTCGAGCTGACCCCCATCACCGGCCGCTCCCACCAGTTGCGCGTGCACATGCTCTCCATCGGCCATCCGTTGCTGGGCGATCGCCTCTACGCCCACGAAGAAGCGCTGGCGGCCCACGAGCGCCTGTGCCTGCACGCCAGCATGCTCGCCTTCAGCCACCCGGTGACCGGCGAGCGCCTGCGCTTCGAATGCCCGGCGCCGTTCTGAGGCGATGACCGACAGCCTCTACTACGACCGCACCCAGGGCGCCCCGCCCTGGCCGGCCCTGCTGATGGCGATCGAAGCCCTTGGCCGCCCGGGCACGCGCGGCATCGACCTGGGCTGCGGCGCCGGTCGCGACACCCTGGAAATGCTCCGTCGTGGCTGGGAAGTTCTGGCCATCGACCGCGCCCCCGAAGCCATCGAACGCCTGCTCGGCCAGGTGACGTCCGAGCAACTGCCGCGCCTGCAGGCGCTCTGCGCCCGCTTCGAGGAGTGCGAACTGCCGCCAGCGGACATCATCAACAGCGCCTTCGCCCTGCCCTTCTGCCACCCCGACCACTTCCCCGCCCTGTGGCAGCGCATCGATGGCGCCCTCGCGGGCGGCGGCCTGTTCTGCGGCAATTTCTTCGGAGAGCGGGACGAATGGGCTGGCCCGGAACTCAGCATCCTCGGCGATGACGAGGTACGCGGCCTGTTCACCGGCTGGGAGCTGCTGCACTTCGAGGTGATCGACCGTGAAGGCTCCACCGCCCGGGGACGCACCAAGCGCTGGCACCTGTTCTCGGTGGTCGCGCGGCACCCTTGAGACCTCACCCGGCCGGCACTATGGCCGCCTTAGTGAAAATTCGCCGGCCTGCGCCTCCTAATCACCGAGCCCGATGCGATAAACTCCGGCCCACTGCCGCCTGGAGTCCGATATGCGCGAAGAGTTGAACCAGGGCCTGATCGATTTCCTCAAGGCCTCTCCCACCCCGTTCCACGCCACCCGCAGCCTGGCCCAGCGCCTGGAAGCCGCGGGCTATGTGCACCTCGACGAGCGCGACGCCTGGCGCGCCGAGGCCGGTGGGCGCTACTACGTGACCCGCAACGATTCCTCGCTGATCGCCGTCCGCCTCGGCAAGCGCCCGATGCTCGACGGCGGCCTGCGCCTGGTCGGTGCCCACACCGACAGCCCCGGCCTGCGCGTGAAACCCAACCCCGAACTGCATCGCCAGGGCTTCTGGCAGCTGGGCGTCGAAGTCTATGGCGGAGCCCTGCTGGCCCCCTGGTTCGACCGCGACCTCTCGCTCGCGGGCCGCGTCACCTACCGCGCCGCCGGCAAGGTGGAAAGCCAGCTGGTGGATTTCCAGGCGCCCATCGCCGTGATCCCCAACCTGGCCATCCACCTCAACCGTGAGGCCAACCAGGGCTGGGCCATCAACGCGCAGACCGAACTGCCGCCGATCCTGGCCCAGTTGGCCACCGGCGAGACCCGCGAATTCCGCGACCTGCTGGCCGAGCAACTGACGCTGGAACACGGCGTCAACGCGGATGCGGTGCTGGACTATGAACTGAGCTTCTACGACACCCAGAGCGCCGCCGTGATCGGCCTCGGCGGCGACTTCATCGCCGGGGCGCGCCTGGACAACCTGCTCTCCTGCTACGCCGGCCTGCAGGCCCTGCTGGCCGCCGAGGGCGACGAGAGCTGCGTGCTGGTCTGCACCGACCACGAGGAAGTGGGCTCCTGCTCCGCCTGTGGCGCCGACGGCCCGTTCCTGGAGCAGGTCCTGCGCCGCCTGATGCCCGAAGGCGACACCTTCACCCGCATCGTCCAGCGCTCGCTGCTGGTTTCCGCCGACAACGCCCACGGCGTGCACCCGAACTACGCCGACAAGCACGACGGCAATCACGGGCCCAAGCTCAACGCCGGCCCGGTGATCAAGATCAACAGCAACCAGCGCTACGCCACCAACAGCGAGACCGCCGGCTTCTTCCGCCACCTGTGCCTGGAAAACGAAGTGCCGGTGCAGAGCTTCGTCACCCGCAGCGACATGGGATGCGGCTCCACCATCGGCCCGATCACCGCCAGCCAGCTGGGCGTGCGCACCGTTGACATCGGCCTGCCGACCTTCGCCATGCACTCCATCCGCGAACTGGCCGGCAGCCATGACCTCGCCCACCTGGTGAAGGTGCTGGCCGCCTTCTACTCCAGCCACGACCTGCCTTGAACGGAGACAGCCGCATGCTCAGCCACATCCGCAACAGCCTCGAGGAAGCCCGGTCGGCGCTGGACAACTTCATCGCCAACGAGCAGGCCCTGCGCAGCATCGAGCGCGCGGCGGAACTGCTGGTGAAAAGCTTCGAGAACAAGGGCAAGGCCTTCTCCTGCGGCAATGGCGGCTCCATGTGCGACGCCATGCATTTCGCCGAGGAACTGACCGGGCGCTACCGCAGGAACCGCCCGGGCATCGCCGCCATCTCCATCAGCGATGCCAGCCATATCAGCTGCGTGGCCAACGACTTCGGCTACGACCACATCTTCTCGCGCTACATCGAGTCCCACGGCCGCGAAGGCGACATGCTGCTGGCCTTCAGCACCAGCGGCAGGAGCCCCAACGTGATCAAGGCCGCCGAAGCCGCCAAGGCGCTCGGGGTGAAGGTCATCGCCCTCACCGGCAAACCGGGCTCCGCCCTGGAAGCGCTCGCCGACGTATGCATCTGCGCCCCCGGCGGCGACTTCGCCGACCGCGTGCAGGAGCTGCACATCAAGGTGGTGCACATCCTCATCGAGCTGGTCGAGCGCAGGCTCGCGCCTGAGAATTACGCTTAGAAGCAGCCGCAAGCGACAAGCCTCAAGCGGCAAGAACGATCGTGCAGGGGCGAACTCATTCGCCCAGCGGGCCGCAGGCCCGCCCTTCCCTCCAGTTCCCGGGCTGAAGCCCGGGCTACTCATACAGCTCCCCCTTCGCTCCACCACTTGCAGCTTGAAGCTTGCCGCTTGTAGCTGCCCTCACTCCGGCACCTCCACGCTCACGTGAATCGCATCGTGCCGCCAGAACTCCAGGTCGCAGTCGATCAGGCGACCGTGCTGGTCGCGGTTGACGCGGGTGATGCGCAGCGCCGGGCTGCCGGGGGCGACCTTCAGGGTCGAGGCGGCTTCCGGGTGCAGCGCCGTCGGCACCATGTCGAAGCGCACGCGGCCGTAGCGGATGCCGTACTCGCTGCCATAGAGGTCGGTCAATGAGCGGGTCAGGTCGAAATCGAGGATGCCGGGGAAGTACTGCGGGTTGAGGTAGTGCTCGACATAGAGCACCAGGCGCCCGTCGATGCGCCGGGCGCGGCGGATCTGGTAGACGCTCGACAGCGCCGGCAGCTCCAGCAGCTCGCAGATTTCCACCGTGGCCGGCATCAGCCGCGCGCTCAGCACTTCGGTGGCCGGCACCCGGCCCTGTTCGCCGACCATGGCGTGGAAGTGGCTGCGGATCAGCGGGTTGTAGGCCACCCGAGGCGGCGAGACGAACCAGCCACGACGCTCCTCGCGGTAAATCAGCCCCTGCGCCTCCAACTGGCCGAGCGCCTCGCGCAGGGTGATACGGGTGGTGTCGAACAGCTCGCTCAACTTGCGTTCGGCCGGCAGCTTGCCACCCAGCGGCAGCAGGCCGTGCTCGATCTGCTCCTGCAGTGCGCGGCAGATGGCGGTAACGGTACGGGGCGCCTCATCGCGCATCGAAAGACTCCAATCTGGAATAGACCAGCACCATAAAAGTGCGACGCTGGCGGTGGTGTGACCATGCTATGCAGCCTAGATGACTGTCCCGTGACAGCACGCCTGACTTGCATGCCGCATGCCAGCGCTCCCTTGTGACGCCCGCCACATCGGACCGCCGGCCATGGTCTACGCTTGCTGTCGCCGGAAGAACGGGGCCCGCGGCATCGCGCGGTGCAATCAAACCGTCATCTAGGGCCTTTAGATTGGCCTGGTTGTTGCTGATCTAGACCAATACCCAACCCTGCTAAGGAGCTTCATATGAAACGCCTGCTGCTGGCTTCACTGATTGGAACCACCCTGGCCCTGAGCACCCAGGCCATGGCGGATGACGCTGCGCTCAAGACCCTCGAGGAGGCCGCCCGCAAGGAAGGCGCGGTGAACAGCGTGGGCATGCCCGACAGCTGGGCGAACTGGAAGGACACCTGGGTCGACCTGGAGAAGAAGTACGGCCTCAAGCACATGGACACCGACATGAGCTCGGCGCAGGAAATCGCCAAGTTCGCGGCCGAGAAGGACAACGCCACCGCCGACATCGGCGACGTCGGCGCGGCCTTCGGCCCCATCGCCACCCAGCAGGGCGTCACCCAGCCCTACAAGCCGAGCACCTGGGAGCAGGTCCCGGAATGGGCCAAGGACAAGGACGGCCACTGGGCCCTCGCCTATACCGGCTCCATCGCCTTCATCATCAACAAGCAACTGGTGAAGGAGCCGCCGAAATCCTGGGCCGACCTGGAGAAAGGCAAGTACAAGGTCGCCATCGGTGACGTCAGCGCCGCCGCCCAGGCGGTCAACGGCGTCCTCGCCGCCGCCATCGCCAAGGGCGGTGACGAGAAGAACATCCAGCCGGGCCTGGATCTCTTCGCCAAGATCGCCGAGCAGGGCCGCCTGTCCCTGTCCAACCCGACCATCCAGACCCTGGAGAAGGGCGAAGTGGAAGTCGGCATCGTCTGGGACTTCAACGGCCTGTCCTACCGCGACCAGATCGACCCCAGCCGCTTCGAGGTGCTGATCCCCTCCGACGGTTCGGTGATCTCCGGCTACACCACCATCATCAACAAGTACGCCAAGCACCCGAACGCCGCCAAGCTGGCCCGCGAATACATCTTCAGCGACGCCGGCCAGATCAACCTGGCCAAGGGCAACGCCCGTCCGATCCGCGCCGAGCACCTGACCCTGCCGGCCGAGGTGCAGGCCAAGCTGCTGCCCAACGAGCAGTACGCCAAGGTCAAGCCGATCAAGGACGCCAAGGCCTGGGAAGAAACCTCCAAGGCCCTGCCGGGCCTGTGGCAGGAAAACGTCATCATCAACATGGAATAACGAGCGAAAACCGGGCGCCGGCCTCTGCCGGCGCCTCGTCGCTTCCGGGGCCCGCCCATGAACCGAAAAGCCATACTGGTCCTGCTCGACGGCCTCGGCCACAGCGTCGCCCGCCACGCGATGGGCCACCTGCACGCTTACTGCGCCGCCGGCCGGGCCGCCTACTACCGGCTCGAATGCGAGCTGCCCGCGCTGTCCCGCCCGCTCTACGAATGCATCCTCACCGGGGTGCCGCCCATCGACAGCGGCATCGTGCACAACGATGTCTCGCGCCTGTCCAACCAGCGCAGCGTCTTCCACTACGCCCGCGCTGCCGGCCGCAGCACCGCCGCCGCCGCGTACCACTGGGTCAGCGAGCTGTACAACCGCACCCCCTTCGACCCCGCCCGCGACCGCCACACCGATGCCCCCGAGCTGCCCATCCAGCACGGCCACTTCTACTGGGCGGACCACTACCCGGACGCGCACCTGTTCGCCGACGCCGAGAGCCTGCGCCTGCGCCACGCGCCGGACCTGCTGCTGGTGCACCCGATGAACATCGACGACGCCGGCCACAAGCACGGCCTCGACACCCCGCAATACCGCAATGCCGCGCGCATGGCCGACGTGATCCTCGCCGAGTACCTGCAACGCTGGCTCGACGCCGGCTACCAGGTGCTGGTGACCGCCGACCACGGCATGAACGCCGACCGCTCCCACAACGGCCTGCTGCCGGAGGAGCGCGAGGTGCCGCTGTTCGTCCTCGGTGACGCCTTCAGCCTCGATGCCGGCGCGCAACCGATACAGACCGAGCTCTGCGGCACCCTCTGCGAACTGCTCGGCGTGCCCCACGACAAACCCTTCTGCCGGGAGCTGTTGAAGTGAATTCAGCCAACCGCGGCAAATGGCTGGCCCTGCTGTGCCTGCTGCCATTCGCCCTCTTCTTCGTCGCCTTCCAGATCGCCCCGCTGGCCTGGGTGGCGATCAACAGCCTGAACAGCCCCGAAGGCTGGGGCCTGGGCAACTACGCCAAGGTGTTCGCCTCGAAGTTCTACCTGCAGGCGATCAAGCACAGCCTGCAGATCTCCTTCTGGTCGAGCCTGATCGGCATCCTCATCGCCATCCTCGGCAGCTACTCGCTGCGCCAGGTGGACAGCCGCCTGCGCGACTTCGTCATGGCCTTCTCCAACATGACCAGCAACTTCGCCGGCGTGCCCCTGGCCTTCGCCTTCATCATCCTGCTGGGCTTCAACGGCGCGCTGACCCTGCTGCTCAAGCAGAGCGGCCTGATCGAGGACTTCAACCTCTACTCCAAGACCGGCCTGATCGTGCTCTACACCTATTTCCAGATCCCCCTCGGCGTTCTGCTGCTCTACCCCGCCTTCGACGCCCTGCGCGAGGACTGGCGCGAATCCGCCTCGCTGCTCGGAGCCAGCACCTGGGACTTCTGGCGGCACATCGGCCTGCCGGTGCTGACCCCGGCACTGCTGGGCACCTTCATCATCCTGCTGGCCAATGCCCTGGGCGCCTACGCCACCGTCTACGCCCTGACCACCGGCAACTTCAACGTGCTGCCGATCCGCATCGCCGCCATGGTCGCCGGCGACATCGCGCTGAACCCCAACCTCGCCAGCGCCCTGGCCATGGTGCTGGTGGGCCTGATGGCGCTGATCACCATCGTCCACCAGTGGCTGCTGAAGAGGAGCTACCATGTCGCGCGCTGAAGCCCCCGCCGCCAGCCTCTACCACCGCATCGTGGTCTGGCTGCTGTTCCTGATCCTGCTGCTGCCGCTGGCCGGCACCCTGCTGTACTCGCTGTCCACCAGCTGGTCGGCGACCATCCTGCCCGACGGCCTGACCTTCAAGTGGTACCTGGCGCTGTGGAGCGACGCCCGTTTCCTCACCGCCTTCGGCCAGTCGCTGCTGGTGTGCTTCGGCGCCCTGGCGCTGTCGGTGGTGCTGATCCTGCCGCTGCTGTTCGTGGTGCACTACCACTTCCCGAAGCTGGACGCGCTGATGAACATCCTCATCCTGCTGCCCTTCGCGGTGCCGCCGGTGGTGTCCTCGGTGGGCCTGCTGCAGCTCTATGGCTCGGGCCCGCTGGCCATGGTCGGCACGCCGTGGATCCTGATCGGCTGCTACTTCACCGTCGCCCTGCCGTTCATGTACCGCGCCATCACCAACAACCTCCAGGCGATCAACCTGCGCGATTTGATGGACGCTGCCCACCTGCTCGGCGCCAGCACCTGGAAGGCCGCGCTGCTGGTGGTGCTGCCCAACCTGCGCAAGGGCCTGATGGTCTCGCTGTTCCTGTCGTTCTCCTTCCTCTTCGGCGAGTTCGTCTTCGCCAACCTGCTGGTGGGCACGCGCTACGAGACCCTGCAGGTCTACCTGAACAACATGAAGAACAGCAGTGGCCACTTCAACAGCGCCCTGGTGATCTCCTACTTCTTCTTCGTGCTGCTGTTCACCTGGGCAGCCAACCGCCTGAACAAGGACAAGACATGAGCTTCCTGAGCATCAAGGGCCTGCACAAGCATTACGGCTCGACCCCCATCTTCAGCGACATCGACTGCGAGATCGGCAAGGGCGAGTTCGTCACCCTGCTCGGCCCTTCCGGCTGCGGCAAGTCCACCCTGCTGCGCTGCATCGCCGGCCTCACCGAAGTCAACGGCGGGCAGATCCTCCTCGACGGCCAGGACCTGGTGCCGCTGTCGCCGCAGAAGCGCGGCATCGGCATGGTGTTCCAGAGCTATGCGCTGTTCCCCAACATGACCGCCGCGCAGAACGTCGCCTTCGGCCTGCGCATGCAGAAGACCAGCAAGGAAGACAGCGCCCGCCGCGTGCAGGAAGCCCTGGCCATGGTCGAGCTGGACAGGTACGCCGACCGCTACCCGCACCAGCTCTCCGGCGGCCAGTGCCAGCGCGTGGCCCTGGCCCGCTCCCTGGTCACCCGCCCGCGCCTGCTGCTGCTCGACGAGCCGCTCTCGGCCCTGGACGCTCGCATCCGCAAGCACCTGCGCGAACAGATCCGCAGCATCCAGCAGGAACTGGGGCTGACCACCATCTTCGTTACCCACGACCAGGAGGAGGCGCTGACCCTGTCCGACCGCATCTTCCTGATGAACGCCGGACGCATCGTCCAGAGCGGCGACGCCGAAACGCTGTACACCGCGCCGGTGGACGCCTTCGCCGCCGGCTTCATCGGCAACTACAACCTGCTGGAAGCCGAAGACGCGACGCGGCTGCTGGCACGCCCGGTGGCCAGCCGTATCGCCATACGCCCGGAAGCCATCTCGCTGAGCAGCGACGGTGCCATCGAGGCACAGGTGCGCGGCCACAGCCTGCTGGGCAACGTCATCCGCTATCGCGTGGAGGCGCGGGGCGTGGAACTGGTGGTGGACGTGCTCAACCGCAGCGCCGATGACCTGCACGGCAAGGGCCAGCGCATCGGCCTGTCCATCGACGACAACGCGATCCGGGAGGTGGCGTGATGACCCTGGCGATCTTCGACCTCGACGACACCCTCATCGACGGCGACTGCGCGAGCCTGTGGAGCGAGCACATGGCCGCCATCGGCTGGGTGGACGGCGAATCCTTCGTCAGGAAGGACCACGAACTGATGGCGCTCTACGCCGAAGGCAAGCTGGCGATGGAGGACTACATGGCCTTCAGTCTGTCGCCCCTGGTGGGTCGCACGCCCGAGGAGGTGGCCTTCGTCGTCGAGCCCTTCGTCGAGGACGTGATCGAGCCGATCTTCCACAGCGACGCCACCCGCTGCCTGGCCAGCCACCGCGAGGCCGGCGACCGCATCCTGGTGATCTCCGCCTCGGCGCATTTCCTGGTCAGCGCCATCGCCGCACGGTTGAAGATCGACGAGGTACTGGCCATCGACCTGGAGGAACGGCACGGCCACTACAGCGGCAACACCCGTGGCGTGCTCACCTACCGCGAAGGCAAGGTCACCCGCCTGCACGAGTGGCTGGCGGCCGAAGGCGAAAGCCTCGACGGCGCCTACTTCTACTCCGACTCGCGCAACGACCTGCCGCTGCTAAAGCTGGTCAGCAACCCCCGCGTGGTCAACCCCGACCCCGCCCTGCGCGAACATGCCGAGCAGGCGGGCTGGCCGATCCTCGAATGGCGCTGACCCTTGCCGCGCCACTGCCGTAGAGCGGTAAGACTCAACGGTCCCCGTGGGCGAATGCCCTGAGTTCGTCCCCGGCCATGCGGTAGCGCACCCATTCGTCCTGGGGGCTGGCGCCGATGGAGCGGTAGAACTGGATGGCCGGCTCGTTCCAGTCCAGCACGCTCCACTCCAGGCGGCCGCAGCCACTGTCGCAGGCCAGGCGCGCGAGGTGGCGCAGCAGGGCCTTGCCGGCGCCCACGCCGCGTTGCTGCGGGGAGACGTAGAGGTCTTCCAGGTACATGCCCTTGCGGCCCAGCCAGGTGGAGTAGCTGTAGAAATACACGGCGAAGCCGATGGGCTGGCCATCCAGTTCGCAGATCAGCGCGTGGGCCGGGGTCGCGCCTTCGAACAGGCTCTGTTCGATGTCGGCCACCGTGGCGACCACCTCGTGTTCGGCCTTTTCATAGATGGCCAACTCGGTGATGAAGGCGAGGATCTGGCTGGCATCGCTGCGCACGGCTTCGCGGATATGAAGGCTCACGGGAACTCCTTGTCGATGAACGTCGGCGCCTGGGCGCGAGGGCGAACATGCTAGGCGCCTGCTGGTTTCCACGAAAGGGGGACGCGCATAATCGGCGCTCGCCAACCGCCCGGAGAGCCCCTCATGCTGTCTCACGTCTGCATCGGCACCAATGATTTCTCCCGCGCCCTGGCGTTCTACACGCCGCTGATGAAGGCACTGGGTCTGCCGCAGAAATTCTGTGACCCGTCACGACCCTGGGCGGGCTGGATGCCGGCGGATGCGCCACGCCCGCTGCTGGTGCTGGGTACGCCGTTCGACGGTGAAGCGGCGACGGTGGGCAACGGCCAGATGGTCGCGCTGCTGGCACCGGATCGCGCCAGCGTGGACCAGTGCCACGCCCTGGCACTGGCCAACGGGGGACGCTGCGAAGGCGCCCCCGGCCTGCGTCCGCACTACCACCCCGACTACTACGGCGCCTATTTCCGCGATCCCGATGGCAACAAGCTGTGCGTGTGCTGCCACCGGGCCGAATGACGCTCAAGGCACGGTGTTGTCGCCCTCGCCGGGCAGTTCCGGTTCATGGTGACGCGGGCGCAGGTCGGGTTCGGGGTCGCGGGGCTTCTGCAGGCGCTCCACCTCGGCGTCGATCTCCGCCTCCTCGTCCGGGGTGATCGCCGGCAGTTCGCCGTCTTCGGTGACGCTGGGGTCGCTGTCGATCATGGGGTGCCTCCTCAGGTGCCGTATTTCAGGTACTGGACGATGCGGTCCTTGGCCAGCAGGCGCTCGGCCTTGAGGGTGTGCAGCGCTTCGTCGGAGACCCCGAGGCCAGCGTTGGAACCCAGCTCCACCAGCTTGAGGTCGGCCGATTCGTAGTCGTCGATCAGGCGCACCAGCTTGCGGTCCTCGCGCTTGCGCCGCTCCAGCTCGCGGGCGTCGACTCCGATGTCCTGGCTCAGGTCATGTTTGACGGGCATGTTCCACCTCGCTTTTTCCATGGGTGTCAGGAGTTGTGAGGAACGCCTGCGGCGAAGGTTCGAGGTATTTGGTCGGCCACGCCGCCGTGGCAGAATCGCCCCCTCAACCACGCAGAAGGCAGGAGCCTGACCATGAGCGATGCACAGGAAGTCGAGATCAGCCGCTTTCTCAGCTTTGTGCTGAGGCACAAGCCCGAGGCCATCGGCCTGCAGCTGGACAGCGAGGGCTGGGCCGATGTCGAGGCGCTGATCACCGGGGCGGTGCGCGCGGGCAAGGACCTCGACGAAAGGACGATCCGCCGCGTGGTGGACGGGAACGACAAGAAGCGCTTCGCACTCTCCGAGGATGGCCGCCGCATCCGCGCCGTGCAGGGCCATTCGAGCGCATCGGTGCAGCGCCAGTACGAAACGGTGGTACCGCCGCAGCGGCTGTTCCACGGCACCGCCAGCCGCTTTCTCGACAGCATCCTGCAGAAGGGACTGATCGCCGGTTCGCGCCACCACGTGCACCTTTCCACGGACCGTGAGACGGCCACCCAGGTCGGCGAGCGCTATGGCGAGCCGGTCATCCTGGAAGTGGACGCCCGCGCCATGCACGAAGACGGTTTCGCCTTCCACCAGGCGGAGAATGGCGTATGGCTGACAGCGCGGGTGCCGGTGGCGTACCTGAAGCGGGAAGAATGAACGGCAGCTGGCTCTTCCCGGGAGCCCCGATGAAAGCGCTCCATTGAAAAAGGCAGCCCGAGGGCTGCCTTTTTCGTGGAGCGGGGTGGATCAGCTGTTACGGATCAGGTGGTCGAAGGCGCTCAGGGAGGCCTTGGCACCTTCGCCCACGGCGATGACGATTTGCTTGTAGGGCACGGTGGTCACGTCACCGGCGGCGAACACGCCGGGCAGCGAGGTCTCGCCACGAGCATCGACGATGATCTCGCCACGCTGGCTCAGCTCGACGGTGCCTTTGAGCCAGTCGCTGTTGGGCAGCAGGCCGATCTGCACGAAGATGCCTTCCAGTTCCAGGGCCTTGAACTCGTCGGAGTTGCGGTCCTTGTAGGTCAGGCCGGTGACCTTCTGGCCGTCGCCCTTCACTTCGCTGGTCAGTGCACTGGTGACGATGTCGACGTTGGAGAGGCTGCGCAGTTTCTTCTGCAGCACGGCGTCGGCACGCAGTTGGCTGTCGAACTCGATCAGCGTCACGTGGGCAACGATGCCGGCCAGGTCGATGGCCGCTTCCACGCCGGAGTTGCCACCGCCGATCACCGCCACGCGCTTGCCCTTGAACAGCGGGCCGTCGCAGTGCGGGCAGTAGGCGACGCCACGGCCGCGGTATTCCTGCTCGCCGGGCACGTTCATCTCGCGCCAGCGGGCACCGGTGGAGAGAATCACGGTCTTGGCCTTGAGGCTGGCTCCGCTCTCGAACTTCACTTCGTGCAGGCCGCCTTCGGCCTTGGCCGGGATCAGCTGGCTGGCGCGCTGCAGGTTCATGATGTCGACGTCGTACTGCTTGACGTGCTCTTCCAGCGCGCGGGCCAGTTTCGGGCCTTCGGTCTCCTGCACGGAGATGAAGTTCTCGATGGCCATGGTGTCCAGCACCTGGCCGCCGAAGCGCTCGGCCGCAACGCCGGTACGGATGCCCTTGCGAGCGGCGTAGATGGCAGCCGAAGCCCCGGCCGGGCCACCGCCGATCACCAGGACGTCGAAGGCGTCCTTGGCATTGAGTTTCTCGGCGTCACGGGCGGAGGCACCGGTGTCGATCTTGGCGAGGATTTCCTCCACGCCCATGCGGCCCTGGCTGAACAGTTCGCCATTCAGGTAGATGCTCGGCACCGACATGATCTGGCGTTGCTCGACCTCATCCTGGAACAGCGCGCCGTCGATGGCGACGTGGCGGATGTTGGGGTTGAGCACGGCCATGAGGTTCAGCGCCTGGACCACGTCCGGGCAGTTCTGGCAGGACAGCGAGAAGTAGGTTTCGAAGTTGAACTCGCCCTGGATGCCCTTGACCTGCTCGATCACGTCGGCTTCGAGCTTGGAGGGGTGGCCGCCGACCTGCAGCAGCGCCAGGACCAGGGAGGTGAATTCGTGGCCCATGGGGATGCCGGCGAAACGCAGGCTGATATCCGCACCGGGGCGCTGCAGCGAGAAGGAAGGCGTGCGGGCATCGCCACCGTCTTCGCGCAGGGTGATCTTGTCGGTCAGGCCGACGATGTCGTGCAGCAGGTCGCGCAGCTCCTTCGATTTGTCGCTGTCATCGAGGGACGCGACGATCTCGAACGGCTGGGTGACCTTTTCCAGATAGGCCTTCAACTGGGTCTTAAGATTGGCGTCCAACATGATTCGGCTCCTGCTTGTTTCGGGCAAAGGGGACCCCGCGGCGAGCGCATGCGCGCCCGCCCTGCTCGCTCGGATTCGGGCTTTTGCAGGGTGGCCGGCCTGGGGCCGACCACCGGGGGGAGGTACTGCGGGTACTGCTTAGATCTTGCCAACCAGGTCCAGGGACGGAGCGAGGGTCTTCTCGCCTTCCTTCCACTTGGCCGGGCAGACTTCGCCCGGGTGGGCGGCGGTGTACTGGGCAGCTTTCAGCTTGCGCAGGGTTTCGCCGACGTCACGGGCGATCTCGTTGGAGTGGATTTCAACGGTCTTGATGATGCCTTCCGGGTTGATCACGAAGGTGCCGCGCAGGGCCAGGCCTTCTTCCGGGATGTGCACGCCGAACGCGTTGGTCAGTTGGTGGGTCGGGTCACCGATCAGCGGGAACTGGGCCTTGCCGACTGCCGGGGAAGTCTCGTGCCACACCTTGTGGGAGAAGTGGGTGTCGGTGGTCACGATGTAGACCTCGGTACCGGCCTTCTGGAATTCGCCGTAGTTGTTGGCGGCGTCTTCGATCTCGGTGGGGCAGTTGAAGGTGAAGGCTGCCGGCATGAAGATCAGTACCGACCACTTGCCCTTGAGGGATTCTTCGGTGACTTCGATGAACTTGCCGTTGTGGAAAGCGTTGACCTTGAAAGGTTGAACTGCGGTGTTGATCAGAGACATCGAGTGGTCCTCTATCTATGGGGTTGGAAGTTCGGGTCAAGAATTTACCCGACGAATACTAGGCGGTCAGCCCGTAAAGAGCTTATTGATTGAGGGCATCGCCATCATTGCTTTCCTAAATCGATCCTGGAAAGCCGCTACAGCCCAGTAGCCACGCGGCCTTGCGCGCGGCTACCGGAGCGAGGGGAGCCTGGATCAGGCCAGGGACTCGTCGAGCAGGACGACTACTTTACCGGAAACCTGGTTGCTGCCGAGGGCCGCGAAGGCCGCTTCCACGTCCTTGGCGGCGAAGCTGCGCTCCAGCTGGGGCTTCAGGCGGCCCTCGCCGAACAGGGGCCAGGCGTGCTGCCCCAGGTCGCGCAGCAGGTCGGCCTTGAAGGCGTCGTCGCGGTTGCGCAGCGTGGAGCCGATCAGTTGGATGCGCTTGCCCAGCACCAGCTCCATGTCCAGCTCGGCCTGGCGCCCACCCATGAGGCCGATGTTGACCCAGCGACCGTCGCGGGCCAGCAGCTCCAGGTTCAGCGCCGCATAGTTGCCACCGACAGGATCGAGGATGACGTCGAAGGGGGCGAAGTCGCGCAGGCTCTCCAGCGCTTCGCCACGCAACACGCCCCCCTGGGCGCCGAGGCTTTCGCAATAGGCCAGGCGCTCGGCGGAACCGACGCTGACCCAGACGGGGCTGCCGAACGCCTTGCACAGCTGGATGGCGGCGGAACCGACACCACTCGCACCGGCATGCAGAAGCACCTTCTCGCCGGGCTTGAGGCCCGCCAGCTGGAACAGGTTGAGCCAGGCGGTGGCGTAGACCTCGGGCAGCGCGGCCCCTTCGGCCAGGCTGAGGCCCTCGGGAACCGGCAGCACGTGGCCGGCATCCACCACCACTTCCTCGGCCATGCCGCCGCCGGCCAGCAGCGCACAGACACGGTCACCGACCTGCCATGCCGCACCCGCGCCCACCTCGGTGATCACCCCGGAGCATTCGAGGCCGATGATGTCGCTGGCACCCGGCGGCGGCGGGTAATGGCCCGCTGCCTGCAACAGGTCGGCGCGGTTCAGACCCGCTGCCGCCACACGAATGCGGACCTGCCCCACATCACAGCCAGGAACCGGGCGTTCAGCCCATTCCACGCGCCCTTCAACGCCTTGCAATGCTTTCACGCTGCCTCCATAGTGACCCAGGACTCGCCCGGCGGCTGACCGCCGGGCTTTTGCTTTGCGCCGATGGAACCCGGCGCCCTCAAATACGGCCTAATATGCGTTATCACCTCCCCCGACGTCGACTCAGCATGAAGCGTTCACTGATCTGCTCCGCCCTTGCGTTTGTATTCAGCATCAGCGTCCTGCCGCTGCATGCGTCCACCACCTCGGCAAGCGACAGCTGGGACTCGATCCAGCCCGACCGTGAGCAGGTGATAGCCAGCCTCAACGTGGTGGAGCTGCTCAAGCGCCACCATTACAACAAGCCGCCGCTCAACGATGAGCGCTCGGTGAAGATCTACGAGGGCTACCTCAAGCTTCTCGACCCGGCGAAGATGTATTTCACTGCCGGCGACATCGCCGAATTCAACCAGTGGAAGACGCAGTTCGACGACTTCCTCAAGAGCGGCGACCTGGACCCGGGCTTCACCATCTACAAGCGTCATCTGGACCGCCTCAAGGAGCGCCTGGACTTCGCCCTGGCCATGCTCGACAAGGGCGTGGACAAGATCGACTTCAGCGTCGACGAGAGCCTCGAGACCGATCGCGAGAAAGCCACCTGGGCCAAGGACCGCGCCGCCCTCGATGACCTCTGGCGCAAGCGCGTGAAGGACGAGGTCCTGCGCCTGAAGATCGCCAACAAGGAGCCGAAGGCGATCCAGGAGCTGCTGGTCAAGCGCTACAAGAACCAGCTCTCGCGCCTCGAACAGACCCGTGGCGAGGACGTGTTCCAGGCCTACATCAATGCCTTCGCGCAGACTTACGACCCGCACACCCAGTACCTCTCCCCGGACAACGCGGAGAACTTCGACATCAACATGAGCCTGTCGCTGGAAGGCATCGGCGCGGTGCTGCAGAGCGACAACGAGCATGTGAAGGTGGTGCGCCTGGTCCCCGCCGGCCCTGCCGAGAAGAGCAAGCAGATCGCTCCGGCCGACAAGATCGTCGGCGTCGCCCAGGGCAACGGCGAGATGGTCGACGTGATCGGCTGGCGCCTGGATGAGGTCGTGAAACTGATCCGCGGCCCGAAAGGCTCGGTCGTGCGCCTGGAAGTGGTCCCCGCGAACAACGCCCCCAACGACCAGAGCAGCAAGATCGTGTCCATCACCCGGGAAGCGGTGAAGCTCGAAGAGCAGGCCGCGAAGAAATCCGTGCTCAACCTCGAGCATGACGGCCATGCCTTCAAGCTCGGCGTGATCGAAGTGCCGGCTTTCTACCTCGACTTCAAGGCGTTCCGTGCCGGCGACCCCGAGTACAAGAGCACCACGCGCGATGTGAAGAAACTCCTCGGCGAACTGCAGAAGGAGAAGGTCGACGGCGTGGTGATCGACCTGCGCAACAACGGCGGCGGCTCCCTGCAGGAAGCCACCGAGCTGACCGGCCTGTTCATCGACCAGGGCCCGACCGTGCTGGTGCGCAATAGCGACGGCCGCGTCGACGTGCTGGCCGACGAGAACACCGGCATCTTCTACAAGGGCCCGATGGCCGTGCTGGTCAACCGCCTGTCCGCCTCGGCCTCGGAGATCTTCGCCGGCGCCATGCAGGACTATCACCGCGCCCTGATCATCGGTGGCCAGACCTTCGGCAAGGGCACCGTGCAGACCATCCAGCCGCTCAACCATGGCGAGCTGAAGCTGACCCTGGCCAAGTTCTACCGCGTCTCCGGCCAGAGCACCCAGCACCAGGGCGTGATCCCCGACATCGAGTACCCCTCGGTGGTCGACACCAAGGAAATCGGCGAAAGCGCGCTGCCCGAGGCCATGCCCTGGGACAGCATCCGCCCGGCGATCAAGCCGGAGGTCGACCCCTTCAAGCCCTTCCTCGCCGAGCTCAAGGCCCGTCACGATTCGCGCACCGCGCACAATCCCGACTTCGTCTACAGCCGCGAGCGCCTGGCCCTGGCCCAGAAGCTGATGAAGGAAACCACCATCACCCTCAACGAGGCCAAGCGCCGCGCCCAGCAGGCGGACATCGAGTCCAAGCAGCTGGCGATGGAGAACAGCCGTCGCAAGGGCAAGGGCGAGGAACCGCTGAAGGAACTGAAGAAGGAAGACGAGGACGCGCTGCCGCTGGACGATGACAAGACCAAGCCGGAAGACGACGCCTACCTGACCGAGACCGGGCAGATCCTGCTCGACTACCTGGGCCTGAACTCGGCAGTGGCCAAGCACTGACCGAACGTCATCAGAACGTCACGAAATCGTCGTGAAATGCAGGGGCCGCTAATGCGGCCCCTTGCTTTTGAGCCGCATTCACGAGAGCCACCATGACAGTCACCGAGCAGTTGAGCGCACTGGGCCATATCCTCGCTCACGGCGACCTGAACAGCCTTTTCCAGCCGATCATTTCGCTTTCCGAACGCCGCATCCTCGGCTACGAGGCCCTCACCCGGGGCCCTTCGAACAGCCCCCTGCACTCCCCCGTCACCCTGTTCGCCGTCGCGCGCCACGCGGGTCGCCTCAGCGAACTGGAGATGGCCTGCCGCAAGCGAGCCTGTACGCGCTTCCACGAGCTCAAGCTCGACGGCAAGCTGTTCCTCAACGTGTCCCCTGAATCCCTGCTCGACCCCGCCCACCAGCCGGGGCGCACGCTGCAGTTGCTGCAGGCCTTCGGCATCCCGCCGAGCCAGGTGGTGATCGAGCTGACCGAGCACGCCCCGACCGAAGACTTCGGCCTGCTCGACACCGCCCTGCACCACTACCGCGCCATGGGCTTCTCCATCGCCCTGGACGACCTCGGCGCCGGCTACTCCAGCCTGCGCCTGTGGTCGGAGCTGCGTCCCGACTACGTGAAGATCGACCGCCACTTCATCGACGGCATCCACCAGGACGCGGTGAAGCGCGAGTTCGTCGGTTCCATCCTGAAGATGGCCAAGGCTTCCCGCGCCCAGGTGATCGCCGAGGGCATCGAGCTGCCGGAAGAACTGGCCGTGCTCGCCGAAATGGGCCTGGACCTGGTGCAGGGCTACCTGCTCTGCCGCCCCCAGGAACAACCTCCCCGCGACGCCCGCCCGTTGTTGCCACAGCTGGAAAGCAGCGGCACGCTCGCCGAGGAAGGCTCCGACCTGCAGGCCCTGCTCAACGAGCAGGCGGCAGTGGACCAGAACACCCCGATCGCCGAAGTCCTCGAAGCCTTCCGTGCCCAGGCCAATCTCAACTCCCTGGCCGTGCTCGACGCCCAGCAGCAGCCGGTGGGCATCGTCCACCGCCACCTGCTTTCCGATGCCCTGCTCAAGCCCTTCGCCACCGACCTGTTCGCCCGCAAACCGATCAGCCGGCTGATGAGCGACGACTTCCTCGCCGTCGAGCTGTGCCAGTCGCTGCAACAGGTCAGCCGCCTGCTCACCAGCCGCGCACGCCAGCGCATCGAAGAGGACTTCATCATCGTCTCCGAAGGCCGTTACCAGGGCCTGGGAAGAGTGATCGACGTACTCAAGCTGATCACCGAAATGAAGATCCAGCAGGCCCGTCATGCCAACCCGCTGACCCTGCTGCCGGGCAACGTTCCCATCCAGCAATGCCTGGCGCGGCTGCTCCAGCAGGGCCGTACGGCGATGATCTGCTACGTGGACATCGACAGCTTCAAGCCCTTCAACGACCTCTACGGCTACGCCAAGGGCGATGAAGTGCTGCTGTGCCTGGCGCATTGCCTGAACGAGCGCGTCGACCCGGCACGGGACTTCGTCGGCCATATCGGCGGCGACGACTTCATGCTGGTACTGGGTTCGGAAGACTGGCGCGCCAAGCTCAATCACCTGCTGGAAGACTTCCAGGGACAGTGCCGGCGTTTCTACCGCACCGACCACCTGCAGGCCGGCTGCTTCATCGCCCACAACCGCCATGGCGAGCGCGAGGAGTTTCCGCTGCTGTCATTGTCGATCGGCGTGGTCAACCTGCGCGCCGAAGCCTGCAGCCATCTGGACGCCAGCCAGCTCGCGGCGCTCGCCTCGGAAGCCAAGCGCCACGCCAAGGCGGTGCCCGGCTATAGCCTGCACATCATCGATGCGGCCTGAAACGGCGCGAGGGACAAGCCGGGATCAGAAGCCCAGGCGCGCAGCGCTGGCGGCCATGCGCTCGGCGGCAGCCGGGTCGGGCGCCAGGCCCGGACCACCCTCGCGATAGAGATCAGCCAGGCGCTTGGCAGCCAGGGGGTGCCCGGCCGACTCGGCGAGCGCCCACCACGAAGCCGCTTCGGCTGCATCGGGCGGGTTGCGGGTATCACCTGCCAACGCCAGCACCCCGAGTTGATAGCAGGACTTGCCATCACCGGCGCGGGCCGCCAGGCGCAGCATGCGGATGCCCTCCTCCCGCGCCCCGAAGCCCTGCCCACGGTGCAACAGGAGATGACCGTAGAAGCTCTGCGCGGCGACATCCCCCAGATTGGCCATGCGCGCGTACTGACCCTGCATCCAGTTCCACGCCCGCGGCTGCTTGACCAAGGCAGGCCAACGCAGCAGCCAGCGCGCAACGAGATAGCCGACGCGAGCGCGCATCTTCCAATGCAGCATCAGGTTTCCTCGGGGTAGGTGAACTCGAATACCCGCACCACTTCGGCCGCATGCCAGGACGCCGCGGCGATGCCATCCGGCGGCCCGGAGAAGCGACCCAGGCGCACCACGCACTCGAAGAAGCCGGTACGCGGCAGGCGGCTGGCCCCCTGGCTGATCACCAGGGAGCTGCGCAGCGGACGCTCGGCACGGGCGTCCAGTGCGGCAAGGTGCTCCAGGGCGGCGGTAAGGGTCTGCATGGCGGGGGTAGGCAGTTGGAGGCGCTCCACCAGGGCGCGGTAGGTCAGCAGATGGCGCTGCCGGCGGGCATCTTCCAGCTCACCCAGCAGGGCCTGCCAGTGCTGGCGGCTGATGCGCACGCTCAAGATTCCGCCTCCCAGCCCGCGACACCGAGGACGCGTGCCAGCGAACGCTTGATCGCGGCATCCGGCTCGCGCTCGCCGCTCTCGATCAGGCCCAGGTAGACGGGGCTGATGCCGACCGCCCGGGCGACTTGTTCAAGGCTTTGCCCCTGCTCCTCACGCAGCGCCTGCAACTGCGAGAACGAAGGGGCGGAGACGGCGCCGGTGGGCGCCTGGGTGGCTTGTCCGGCAGCCTGTAGCAGTGCCTGGTAATCAGCCCAGGGCAACACCGCGTACTCTGCTTCACCGTCACGCATGATCACTTGCACGTTCATTGCAACTCCCGTGGACAGCAGTGCCGACAGCTTCAGCACTTTCCTTGCAGATCGCCATATTAACAGGGCGAATCGGCCTCCGGGGGCCATCAGTGAGCACGCAGCAAAACCGTGATCGTGCGCGCTTTTCCAGCCTCAGAGCACGTCTTCCAAGGCCTCTTCGCGCGCAGGGATGCGCTCGAGGGACGCCGTCACATCAGGCATCTGTGCATCGCGCCAGGAGCGGAAAGCATCCAGCTCGGCGCTCCAGGTCTTCAGCACCCAGGCGAGAACGCCCAGGTCATCGATCAGGCCGACGCCCAGCACCCAGTCGGGGATGGCGTCAACGGGCGTGAGGAAATACACCAGCCCGGCGACGATCGAGAGAAACGCCTTCGGACTGATATCGCGGTAATGGCCGCGCAGGCGTGCTACGCACAGCGCCAGTAACACCTGCAGGTCTTCCTTCACCGCGCCCAGGCGGCCGCTCTGCCTCGCGCTTTTTCGGGTCACCGCGAGCAGCAGCGCAGGCAGCCGCCCGCGCGCCAGGAAACGACGTGCAATGGGCAGGTAACGCTCCAGATTCCAGGGGGCTTTCATGGTCGCTCCTCGTTGAACCGCATGGGAACGGGGCTATCGGGGGTTACCCACAGAAGCTGTGGATAACCTTGTTGACAGATTATTGCCGAAACCTGCGAAAGCCCGTCATACCTGGCTTTGCTACAGATCGGCGATTTTTTGGCCAGGCCAAAAAGATCAACGAAATCAACTGGTTGAAAATCAGCCAGAGCCTGCGACAGCGCACCGCAGTGACAAGGCCCGTGGCTGCCTGGTCATGTGCATAACCGTAACACCGTCCACGTCCGCCACCTTCGTTCAGACCCATGAGTCAGGCCCTGGTTCGCCCTGCGACCTGCGTATGGCAGCAGGCATTCATGTCGCTGCACAAATGAAAACGCCCCGCACGAGGCGGGGCGTTTCAGGGGACGTTCGGCTTACTGCTGCGGGGCGGCAGCCGGGTCCTTGATGCCGATCAGCTCCAGGTCGAACACCAGGACGGAGTTCGCCGGGATCGCCGGGCTCGGGCTTTGCTCGCCATAGGCCAGCTCGCTCGGGATGTAGAGCTTGTACTTCTCGCCGACATGCATCAGTTGCAGGCCTTCGACCCAGCCCGGGATTACGCCGTTGACCGGCAGGTCGATCGGGCTGCCACGCTGGATGGAGCTGTCGAAGACGGTGCCGTCGGTCAGCTTGCCTTCGTAGTGGACGGTCACCACATCGGTCGCCTTGGGCTGAGCGCCATCGGCCTTCTTCACGACTTCGTACTGCAGGCCGGAAGCGGTGGTGGTCACGCCTTCACGCTTGCCGTTCTCTTCGAGGAACTTCTTGCCCGCCTTGGCGGATTCCTCGTTGATCTTGACCATGCGCTCTTCGGCACGCTTCTGCAGGAAGGCGAATGCTTCGACCAGCTCATCGTCCTTCAGGCGTTGCTCTTTCTTGCCGATGGCATCTTCGATGCCCTGGGCGACAGCTTTGGAATCCAGGTCATCCATGCCTTCCTGGGCCAGGCTCTTGCCCATGTTCAGGCCGATGCCGTAGGAGGCTTTCTGTGCCGGGGTCTTGAGCTCGACGCTGGTCTGCGAATCGCAGCCAGCGAGCACCAGGCCCACCAGAGCCACAGCCGCCGCCAAACGATGTTGTTTCATGCTGATTCCTTGTCTGTCCGCCGTGAAGGCTTGTTCTATGAAGCCGCGAGCTTAGCAGGCCCCCGCGACCAGTGGCTATGGGCATATAGGATCAATCGGCAGGCAATTAGTTCAGCGCTGCCCGCCAGGAAAATGCATGAAATACCTGCATGTTTGCGCAACGCGGCGAGGGTTGGGGACGGGACTTTTTAGCGGGCAAAGAAAAAGCCCTCAGGTATCGCTACCTGAGGGCTTTCAGTATATGGCGCAGCGGACGGGACTCGAACCCGCGACCCCCGGCGTGACAGGCCGGTATTCTAACCGACTGAACTACCGCTGCGCGTTACTGCGAGATTGGTGGGTGATGACGGGATCGAACCGCCGACCCTCTGCTTGTAAGGCAGATGCTCTCCCGGCTGAGCTAATCACCCTTCACTCTCGAAGTGGGGCGCATTCTAGAGAGGTATCCCTACCCTGGCAAGCCCCTTTTGAAAAAAAATTTGCTAGCCGTTCCAAAGGCTTAGCGCAGGGTTGGCCTGAGTGCTCCGGGGGAGAATAATGCGCGCTTTGTGTCCGGAGAGAATTCCCCCATGTGGTTCCGTAACCTGCTCGTCTACCGCCTCACCCAGGATGTGCCCTTCGACGCCGAGGCCCTGGAAGCCGCGCTGGCCACCAAGCCGGCCCGCCCCTGCGCCAGCCAGGAACTGACCACCTACGGCTTCGTCGCCCCCTTCGGCAAAGGCGCCGATGCGCCCCTCGTGCACGTCAGTGAAGGCTTCCTGCTGGTCGCCGCACGCAAGGAGGAACGCATCCTCCCCGGCAGCGTGGTGCGTGACGCCCTGAAGGAGAAGGTCGACGAGATCGAAGCCGAGCAGATGCGCAAGGTCTACAAGAAGGAGCGCGACCAGCTCAAGGACGAAATCGTCCAGACCTTCCTGCCCCGCGCCTTCATCCGCAAGTCGGCCACCTTCGCCGCCATCGCCCCCGCCCAGGGCCTGATCCTGGTCGACGCCTCCAGCCCGAAGCGTGCCGAAGACCTGCTGTCCACCCTGCGCGAGGCCATCGGCTCCCTGCCCGTGCGCCCGGTCTCGGTGAAGATCGCCCCCACCGCCACCCTCACCGAGTGGGTCAAGACCCAGGAAGCCGCCAAGGACTTCTACGTGCTCGACGAGTGCGAGCTGCGCGATACCGATGAAGACGGCGGCGTGGTCCGCTGCAAGCGCCAGGACCTGACCAGCGACGAGATCCAGCTGCACCTGTCTTCCGGCAAGCTGGTCACCCAGCTGTCCCTGGCCTGGCAGGACAAACTGTCCTTCGTGCTCGACGACAAGCTGGTGGTCAAGCGCCTGCGCTTCGAAGACCTGCTGCAGGAGAAGGCCGAGCAGGATGGCGGCGACGACTCCCTGAGCCAGCTCGACGCCAGCTTCACCCTGATGATGCTGACCCTCGTCGAGTTCCTGCCCCAGTTGATCGAAGCCCTCGGCGGCGAAGAGATCCCCCAGGGCGTCTGACGCCGCCCCGCGCCCGGCGGCTGCCGGGCGCCTTTTCCCCTAAGGAACGAGCATGCGCGCACTGGCCGCCCTGAGCCGCTTCGTCGGCAATACCTTCGCCCTCTGGATCCTGCTGTTCGCCCTGCTGGCCTTCTACCAGCCGGCCTGGTTCCTCCCCCTGGCGAAATGGATAGTGCCGCTGCTCGGCCTGATCATGTTCGGCATGGGCCTGACCCTGAAGACCGAAGACTTCCGCGAGGTGGCGCGCCGCCCCCTGCGCGTGCTGATCGGCGTGCTCGCCCAGTTCCTGATCATGCCCGGCCTCGCCTGGCTGCTGTGCCAGGTGTTGCGCCTACCGCCGGAGGTTGCCGTTGGCGTGATCCTGGTGGGCTGCTGCCCCGGCGGCACCGCCTCCAACGTGATGACCTGGTTCGCCCGTGGCGACCTGGCCCTGTCCGTCGCCATCACCGCGGTCACCACGCTGCTCGCCCCGCTGGTCACCCCGGCGCTGATCTGGCTGCTGGCCTCGGCCTGGCTACCGGTGCAGTTCGGCGCACTGTTCATGTCGATCCTCCAGGTGGTGCTGCTGCCCATCGCCCTCGGCCTCATCGCCCAGCGCCTGCTCGGCGTCCGCGTGCGCCACCTGGTGGAGGTGCTGCCCCTTGTCTCGGTGGTGAGCATCGTCATCATCGTCGCTGCAGTGGTTGCCGCCAGCCAGGCGAAGATCGCCGAGTCCGGCCTTCTGATCATGGCCGTGGTGGTGCTGCACAACGGCCTCGGCCTGGCCCTGGGCTACCTCGCCGGCAAGCTCTTCGGTATGCCGCTGGCCCAGCGCAAGACGCTCGCCATCGAGGTCGGCATGCAAAACTCCGGCCTCGGCGCCGCGTTGGCCAGCGCTCACTTCTCGCCGCTGGCGGCGGTACCCAGCGCGTTGTTCAGCGTCTGGCACAACCTCTCGGGCTCCCTGCTCGCCGCCCTATTCCGACGCATGAAGGATGAATCCGACAAGCCCGCCGACTGACGTCTGTCAGGCCGCCCGTCCCGCACAACTTGTCCGGGCGGCCAGGATGTGCAAAATACTGCGCAGCGCAGGGACGGCCCTGCCACTCATCGAGTGACCATCCCGGGGACGGCCCCGATCCAATCCGTCATACCTTTGGAGGTCACCATGTCCTGGATCATCCTGTTCTTCGCCGGCCTGTTCGAGGTGGGCTGGGCCGTCGGCCTGAAATACACCGAAGGCTTCACCCGCCCACTGCCCACCGCGCTCACCGTGCTGGCCATGGCCATCAGCCTGGGCCTGCTCGGCATGGCCATGAAGCACCTGCCGCTGGGCACCGCCTATGCGATCTGGACCGGTATCGGCGCCGTCGGCACCGTGATCGCCGGCGTGATCCTCTTCGGCGAATCCGTCGCGCTGATGCGCCTGGGCAGTGTCGCGCTGATCATCTGCGGCCTGATCGGCCTGAAGGTCAGCACCTGACTCACAGCCGCGCCCCCATGAAAAAGCCCGCCATTGCGGCGGGCTTTTTCGTTGCGATGCGACCTAGCGCAGGTCGCCCCGCAAGGCCGCGACCTGGGCCTGCAGGCTCAGGCGGTCGACCGTCTCCGGCGCCAGCGGCGCGCCGGCCACCAGGTTGATGCGCGACCAGAAGCGCTTGAACAGGCCCTTGCCCGGATCACGGCTGAAGAAGCTGCCCCACAGCCCCTGCAGCGCCATCGGGATCACCGGCACCGGGTTCTGTTCGAGGATGCGCTCGACCCCGTTCTTGAACTCGTTGATCTCGCCGTCCGTGGTCAGCTTGCCCTCGGGGAAGATGCACACCACTTCACCGGCCTTCAGGTACTCGTCGATCTTCTTGAAGGCGCGGTCGTAGACCAGCAGGTCCTCGCTGCGCCCGGCGATGGGCACGGTGCCGGCGGTACGAAAGATGAAGTTGAGCACCGGCAGGTTGTAGATCTTGTAGTACATGACGAAGCGCACCGGCCGCCGCACCGCGCCACCGATCAGCAGCGCGTCGACGAAGGACACGTGGTTGCACACCAGCACCGCCGGGCCCTCCTCCGGGATGGCATCCAGGCCCTTGTGCTCGACGCGGTACATCGAGTGGCCCAGCAGCCAGATGAGGAAGCGCATGCTGAACTCGGGGACGATCTTGAAGATGTAGCTGTTCACCGCGATGTTCATCAGCGACACCACCAGGAACAGCTGCGGGATCGACAGCCCGGCGACGCTCAGGAACAGGATGGAGGCGATGGCCGAGACCACCATGAACAGAGCGTTGAGAATGTTGTTGGCGGCGATCACACGCGCCCGCTCGTTCTCGGCGGTGCGCGACTGGATCAGCGCGTACAGCGGCACGATGTAGAAGCCGCCGAACAGGCCGATGCCGAAGATGTCGGCGAGGATCAGCCAGGCCTGCGGCACGCTGATCACCGCCAGCCAGTCATGGGGCGCAGCGGCCTGCGGGAAGCCGCCCGAATGCCACCAGAGCAGGATGCCGAAGACGGTCAGGCCGATGGAGCCGAAGGGCACCAGGCCGACCTCCACCTTGCCACCGGACAGGCGCTCGCAAAGCATCGAGCCCATCGCGATGCCGATCGAGAACACCGTGAGGATGAGCGTGACCACGCTCTCGTCGCCGAACAGCAGGTCCTTGGAATAGGCCGGGATCTGCGTCAGGTACACGGCGCCGAGGAACCAGAACCAGGAGTTGCCCACCAGCGAGCGCGACACCGAGGGACGCTGGCCCAGGCCCAGACGCAGGATCACCCAGGACTGGCTGAAGATGTTCCAGTCCAGCTTCAGCTCCGGCATCGCCGCCGCCGCGCGGGGAATGCCGCGGCTGGCCAGGTAGCCGAGGGACGCGGTGATCAGGATGGCAGCGGCGACGATCGGCTCGTAGCGCTCGCTGGACATCATGATCCCGGCACCGATGGTGCCCGCGAGGATGGCCAGGAAGGTGCCCATCTCCACCAGCGCGTTGCCTCCCACCAGCTCCTGCTCGCGCAGGGCCTGGGGCAGGATCGAGTACTTCACCGGGCCGAACAGTGCCGAGTGGGTGCCCATGGCGAACAGCGCCGCCAGCAGCAGCCAAAGGTTATCGAGGAAGAAGCCCAGTGCGCCCACTGCCATGATCCCCACTTCGGCCAGCTTGATGGCGCGGATCAGCGAGTCCTTGGCGAACTTCTCGCCGAACTGCCCGCCCAGGGCGGAGAAGAGGAAGAACGGCAGGATGAACAGCAGGGCGCAGAGGTTGACGTAGATGGTCTTGTCGCCGGAGATCGCCAGCTTGTAGAGGATGGCGAGGATCAGCGACTGCTTGAAGATGTTGTCGTTGAAGGCGCCGAGCAGCTGCGTCACGAAGAACGGCAGGAAACGTCGCGTGCCCAGCAGGGCGAATTGCGAATGTTGGCTCATCTTCCTTGGTACCTGGTAGTGGCTGGGGTGAAGCCGGTGCGCGAGGCACGTCGCTGATTTGACAGCAACTGGCCAGCCCCAGGCCACACCTTGAGACGAAAAATGCCGAATCCCCACGCAAAAAGGGCGCCTTTCGCGGCGCCCTCTTCCCCTCAGATCGGCAGCTGCCCCAGCCCCCAGCGCAAGGCGAAGAACAGCAGCAACCCGCCGAGGATGGTCGCCAGCAGGTGGCGGGTGACGGCAGCGATGAGGATGCAGCCGAGCCCCGCCAGCAGGTAGGCGTTGTCCAGCGCCAGCGCCGCATGCTCGCCGTCGGGCATCACCATGCCGGGCACCACGATGGCGGTGAGCACCGCGGTCGGCACGTAGTGCAGCCCCTGGCGCACCAGCGGCGGGAAGCGCAGGTCCGGCCAGGCGAAGAGGCTGTAGCGGATGGCGAAGGTGATCGCGGTCATGCCGAGGATCAGCAGCCAGGTTTCCATCAGAGCACCTCCTCGAGCTGGCCCAGGCGATAGCGCCGCTCCAGCACCACGCCGACGACGATGCCGCTCAACGCCGCCGCCATCAGCCCGAGCTTGTAGGGCAGCGCGTGGCACAGCAGCGCCACGGCCCCGGCCACCAGTGCCGCCGCCACCTGTGGGCGGTTGCGCAGCATGGGCACGACGATGCCGATGAAGGTCGCCAGCATGGCGAAATCCAGCCCCCAGGCCGCGAGATTGGGCACGGCCTGGCCGAACACCACCCCCACCAGGGTGTAGGACGCCCAACTCAGGTACATCGCCAGAGCGGCCCCGAGGAAGTACCAGTGCTTGAGCGGCGACTCGTCCTCCTCGGCATAGCGATGCTGCACCACGGCGAAGGCCTCGTCGGTGAGCCAGAAGGCCAGGGGCATGCGCCAGCGCTTGGGCAGGTGGCTGACGAAGGGTTGCAGGCTGGCGCTGTACAGCGCGTGGCGCAGGTTCACCACCAGCGTGGTGAGCAGCACCACCGCCACCCCTGCGCCCCCGCTGAGCAGGGTGATGGCGATGAACTGCGCCGAGCCGGCGAACACCAGCAGGGACATGCCGAGGGTCTGCCAGGCGTCGAGCCCGGCCCCCGCGGCGAGGGTGCCGTAGATGATGCCGAAGGGCATGGCGCCGATGAGCATCGGCACGATGTCGCGCACGCCGCGGACGAATTCTGTAGAGCGGGACATGGGATTCTCCTTGTCCCCCCACTCTGCCAGCCGGGGGCTCAGCCGGTCTTGAACGATCTTGCGCAGGCGCTGCGGTACTCGCCCGGACCGACCCCGTAAGCCTGCTTGAACTGGCGGGTCAGGTGGCTCTGGTCGGCGAAGCCCAGCTGCATCGCTACCGGCAGCGGCGCGCAGCCTTCGCGCAGCAGCGCCCGAGCCTGCTCCAGGCGACGCTGCTTCAGCCAGGCGTGGGGCGGCAACCCGGTGGCCCGGCGGAACACCCGGGCGAAATGGAACGGCGACAGCCCCACCAGGGCAGCCAGCTCCTCAAGGGATGGCGGCGAGGCCAGGCGCGCCGCCAGCATCTCGCGGGCCAGCGCCACGGCATGGGGCTCCTGCCCTGCCGGCCGGGGCGCACCAATGCACGCGTGGCGGCTGAACAGCAGCAAGATCGCCTCGCGCCAGGCCACCTGCTGCTCCAGGGCGGAGGCGTTGCACTCCAGCAGGCGATGCAGGTCGAGGAAGCGGCGGGTCACCTCGGGATCGTGCAGCACGCTGTCGGCGAAGGTGGGCAGGCCGCCGGTGGCGATCTCCAGTTCGTCCAGCACCTCGGTCACCCGGTGCAGGTCGGGGTAGAAGCCGCGGTAGCGCCACCCTTCCTCGTGGGCCTTGGAGCCCGTATGCAGCTCGTCCGGGTTGATCAGCACCATGCTGCCGACGGCAGCGAGGTGGTCGCTGCCGCGGTGGCGGAAGCGCTGGGCGCCGGATTCGAGGACGGTGAAGACGTAGCCCTCGTGCACATGGGGCGAGAAACGCTGCTCGATGTAGCGCGCGTGCAGGAGTTCGACCCCGCCCAGCGCGCTGGCCTGCCAGAAGCGCGTCAGCTCGCCACCCGCGCTCATTGGCCGAAAGAGGCTTCCAGGGCCTGCTTCACGGCCGGCCACTCATGGTCGGTGATGCTGTAGAGCACGCTGTCGTCGAGGCGCCCGTCCGCCAGGCGGCGATGGTTGCGCAGGACGCCTTCGCGCTGGGCACCGAGTTTCTCGATGGCCTTCTGCGAGCGCAGGTTGCTGCCGGCGGTCTTCAGTTGCACGCGCACCACCTGCCACTCCTCGAAGGCATGGCGCAGCATCAGGTACTTGATCGAGGCATTGAGGCCGCTGGCGTGCTCGCTGCGGGCCAGCCAGGTCCAGCCGATCTCCACGGCCGGCAGCGCGGGCATGAAATCGGCGAAGCGGCTGGTACCCACCAGGCGATCGCCCAGGCGGATGGCGAACACCACGGCCCGGCCTTCACGCTGCTCGGCCAGGCCCTGGCGGTACCAGTCCGGGCGCAGCGGGCCGCTCATGTAGACCAGCTCATCGCGATTGGCCTCGGCCAGCGCCGAAAGTTCGGTGATGTCGGCCTCCCCCAGCGGCTCGAGGCGCAAGGCGCCGCGCTGCAGGATGACCGGTTGCGGATTGAACATCTGCGCCTCCTCAGGCGAAAGACCCCTGCTGATCAGAGCGTCCGGGCACCCGGAAGTGCCCTGCAGGGCGCCGGCCCGGACACCTGGAGGTCCGCCGGCGAGGCTGCCAAGCTAGCAGCCCCGCCGGCGAGGCTCAACCCCGCCTGCGACCTTGGTCGCAGCCGCCTGACGGACAACCGGCTTTGGTGCGAAACTGCCGCTTCGGGACACAGGCGGGCGCCCCCGTCCGCCGCCTTCACTCCGGAGTCTGCATGTCGTTGTCCAGCGGGCTGATCGCCGCGGTCGCCCTTCTCTACATGGCCGTGCTGTTCGCCATCGCCTTCTACGGCGACCGCCGCCGCGCGCCGATGCCGCCCAGGGGCCGCGCCCTGGTCTACAGCCTGTCGCTGGCGGTGTACTGCACCAGCTGGACCTTCTTCGGCGCGGTCGGCCAGGCCGCCGGCCAGCTCTGGGCCTTCCTGCCGATCTACCTCGGCCCCATCCTGCTGATGGTCTTCGCGCCCTGGGTGCTGCAGAAGATGGTGCTGATCAGCAAGCAGGAGAACATCACCTCCATCGCCGACTTCATCGCCGCGCGCTACGGCAAGTCCCAGGCCCTGGCGGTGGTGGTGGCGCTGATCTGCCTGGTCAGCGTGCTGCCCTACATCGCCCTGCAGCTCAAGGGCATCGTCCTCGGCGTCAACCTGCTGGTCGGCTCCGGCGCGGAATCCACCGGCACCCGCGCCCAGGACACGGCGCTCATCGTGTCCCTGGTGCTGGCGCTGTTCACCATTCTCTTCGGCACCCGCAACCTCGACGCCACCGAGCACCACCGGGGCATGGTCCTGGCCATCTCGTTCGAGTCGCTGGTCAAGCTGCTGGCCTTCCTCGCGGTGGGCACCTTCGTCAGCTTCAGCCTGTTCGACGGCTTCGACGACCTGACCATGCGCGCCATGCAGGCCACACACCTGGAGAGCTTCTGGCTGCAGCCGGTGGACTGGCCGACCCTGATCGTGCAGACCGGCGTGGCGATGATCGCCTTCGTCTGCCTGCCCCGGCAGTTCCACGTCTCGGTGGTGGAGAACATCGAACCCCGCGACCTGCGCACCGCGCGCTGGGTGTTCCCGCTCTACCTGGGGCTGGCGGCGCTGTTCGTGGTGCCCATCGCCCTGGCCGGCAAGATGCTGCTGCCCGCCGGCGTGATGCCCGACTCCTTCGTCATCAGCCTGCCGCTCGCCGAGGCCCATCCGTCCCTCGCCCTGCTGGCCTTCATCGGCGGTGCCTCGGCCGCCACCGGCATGGTGATAGTCGAGGCCGTGGCGCTCTCGACCATGGTCTCCAACGACATGCTGCTGCCCTGGCTGCTGCGCCGGCAGAGCGCCGAACGCCCCTTCGAGGTATTCCGCCACTGGATGCTCTCGGTGCGCCGCATCAGCATCGTGGTGATCATCCTCCTGGGCTATGTCAGCTACCGCCTGCTGGGCTCCACGGCGAGCCTGGCGACCATCGGCCAGATAGCCTTCGCCGCCATCGCCCAGCTCGGCCCGGCCATGGCCGGCGCCCTGTACTGGAAGCAGGCCAACCGCCGCGGCGTGTTCGCCGGCCTCGCCACCGGCGCCCTGCTCTGGGCCTACACCCTGGTGCTGCCGCAGGTGGCGCGCGGGCTCGGCTGGCCGCTGGAGGCCTTCCCCGGCCTCGCCGGGCTGATGGCCAACCCGCTGAACCTGCCCATCGACCCGCAGACCCAGGGCGTGGTGCTGTCGCTGGCCGGCAACTGGCTGCTGTTCGCCTGGGTCTCGGTGTTCTCCCGCACCCGGGTCTCCGAGCACTGGCAGGCCAGCCGCTTCATCGGCCAGATCGTCTCGGCCCGGCCGAGCAACCGCTCGCTGCTGGCGGTGCAGGTGGAGGACCTGCTGATGCTCGCCGCGCGCTTCGTCGGCGAGGAGCGCGCACGGCAGAGCTTCGTGCGCTTCGCCTATCGCCAGGGCACCAGCTTCAACCCGGTGCAGAACGCCAACCAGGACTGGATCACCCACACCGAGCGCCTGCTCGCCGGCGTGCTGGGCGCCTCCTCCGCGCGCGCAGTGGTGAAGGCCGCCATCGAAGGCCGCGAGATGCAGGTGGAGGACGTCGTGCGCATCGTCGACGAAGCCTCCGAGGTGCTGCAGTTCAACCGCGCGTTGCTGCAGGGGGCCATCGAGAACATCACCCAGGGCATCAGCGTGGTCGACCAGTCACTGCGCCTGGTCGCCTGGAACCGCCGCTACCTGGAGCTGTTCGACTATCCCGAAGGCCTGATCAGCGTCGGCCGGCCCATCGCCGACATCATCCGCTACAACGCCGAACGCGGCCTGTGCGGGCCGGGCGATGCCGAGGCCCACGTCTCGCGCCGGCTGTTCTGGATGCGCCAGGGCAACGCCCACACCTCCGAGCGGCTGTTCCCCAACGGCCGGGTCATCGAGCTGATCGGCAACCCCATGCCCGGTGGCGGCTTCGTCATGAGCTTCACCGACATCACCGCGTTCCGCGAAGCCGAGAAGGCCCTCAAGGAAGCCAACGAAGGCCTGGAACAACGGGTCATCGACCGCACCCTCGAACTGTCCCAGCTCAACCAGGCGCTGATCGAAGCCAAGGGCACCGCCGAGGCGGCGAACCAGTCGAAGACGCGCTTCCTCGCCGCCGTCAGCCACGACCTGATGCAGCCGCTGAACGCCGCCCGGTTGTTCTCCGCCGCCCTCGCCCACCAGCAGGACGCGCTGCCGACGGAGTCCCGCGAGCTGGTGGGCCACCTCGACAGCGCGTTGCGCTCGGCAGAGGACCTGATCACCGATCTCCTGGACATCTCGCGCCTGGAAAGCGGCCGCATCACTCCCGACCGCGCCGCCTTCCCCCTGGCCTCGCTGTACGACGCCCTCGGCGCCGAATTCAAGGCACTGGCCCAGGAACAGGGCGTGGATTTCCGCGTCAGCGGCAGCAAGCTGCGCATCGAGAGCGACATGAAACTGTTGCGCCGCGTGCTGCAGAACTTCCTCACCAACGCCTTCCGCTACGCCAAGGGCCATGTGCTGCTGGGCGTGCGTCGCGAGGGTGGACTGTTGCGCCTGGAGGTCTGGGACCGCGGCCCCGGCATCCCCGAAGACAAGCGCAAGGTGATCTTCGAAGAGTTCAAGCGCCTGGACAGCCACCAGACCCGCGCCGAGAAAGGCCTGGGCCTGGGCCTGGCCATCGCCGACGGCCTCTGCCGCGTGCTCGGCCACCCCCTGGAAGTGCGCTCCTGGCCGGGCAAGGGCAGCGTGTTCAGCGTCAGCGTGCCCCTGGCGCGCACCCCGGCGCCCTCCCCGGTGGCAGTGCCGAAGGAAACCAACGGCCACGCCCTCGACGGCACCCAGGTGCTGTGCATCGACAACGAGGACAGCATCCTCACCGGCATGCACAGCCTGCTCTCGCGCTGGGGCTGCCAGGTGTGGACGGCGCGCAACCGCCTGGAATGCGAACACCTGCTGGCCGAGGACGTGCGCCCGCAACTGGCGCTGGTGGACTACCACCTCGACGAGGGCGAGACCGGCACCGAGCTGATGGCCTGGCTGCGCACCCGCCTCGGCGCCCCGGTGCCGGGCGTGGTGATCAGCGCCGATGCCCGTGCCGAGCTGGTGGCGGAGGTCCACGCGGCCGGCCTCGACTACCTGGCCAAACCCGTCAAGCCCGCCGCCCTGCGCGCCCTGCTCAGCCGGCACCTGGCACTGCGCTGAGCGCGAAGCCATCGCGCTGGAGGCCAGGGGCAGGGCCGACGCCGGGTGCCGCTTCGCTCCTGCCTCCTTCGCAGCCTGGGCAGGGACGCGCCGGTGACAGCGGCGACAGTCGATAGGCCGCTGTTCTCCTCGGCGATGCGGGACGGTATAAGGAACCCCTGGCGCACCCTGCCGCCAGGCCGTCATGCCAGGAGCCTTCGCAATGAATCTTTCCAGTGGGTCGGGCCCGGTGCCGACCCACCTTCCCGAGCGCCCGGCCGAGGACTATCTCGCCGAACGGGTCGCCACGCTGTTCTCCACCAGCCCCTCGACTGCGGTCGGTAACGTCTTCTCCGGCTCCATGGTGTTCGGCGTCTACCACGCCAGCGCGCCGATACGCGGGCTGTGCATCTGGCTCGCCGTACTGGTGGTGCTGATGGTCGTGCGCCTGTCCCTGGTGCGCGCCTGGCGCCGCGACCCGCAACGCTTCCCGCCGCTGACCTGGGCACGCATGACCATGTGCCAGTGCGGCGCCGTCGGCCTCGCCTGGGGCATCGGCGCCATCTGGCTGATGGGCTACGGCACGCCCTACGAGGACGTGATCTTCGGCTGCATCGCCCTCGCCTCGGTGATGGTGGCGATGAGCAACGTCTCGTACTGGCCCGCGCACCTGGCCTTCCACGTGCCGATGTTCTTCTTCCTCGGCATCGCCTACGGGCGAGACCCGGAACCCCAGGCGATGTACCTCGCCGTCTCCGCCTGGGTGGTCTGCCCCTTCATCGCCGAGATGGGCCGGCGCCTGCAGATCCGCTTCAACGAGGCCCTGAAGCTGGCCTGGGAGCACCAGGTGCTGGCGCACAAGTACGCCCTGGCCAACCAGGAGCTGGCGATCCTCAGCCGCACCGATGACCTGACCCGCATCGCCAACAAGCGTCACCTCGACGAGACCCTCAGGCGCGAATGGCACCGCTGCGCGCGCAACCATGAGTACCTCGGCGTACTGATGCTCGATATCGATCACTTCAAGCTCTACAACGACAGCTACGGCCACCTCGCCGGCGACACGTGCATCCGCCAGGTGGCCGAGGCGATGCGTGCCAGCATCCGCGAACACTGCGATTTCGTCGCCCGATTCGGCGGCGAGGAGTTCACCGTGGTGATGCCGGGGGCCGACCTGGAAACCGCCAGCGCCATCGCCGAGCGCATCCGCGCGGCCGTGGAAGCTCTTCACCTGCCCCACGCCGGGGCCGAGCGCGGCTACCTGACCGTGAGCATCGGCGTCGCCTCCACCGAACAGGGCACGGCGATCAGCGAGGAAGCCCTGGTGGGCAATGCGGACGTTGCGCTATACGCCGCCAAGCACGGCGGCCGCAACCGGGTGGAAGCCTTCCGCGGGCAATCGACCCTCCTCGCGCCGGCGACCTGAGGCAGCCCCTCAGCCCTTCAGGAAGCCCCTGAGCAGCTCGCCAACCCGGCCGCCCAGCTCCTGGTTGGCCGAAAGTTGCAGCCCGCGCGCCAACTCGCTGTCCACCACCTGCTCCACCAGCGGCCGCAGTGCCAGCAACTGGCGGTTGAGGCCTTCCAGTTCGGCGACGTGGGGCAGGCTGGTGCTGAGCAGCGGGTTGACCAGGTGATCGACGATCATCCGCACGATGCCCTCCGCCACCGGCTCCACCTGCTGGCGGATCGTGGCGAACTGCTCCAGCAGCACCAGCAGCGGAATGCCCGAGCGGTGCAGTTGCACGCCGGCGTTGAAGATGCGCGGGTTGAGCACCCGCAGGTGGTCACCGGCGAATTCGATCAGGCCCAGCGCCTGTGCGATGTCCATGGCCTCGTCGGTGAGCTCGTCGCCGAACAGCACCTGCACCTCGTCGAAGCCCAGGGGCGTGGGCTCCAGCTGCGCCCAGTCGCCGACTATGGCCTGCTCCAGGCCCAATACGTGGGCCAGGTCGCGGCCCTGGTCCCAGGCCTCGAACAGCTCGCGGATGCTGGCGATGCTGTAGCCACGCTCCAGCAACTGGCCGATCAGGCGCAGGCGCGCGAGGTGCTCGCCGCTGTAGATGCCCACGCGCCCGCGGCGCTCGGGCGGCGGCAGCAGCCCGCGATCCTGGTAGGCACGCAGGTTGCGCACGGTGGTGCCGGCCTCGCGGGCCAGCTCGTCGACCGTGTATTCCTCGCCCGGAACGGGCTCGGGGATGTGCGGCGCCTGGGCCAGCAGCCGCTGCAGGAAGGTAGGGGGATTCTTCATGGGCGGATCATATCCCCGCGCCTCGGCGGCCAACAACAGCGCATCCGGAAGCCCAACCTATGGCTGGACCTGCTGGCTAGCGGCGCCCGCCGAAAGCCGCTTTCGGCCCGTCGAGCCGCCTGCCACGGTGCTTTGCGCGCGACGGTAACGCGGTAACAGCCATCCCGTGGATCAGGGCTGGGCGTCTGGCCAGTCCCGCCTCCCTGGCCGACAATCGATGACATCGAACGATGTAACGATTTCGGCCAGCAGGAGATCCGCCATGCCCGCCTTCCCCACGCCCACCCTCCCCTCGCGCCAGGGGGCAAACTGATGAACGCGCCCCTCGGCCTCGAACCCCAGCGCATCACCGTGCAGGGCGATGGCGTGCGCCTCGCCACCTATCAATGGGGCAATGCCAAGGGACCGACCCTGCTGCTGGTGCACGGCTACCCGGACAGCCACGAAGTCTGGCTACCGCTGGTGCGCGAGCTGGCGGCGGACTACCGCATCATCGCCTACGACGTGCGCGGCGCCGGCGCATCCGAAGTGCCACCGCGTATCCGCGACTACCGCCTGCCGCGCCTGGCCAATGACCTGGAAGCGGTGATCCGTGCCCTCAGCCCGGATCGCCGGGTGCACCTGGTGGCCCACGACTGGGGGTCGATCCAGAGCTGGGAGGCGGTGACCGAACCGCGCATCCAGCCGCTGCTGGCGTCCTATACCAGCATCTCCGGCCCCTGCCTCGACCACGTCGGCCACTGGATGCGCAGCAGGCTGCGGGAGAGGCGCGCCGGGGCCTACCTGCAGATGCTCGGGCAACTGCTGAGCTCCTGGTACATCGCCTTCTTCCACACCCCCCTGCTACCGGAACTCACCTGGCGCCTGGGGCTCGCCCGTGCCTGGCCGGGCCTGCTGCGCCGCATCGAGGGCGTGGCCAGGCCTCACGTCAGCAGCACCCAGCTCGCCGACGGCCAGCACGGCGTGCGGCTCTACCGCGCCAACTTCATCAGCAGCCTGTTCCGCCCGCGCGAGCGCCACACGGACGTGCCGGTGCACCTGGTCATCCCGACCCGCGACCGCTTCGTGCGGCCGCAGCTGTTCGAGGAGCTGACCCGCTGGGCGCCGACCTTGTGGCGCCGTGAAGTGCGTGCCGGGCACTGGCAACTGCTGGCCGAACCCCAGCGCCTGGCGCTGTGGCTGCGCGAATTCGTCGACCGCGAGGAACCGGCCAGGAGGGCCTCATGAACCCGCCGCATCACCGCCTCGAACAGCGCAAGGTGCGCTTCGACTTCGCCGATACGCCGCTGCACTGGGTGCCGGGCGAGCCCGAGGCCTCGCACATCATGAACAGCCTGCACCTGATCCTGCCGGCCGGTGAATTCTGGTTCTGCCGCGTGTACAACAAGGCCCTGCCGCTGGTGAGCGACCCGCTGCTGGCCGAAGACGTGCGTGGCTTCGTGCGCCAGGAGGCGCAACACGCCCGTGCCCACGACAGCGCATTGAAACCCTACCTGGAACGCCACGGGCTGGACCCGACGCCGGTGACCGCCGGCATCCATCGCCTGTTCGACAAGGTGCTCTGCGACCACCCCCTGGGCGAAAACCGCCTGAGCCACTCCCTGCAAGGCTGGTGGTTGCGCCAGCGCGTCGGCCTGATCGCCGCCGTGGAGCATTTCACCTGCGTGCTGGGCAACTGGATCATCACCACCCGCAGCCTCGACCAGGCCGACCCGGTGATGCTCGACCTGCTGCGCTGGCACGGCGCCGAAGAGGTGGAGCACCGTTGCGTCGCCCATGACCTGCACGTGCACCTGGGCGGTAGCGCACTGGCGCGGGGGTTCTACATGGTGGTGGCCTGCATCGCGCTGATCACGCTGTTCAGCGTCGGCTCCGCCAGCCTGATGCGCCAGGACCCCGCAACCGCCAAGCGCGCCGGCTTCCTGCGTCACTGGCGGCGACTGGGCGCCCGCGACAAGCTGCCCACGCCCGGCAGCATCGGCCGCGCGGTGCTGCGCTACTACCAACCGGGCTTCCACCCTCACGGGGAAGGCGACCTGGCGGTGGCGCTGGACTACCTGGAGCGCTCGCCGGCGGCCCGGCGCGCAGCGGCGGAGCCAGCCTCCTAGCAGACCACTCGGGCGCTCAGCAGGCCGGTGCCGGCGAGCGAGGCCCGGCAACGGGCCAGAACGGAGGCATCACTCGTCCAGCTCATCCGGCAGCGGCAGCCCCGCCGCGCGCTCGAGCAGCTCGCCAGGCAGGCTCTTGCTGGCGCGGGCACCGAGCAGCTTGATGTTCTCGGCGCGGCTGACGAGGTTGCCGCGCCCCTCCACCAGCTTGTTGCGGGCGGCGGCGTAGGCCTTGTCCAGCTGTTGCAGGCGGCTGCCCATCTCGTCCAGGTCCTGCACGAAGGCGACGAACTTGTCGTAGAGGGCGCCGGCGCGCTCGGCGATCTCGCGGGCGTTCTGGCTCTGCCGCTCCTGGCGCCAGAGGCTGTCGATCACGCGCAGGGTAGCCAGCAGCGTGGTCGGGCTGACGATGACGATGTGCTGGTCGTAGGCCTCCTGGAACAAGCCCGGATCGGCCTGCAGGGCGGCGGCGAAGGCCGCTTCGATCGGTACGAACAGCAGCACGAAGTCCAGGCTGTGCAGCCCTTCCAGTCGCTGGTAGTCCTTCACCGAAAGGCCCTTGAGGTGGTTGCGCAAGGACAGCACGTGCTGCTTCAGCGCCTGGGCGCGGACGGCCTCGTCCTCGGCGGCGATCAGCACTTGGTAGGCGGTGAGGCTGACCTTGGAGTCCACCACAACTTGCTTGTCGCCGGGCAGCTGGATCAGTACGTCGGGCTGGAAGCGCTGGCCATCGGCGCTGGTCAGGCTGACCTGGGTCTGGTACTCGCGGCCCTTCTCCAGGCCGGCATGCTCCAGCACCCGCTCCAGCACCAGTTCGCCCCAGTTGCCCTGGGTCTTCTGGCCCTTGAGCGCGCGGGTGAGGTGGGTGGCCTCGTCACCCAGGCGCTGGTTGAGTTGCTGCAGGCGCTCCAGCTCCTTGCCCAGGGAGAAGCGCTCGCGCGCCTCCTGCTGATAACTCTCCTCGACGCGCTTCTCGAACGCCTGGATGCGCTCCTTCAATGGGTCGAGCATCTGCCCCAGGCGCTGCTGGCTGCTCTCGGCGAAGCGCTGCTCGCGCTCATCGAAGATCTTCCCGGCCAGCTCGGCGAACTGCGCACGCAGGTCATCGCGAGCCGCCTGCAGGTCGGCCAGGCGCTGGGCGTGCGATTCCTGCTGCTCACGCAGCTCGGCGGCCAGGGCGGCACGCTCGCTGTCCAGGCGGCGCAGCTCGCCTTCCTTGCGCTCGCGCTCCTCGCTCCAGGCGGCCAGCGCCTCACGGCCCGCCTTGCGCTCGGCACCGAGCAGCTCGGACTCGCGGCGCAAGGCGGCCAGTTCGGCCTGCTGGGCGGCGTTGTGCTGGGTGAGTTCACGGATTTCCGTACGGCTGTCGTCGAGCTGGGCACCGAGCCCGTCCTGGGCCATCCGGGCGATGGCCAGGCGCTCGTCGAGGAGCATGCGCTCGACGTCGGCGGCGGCGATGCGGCGTTGCAGGTGCCAGGCCAGGCCCAACAGGGGGACGGCGGCGAGCGCGAGGCCGATCAGCAGATTGGGCAAGTCGAGGGGCATGGAAGGCTCCGCGGGAGGGTGCCGGGCAGTATACCCAGCGCCCACGCGGCGGTCAGGCGCCGGGCAGGCGGCTCAGCAGGCGCTTGGCTTCGTGGGAACCCTGGGCGGCGGCCTGCTCCAGCCAGTGGCAGGCCTGCTGCATGTCCTGGGTACGGGGCTGCACATAGAGGCGGCCCAGTTCGAGCTGGGCGCGGCGGTCGCCGGCGCGGGCGGCCTGGCGCAGCATGTCGAAGCCGATGCGGCGGTCACGGGTGTTGCCGCAGTCGCGGCAGAGCATCTGCCCGAGGCGACTCTGGGCGGCTACCACGCCTTGGCGAGCAGGCTGCTTGAGCAGCTTGCCGGCCAGGCGCTTGACGCTGGCGGCCTGGCCGAGGCGCGGGTTGTCGAGCAACCAGAGGGCCACGCGCAGGGGCAGGCGCTGGTTGTGCTGGGACGTTTCGGCGAGAGCTCTGGACTTCATGTAAAGGGTGTGGAGGCCGGAAAGGCGCGCAACTCTACTCCTTTTTTTCCACAGGTAAAGTCTTGCCAAGCCTGTGAGTGGCGTTCTAGAGCAAGCGCTTGGGACAATCCACAGAAGCTGTGGATAACTCTGTGGGAAAGGTCATTGAAATGCCCTTCGAAGCCGATGAAACGGGCGCCTCCTGCAAATTGGCGATTTTTTCACCAACCTGAAAACCCTTTATTTTTCATTGCTTTAAAAAAGCGGTACGAAAAATCAAGCGTTTACGGGCGAATGTGACTGCGAAATGACAAGGTGCTTCGCCATTGTGCACAACTCATTGCTGTCAACCCCCTGAATGCCCCGTTTCAGGGCGCCGCAGCGCATTTTTGCCGGCGAAAGTCCGTAGGCGCTGTGCCCGTCCAGCGACGAAAGGCTCGGGAGAAGGAGCTCTGCTCGGCAAAGCCCAGCAGGTAGGCGATCTCCAGCAAGGCGAAGTCGGTGTGCTGCAGGTAGAGCTGCGCCAGGTCCTTGCGAACCTCGTCCAGCAAGGTGGGCAGGGCCAGCGCCGAGTCCCCCAACCGGCGACGCAGGACGCGCGTGCTGAGCCCCAGGCGCCCCGCCACATCATCGAGGCCGACCTGCCCCTGCGCCAGGCCGGTGCAAAGCGCGGCCCGGATTTCGTTGGCGAGATTGGCGTCGAGACGGCACGCGGCCAGGCAGGCATCGCCCTGGGCGTCCATCAAGGCGCGCAAATGCGGGTCGGCCTCGCGCAGCGGCATCTGCAACAGGGCCTTGTCGAACACCACGGCATGGCGGGCACAACCGCCCTGCACGGGGCAACCCAGGACGTCGGCGTAGGCCTCCTTCCCGGCTTCGAGGTGATGACGGAACTCCACCCGCACCGGCTGCGCACGCTCCTCGCTCAACCAACGGCCGAACGCCAGCCAGCCGGCCAGGGCCATCTCCACAGCCTGGCGAGGTACCCAGGGCAACGCGCGTGGCCGCCAGGTCAGGGCGACGAACTCGCCCTCCTCTTCCAGCCGGGTTTCCCCGATGTCCCAGACCAGTTGTTCGAAGCGCTGCAGACGCGTGATGGCCTCGCCCAGGGTGGCGCAGCTCATGGCCGAGTAGCCCAGCACATGGAAGGAGCGAGGGCGCACGGCGAGCCCCAGGCGCATGCCGATCAGCGCATCACCGGCGAGGCGCTCAGCCTGAAGCAGGAGGGCGAAAGCCTTGAACAGCGGCAGGCGGTAGCCCGGCAGCGCCAATTGCTCCGCCTGGATATCCACCGCCCGCAGCAACGCGTCGACATCCAGCCCACGTTCGCCAGCGGCGGGCAGCAGCGACTCGACGTAGCTCGCGGCGATACCGGCGGGCGATGCGACCAGGGCCAGCAGCCGCTGGGGCCAGGACTCGGTCATGCCGGCTGTGGCAGGTGGCCGTCGATCAGGAACTGCGTCATGCGGAACAGGCGCGGTGTATCCGGCGCCTGGGCATGCTTGAAGGCGACGTACTCGGCGGTGGTCTCGCAGAGCCAGGGCGTGAGGTTGCGTGGTCGCCGCTCGGTGAAGGCCTCGGGGGTGAACAGGGCGATATTGGTGCCCTGCAGCGGGCAGCGCGCGGAGCGGTACTCGAAGGCCTCCACGCCTGCGGCACGCATGGCCGCGCCGAGCGCCTGGCTGGCGCGGTAGTCCACCGGGTCGGCCAGTGCCTGAGCGTGACGATCGAACGGCGGCGATTGCAGTTGCACGCCACGCTCCACCTGGAAACGCGCCTCGAAGGAGGAATGCTCGGACAGGATGCGCCCGCTGGGGGGCGGCACGGCCATGCCGCTCCACAGGACGAAGCGGTAGAACGCCCCCTCGGCCATGGCGGTCTCCAGGCGCGAGGCGGCGTAGAACAGGCTCGGCTCGTGGACGGTGCCGAAGCGCGACCCCCAGCGCAGCGGCGGGTAGCGGAACGGGGTCTTGAGTAGGTAGTGCAGCGGCTCGGCGCTCCTGGGCAACGGCGGCTTGCTGGTCTCGATGAGTTCCTCCAGCAACGCCTGTTCGGCGAGGTTGTCCACCAGCTGCAGGGTCGCCACCTGCTCCTGGCTCTCCACCAGCCGCACCAGGCGGCCACGCAGGGGCCCGATGTGTTGCGGGCCCTGGCAGGTCGTCCAGATATCCATGTCCAGCCTTCCTTCGTTGTTGTTGTCAGGGCGATCAGATCTTGCCGCGTATGGCGTCCAGGTACTCCACCACCCTCACCAGACCCTGCACCTGGCCCATCAGTTCGAGGGGAACGGCGCCCAGGTGGCGGTTCTCGGTGCGCAGGAAGTGGCGCATGTCGTCGAGGTTGCCGCCGAACAGGGCGAACAATGCGCGGTAGGCGCGGATCAGCAGCAGCGCGAGCTCGCCGGTCTTGCTCTGCGGACGGATGCCGCCGCTGTCCGCCCAGCGGGTGATGGCGGTGCGGTGCACACCGACGATGTCGGCCAGTTGCTGCTGGGTCAGCCCGAGTTGCTCGCGGGTATTGAGCAGGGCCTTGGCCAGGACGGCATCGGGATCGAGAGTGGGACGGCTGAGGGCGCTCATGGATTTCCTCCGTGCGTTTGCATCAATATAAAGCAAATATGATGCAAATACACAAATTACAATCCTCTCCTCTTCTGGTGACTCCACCCGTAGAATGCGGCCTTTGCCAGCAGGGTCCTCGCCATGGACAAAGCCCGTATCCAGCATCTGATCATCGCCAAGCTCTCGGACGACCTGGAGCTGCTGCAACGTGCTGCGCAGACGGCCTACGAAGCGGCGACCCATGAAGAGAACGTCGCCGAGAACAAGTACGACACGCTGGGGCTGGAGGCATCCTACCTGGCGACCGGACAGGCCCGCCGCGCCGCCGAGATCAAGCAGGCGATCAGCCTGTTCCAGGGCCTGGCGCTGCGTGATCACGACCCGGCACAGGGCATCCAGCTCAGCGCCCTGGTGCGGCTGGGCGTGGAAAGCGGTGGCGAGCAGCTACTCTTTCTCGGCCCGGAAGCCGCCGGCCTGAAGGTTGCGACCGAGGATGGAGACATCACCGTGATCACCCCGCGCTCCCCCCTCGGCCAGGCTCTGCTGGGCAAGGGCGCCGGCGCCGAGATCACCCTGGCGATCGGCGGCACCGAGCAATGGTACGAGGTGATCGACGCCCACTGAGAGCGGACGCGCCACGTCCTGATCGGCCCATCGACCCTGTGAGGAGGTTCCATGCCCGCTCGAAAACGCACGCTTCACATCAGCCTCGACCCGGTGAAACTGGTGCTGTGCATCGCCTTGGGCATCTGGCTCGGCTGCCTCGCCGTCGCCGCCACCGCCTGGTTCGGCTATCGGCACCTGGTGGGCGCTGCCTGGGAGCAGGTCGGCCAGGGCACCACGGCGCCCCTGGGCTCGCCGATAGGCCCTCAGCCTGCCCCTGTCCCTGCCCCTCAGGACAATGCGCAGATGTTCGAGCGCTACCAGCAGAACCAGAGCGCGACCCAACAGCGCGACAATGCCCGTATCGAAGAGGCTGAACGCCTGGCCAGCCCCAAATGCCAGTTCTGGACCGCCCAGCTGCGCAACGCTCCCAACGAGAAGGCGCGGCAGAACGTGGAGCGCTTCTGCAACTGAACCCGCCCTGACCGCACGTCATCCGATCAGCACTTTATGCCGCTCGCGCTGCCGAAGTTTTCAAGCACCTGCGCATCCCGTCCGATGAAGAAGCCGGCCAGCCGACCGAAGGCGGGGCCTGTCAGGGAAGCGTCACGGATGCCGGACTAAACTCCAGTTGTGTGCCCATTTGCGGGCACCGAGGCGGTTAGCGATGAGTCCTGAAGCCTTTATCGTGTTGTTGATCCTGGGTTGGCTGATGGTAGCCGTTGCGATGCTCTGGGCCATGCTCAGAATCACCCACCACCACCATCACCCCACGACCCGAGCGCCTCGCCAGCCCTTGGAACGCCCGGTGAACGAGCACAAGGCCAGGCAGGCGACCGCTCCTCATCACTAAGCCCCTATCTGCTCGCACCCGCGTCATGCCAGTGGTTGCCAGCGCTGCGGACGGCGGAAGCTGTGGGTGACGACACCCCGGATCATCCAGTCCTGCCCGGGCGACAGCCTCAGCGCCGGATAGCGGGCGTTCTCCGCCACGAGCACGCGCTGGCCGTCTTCGTGACGCAGGCGGCGTATGTAGAAATCCCCATCGATCACCGCCACCACCAGGCTGCCATCGGTTGCTACACGTGCGCGATCGGCCAGCAGCAGGTCCCCTGGGGCGAGGCCGATGCCCTCCATGCTGTCGTCTTCCAGACGGACGGTTAAGGTCTGTGGGATATCGATGCCCAGCAGCTCGTCCAGGCTCAGGCAGCCGTCGAGGCGCAGGCGAACCGGGCCTTTCGCATCGTTTTCATCGATGCCGAGGGTGTAGAGCGGGAGCTTGCTGAATGACGGCCCCAGACGGCCGATGATGCGGACATTACCCATGGCGGCGCCTCCTGATACTGTTTTTATATACAGTATTTGTGCGCTCGATTTTCGTCAACGGGGAGCTTGCGCCGGCGGGCCGGCGCAAGACCCGTCAGGCGTTACTTGATGTAGGCATCACCCCAGCGTTCGACGTTGCGCACGCTGGCTTTGCGCAGCGCGGTGCCCTGGGCTTTCTTCGCAGCGGCGATCTCGTCGTCGATGATCTTGGTCGAGATCGACAGCCAACTGGTGGCGAAGGCCATCGCGTCGCCGTTGATCTCCAGCGCGTCCAGATCGATGTTCGCCGTGTTGTCGCAAGCGTTGTGGTAGCAGGGATCGAAGGGCTGGCCCGCCGCACCGCCATACTTCTGCGCCTGCTCCTCGGTCTTGATGTCCTCGGCGCCGGTGAACAGGCCACCGAAGGCAATGCCATCCTCGAAGAACTGCGCATAGTCGGAGCGGAAGTCGATCTCGGTCCCCTCGAACTGCGCGCGACGCAGCTTGAAGTAGGCTTCGAACAGGTGCTCGATCGCGGCCGAACCGGGCGGGCCCTGCAGACCGAAGGACGAACCGTCGCCGTCATAGATGAAGTTCGCGTAGTTCGGCGAACCGATCATGTCGAAGTTCAGGTAGGCCTTGATCTTCTTCTTCTCCTCGGGAGTGAGGTTGTTGACGTAGTAGGTCGAGCCCACCAGCCCGGACTCCTCGGCGCCCCACCAGGCGAAGCGGATCTTGTTCAACGGATAGGCCTTGCGCAGCAGCACGGCCATCTCCAGCAGCGCGGCACTGCCGGAACCGTTGTCGTTGATGCCGGGGCCCTCGAATACCGAGTCCAGGTGCGCGCCCACCATCACGACGTTCTTCGGATTGCCGTAGCGGGTCTCGGCGACCAGGTTGTAGGTCTGGGTCTTCGAGCGCACCACATCGACGACCATGCGCAGCTGCAGGCCTGCCGTGCCGGCCCAGGCCGCGCCATTGTCGTAGGTGGCGAAGATCACCGGGATGCCACCTTCGTAGCCATCGCCCAGGGTCACGTTCTCCAGGCCCTTGCGGTCATCCGTGTTGCCCTGGTTGAAGATGATCACCCCCGCTGCACCAGCCGCGGCGGCGTTCTCGGCCTTGATCTCGAAGTTGCAGGTACCGCGCTGGATCAGTGCGATGGAGCCGCTGGGGAAGTTGGCGAAGTCCTCCGCCTCGCACCCGCTGGAGGAGGTGTTGCCCGCCCCCAGCGCCACGTCCACGGGCACCACCGGTGCACTCACATCACCGGCCTCGCTCTGCGAGAGGTAGGTGAAGTCAGTCTCCCAGACATAGCTGCCGGGGGTCGGCGTGATCGCATTCAGGGTACCCGGCCCTTTGGGGTAGTAGGCGGTGAAGGGGAACGGCTGCACCGTCACCTTGTAGCCGGCCTTCTGCAGGGTCTTCTTCACGTAGTCGATGGACGCCTGGTAGCCCGGCTGACCGGCTGCCCGATTGCCATCGTTGAGGCTGGCGATGTCCTGCAGCGCCTGGAGCCGGGTGAAGACGTTGCTCGCCTGCAGGCAGCGCGGCAGCCCGAGCGGCGTGCCCACCAGCAGCGGCGAATTGCAGATGGAGGGGTTGGGTTTGCCGGGACTCCAGAATTCCTTGAATTCGGCGTCTGCGGCGGGGCTTGCAAGGGATGCCGTGGAAACGGCGAACGCGAGGGAACCGACAACACGTCTGAAATTATTTTTCATGCTGACTCCAATCCTTTTGAAGTGGTTGTAGGCAGGCCTGAAATGGCATTGCGCCACTGTCCGGTACTTCATCCTTCGGACGGCCTAAAACCTAGACTGGAGGGTGTAGCCGGGGTTCTTCGCGCGTGACGGGAAAAACGTGCGCCTTGTCGCTTTTTCGATACAAAAAGGCGCAAGTTGCGACGAACGTGTCGGAAAACGAATCCATTTTGATATCAATCAAATGTCTTGTGGCCATCACTTCCTAAACAGTGAGGGTGAGCTACGCGGCAACGGCTCCGAAGGACCACGGAGCACCGAAGAAGGACTCATGGGCCTTGCTTGACCAGGTACCAATCTGTGGCCCTTGAGCTCCTGCTCGGCACGACGGTGTCGTCCGCGTAGGCGCAAGCCCTAACAGAGGCCTTGTACAGCGGCAGTGCCTCGATCTCGCTGGCTTCCTGCTCGGTTTTCAGCCGGGCGCGCTACCATCCCGGCCCTACACCCTGGATCAACTGCAGGAATCCCATGAGCAGCCCCCCGGACATCACCCTTCACACCTCCCCGGTAGCCGATTCGGCCCTCGACTTCGTGTTCATCTTCGAGCGGCGGCAGGTAGTGGACCGGGTCATTCGCTTGCAGGCGGGCCGCGCGGTGGAGAGCGCCGATCCCTTCATCGACGACTGGTCCCCGGCCGAACGTCAGGAAGTGAAGGACACGCTGCGGGCCGCTCTGGCCAACGGCGGCATGGTCTGCCTGGCGACCCGTCTGGGGCGGGTCGTCGGCTTCGCCTGTGTGGACGGCGCGCCTATAGAACCCACCGGGCGCTACCGGCCATTGAAGGAGTTCCATGTCGAGGCCACCGAGCGTGGCAGGGGCGTCGGGCGCCTGCTGTTCGCCCGCTGTCTCGAAGAGGCCCGCCACAAGGGCATCGAGCGCCTGTATGTCTCGTCCCACTCGGCGAGGGAGACGGTGCGGTTCTACCAGCGCCAGGGTTGTGTGGATGCGCAGTGGTTGTGGCCAGAGCAGGTGGCGCGGGAGCCTTGCGACTATCCGATGGAGTACGAGGTAGGGGGATGAGCAGCCCTGCCTGTCTGGCATCCCCTTGCCCATGAACCTGGCGAGACACGGCATCCGCGATTCAGGGATGCGCTGACTTTCGTCCGGTCTCAACTGCTGGAAGCTCGACTGGAGAAGCCAGGCGCTTAGGCAGAAGCGATGCGGCGCTGGGCGGAAAGCTGCGGGACACAGCCCGTGGTCACTCGGCGCTGGATGGCGATAAATCTGGATGGGTGTCGTCATAGGCCGGGCTTGTCTGCCCGATCTCGGGTGCAATCTGGCCGCAAGCCAGCCAGAACGCGTACTGGGGATAGGCCTTCACAAGCACGTCGATCTCTTCCGTGCTGACTCTCACCGCGCCTTTGCTGACGCTCCGCCAACGGTCGTGGTTGCCTCCACCCAGTTCACTGGCCTTTTTCGGTCCCAGCCGCTTGATCAACGCTCGTGCTCTATCGCCCGCTGTCTGCATAAAACATCTTCGACCTTAATTCTGGGCAATAACTTCCCAGAACATGATTTCGTGGGATATAGTTCACCCGTGGGAAATAGTTACCCAAGGGACGAAGGCGTGCAGGCCTTCGAAATAGCCACGGATAGTGACGGAATAGGCATGGAACGGGAAGACCTCTTGCCGGCGGCACTGGCTGCTTTGCCGTCAGCGGCTGGCACTGGAGTGGAAAGCATGAGCGAGCGACCTGTGGACACCAGAACGGCACTGGCAAACCTGGGGCAGACGATGGTGATGGAGCTGCACTGGGAAGAGGTGCCGCATCCGCTGAGGAGGGCTACTTCCTGGTGAAGAACGCGCTGGCGCCGGGCCCGTTCCCGGATGAACTGTTCTGGTCGGACATCCGCCGGATGAAGGTGCTGGTACAGCGCCCCCTGCCAGCACCAGGCGCGCGCGGGCATGCCTGAAAGCACAAAGCCCCTGGCTCTCGCGAACCAGGGGCTTTGCTGTGTATGGCGGGAAGATAGGGATTTGAACCCTAGGTGCCATTGCTGACACAACGGATTTCGAATCCGTCCCGTTCGGCCACTCCGGCATCTTCCCGAACGGCGCGCATGATACCAGCTGAAAAGCGATTGGCGAAGCCCGCCGTGGCAATTTTTTCGCGTGCATTCAGATGCTTGCGTATTGCCCCGGCCGGCAGCCCCGCTGCCGGGGTCAGGCGGTGAGCTTGGTCAGGGCCTCGCGGTACTTGTCGGCGGTCTTCTGTGCGACGTCGGCGGGTACGGCGGGGGCTGGCGGCTCCTTGTTCCAGCCGGTGGACTCGAGCCAGTCGCGGACGAACTGCTTGTCGAAGCTGGGCGGGTTGGTGCCTTCGACATAGCTTTCCACCGGCCAGAAGCGGCTGGAGTCAGGGGTCAGCACTTCGTCCATCAGGGTCAGGGTACCGTCTTCGTCGATGCCGAATTCGAATTTGGTGTCGGCGATGATGATGCCGCGAGTGGCGGCGTACTCGACAGCAGTGCTGTAGAGGGCGATGGCGGTATCGCGGACCTTGGCGGCCAGTTCCTTGCCGATGATGGCTTCGCACTGCTCGAAGGAGATGTTCTCGTCATGGTCGCCGACAGCGGCCTTGGTCGAGGGGGTGAAGATCGGCTGGGGCAGCTTGGAGGCTTCCTTGAGGCCGGCGGGCAGCTGGATGCCGCAGACGGTGCCGGTCTTCTGGTATTCCTTCCAGCCCGAACCAACGATGTAGCCGCGCACGATGGCTTCGACGGCCACTGGCTTGAGGCGCTTGGCGACCACGGCGCGGCCTTCCACGAGCGGCAGCTCGGCGGCGGGCACCACGTCCTCGACCTTGTCGCCGGTGAAGTGATTGGGCACCACGTCGGCCAGCTTGTCGAACCAGAAGTTGGAGATGGCGGTGAGGATCTTGCCCTTGTCCGGGATCGGCTGCTCGAGGATGACGTCGAAGGCCGAGAGCCTGTCGGTGGCGACCATGAGCATGCGCTTGGCATCGATCTCATAGAGGTCGCGGACTTTGCCGGAGTAGATCTTCTTCAGGCTCAGGGTGCTGGGAGTGGTCATGTCGATTTTCCGCCTCTGTTAAACGAAACAGGCGAAACCTGCGGGGTTTCGCCTATTGTCTCGCCGCCGCGCCCTGCGGCGCGTCGGCTGGAGCCGGGTGGAGGTCAACCGCCACCCGGTCGGTCCGGCCTCAGCCGAGGTTTTCCTGGATCAGGCCCAGCACGCGGCGCGCCACATCAGCAGGTGCCACGGTGTTGATGTCCTTCTCCACGGTGACCTGGACGCTGTCACCGACGCGGGTCAGGCGAACCTGGTAGCGCTCGGCACGGGCCTCGATCTCTTCCTTGCTCGGTGCGCTGCCCCACAGGCGGCTGAAGAAGCCAGGCTCCTGGTCCTTCTCCGCGCCCTCGGCGAGGTTGATGTAGTACACGCCCAGGCTGCGGTTGATGTCGTCGACGCGGACATCCGCCACTTCCAGGGCACGACCGACGCTGGACCAGGAACGGTCGAAGTCGGCACCCAGGTTGAGGATCGGGTTGCCACTGCCGTCCTCGGACAGGGTCACGCGGCTCGGCGCATCGAAGTCGCGGGCAGCCAGCAGGGAAACGGAACCACCCTGCTCGGCGCTGCGCGCCATGCTGGCGAGCATTTCGTCCATCAGCGCAGCCTCGAGGCTGGGGCTGTCGGAGCGGCTCGGCCAACCGGTATCGGCGCTGCTGCCTGCCGGGCGGGTGGTGGTGAGGACGAAGATCTCGCTGGTGTTGCGCTGCACGCCCGGCTCGATACGCACACGGGCACGCACTTCGCTGTCGGGCTCGACACCGCTCACACGGCTGCCGAGGCGGCGTGCGAGGGGCGCGGAAAGCTGGTCGAGGCGCTGCCAGGCGGTGCTGAACTCGCCGGTCTGCGGACGCTCGTCGACGACCTTGAAGCCGCCGTCCTCGAAGAACTGGCGAGCCACCGGCCAGACCTCGGCCGGGATGCGCTGGGCAACCACCCAGCGCGAGTCGCCGCTCTTCTGCAGGCTGTAGTCGCTGACCTCACCCTTGACTTGCAGGGGCTGCGGGCGCGGGACTTCGTAGTCGGCGTCGCTGCGGCTGTCGGCGACGTTCATCGGCACCGGCAGCAACGGGTCAAGGCGTTTGGATTGGGCATCCGGGGGCAACTGCATGGGCGCGGTCTGGCGCGCTTCCAGGTAGTCGTTGCCGCGGTCGCGGAAGTAGCCATTTTCGCCCCAGAGCCAGCCGCAGCCGCTGGTGCTGGAGATCATCAGGGCGAGAGCGGAGAGTCCGGCCAGTCGCTTCATGCGTAGTAATTCCTCGGATTAAGCCAATACACCGGACTGGCGGAGCGCCTGACGCAGCGGTTCGTGGCAACGCGGGCTGAGCCAGGTCAGCGGCAGGCGGATGCCGTCGGGCATCAGGCCCATCTCGTGCAGGGCCCACTTCACCGGGATCGGGTTCGATTCGATGAACAGCGCCTTGTGCAGCGGCATCAGCTTGTCGTTGATCGCGCGAGCGGTCTCGGCATCGCCACGCATGGCAGCGGCGCAGAGGTCGGCCATCTCGCGGGGCGCGACGTTGGCGGTCACGGAAATGTTGCCCTTGCCGCCCATGAGCATCAGCTCGACGGCGGTGGCATCGTCACCGGAGTAGACGAGGAAGTCCTTGCTCACGCGATCCAGGACTTCCTGGCCGCGCTTGAGGTCGCCGGTGGCTTCCTTGATACCGATGATGTTGGAGATCTTCGCCAGGCGCTCGACGGTCTCGGGCAGCATGTCGCAGACGGTGCGGCCAGGGACGTTGTAGAGGATCTGCGGAATCGCGACGGATTCGGCGATGTGGCGGAAATGCTGGTACAGGCCTTCCTGGGTCGGCTTGTTGTAGTACGGGGTCACCAGCAGGCAGGCATCGGCGCCCACGTTCTTGGCGGCGGCGGTGAGGTCGACGGACTCGCGGGTGGAGTTTCCACCGGTGCCGGCGATGACCGGGATGCGGCCATTGACCTGATCCACCACGCGGCGGATGACTTCGATGTGTTCGTTCACATCCAGCGTCGCGGATTCACCCGTGGTGCCGACTGCGACTATGGCGTTGGTGCCTTCCTGCAGGTGGAAATCCACCAGCTTGGTCAGACTCGCCCAGTCCAGTTGACCTTGTGCATCCATGGGCGTGACCAGTGCCACCATACTGCCCGCAATCATGCAACCGCTCCTGCCGGAAAAAGAGAGCCGTAATGGTACTGGTGCCCATTGCCCAGCACAAGCTGACGAGGGCGCCTCAAGCATTCCCCTCGGCAGCGCTTTTCGCTAACCTCTCCGCTTTGATCGACGCGGCTTTGGCCGCCCTCCCCTCGCTTTAGGAATGCTGCATGTCCACCACCCCGCCCCGCGAACAATTCCTTGTGATCAGCGCCCTTGGCGTCAACCCCATGGAGCTGACCAATGTGCTGTGCCGAGCCAGCCAGGAAAACCGCTGCGCCGTGGTCAGCAGCCGCCTGACTCGCCACGGCGAGTACAGCGCACTGGTGTTGCAGGTATCCGGCAGCTGGGATGCGCTGGCCCGCCTGGAGGCAGGCCTGCCGGCCCTGTCCAAGCGCCACGAATTCACCTTCCAGGTAACCCGCAGCGGCGCGCTGGAGCCACGCCCGCAATCGCTGCCCTACGTGGCCTACGTCAGCGCGGCCTACCGCCCGGACATCCTCAATGAGCTGTGCCAGTTCTTCATCGACCACCGTGTCGAGCTTGAGAACCTCACCTGCGACACCTACCAGGCGCCGCAGACCATGAGCACCATGCTCAACGCCACCATCACCGTGACATTGCCCGCCGGCACCCAGATCAGCTGGCTGCGCGATCAGTTCCTCGACTTCGCCGATGCGCTGAACCTCGACGCCCTGATCGAGCCCTGGCGCCCGCAACATCCGTAAGGAGCAAGACATGGCCGTAGCAATCGACCAACCGGTAGCCGACTTCACCGCCCCCGCCACCAGTGGCCAGCAGGTGACGCTCTCCGCCCTGAAAGGCAAGCAGGTCGTCCTGTATTTCTACCCCAAGGACAGCACCCCCGGCTGCACCACCGAAGGCCAGGGCTTCCGCGACCAGCACGGGGCCTTCGCTGCCGCCAATACCGTGATCTTCGGCGTCTCCCGCGACGGCCTGAAGTCCCACGAGAACTTCAAGTGCAAGCAGGAGTTCCCCTTCGAGCTGATCTCCGACAAGGACGAAGCGGTCTGCCAGTTGTTCGACGTGATCAAGCTGAAGAAGCTCTATGGCAAGGAATACATGGGCGTCGACCGCAGCACCTTCCTCATCGACAAGAACGGTGTGCTGCGTCAGGAATGGCGTGGCGTGAAGGTTCCGGGCCACGTGGATGCCGTGCTCGCGGCCGCCCAGGCGCTGAACAAGGGCTGACCCGCCCCGCCGCAATGAACGAAGGCCGCGAAAGCGGCCTTTTTCATGCCCGTCACATCAGCGGCGACGGCCCGTCCCTCAGTGGTCCACTGCGCGGCCAAGCATCGAGCACGGCCTTGAACAGCGTCGCCAGGGGAATCGCGAAGAAGATGCCCCAGAAGCCCCAGAGACCTCCGAACAGCAGCACGGCACAGATGATGGCCACCGGGTGCAGGTTGACCGCCTCGGAGAACAGCAGCGGCACCAGGATGTTGCCATCCAGCGCCTGGATCACTCCGTAGACCACCATCAGGTAGATGAACTGGTCGCCCCAGCCCCACTGGAACAACGCGATCAGCGCCACCGGGACGGTCACCACCACCGCGCCGATGTAGGGCACCACTACCGACAAGCCGACCAGCAATGCCAGCAACGCCGCATAGTTGAGCCCGAGGGATACGAAGGCGACGTAGGTGACACCGCCACAGATGACGATCTCGATCACCTTCCCGCGGATGTAGTTGGCAATCTGCTGGTTCATCTCCTGCCACACCTGGGTCATGAGCGCGCGCTCACGCGGCAGGTAGCCGCTCAGCCAGCGCAGGATCAGCTCGCGGTCCTTGAGGAAGAAGAACACCAGGATCGGCACCAGTACCAGGTAGATCATCAGGTTGACCACCAGCGGCAGGCTGGAGAGGGAGAAGGTCAGCGCCCACTGGCCGAACTTGCCGACCTCGCTGCGGGTCACCTCGATGGCGTTGAGCACCTGCTCGTCGGTCACCAGGTGCGGGTAGCGCTCGGGCAGCAACAGAAGCAGCGACTGCCATTCGCCGAGCATGCGCGGCAACTCCTTGAACAGGGTGCTGAGCTGCTGCCACAACAGCGGCATCAGCACCACCAGGAACAGCGCCAGGGCCCCGATGAACAGGGCGAAGACCAGCCACACGGCCAGCGTTTGCGGCATGCGCAGGCGTTCGAGGAAATTCACCACTCCCTGCATCAGAAAGGCCAGGACCAACCCTGCCAGGACCGGCGCCAGCATATTGCCGAGGGTGAGGACCAGGGTAAAACCCAGGACCAGGAAGACCGCCAGCACCACCGCCTCTTCATCGGAGAAGTAGCGCTGCACCCAGTCGCGAAGCACCTTGAACATCGGAGTTCCTTGGTAAGCGTAAGCAGGGAGGTTCAGGCCTTGCGCAGCCAGTAGCGATAGGTGCCGCCCTGCTCTTCCTCGTGCAGCAGCACGTGGCCGGCGAGGCGGGCGAAGGCACGGAAATCGCGTTGCGAACCGGCATCGGTGGCAGTGACCTTGAGTACCGCGCCGCTGGGCAGACGGTTGAGTTCCAGCTTGGCCTTGAGCAGCGGCAACGGGCAGTTCAGCCCGCTGGCATCCAGCTCGGCGTCGAAGGTATCGGGACGGCCGGCGGCGTCAGTCATGAGTGTTCTCCAGGAGGGCGCCTAGGATACAGAAGCCCGCACAACCCTGGCCAGCCGACCGGGCAGGAGGCTACAGTTAGCGCTTTGCCGACAAGAGCCCTGTGCATGAATCCGCTGCGCCCCACTCTGCTGACGCTTGCCTGCCTCCTCGCATCGCCCGTGATGGCCGATGACCTGCCGTCCCTCGGCGACTCCAGTTCGGCCATCGTCTCTCCGGAGCAGGAACACCAGCTGGGCCGCGCCTGGCTGAGCCTGTTGCGCGGCCAGGTGGAGCAACTCTCGGACCCGCAGCTCAAGGACTACGTCGAGACCAGCGTCTACCGCCTGGCCGAGACCAGCCAGCTGCAGGACCGCCGCCTGGAATTCGTGCTGCTCAAGAGCCCTCAGCTCAACGCCTTCGCCGCCCCGGGCGGGATAGTCGGGGTCAACGGCGGCCTGTTCCTCTATGCCCCCAACGAAGCCGAATACGCCTCGGTGCTGGCCCACGAACTGGCGCACCTTTCGCAGCGCCACTTCGCGCGCGGCATCGAAGCCCAGCAACGCATGCAGATCCCGGTGATGGCGGCGATGCTCGCCGGCATCGTCGCGGCGGCGGCCGGCGCCGGTGACGCGGGCATGGCGGCGATCATGTCGACCCAGGCCGCGGCGATCCAGGAGCAACGTCGCTTCTCCCGGCAGAACGAACAGGAAGCTGACCGCATCGGCCTGCTCAACCTGGAGAAGGCCGGCTACGACCCCCGGGCCATGCCGAACATGTTCGAGCGCTTGATGCGCCAGTACCGCTACGACTCCAAGCCGCCGGAATTCCTCCTCACCCACCCGGTCACCGAGTCGCGTATCGCCGACACCCGCAACCGCGCCGAACAGCTGCCGCCGGGCGGCGTCGAGAACAGCCTGCGCTACCAGTTGATGCGCGCCCGTGTGCAGCTGATGTTCGAGGAGACCCCGGGGATCTCGGCCAAGCGCTTCCGCGCCCAGCTCGATGCCGATCCCAAGCTGGATGCCGCCCGCTATGGCCTGGCCATCGCGCAGATCAAGAACGGGCAGCTCAACGAAGCACGCGAAGCCCTTGCGCAGCTGCTGGCCAAGGCCCCCAACGAGATCGTCTACAACCTGGCCCAGGTCGACCTGGACATCACCGCCAACCGCCTGCAGGACGCCCAGCAACGCGTCGACCGGCTGCTCGGCCTGTACCCCAACAACTACCCGCTCAAGCAGGCGCGCAGCGACCTGATGCTCAAGCTGAACAAGCCCCAGGAAGCGGAGAAGATCCTCGACGGCCTGATCAAGAGCCGCCCGAACGATCCGGACGTCTGGTACCAGGTGGCCGAGGTGCGTGGCCTCGCCGGCAACACCATCGGCCTGCACCAGGCGCGCGCGGAGTTCTTCGCCCTGGTCGGCGACTACGACCAGGCCATCGAGCAGCTGGATTTCGCCAAGCGCCGCGCGACCAACAACTTCCCGCTCGCCTCGCGCATCGATGCACGCCAGCAGGAAATGATCGAGCAGCAGAAGACCATCAAGAAGATGATGCGGTGACGCAAGCCGCCCATGAAAAAGCCCGGACATGTCCGGGCTTTTTTTGCGTGCCGATCAGGCGTTGCCGGCGAGCTTCAACCGCGCGGCCTGGGTGAAGTCGAGCATGCGCTTGAGCGGCTTGACCGCGCGCGGCACCAGCGCTGCATCGACGAATATCTCGTTGCTGCCCTCACGCAGGCACTGCAGGGTGCGTTCCAGGGTGTTCATGGCCATCCAGGGGCAGTGCGCGCAGCTGCGGCAGGCCGCCCCATTGCCGGCGGTGGGCGCCTCGATGAACTGCTTGTCCGGGCACAGCTGCTGCATCTTGTAGAAGATGCCGCGATCGGTAGCGACGATGAACATTTTGTTCGGCAGCGTCTGCGCAGCCTTGATCAATTGGCTGGTGGAGCCCACCGCATCGGCGAGCTCGATGACCGCCTCGGGCGATTCCGGATGGACCAGGATGGCTGCCTCCGGATAGAGCGCCTTCATGTCTTCGAGCTGCTTGGCCTTGAACTCCTCGTGAACGATGCAGGCACCGTCCCAGAGCAGCATGTCGGCACCGGTCTCGCGCTGGATGTAGCGTCCCAGGTGCTGGTCCGGCGCCCAGATGATCTTCTCGCCGTTGTCCATCAGGCTCTCGACGATTTCCAGCGCGCAGCTGGAGGTCACCACCCAGTCGGCCCTTGCCTTCACCGCCGCGGAGGTATTGGCATAGACGACGACGGTACGCTCCGGGTGCTGGTCGCAGAATGCCGAGAACTCATCCACCGGGCAGCCCAGGTCCAGGGAGCAGGTCGCTTCCAGGGTCGGCATCAGCACGCGCTTCTCGGGGTTGAGGATCTTCGCGGTCTCGCCCATGAAGCGTACACCGGCCACCAGGACCGTCTGCGCCTCGTGCTGGTTGCCGAAGCGGGCCATCTCCAGGGAGTCGGACACGCAACCGCCGGTCTCCTCGGCCAGGGCCTGGATCACCGGATCGCAATAGTAGTGGGCCACCAGAACGGCGTTCTGCGCCTTCAGTTCGGCTGCGATCTGCGCCCGGAGCTGCGCCTCTTCATCGGCAGTCAGTTGCCGGGGCTGCTTCGCGGCGAGATGGGCCTGGACGAGAAAACGTTCGGAGAGATGGGACATGTCTGCTGGACCTGCGAGCGCGTTGCGCGAAAGCCTGTTGGGTCACCGCCCGCCGGGCCAGGGGCCACGCGGATCGGGGCGCGGATGATAACGCAGATTAACGCCATTGGGCATGGCAGCGGGAGGGGCTGCACCCTCCGCGGTCACCGCGCTCGACTTTCCTGCGGGCAAACGAAAAGCGGGAAGACCTTTCGATCTTCCCGCTTCCGTTGCTCCTCGCGGAGCCTTGTATGGTGGGTCGTGTAGGATTCGAACCTACGACCAATTGGTTAAAAGCCAACTGCTCTACCGACTGAGCTAACGACCCGACGCGGAGCGCATAATACTGATTTTATTCAGGAATTCAACACCCCACCGTAAAAAAAATCAGAAATATCTCGTAGGATCCTGCACGCCAGCGGCCGCGAAGCCATCCGCACGCAGCCGGCAGCTGTCGCATTTGCGGCAGGCGCGGCCCTCGTCATCGGCCTGGTAGCAGGACACCGTCAAAGCGTAGTCGACCCCGAGCCTGACGCCCGCCTGGACGATCTGCGCCTTGCTGAGGTTCTGCAATGGCGCCTGCATGCGGAAGCCATCACCCTCCACGCCAGCCTTGGTCGCCAGGTTGGCCATGCGCTCGAAGGCCTCGACGAACTCGGGGCGGCAATCCGGGTAGCCGGAGTAATCCACCGCGTTGACGCCGATGAAGATATCCCGCGCACCGAGCACTTCCGCCCAGCCCAGGGCGAGGGACAGGAATACGGTGTTGCGCGCCGGCACGTAGGTGACCGGGATGCCTTCGGTAGGCGCCTCCGGCACGGCGATGCTGCTGTCGGTCAGGGCCGAGCCGCCGATGCCGTTCAGGTCGAGACCTATGACCTTGTGCTCCACCACGCCCAGTTGCCTGGCTACGCGCTCGGCCGCCTGCAGCTCGGCACGATGACGCTGGCCGTAGTCGAAGCTCATGGTGTAGCAGGCATAGCCTTCGGCACGCGCCATGGCCACGACCGTGGCAGAGTCCAGGCCGCCGGAGAGGAGGATTACCGCTTTCTTGTCGCTCATATCAGTGTCCCGGCTCGTCGTTCCAGAGAATCTTGTGCAATTGCAGCTGCAGCCGTACCGGCAGGTTGTCGGCCACTATCCAGTCGGCGAGGTTCCGCGCGCTCACCTGCTGGTGGCTGGGCGAGAACAGCACCTCGCCCGCGCGTTGCTCCAACCGGTACTCGATCAGCTTGGAGACGGCCCAGTCGTAATCCTCGCGGGAGCAGATGACGAACTTCACCTGGTCGTTGCGGGTCAGCTGGGCGATGTTCTCGTAGCGATTGCGGGCAAGCTCGGCGGAGCCTGGCGTCTTCAGGTCGACGACACGGCTGACGCGCGTATCCACGGCCGAGATGTCCAGGGCGCCGCTGGTTTCCAGCGACACCTCGTAGCCGGCGTCGCAGAGCCGTTGCAGAAGCGGGATGCAGTTGGGCTGCGCCAGCGGCTCGCCGCCCGTCACACAGACGTAGCGGGGCTTGTAGGCAGCCACCTGGGCGAGGATGTCATCCAAGGTGTGGAGCTGGCCGCCATTGAAGGCATAGGCGGTGTCGCAATACTGGCAGCGCAGGGGACAGCCGGTCAGGCGCACGAATACCGTCGGCAAGCCGGCGGTACGCGTCTCCCCCTGCAGCGAGTAGAAGATCTCGGTCAGTCGCAGGGTCTGTTGCATAGGGGCCACGGGCGTAACGGCTAAACAGGCCATCCGCCTCCGTTGCTGGAAGAAGAGTCAGAGGGCGGCGATTCTAACGAAAAAACCCGCGACAGGCGCGGGTTTCTCGATGCTCGGAGGCGTGGATCAGGGCAGGCGCTGGAGATCCCGCTGCGCCAGCTGGGCGGCGGAGCTGCCCGGGTACTGTGCGACGACCTGCTTGAGGATGCCCTTGGCCTTGTCGGTATTGCCCAGGCGCTGCTCGACGTCAGCGAGCTTGTAGAGGGAATCCGGCACCTTGGCGTGCTGCGGATAGACCTGGCTGACCTTGGCGAAAGCCTGGCCGGCGCCCTGCAGATCACCCTTGGCGAGATTGACTTCGCCCAGCCAGTATTGCGCGTTGCCGGCGTACTGGCTGCTGGGGTACTTGCGCAGGAATGCGCCGAAAGCCTGGCTGGCCTTGTCGAAGTCCTTGGCCTTGATCAGGTCGAAGGCAGCGTCGTAGTAGAGCTTTTCCTTCGCCGGATCGCCCGGTTCGGTGCTGGCGGCCGGCTGCTGGGCCGGTGCCGAGGGAGTGCCGGCGGCGTTGATCGCGCCATCGGCAGGGGAATTCTGTTGTGCGGCTGGTGCGCCCGCTGCGCCCGCATTCAAGCGGCTGTCCAGATCCTGATAGCGCTCCAGCGACTCGCGCTTGAGCTGCTCGATCTGGTTCTGCTGTTCTTCCACCATCCCACGCAGGCGGGCGGTCTCTTCCTGCATCTGCTGCAGTTGCATGAACAGCTCGCCTTGCGCGGACACCGGGGCCGAAGCCCCGGATCCGGCATAGGCGCCAGTCGTGCCATAACCAGCGGGCGGGTAACTGTTGCCGTAACCGGCATCGTTTCCGTCCACCACGGGAACCTCAGCAAAGGCAGCCAGGGGCAGGCTGCTGAGGGCCAATACAGTCAAAGCACGACGGCACTTACGCATATCGAATTACTTACGCAGTTCGACGCGACGGTTCTGAGCCCAGGACTGCTCGTCGTTGCCAGTGGCAACCGGACGCTCTTCGCCGTAGGAAACCAGTTCCAGCTGAGCCGGGGAAACGCCCTGCAGAACCAGGTAGCGCTGAACGGCCTTGGCACGACGCTCGCCCAGAGCCATGTTGTACTCGCGGGTGCCGCGCTCGTCGGTGTGGCCTTCCAGAACGACGCGAGCGCCGTTGCCTTTCAGGTCCTTGGCGTGTACGTCCAGAGCGCGCATGGCTTCCGGCTTCAGGTCGGAGCTGTCGTACTCGAAGTAGAAGGTGGTGATGGCGCGCAGAGCGGCTTCTTCGCTCAGGCTGCCGTCAACACCGCTGTTGCCGCTGTTGTAGCCAGCGTTCGGGTCTACAGCGCCCTGACCGGAATCGTCGCCGCCCTTGGAGGAGCAACCAACTGCAACAGCCATGGCCAGAGCCAGAGCAGCGAACTTACCGAATTTGATCATTTCCATCATGTAACTCCTAATGAGCCCCAGTGTGTTTAGCAAAACAAAAGTGGATACCGCGTCAGTTCAGGTACGGCGACCAGGACGGTTCGCGGATATCGCCTTGAACGGTTGGAATCGGGAGTCGCACGCGCCCGTTTGTGGACACGAGCATCAGCACTCCCCGGCCCTGCTGGCGGGTGGCGTAGATTAGCATGGTGCCGTTTGGCGCAACAGTGGGCGAGTCATCCAGAGTGGTGCCGGAAAGGATGCGCGGAGCACCGCCACGGACCAGGTCCAGGGCCGCCACCTTGAAGTTGGTGAAGCCATCCTGGCGATGGATCATCACCAGGGTCTTCTCGTCAGCCGAGAGCTTCGGGTTGGCGTTGTAGTTGCCGACGAAGGTCACGCGCTGCGGCTCGCCGCCGTTGATGTTGGTCTTGTAGATCTGCGGCTTGCCGGCACGATCCGAGGTGAAATAGATGGTCTGGCCATCTGCGCCCCAGAAAGGTTCGGTGTCGATCGCCATGTGGTTGGTGACGCGGCGCAGCTGGCGGCTGCCCAGGTCCATCACGTAGATCTCCGGGTTGCCGTCCTTGGACAGCACGAACGCAAGGCGATTGCCTTCGGGCGACCAGGCCGGCGCGCCGTTCAGGCCCTCGAAGTTGGTGATCTGCTCACGGCGACCGGTGTCGATGTGCTGGATGAAGATGCGCGGGCGCTTCTGCTCGAAGGAGACATAGGCGATGCGGCGGCCGTCCGGTGCGTAGCGCGGCGAGAGGATCGGCTCACGGGACTGCAGCAGGGTCACGGCGCGCTGGCCGTCGTAGTCCGAGCGCTGCAGGGTATAGCGCGTGTTGTTCACCGAGAAACGCTCGGCGGTCACGTACAGCATGCGGGTGGAGAACGCACCCTTCACGCCGGTGAGCTTCTCGAAGGACTGGTCGGCCACGTAGTGCGCCATGTCGCGCAGCTGGTCGGTGGAGCCGCTGACGCTGCCGGCGAACACCTGCTGCTCGGTGGCGACGTTGAACAGGGCGAACTGCACCTGCAGGCGACCACCGGCCGGGGCGATGCTGCCCACCAGGACGTACTGGGCGCCCAGGGCCTTCCAGTCGCGGTAGATCACTTCGCTCGCCTGGGTCGGCAGGCTGATCATGTTCTGCCGCGGGATGGGCTCGAAGAAGCCGGAGTTGCGCAGGTCATTGCCGATGATGTCGGACATGTCCTCGGGCAGGACGTTGCCGCCCTGCCAGCCGAAGGGCACCACCGCGATGGGAGTTGCGCTGTCCCGACCACCCGTAATCAGGAGCGGATCAGCGGCCTGCACGGCACCGACCAGCATGGTCAGGCCGAGCAGGACGATACGAATCAGAGTGTTCACAGACCTAAATCCTCCGGTTTGAAGACGACGCGACGCTGCCTGTACATCCTGTCAAAGGTAGCGCGATCCAATTGTTGCATTTCAGGGATGCGCCCTACGCTGCGCACCGCGGCCACCGCAGAGCTGTCGAAGGGCCCATCGCCACTTGAACGAGTGACGCTGGCGTTGGTGATGGTGCCGTCGGGCAGCATCTGAATCAGCAACTCGACGCTCATGCCCGGGCGGGTCGACAACGGCTTCTGCCAGTTCTCGCTGATCAGCTTGATGATCAGGTCGTCCAGGCTGCCGGCAACCTGGTCGCCCACCTCGTCGGCCAGGGTCTGCTCACGCTCGACGGTGTCGGACAGCAGGTCAGCGAGAGCGGCGGCCTTCTTGTCCTCGGTCGATTTGCGCTTGGCCTCCTCCGCTGCCTTTTTCTTCGCGGCTTCGGCGGCGGCCTTCTTCTTCGCATCCTCGGCAGCCTTCTTCTTCGCGGCCTCGGCTGCAGCTTTCTTCTTCGCCTCTTCAGCGGCTTTCTTCTTGGCCTCGTCGGCAGCCTTTTTCTTGGCTTCCTCTTCCGCCTTCTTCTTGGCGATGTCGGCCTGTTGCTTCTTGGCTTCCTCGGCCTTCTTGGCGTCATCCGCCTTCTTCGCTTCGGCTGCCTCTTCCGCTTTTCGAGCTTCCTCGGCTTTCTTTTGTTCCGCCGCCTTGGCCGCAGCGACCTTCTGCTGCTCCAGCTTCTGCTGCTCGGCCTTCTTCTGCTCCATCTGTTCGGTTTCGTACTGCGGAGCGGCGGCCTTCTTGGCTTCGCCGGCGATCTTCTGGTTGGTCTGGGTGGTCGCCTGGCTCTGCGATTTCAGCTGATAGAGCGTCGCCTGCACGATCGGGCGCGCTGGCGGCAGTTCAGGGGTGAAGGCGAAGCTGACGAACAGCGTGCCAAAGATCAGCACGTGCAGGCCTATGGCCCAGACCGCGGGCCAGAAATAGCTTTCCGATGGGGAGCGTTCGCTCTGCTGCTGCATCAGGGCGCCTCGGTGATCAGCCCGACATTACCCACGCCGGCCTGTTGCAGGCCGCCCATGACGGCCATCACGGAGCCGTAGTCGACGGCCTTGTCACCCCGGACGAAGACCTGGACCTTCTTACCCTGGCTGGTGTTCTGGCTCATGATCGCGGTGACCGCTTGCACCAGTTGCGGCAGCGTGCTGGACGTCTCGCTGGCCTTGCCCTGGTCCGGGTCCACTTCCTCGCCCATGTTCCAGTAGTAGCTCTTGTCGGCCTTGATCGAGATGGTCAGGACGCGGGAGTCGTTGTCCTGCGGCAGCGCCTCGCTGGACACCTTCGGCAGGTCGACCTTGACGCCCTGGTTGAGCATGGGCGCAGTCACCATGAAGATGACCAGCAGCACCAGCATCACATCGATGTAGGGCACCACGTTCATCTCGGCGACCGGCTTGCGTTTTTGGCGAATTCTGGCCATGGCGTGAAACCTGTCCTCTATTGAACCTGCGTCTTATTCGTCGCTGGTGTGCACTTTGCGGTGCAGGATGGCCTGGAACTCGTCGGCGAAGGTGTAGTAGCGACTGATCAGGGTCTCACCACGAGCTGCGAAACGGTTGTACGCAATGACCGCCGGGATCGCCGCGAACAGGCCGATGGCAGTGGCGATCAGCGCTTCGGCGATGCCGGGGGCCACGGTAGCCAGAGTGGCCTGCTGCACCTGGGCCAGACCACGGAAGGAGTTCATGATCCCCCAGACGGTACCGAACAGGCCGATGTAGGGGCTGGTGGAACCGACGGTGGCGAGGAACGGCAGGCTCTGCTCGAGCTTTTCCTCCTCACGGGAAATGGCGACGCGCATGGCACGAGCCACGCCTTCCATCACCGCATCCGGATCGACGCCGGGCTGCTGGCGCAGGCGGGAGAACTCCTTGAAGCCGGCGCGGAAGATCTGCTCGACGCCGGAATCCGGGTCGGGGTTGCTGCCGGCCTGGCGATACAGCTTGGACAGATCGATGCCCGACCAGAAGCGCTCCTCGAAGGTCTCGAGGGACTTCTTCGCCGCGCGCAGCAGGTTGCTGCGCTGGAAAATCATGATCCACGAGGTGACCGAAGCGGCCACCAGAGTGAGCATGACCAGTTGCACCACGATGCTGGCGTTGCTGATCAGGCTCCACATGGAGGTATGGTCGACGACGTTGGCTTCCACGCTTAGTCTCCTGCAGGGGGTTGGCCCGGTACGGCGGCGAAGGCTGAACGCAGCGCTTCGGGGATCGCCCGGGGTTTCAAACTGTCGGCGCGCACACAGGCCACCAGGAACTGCCCTTCACAGAGCAGCGCATCATCCGTAGCCCGCCTCACCTGTTGACGAAAGCGCAGGCTGGCACGGTTCAATTCGATCACTTCGGCGCTGATGGTCAGCTCGTCGTCGAGCCTCGCGGGTGCGTGGTAACGCGCCTCGGCCGAATGCACGACGAAGAGCAGGTTCTCCCCCACCAGCTCGGACTGGGCAAAACCCAGGCTTCGCAGGCACTCGGTGCGAGCCCGCTCCATGAACTTGAGGTAGTTGACGTAATAGACGATGCCACCGGCATCGGTGTCTTCGTAATAGACGCGGCTCCGATGCACGAAAGGCTGGGCCCCATTTTGCGCGCGCATACTCTAGTGCTTACTCCAAAGGTTGCCAATCAGGCCGGGCACTGTTTTTTCACCCCCAGCGCCCGCCGCTCGGTTCGACAGCGATTTCCCCTATTCGTCCCCCACCCCGAACAAATCGTCGGTGGGTGACTCGGCCATGCGCTTGGGCAGGTTCAAGCCGAAGTGCAGGTAGGCGTGACGGGTGACCACGCGCCCACGGGGGGTGCGCATGATGTAGCCCTGCTGGATCAGGTAGGGCTCCAGCACATCCTCGATGGTGTGGCGCTCCTCGCTGATCGCAGCGGCCAGGTTGTCGATGCCCACCGGGCCACCGTCGAACTTGTCGATCATCGCCAGCAGCAGACGCCTGTCCTGGTGGTCGAAGCCACGCTCGTCGACATCCAGCAGGTTCAGCGCCTGGTCGGCGATCACCCGCGTGATCTGGCCCTTGCCACGCACTTCCGCGAAATCGCGCACGCGGCGCAGCAGGCGGTTGGCGATGCGCGGGGTGCCACGGGCACGACGGGCGATTTCGAAGGCTCCCTCGGGCTCGATGTGCAGCCCCAGGATGCCGGCGGAACGGGTGACGATGCTGGTCAGGTCCTGGGTGCTGTAGAACTCCAGGCGCTGGACGATGCCGAAACGGTCGCGCAGCGGGTTGGTCAGCATGCCGGCGCGCGTAGTGGCGCCGACTAGGGTGAAGGGCGGCAGGTCGAGCTTGATCGAACGAGCCGCAGGGCCTTCGCCGATCATGATGTCGAGCTGGAAGTCCTCCATCGCCGGGTACAGCACCTCTTCGACGATGGGCGACAAACGGTGGATTTCGTCGACGAAAAGCACGTCGCCGGACTCCAGGTTGGTCAAGAGCGCAGCCAGGTCACCGGGGCGCTCCAGCACCGGGCCGGACGTGCTCTTGATCGATACCCCCATTTCCTGGGCGATGATGTTGGCCAGGGTGGTCTTGCCGAGGCCCGGCGGGCCGAAGATCAGCGTGTGGTCGAGAGCCTCGTTGCGCCCGCGGGCCGCCTGGATGAACAGCTCCATCTGCTCGCGCACGGTGGGCTGGCCCACGTAGTCGGCAAGGCTCAGCGGGCGGATGGCGCGGTCCAGCTGCTCGTCGCGGTCGCGGCTGCTGGCGGTTATCAGGCGGTCTGCTTCGATCATGCGGTGTTACACCATTCCTTTCAGGGCGCGGCGGATCAGTTCTTCGCTGGACAGCCCTTCTTCCTTGATGGCGGCAACGGCACGGCTGGCTTCCTGGGGCTTGAAGCCCAGGGATATCAAGGCGCTCAGCGCATCACTCTCGGCGCTGGAAACCTTGGCGTTGAGCGGTTCGACCACCAGGGTGGAAATGCTCGGCATGGTTTCCCAGGCCTTGAAGCGGTCCTTCAGCTCCACCAGCAGGCGCTCGGCGGTCTTCTTGCCGACACCCGGGATCTTCACCAGGGTCGAGGTGTCCTGGGCCTGCACGCAACGCACCAGCTCGTCCACTTCCAGCCCGGACATCAGCGCCAGGGCCAGCTTGGGGCCGACGCCATTGAGACGGATCAGCTCACGGAACAGTTCGCGCTCGCGCTTCTCGAAGAAGCCGTAGAGCAGGTGCGCGTCCTCGCGCACCACCAGGTGGGTGTGCAGGGTCACGGGCTCGCCGGTCGAGGGCAGGCGGTAGAGGGTGGTCATGGGCACTTCCAGCTCGTAGCCGACGCCATTGACATCGAGAATCAGGTGCGGCGGCTGTTTTTCCGCCAGGGTGCCACGCAAACGTCCAATCACGAAGTGCGTCCTTATATGGGGTTACAAACGGAGCCGTCCGCCGCGGCGCTTGGCGGTGGCGAGGCCGTGCGGGATCAGGCTCTGCCGGTGATGCGCATGGCACAGGGCGATGGCCAGGGCATCCGAGGCGTCGATCTGGGGCTTCTGCACCAGCTTGAGCAGGTGCATGACCATCATCTGCACCTGCTGCTTGTCGGCGCCACCGGTGCCGGCGATGGCCTGCTTGACCTGGCTGGCGCTGTACTCGGCCACCTCCAGCCCCTCCTCGCTCGCGGCGACGATGGCGGCGCCACGGGCCTGGCCCAGTTTGAGCGCGGAGTCGGCGTTGCGCGCCATGAAGACCTTCTCGATGCCCATGGTCACCGGCCCGTAGGTCTGGATGACCTCGCGCACGCCACGGAAGACGATCAGCAGGCGCTCCTGCAACTCGCCACTGCCGGTGCGGATGCAGCCGGACGCGACGTATTCACAACCGCGCCCGGTGTCGCGGACCACGCCGTAACCGGTGATGCGCGAACCAGGGTCGATACCGAGGATGAGGGTCATTGCAGCTCTATATCAGGTGCCCAAGTAAAAAAGCCGAAGCGTCCGCTCCGGCTTTTTCGTGTCAGCCCAGCTGGGCCATCACATCGTCGGGGATGTCCACGTTGCTGTAGACGTTCTGCACGTCGTCCAGGTCCTCGAGCATGTCGATGAGCTTCATCACCTTCTGCGCGGTTTCCAGGTCGGTGATCGGCGCGGTGATCGAGGGGATCATCGCCACTTCGGCCTCGTCGCCCTTGAAACCGGCGGCGGTGAGCGCTTCGTTGACACTGAGGAAGTCGGCGAACGAGGTGTAGACCTCCACCGAACCGTCGTCCGCTGCGACCACGTCGTCGGCGCCCGCTTCCAGGGCCGCTTCCATCAGGGCGTCTTCGTTCACGCCAGGGGCGTAGCTGATCTGGCCCTTGCGGTCGAACATGTAGGCCACCGAACCATCGGTGCCGAGGTTGCCGCCGCACTTGCTGAATGCGTGGCGCACTTCGGCGGCGGTGCGGTTGCGGTTGTCGGTCATGGCTTCGACGATGATCGCCACGCCGCTCGGCGCGTAACCCTCGTAGCTCAGCTCGACCATGTTGTCGGCTTCGTTGGAACCGGCGCCGCGGGCGATCGCGCGATCGATGGTGTCGCGGGTCATGTTGGCGGTGAGCGCCTTGTCCACGGCCAGGCGCAGACGCGGGTTGTCCGCCGGGTTGCCGCCGCCGTGCTTGGCCGCGACGGTCAGCTCACGGATGAGCTTGGTGAAGATCTTGCCGCGCTTGGCGTCCTGACGCTCCTTGCGGTGCTTGATGTTGGCCCATTTGGAATGACCCGCCATAACTGACTCCGTGCTTTCTGGTGGCGGCGGCGCATCGGGCGCCGCCGTCGGGGTGGAACGATTTACTCGGCCTTGGGCTGTTCGCGCAGGCGGATGTGCAGCTCGCGCAGTGCCTTGCCATCCACGGTGCCCGGCGCCTGGGTCATGACGTCACCGGCGCTCTGGGTTTTCGGGAAGGCGATCACTTCGCGGATCGAGGCGGCGCCGGTCATCAGCATGACCAGGCGATCGAGGCCGAAGGCCAGGCCGCCGTGCGGCGGGGCGCCGTACTTCAGCGCGTCGAGGAGGAAGCCGAACTTCTCTTCCTGCTCGGCATCGTCGATGCCCAGTACGCGGAACACCGCCTGCTGCATGGACTTGTCGTGGATACGGATGGAGCCGCCGCCCAGCTCGGTGCCGTTGAGCACCATGTCGTAGGCCCGGGACAGCTTGCCGGCCGGGTTGGCCTCCAGCTCCTCCGGGGTGCACTTGGGCGCGGTGAACGGGTGGTGCAGCGAGGTCAGGCTGCCGTCGTCGTTCTCTTCGAACATCGGGAAGTCCACGACCCACATCGGCGCCCACTCCTTGGTGAGCAGGTTGAGGTCATGGCCGACCTTGATGCGCAGCGCACCCAGGGCGTCGCAGACGACCTTGGCCTTGTCGGCGCCGAAGAACACGATGTCGCCATCGACCGCACCGACTCGGTCGAGGATCACGTTCAGGTTGGGCTCGGCGATGTTCTTGACGATCGGCGACTGCAGGCCGTCCACGCCCTTGGCGCGCTCGTTGACCTTGATGTAGGCCAGGCCCTTGGCGCCATAGATGCCGACGAACTTGGTGTAGTCGTCGATCTGCTTGCGCGGCATGCTCGCGCCGCCCGGCACGCGCAGTGCGGCGACACGGCCCTTCGGATCGTTGGCAGGACCGGAGAAGACCTTGAACTCGACGTCTTTCAGTTGATCGGCGACATCGACCAGTTCCAGCGGGATGCGCAGGTCGGGCTTGTCCGAACCGTAGCGGCGCATGGCTTCCTCGAAGGGCATGTGCGGGAACTCGTCGAACTCGACGTCGAGGACTTCCTTGAACAGCTGGCGCACCATCTTCTCGGTGATGGCGATGATGTCGCTCTCGTCGAGGAAGCTGGTCTCGATGTCGATCTGGGTGAATTCCGGCTGGCGGTCGGCACGCAGGTCTTCGTCGCGGAAGCACTTGGCGATCTGGTAGTAGCGATCGAAGCCGGCAACCATCAGCAGTTGCTTGAACAACTGGGGCGATTGCGGCAGGGCGAAGAAGTTGCCCGGGTAGGTACGGCTCGGCACCAGGTAATCACGCGCACCTTCCGGAGTCGGACGACCGAGGATCGGGGTCTCGACATCGAGGAAGCCGTTCTCGTCTAGGTAGCGGCGGATGCTGCTGGTGATGCGCGCACGCAGCTTCAGCTTGGCGGCCATCTCCGGGCGACGCAGGTCGATGAAGCGATAACGCAGGCGGGTCTCTTCGCCGACGTCGGAGTATTCGTCCAGTGGGAAGGGCGGAGTCTCGGCCTGGTTGAGGACCTCGAGCTCGTAGCCCAGCACTTCGATGGCGCCGGATGCCATGTTGGCGTTGACGGCGCCAGCCGGGCGCGGACGCACCTTGCCGGTGACCTTGACGACGTATTCGCTGCGCACGCGGTCGGCCTTGGCGAAGGTCTCGGCGCGATCCGGGTCGAACACGACCTGGGCCAGGCCTTCACGATCACGGATGTCGAGGAAGATGACCCCGCCGTGGTCACGGCGACGGTGGACCCAGCCGCAAAGGGTGATTTCCTGGCCGTCCAGGCTCTCGTTCAGTTGGCCGCAATAGTGGCTGCGCATCATGGTCGTGTTTCGCTTCTCTTGAGTCTTGAATTCGTCGGGCCGCCAGTGTGCGTGCCGTCGATGACCGCGGGCGGGCGGTGAATCGCCGCCGGGCATCGGGACCACACTGCCGCAGGCCGGGGACCGGTGGCAAAGGGGCGGATTATATATGGTTAATCGATACCGCGCAGCCGCCCGCCGGAAGCCTTTCTATACTCAAGAGCCCAAGCCCGTGGAGGACGCCCATGGCCACGCCGCGCCCCGTCGACATCACCGCAGACCTGCTGGATGACTTCCGCCAGGAAACCCGCGAACAGTTCTCCCGCTGCGAGCACCTGCTGATCGAGCTGGAACGTCACCCCGATGACGACGAACGCCTGCGCGAACTGTTCCGCCTGGTGCACACGCTCAAGGGCAACCTCGGCTACGTCGGCCTGGACCGCCTGAACATCCTGCCGCAGGCCCTGGAGGATGTGCTCGCCAGGCTGCGCGAGGGCAGCCTGGCCTTCGACAGCCTGCTGGGCGACATCCTCCTGCTGCTGCAGGACCGCCTGCGCGCGCAGATCGAGCAGGCGCTGAGCGGCGACACCCAGGAGCAGGAGGATGTACGCCCGCTGAGCAAGGCCCTCAGGACCCTGGCCAGCGCCCCCGCCCAACGCCAGGCGGAACTGCGCAGCGCCCTGCTGCACCGGCTGGACCCAAGCACCCGCCTGCTGCCCCCGGAACCCGAGGCGAAGAGCGACGGTCCCTTGGCTCGCCACGACCTGGAAGACGAGCCCGACCTGCGCTTCTTCGTCGAACTCATGGCCGCGGCGGAGAACCGCTCGCGCTTCTGGCTGGGCCGTGGCCAGCGCCAACTGGAACTCGCCCTGGCGATGAACGAGCGCGCCGGGCGCCCCGTATCGCCCCGCCAGCTGGCCGCCGCCGTGTGCCTGCACGACCTGGGCATGGCGCTGCTGCCGCTGGAACTGCTGCACAAGCAGGAACCCCTGAACCATGACGAGCGCCGGCGCATGCAATCCCACCCGCGCATGGGGGCGGAACTGCTCAAGCGCATGCCGCAATGGGAGGACGCCGCCGAGATCATCCTGCAGCACCAGGAGCACGCCGACGGCAGTGGCTACCCCAAGGGCCTGCGCGAAACGGAGATCAGCCCCGGCGCACTGATCCTGAACATCGTCGACACCTTCGACGCCCGCACCCACGAACGGGCCCACCAGACCCTGAGCAAGCGCCCGCTGCTGCGCGCCATACTCGAAATCAACGGCCTGGGCGGCAGCCAGTTCAGCGCCTACTGGGTCGACATCTTCAATCTCTGCCTGCAGGAAGACCCCACCCTCGCCCACCTTTGACTCGGTTGTCGCCCCCACGGCGCCTGACTAAGCTGCCCACGCAGCCCGACCACTCGCGGCGGGGCAGAATGAATCGAGGAGTCCAGATGCAGGCGCTAGCAGGGAAGGTCGCGGTGGTGACGGGGGCGGGATCGGGCATCGGCCGGGCACTGGCCCATCAGTTGGCTGCCGAGGGTTGCCACCTGGCGCTGGCGGATCTTGATCGGGAAAATCTCGCCGAAGTCGCCCGGGAACTCGATCGCCACGACCTCAAGATCACCACCCACCTCCTGGACGTGGCCGAGCGCGCAGCGGTCTATGCCTTCGCCGACGAGGTGCTCGCGGCGCACGGCAGCGTGCAACTGGTGATCAACAATGCAGGCGTCGCCCTCTCGCAGACCGTCGCGGAACTGCGTTACGACGACTTCGAATGGATCATGGGCATCAACTTCTGGGGCGTGGTGCATGGCACCAAGGCCTTCCTGCCCCACCTGCTGAAGAACAACGAAGGGCAGATCGTCAACGTCTCCAGCATCTTCGGCATCATCAGCCTGCCCACCCAGGGTGCCTACAACGCCAGCAAGTTCGCCGTGCGCGGCTTCACCGAAGCCCTGCGTCAGGAACTGGCGCACACCGGCGTACGCGCCAGCTGCGTGCACCCCGGCGGCATCCGCACCAACATCGCCAGGGCCGCGCGCTTCTACCAGGGCCCGGATGGGCGCCAGGATGCCGCCCGCGCCGCCGCGCAGTTCGACAAGGTGGCCCGCACGACGCCCGAGGAAGCGGCCCGGGTGATCATCGAAGGCATCCGCCGGCAGCGCCCGCGCATTCTCATCGGGGCCGACGCGCGCCTGCTCGACCGCATCCAGCGGCTGCTACCGGCCGGCTATCCACGCGCCCTGGCAAGACTGCTCGGCCGCCGTTGAACCTCCCGGCGATCGATAGCCTCAAAGCATCGCAACGATTGACACACGCCAGGATCGACCCTGGGGCGCTCTATGCTAGGCTCTGCCGCATCACGGGCCCCAGCCAGGCCCCGGCCACTGAGAGGAGTAAAGGCATGGAAATCAATATCGGAATCGCCGAACAGGATCGCGCCGCGATCGCCGAGGGCCTGTCCCGCCTGCTGGCGGACACCTACACCCTCTACCTCAAGACCCACAACTTCCATTGGAACGTCACCGGGCCGATGTTCAACACCCTGCACCTGATGTTCGAAGGGCAGTACACCGAACTGGCGCTGGCCGTGGACTCCATCGCCGAGCGCATCCGTGCACTGGGCTTCCCGGCACCCGGCACCTATGCCGCCTACGCGCGCCTGTCGTCGATCAAGGAAGAGGAAGGCGTACCGTCTTCGGACGACATGATCCGCCAGCTGGTCCAGGGCCAGGAGGCCGTCGTGCGCACCGCTCGCGGCATCTTCCCGCTGCTGGACAAGGTCAGCGACGAGCCGACTGCCGACCTGCTCACCCAGCGCATGCAGGTCCATGAGAAGACCGCCTGGATGCTGCGCAGCCTGCTCGCCAGCTGACCCTGACGGACGCGTGCAAAGGCCCGGTTCTCCGGGCCTTTCGCTATGCGCAAAAGCCGGCCTGAACTATGCTCTGGCAATCCGCTCCCGACACAGTGACGCGAATGAGTCAGCCGCCGAAACCTCCCCTGCTCATCGAGCTATTCCCCGAAGAAACCCGCGAGGCAGCCGAGTTGCTCAAGCAGGCGGTCCCCCTCATGGTGCGCCACGACATTCCGCCGAATCCCGTCCACTACGCGCTCTGGTACACCTACAGCAAAGGCCTGGAGCCCGACCTCAACCGGCGCCTGGACAAGATCGTCAAGGACTTCGACAGCTTCCCGCCCGACTCGGCCATCAAGCTGTTCCGCGACTACATCATCCGCGGAGAGCTCGACGCCGCCCGCGCCGGGCAGCAACAGGTCATCGAACTGGTCGACGACATCGAGTCCGGCGTGAGCCGCAGCGTGGTGGGCAGCACCGCCTATCAGCACAGCCTCACCCTCGGCCTCGCCGCGCTGCACGATCCGATCATCGACGACCTGCCCAGCGTCCTCGGCGAACTGCAACAGAGCACCCAGCTGATGCAGGAGCAGCAGGAGCAGTTCCTCTACCGCCTGCGTGCCGCCCAGTCGGAGATCCAGAACCTGCGCAATCAGCTGGAGAAAGCGCAGATGGCGGCGACCCTGGACAGCCTGACCCAGGTGTTCAACCGCCACGCCTTCACCCGACTGCTGGAGCAGGCCCTGGCCAGCACCCATGAAGGGCTGGCCCTGGTGATGCTGGATATCGACCACTTCAAGCAGTTCAACGACCATTTCGGTCACCCGCTGGGGGACCGCGTGCTGCAGCATGTCGGCCAGTTGCTGCGCGAACTCCTGCCACCCCGTGCCATGGCGGCACGCTACGGCGGTGAGGAGTTCTGCGTGGTACTGCGGGATTGCCACGACCTGGCCACCGCCCACCAGTTCGCCGAAACCCTGCGCCAGAAATTCCAGGCCCTGCGGGTGAAGGTACGCCGCACGGACCAGATCCTCGACACCATCACCGCCAGCTTCGGCCTGGCCCTGGCAGAGCCCGGCGACAACCTCGAAAGCCTGCTGACCCGCGCGGACGATGCGCTCTACCAGGCCAAGCGCAATGGCCGCAACCAGGTCCATCCGCAAGCCCCGGAAGCGGCCCTAACCGCTTGATTTGAGTAGCCCTCCTCTTTGCTGTTAAATACGGCCCGGTGCTCCCGGCCTCAAGTTGCCGAGGCCCGGAAACGACCGCCCAGCCCAGCCCTCCCTTCACCTGGATACGCTACTGGACGGTCTTTCCGACGTGAGCGTTATCAAGGTGAGTCCATTGAACATGTTGAAGATCGTCCATCTGCTGACGGGCGCTGCCGCCCTGCTGTTGTCCTTCATTCCCAGCCTGCGAACCGATGCCCTGCCCTACCTGCAACAACCCGATGCCATCTACCTGGCGCTGCTCGGTGCGCTCAACCTGCTACTCGCACCTGTAGTGCCTACCTGGGCCAAGGGCCTGCACAACCAGCTGCAGGGCGTCGTCTCCGCCCTGCTGGTCCTGGCCGTCGTGCTGCAGACCCTCATCCTGCTGGCGCCGCTGTCTACCATCGGCGACCAGCCCGCCATCCTGCTCAGCCTGCTGGCCGTCATCGCCGCCGTCCTGCTGCACCTGGCGATCAATCTGCGCAAGGTCACCCAGGCCGCACCGCTGCCCCAGGACATGTCCAACCGCGAGACGGGCACGGTGAAGTGGTTCAACACGTCCAAGGGCTTCGGCTTCATCTCCCGCGACTCCGGCGATGACATCTTCGTGCACTTCCGTGCCATTCGCGGCGAAGGCCACCGGGTGCTGATCGAAGGCCAGCGCGTGGAGTTCTCCGTCATGCAGCGCGACAAGGGCCTGCAAGCCGAGGATGTGATCGCCGCGCTGCCCGGCCGCCGCTGAATCCGGCAGTAAAGAAAAGCCCGCCAGATGGCGGGCTTTTTCATGCTTTCAATAATGAGGGGGCGGTGCCTCTTCCTCACCGCCGCCGAATTGACCGAGCAGTTCCTCCTGGCGTTTGGCCAGCGCGGCAAGCTGGAGCTGCAAACGCTCGACCACCCGCTGCTGCGCTACCAGCACGTCGTTGAGCGCCTGGATGGTGTCATCCTGGAAAGCCAGGCGGGTCTCCAGTTCGTTGATACGTGCTTCCAGGCTCATGGCTCGACCTCCGCGAAGCGAAAATCTCCGGTCAGCACCAGGCGCAGCCTGGCCATCACCTCAGCGACCTGCTCCGGCGAATAGGGCTGTGCCGGATGGCGGCCCCAGACCGGAGCCGGCCAGGCGGCATCCTCGCGACGCCGTACGATGACATGCATGTGCAACTGGCTCACGACGTTGCCGAGGGTGGCGACGTTCATCTTGTCGGCACCGAAACTGTCCTTGAGCACCTCCGCCAAGCGCGTGGTTTCGTTCCAGAGGCGAAGCTGATCGTCGGCGTCGAGCTGGAACAGCTCGCTGACCTCCTCGCGACGGGGCACGAGGATGAACCAGGGGTAGTGCGAGTCATTCATCAGCAGCAGGCGGCACAGGGGGAAATCCCCCACCGGCAGGCAATCCTGCTGCAGTCTCTGATCCAGGGCGAACATAGCGACCTCTCCTGTTCTACCGGGGTGAGCCCCGAGCTTAGTCCCGCCCCGGCGACAGGCAAAGCTGAACGACGAGGTGGAAAACGGCGCGCAGGATACCCAAGGAATCCGGGCAGCGGAATCATCACAACGCCCTCCTTTATATAGAGGCAGAGACGATGCGTTCCGAAAGTGCGCACCGGTTACCGTGACGCACCAAAATCGCCCACCCACACCCCGACCGTTACCCACCTTCACACTCGCACCACGACGGAGCACGGGTCTAGCCGACACGGCGTGACGCCGCAACCCCCGGAAAGCACAAAAAGGCCGCCCAACCGGCCGTTCGCCAGCCACCACGGCAGAGCGAGCCGGATGAGGATGCCACTCAGGAACACGCCATCCGTCTCATGCCGATAAATTTTCCTGTCGACAACCCCACTTTGAGCACGGTTGTTGCTTTAGACCGGACAAGGTCGCAGCAGGCACTCACGCGTGCATGCGCACCGCCTTCGGAGTGCTGCCAGAAGGCTGTCGAACAGCCATCGGAAGCGCACAACCAATGAAGGACGGAAGTGCAGGCTTAGTTGCCCTAAGTGCCTGGCCAGACCGCATAAAAATACGAAACGAAGGGATTGCAAGGCGAAAACTACGAATATGCGACATGCTCACACCGAATTTGCGACATGGCCGTGAAGATTTCGTAAGGAATAGAGTTGAACTATCGCCAACATAGACGTCGTGCTATAAGTTAGCGCCGACACAAAAAGAAAGAACCGCCTTCCATATATAAGAAAGCGGCGAGAATCTTCAAAACCAAAGGAGCAATCACAATGCAAGTGATGAAGTGGAGCGCACTGGCCCTGGCCGTGACCGCCGGTACCACCCAACTGGCATTCGCCAGCGCCCAGGACGAGTCCAAGGGCTTCGTGGAAGACAGCAAGCTGTCCGTTCTGAACAAGAACTACGCCTTCTACCGTGACTTCCGTAACAACGGCGTCAACAACGGCGGCAGCGCTACCAACCAGAACTACCGTAACGAGTGGGCCCACGGCATCCTGGCCAACTACCAGTCGGGCTACACCCAAGGTACCGTTGGCTTCGGCGTTGATGCTCATGGCGCGCTGGGTATCAAACTCAACAGCGGTGGCGGCACTTCCGGCACCGGCCTGATGCCGATCGGCAGCGATGGCAAAGCCCAGGATGATTACTCGTACGCTGGCGGCGCCGTAAAGGTTCGCGTATCCAATACCGAACTGAAATACGGCAACCTGATTCCGACCGCTCCGGTCTTCGCCACTGGTACCGCACGCCTGTTCCCGGGCACTGCTGAAGGCTTCCAGATTCTCAGCAGCGAGCTCGAAGGCCTGACCGTCGATGCAGGTCACTTCACCTCTATTCGTGACGGCAGCCTCTCCACGAACAAAGACGGCGACATCACCCTTGCTTATGGTGGTGCGATTGATGCGAAGAGCGCTGACTACATTGGCGGCACCTACGCTATTTCCGACCAGCTGTCCGTCAGCCTCTACGGTGCAGAGCTGGAAGATATCTACCGTCAGTATTACGCCAACGCGAACTACACCATTCCGCTGGCCGAAGACCAAGCCCTCGGTTTCGACTTCAACATCTATCGCACCCTCGACGAAGGCCAGTCGAAAGCAGGCGAAATCGAGAACACCGCGTTCTCTCTCGCCGCGTCCTACTCGATCGGTGCTCACAAGCTGACCCTGGCCCACCAGCGCGTCAATGGCGACGAGCCGTTCGACTACATCGGCATGGATGGCGGCAACTCCGGCGACTCCATCTTCCTGGCCAACTCCGTGCAGTACTCCGACTTCAACGCTCCTGGCGAGAAGTCCTGGCAGCTGCGCTATGACCTGAACATGGCCACCCTCGGCGTTCCTGGCCTGAGCTTCATGGCTCGTTACATCACCGGCTCTGATGCAGACGGCACCAAGGCAGACCCGAACGGTGCTTACGCTGGCGCCTTTGGCTCAGACGGCAAAGAATGGGAACGCAACCTGGAAGCCAAATACGTCGTGCAAGACGGTCCGGCCAAGGACCTCTCGGTTCGCATCCGTCACTCCACCTGGCGCGCCAACAACGACATGGGCGGCTTCTACTCCAGCGGCAGCAGCGCTATTGACGAAGTCCGCGTCATCACCGAGTACCCGCTGGACATCCTGTAATACAGGACCAGCTGTTACTTCGATACAAAGAGCCCGGCTTATGCCGGGCTCTTTCTTTATATATGTCTACGCACGCGTAGTTGAAAGCTATCACCAACTAAAAACTTGTCATATCGGTCAGAGTGGCAACGCATAAGTCCCGGTTACATGGGCTACCAACTCTTCCTCCATTCCCTGTGAATATAGCGACACCTCACACACCGCCTGCCTCCTGCTCAACCTGAGTATCCGAGCCTCCGCCATCAGGTCCAGCGGCTGTGGCCGGGCCAGGAAGTTGATATTGAGGTTGCTGGTCACGGCCATCTCCACCCGACCGAGGCGACCCAGCACCACCGCGTACATCGCCGCATCGGCCAGCGCCATGAGGGTCGGGCCGGAAAGCGTGCCGCCCGGGCGCACCAATTTGGGCTGGAACGGGACCCGCGCCAGTGCACCCGTCGCGTCCAGGCGCTCGATACGCAAGTCGATATCCTCCGCCATCGGCACCCCCGTGCGGATCAATGCCTCCACCTGCCCAGCACTCAAACCGCCCATCGCCCCTCCCCTTTCCGATTACCGGGCCGCAACCTGTACGCGCCCCAACGAGCGCCGTACAATGCCGAGCCAATAAAACCCATCGCAACCGACGAAACGGCCAAACATGCGTACCAGTCAGTACCTGCTCTCCACCCTGAAGGAAACCCCCACCGACGCGGTGGTGATCAGTCATCAGCTGCTGCTGCGCGCGGGCATGATCCGCAAGCTGGCCTCCGGTCTCTACACCTGGCTGCCGATGGGCCTGCGCGCGCTGCGCAAGGCCGAGGCGATCGTACGTGAGGAAATGAACGCCGCCGGCGCCCTCGAGGTGCTGATGCCGGCCATCCAGCCCGCCGAGCTCTGGCAGGAATCCGGTCGTTGGGAACAGTACGGTCCCGAGCTGCTGCGCCTGAAGGACCGTCACGGCCGCGACTTCTGCGTCGGCCCGACCCACGAGGAAGTGATCACCGACCTCGCGCGCAACGAGCTGAACAGCTACAAGCAGCTGCCGATCAACCTGTACCAGGTACAGACCAAGTTCCGCGACGAAATCCGTCCGCGCTTCGGCCTGATGCGCGGCCGCGAATTCATCATGAAGGACGCCTACTCCTTCCACAGCACCCAGGAATCCCTGCAGGAAACCTACGACGTGATGTACGGCGCCTACTGCAAGGTCTTCACCCGCCTGGGCCTGAACTTCCGCCCCGTGCAGGCCGACAACGGCTCCATCGGCGGCAGCGGCTCCCATGAATTCCACGTACTCGCCGAATCGGGCGAGGACGACATCGTCTTCAGCGACAGCTCCGACTACGCCGCCAACATCGAGAAGGCCGAAGCCGTACCGCGTGAAACCGCTCGTGGCGCCGCCACCGAGGAACTGCGCCTGGTCGACACCCCCGATACCAAGACCATCGCAGCCTTGGTCGAGAAGTTCGGCCTGCCCATCGAGAAAACCATCAAGACCCTGGTCGTCCACGGCGCCGAGGAAGGCACGCTGGTCGCCCTGATCGTCCGTGGCGACCACGAGCTGAACGAAATCAAGGCCTCCAACCAGGCCCTGGTCGCCAGCCCCCTGGTATTCGCCAGCGAAGAAGAACTGCGTGCCGCCATCGGCGCCGGTGCCGGCTCCCTCGGCCCGCTGAACCTGCCGATGCCCTGCATCGTCGACCGTTCCGTAGCCCTGATGAGCGACTTCGCCATCGGCGCCAACGTCGACGACAAGCACTACTTCGGCGTCAACTGGGAGCGCGACCTGCCCCTGCCGGAAGTCGCCGACCTGCGCAACGTCGTCGCCGGTGACCCCAGCCCTGATGGCAAAGGCACCCTGGTGATCAAGCGTGGCATCGAAGTGGGTCATATCTTCCAGCTCGGCACCAAGTACAGCGAGGCGATGAAGCTCAGCGTGCTCGGTGAGAACGGCAAGCCCGTCACCCTGATCATGGGCTGCTACGGCATCGGCGTTTCCCGCGTCGTGGCCGCCGCCATCGAGCAGAGCTACGACGAGCGCGGCATCCTCTGGCCGGACGCCCTGGCGCCCTTCCAGGTCGCCCTGGTGCCGCTCAAGTACGAGACGCCGGCGGTCAAGGAAGCCACCGACAAGCTCTATGCCGACCTCACCGCCGCCGGCATCGAAGTGCTGCTGGACGACCGCGACAAGAAGACCAGCCCCGGCGTGAAATTCGCCGACATGGAGCTGATCGGCATCCCCCACCGCATCGTGGTGAGTGAGCGCGGCCTGGCCGAAGGCAACCTGGAATACAAGAGCCGCCGCGAGACCGATAGCCAGGCTGTCGCCGTCGACGAGGTTCTGTCCTACATCACAGCACGCGTCCGTCGCTGATCGAGAAGAAATGTTCAAGCGTAGTTCCATCCGCCTCACCGGCGCCGCCCTCGGCGGCGCCCTCTTCCTCAGCGGCTGCGCCAACCACCTGCCCCAACGGGCCGAACACGAGGAGCGCGTCGAGCGCAAGCTGCTGAGCCATGAGCTGCAGATCGACGTCGGCGAGCCACGTGTGCTGGAACTGCCGCAACGCCGCGTGCGTGTGAACGAACAGAAGACCTTCGAGGTGACCGAGTTCGAAGTCACCCGTCGCTACGACCGCTACACGCCCTACCAGCCCTGGCGCGAGATCTACGAGATCCCGCTGGGCGCCGTGGCCGTGGTGGCCGGTGTCGGTGCCAACGTGCTCAACGTGGTGCTTCTGGGCAGCCTGCCCGATACCGCGACCAAGGACTGGATCAGCTACGGTTTCGCCGGCCTCAATCCCTTCATGAACGTCGAGTCCAATGGCCGCTCCGAACAGAACCTGGCCGATATCGACGAGCAGCAGCGCGACAAGCGCGTCGAATACTCCAGCCTGCCCTGGGCCGAGCGCCCGGTTCTGGTGACCGCCGGCAAGCAGAGCAACGAGCTGCTCACCGACCGCCACGGCGTCTTGCGCCTGAACCTGCTCGATGGCCCCTTCGCCGAGCAGGACACCAGCCGCATCGGCAAGCTGCTGCTCAGTGTGGAAGACCCGCTCGACGGCACCCGCTCCGAATCCAGCCTGATGGTCAGCCGCTCCCTGCGCGGCAAGCTGCAGGAAGCCCACGCACTGATCTTCGAGGACCTGGAAGACGATGAAGTGCCGCAGTGGGTGCATCGGGTCAAGCGCCTGTCCGAGCTGGGCCTCGAAGAGGAAGCCAGCGAGTTGGAACAGAGCCTGATCGAGCTGACCCGCAACGACCCCGAGCTGCAGCAGGAATTCCTCAAGGCCTTGATGAAAGACGCAGGGCGCCTGGCCGCCGACCCCGGCGAAAGCGACTGACCCCACCATGCCCGCGCCCTGGCCAACGCTGCTCCTCAGCGGCCTGCTGGCGCTGGCGGCCCCCGCCTTCGGCAGCCTGCGCCAGGCGCCGGAGCCCGAACTGCGGCAATTGCTGCAACGCACGGTCGCCGAGGCCGACAGCTTCGGCGATCGATTCGACGCCGAAGTCTGGCTGCTCGACATGTCCACCCGCCTGAAGCGCTACGTGCCCGACCCGGCCGAGCGCCTGGAACTGCTCAGGCAGGTGCACCACGAGGCGAGCAAGGCCGGCCTCAGGCCGGACCTGGTGCTGGCGCTGATCCATACGGAAAGCCGTTTCGACCGTTTCGCCATCTCCGCAGTGGGCGCCCAGGGCATGATGCAGGTGATGCCCTTCTGGAAAGCCGAGCTGGGCCGCCCCCAGGACAACCTCACCGACAACGCCACCAACCTGCGCTACGGCTGCACCATCCTGAGTTACTACCTGAAGAAGGAACGGGGGGACATCAACCGGGCACTGGCGCGCTACAACGGCAGCCTCGGCGAAAGCTGGTACCCGGCCAAGGTGGTCGGGCTGTGGCAGGACATCTGGTACGTACGCCCCTAGCGGCGCACGATGAAACCGGCGATCCCTTGCAAGGGCTGCTCTTGCAGCTCGACCGCCGTCACCTTCGCCCCGCCGGGGCCCTGCTCGAGCCAGGCGGCCAGTTCGCGCACCGCCGGTTCCTCCCCCTCGAACAGCACCTCCACGCGGCCGTCCGCCAGGTTGCGCACCCAGCCATCCAGATCGAGGCGGTCCGCCTGATCCTCGGTCGACTGGCGGTAGGAGACACCCTGGACCTTGCCGCTGACATAGCCGTGCAGACAGATGCGCGCCATGCTCATTCCCCTTCCTTCAGAGCGGCCAGGCGCTCATTGAGTCCGGCGGCGGTCTGCTCACCCATCAGGCGCTCGCGCACCTTGCCCTGGGGATCGATGATATAGGTCACCGGCAATGCCTCGCTGCGCGGCAGTTGGTAGCGCTCCGCGGGGTCCTGGGCGAGCACCGTGAAGGTGATGCCCATCTGCTTCGCCGCCTTCTCCAGTTCGGCCCCCTGCAGGCCGTCGAAGTTCACGCCCAGTATGCGTACGCCCTTGCCCTCGGACTGGCCGGCCAACGCGTTGAGCTCGGGGATCTCCGTGCGGCAGGGGCCACACCACTCCGCCCAGTAATTAATCACCAACCACTGGTTTTCGAGGCCGGCAGTCGCTACCTTCTGTCCATGTTGGTCGAGGCCGATATCGTCCGAACAGCCTCCCAGCAACAGCCCGGCACCCATGAGAATGAGCGCCCCGAAAACAGCCTGGAGTCGTGATCCCATGCAATCGATCCTCGTATATGCAGGGTTGATATGACGCTGGATGCCCTGTGCCTGGAAGTGCCGGACATCCTCGAAGAGGACACCCCTATCCTGGCGGGCCTGAACCAGTTCCTCGCCGACGCCCGCCAGCAGCCGCAGGACGGCGCATTGCAGCAGGTGCTCGGCCAGCTGTTCCGGCTCAATCGAAGTGCGGTGACCTTACTCGAAAGACAGCGCGCGCTGCAAAGCTTCAGCGAGGAATACCGCCACTACGCCACGGCCTATGAGCACGGCGCCCTGCCGCCGATGCTGTTCCTGCGCCTGTGCAGTGAACTGGCCGCCGGCTTCAAGCGCCTGTTGCTGCAGATCCTCCAGGGTCGCCAGCCCTCGCTGCCGCACCTGGCCTGGTGCCTGTACATGGCCCAGCACTTCATCGCGCAGACGCTGATGCGCCACTACCAGCACTACCAGGAGCCGCCCGGCGCGCTGTGGCGCGACAGCCACTTGCTGTACTGGATCGGCGAGCACCAGGGCTGCCTGGACGAGCCGGTCGCCGCCGCTTTCCGCCCGGTCCCGGCCAGCACCCTGCGTGGCCTCTACCAGCAAGTGCTGCTGCTGGCCCTGAGCAACCCCTTCCACCTCACCGAGGGCGAGTGCACCCTGCTGTTCGGCGCCCTCGCGCCCCTGGCCGGGCTGGCCCACCTGCTGCCCTGGGACCAGGAAGACGAGAGCGAGGGCCCGACCATCGACCTCACCGACGCACAGCCCTACGTACCTTACGATCGCCAGCAGGCGCTGACCGGCGGCCCCTACCTGCGTCGCCTGGAACTGGGCCCGCTGCTGATCGCCCTGCACGAACCCGCGCCCCTGCGCAGCGCCGCCGAGCACGACCTGCTGGAACGCGTGAGGCAGAACTGGCTGGGGCGCCAGCAGCGTCGCCACCCCCGCACCGAATACGAAGGTTCCTGCAGCATGGTGGTAGGCCTGCCCGCCATCCATGCCCAGCTGCTGGCACAACGTCCGGTCAGCCTCGATGCGCAGATGCTCGACGCCAGCGCCGGCGGCGCCCGCCTGCTGTGCCACTCGGACCAGGGCCCGCAACTGCCGGTAGGCCAACTGACCCTGCTGCTCAACAGCGGCACCCCGACGCTGGCCATGGTGCGCTGGCGACACACCAACCAGGAAGGCCTGCACCTGGGCCTGCGCTACCTCAAGGGCCTGCCGCGCGCGGTCTGGCTGCGCCGCGCCCCCAATTCGCAGACCCACCCCGGCGTACTGCAGAGCACCCCCGCCCCCGGCAACGGCTGGCACCACGGCCTGTGGCTGCCGAAGGACCAGTTCGTCAGCGGCGAACACCTCTGGCTGCAACTCGCCAGCGTGCACAACCAGGCCATCCTGCCGCTACCCGAGCCCAACCTCAGCACCTCGATGGTCACGCGCTATCCGCTGAAAATGGCCTGATCGGCGAAAGTGCGAGACCGGTCACGCCGCCCATCGGCCAAGCGCACAGTTTCGTCCGCGTGCCCTCCTTATAATTCCCCGCACTAACCGTACGAACGTACCGCTATCAGCCTGGAAATATCGCCCAATGTCCCAGAACCAAGACAAGCTGATCGGCCCCGTGCCTTCCCGCATCGTCGAGGCGGCTCGCCTGATCGTCACCCCCTATGAAGGGCGGGTCGCCGAGTTCAACGTCGCCGCCTGGCTGCAACTGCCAGGCCTGGCCAACCTGCCGGTGTCGCTGCTGATCAACTACCGCGACGGCGAGATCCGCCGCGAAGTCTCGGTGGACCACGGCAAGGTCAACGCCCACGGCAAGATCCTGCTCTCGGGCATCGCCCGCATGACGGTCAAGCACAAGATCGAAGACATGCAGGTCCGCCTGAGATCGGCGGTGCCCGTCCAGGGCCTGCTGGTGGAGGAGCTCTTCGTCCAGGCCGTGGAGCAGGCCGGAGCCGACAGCCGCCAAGCCCTCGCCTGAACACGCCAGGCTGCAACGAAAAACCCCGCGCCTGTCGCGGGGTTTTTCATTGGCGTTCGGCTCAGGCGCGCGCAGCGCCGTTGCTTGGGGTGGGCGGCTCCTGGTCCTCGTCCCGACGGGCTTCGGGCACGGGGGTGGGCGGCACCAGGGATTCGGGCCATTGCGAGAACTGCAGGCCGGTGATCCGGTTCAGACGCTCGAGCGCCTCCTGCGGATCACGCTCATGAAGATGGACGACTTTGCCCTTGGCCTTGCTCATAGAACACATACTTCCTTGGCTAATCCCTGTCTGATAGCAGAGTGACAGCAGACTCTGCCTGTGATTGCCAGAAACGTGCCACATTCTGCCAGCAGCGCCTTCGGGCCCTGGCAGCGGCCCTGTCGCTGGGGAGCCGCTGGCAATGTGCCGCAAACTGCCTTTTTTTGTCACTCGGGCGCAGGGCGCAGCCAGCCGGCCAGGCTCCCGTCGAACAAGGCCTGTTGCTCCTGATGCAACCCCTCCAGCGCGGCCTTCAACGGTGGGTACCAGGCCTCGTCCAGATGCGCCGGCAGTTGCGATGGGCGCGGCAACGGCCAGGGGCAATGGCTGAGCAACTGGTGCAGGCTGTAGTGGTTCAGGTCACGCGACAGCACCCATGAGCCGCCTCCCACGCGGCAGGCCAGGTGCTGGCTTTCGAGCAGCTCCATCAGCTCCAGCCACTCATCCTCTGGCAGCAGCCAGCCGGCACGTTGCGCATCCAGGTGCCGCGTGGGCAGGCCTCGCTGCTGGCGGTCGTGCATGACCCGCAGCACGCCCATCAGCACCAGCAGGCGCGGCATCGCCTGGCGCCGCCAGTGGCGTGAGCTGGTGAGGTTGCATACCAGCTCCGCGCCGAACAGCACGATGAGCCAGGACACGTAAATCCACAGCAGGAACAGCGGCACCGTGGCGAAGGCACCGTAGATCAGCTGGTAGCCCGGGAAGAAGCTCACGTAGAGACCGAACAGCGCCTTCGCCGACTCGAACAGCAGCGCGGTGAAAGCGCCCCCGGTCAATGCATGGCGCAGCGGTACGCGGGCATTGGGCACCGCCGCGTAGAGCAGCGTGAACGCCGCCACGTTGAACAGCAGCGGCGTGAAGCCGAGGAGGATGCGGGTGCCGGCGATCTCGTTGAGGCTGGAAAGCATCGACAGCGAGGTGATGTAGGTGCTCACCGCGAACCCCGTCCCCAGCAGCAGTGGTCCCAGGCTGAGAATGGCCCAGTACAGGAGGAAGCTGGAAACCCCGCGCCGTGGCTGGCGCACCCGCCAGATGGTGTTGAAGGCCTTCTCGATGGTCACCAGCATGGTGAAGGCCGTCACCGCCAGCAGCGCCACGCCCACCCAGGTCAGGTGCCGCGCCTGCAGCGTGAAGCCCTGCAGGTATTCCTGCACCGCCTCGCCGGTCGATGGCACGAAGTTGTGGAAGATGAAGCGCTGGATCTGCTCGCCCATGCCCTGGAAGGCCGGGATCGCCGAGAGCATGGTGAAGGTCACCGTCATGATCGGCACCACGGCGAACAGGCTGGTGTAGGTCAGCGCTGCAGCGCTGTTGAAACCGTGGTCGCTGATGAAGCGATGCAACAGGAAGCGCCAGAACTCTTCCACGTCTTTGATGCGTTGGCGCATTCCATCTCCTTAATGCTGGGTGCCCTGTCCGCCGGCCGACTCGACACGCAAGGTTCAGGCCTGCGCCCGGACGCGGTTAGAATAGCCGCCTCCCACAAGGCCTTGCGACCCCCGCCATGACCGAAATGACGCTGTATCACAATCCCCGCTGCTCGAAATCCCGCGGCGCCCTGGAACTGCTCGAGGCGCGAGGCCTCTCGCCGCATATCGTGCGCTACCTGGAAACCCCGCCGAGCGTCAGCGAGATCGAGACCCTGCTGCGCCGCCTCGGCATCGGCGCCCGCCAGTTGCTGCGTACCGGCGAGGACGACTACAAGGCGCTCGGCCTGGATGACACCCAACTCGACGACGCCGCGCTGATCGCCGCCATGCATGCCCACCCCAAGCTGATCGAGCGCCCCATCCTGGTGGTCGGCGAGAAGGCCGTGATCGGTCGCCCGCCGGAGAAGGTCCTGGAGATCCTGCCTTGAGCACGCCCTACATCCTGGTTCTCTACTACAGCCGCCATGGCGCCACCGAACAGATGGCCCGGCAGATCGCCCGTGGCGTGGAGCTGGGCGGCATGGAGGCGCGCCTGCGCACCGTGCCCGCCGTCTCCAGCGAATGCGAGGCGGTGGCCAGCGACATCCCCGCCGACGGCCCGCTCTACGCCAGCCTCGACGACCTGAAGAACTGCGCCGGCCTCGCGCTCGGCAGCCCGACGCGCTTCGGCAACATGGCCGCGCCGATGAAGTATTTCCTCGACGGCACCAGCAGCCTCTGGCTCAGCGGCGAACTGGTCGGCAAGCCGGCCGGCGTCTTCACCTCCACCGCCAGCCTGCACGGCGGGCAGGAGACCACCCTGCTGTCCATGCTCCTGCCGCTGCTGCACCACGGCATGCTGGTCACCGGCCTGCCCTACAGTGAACCGGCCCTGCTATCCACCAGCGGCGGCGGCACCCCCTACGGCCCCAGCCACTACGCCGGTGCCGACGGCAAGCGCACCCTCGACGAACACGAAACCACCCTTTGCCGCGCCCTGGGCCAACGCCTGGCCACGACGGCGATCCGCCTGGAGAAGCCCCGTGGCTAAGAAACCCAAAGTGCTCCCCGAACTGGACTGGCTCGCCCCGCGCCTGGCCATCAGCCGAGCCCTCAGCCTCATCGCCTTCTTCGGCCTGGCCCTGCTGCTGGTGGTCTGGACCCTGGTGTACGCCGAACTCAACGGCGCCCGCCCCTGGGTGGTACTGAGCATCGAGCTGCTGCCACTGGCGCTGCTGGCGCCGGGCATGGTCCTCGGCAACGCCCGCGCGCATGCCTGGGCCTGCTTCGTGATCAACCTGTACTTCATCCAGGGCGTGCTGGCGGCCACCGACCCGAACCGCGCGCTGTTCGGCTGGCTGATGGGCGGGCTGAGCCTGCTGCTGTTCTGCGCCGCGCTGCTCTACACGCGCTGGCGCTTCCAGTACAACCGCAAGCTGGCCGGGGAAAACTGAGCAGGGACGCGAAGCGGCGCGGCCAGGGCCGCGCCGGGTTCACCAGCCCAGGGTTTCCTTGAGGAAGGGGATGGTGAGCTTGCGCTGGGCCTGCAGGGAGGCCTGATCGAGACGTTCGAGCAAGTCGAACAGGGCGCTCATGCTGCGCGAGCCGCGGGTGAGGATGAAGCGCCCGACCTCGTCGGTCAGGTGCAGGCCACGGCGCGAGGCACGCAGTTGCAGGGCGCGCAGCTTGTCCTCGTCGGACAGCGACTGCAGCTGGAAGATCAGCGCCAGGGTCAGGCGCGACTTCAGGTCGGGCAACTTCACCGCCAGCTCCCGCGGCGCGGTATTGGCCGCCAGCAGCAGCTTGCGACCCGAATCACGCAGGCGGTTGAACAGGTGGAACAGCGCCTCCTCCCAGTCCGTGCGCCCGGCGACCGCATCCAGATCATCGAGGCAGACCAGTTCGCACTGCTCCAGGTTGTCGAGGATCGCCGTCCCGTATGGCGCCAGCTCCGCCAGCGGCAGGTAGACCGCCTGCTCGCCCCGCTGCTCGAAGCGCAGGCAGGCCGCCTGCTGCAGGTGGCTGCGACCGACGCCCTCCCCGCCCCAGAGGTAGATCAGGCTTTCGGTCCAACCGGCATCGGCCTCGCAGAGGCGCTCGACATAGCCGAGTGCCGCGGCGTTGGCGCCGGGGTAGTAGTTGGCAAATGTCGCGTCGTCACGCAGGCGGATGCCGAGGGGAAGCTGAATGGGTTTCATGCCGAGTCGCTGGGTTCGTCGGAACCGCTGCCGGTCTCTCCGTAAAGTTGGGAAAGTTTATAGAAATCATGCGCATGGCGCAGCAAAACCATGATCACGGCGGCAACCGGCAGTGCCAGCAGCACACCGGTGAAACCGAACAGCTGGCCACCGGCGAGGATGGCGAAGATCACCGCCACCGGATGCAGGCCGATGCGATCGCCCACCAGCAGCGGGGTCAGCAGCATGCCCTCGAGCAACTGGCCGACGCCGAACACCACCGCGACGCCGATCAGCGGATACAGGTCGAAGCCGCTGAACTGGAACAGCGCGGCCGCCACGGCGGCGCCGAAGCCGACCACGAAGCCCATGTAGGGGACGATGCTGGCGAGCCCGGCGAGCAGACCGATCAGCAGCCCGAGATCGAGCCCGATGGCCATCAGGCCCACGGCGTAGATGGTCCCCAGCGCCAGCATCACCAGCAACTGGCCACGGATGAAGGCGCCGAGCACCTCGTGGCACTCACCGGCGAGCTTCACCACCAGCCCCTCGCGGGCACGCGGCAGGAGCCCGCGGAGCTTGGCGACCATCAGGTCCCAGTCGCGCAACAGGTAGAAGCCGACCACCGGGATCAACAGCAGGTTGCCGACCCAGCCCACCAGCGCCAGGCCCGAGGCGGTGGCGCTGGCCAGCAGCACGCCGACCACGTCGGTGGTCTGGCCCAGGTGGCCGCTGATCACTTCCTTGAGCTTGTCGAAACGCCAGAACCCCTGTGGTAGGCCCAGCTTGGCCTGCACCCAGGGCAGCGCGCTGTTCTGCAGCCAGTCGAGCATCTGCGGCGCCAGCTCGTAGAGGCGCACCAGCTGGCGGCCGAGCATGGGCACCAGCACCAGCAGCAGGGCCAGGAGGATCAGGCTGAACAGGGTGAATACCGCCACCACGCCCCAGGTGCGCGACAGTCCCAGGCGCTCGAGGCGATCCACCAGCGGATCGCCCAGGTACGCCAGGAGCATGCCGATCAGGAAGGGGGACAGGATCGGGTGCAGCAGGTACAGCAGCCAGCACAGGAGCAGGACGCCCCCCAGCCAGAGCCAGCGACGCGAATCGGTCATGGAGAAACCTCAGCCTTGAGTTGCGGGAGCGGCCGTCCGGGCCCTCACCAATGGAATCGCAATACCGGGTCGCGCGGCTGCACCTGCGGCGCCGCCCCCGGGGTGGCCGGAGCCTGGCCGGCATCCACCGGAGCGGCTTCGGGAGCGGACTCCTGCAGGCCGCTCAGGGCCAGCTGGGCACGCAGCTGTTCGCTGCTGGCGTTGATCTGGTAGCGCAGCAGGTCGCCCTCGACCTGCACCAGGCGGGCGCCGAAAGGTTCCAGCGCGCGGGACAGTTCGGCGTAGCGCGCGAGATCGGCGCCCTTCACTTCCAGGACCTGGCTCTGGCCGACACCCGCCGCCACGACGAAGCGCGGCGCCAGGCGCTGGCTCACGGCGAGCAGCACGGCGTCGGCGACGGCGGCCTGGTCGGCTCCCTCGACGTTGCCCTGGTCGCGGTTGTCGCCCAGCCACAGGTGCCACTGGGCCTTCCACTTGCCATCGGCCTCGCTGGCCAGCACGGCGAGCAGGGCGTCGGCGGAATAGCGCTCGGAGGCCGGACGCAGCGCCTCCGGGTCGGTCGCCACCAGGGTCTCGGGCGTGGCCACCAGCTGTTCGCTGAGATCCGCCAGCGGCAGGCGCAGGGGCAGGCCACGGTGCTGGGCGGCATCACGCAGCGGCTTGGCCGCCTCCTGGGCATCCCCCACCAGGCTCGCGCCGTCGCTGCCCTGGTTCAGCCACCAGGCGAGGATCGCCGGGCGATTGGCGCCCCACAGCGGAACGCCGGCCTGGCGCAGGGTGCGCTCGGTGGTCACCGGGTCGAAGTCCACCAGCAGGGACTGGCCCTCGTAGCCGAACTGGCTGATCAATTGCTGCGGATTCTTGCGCGCCTCGGCCAGGGCCGGGTTATCCAGCGCCTTGGCATCGCCCGCGAGGCGGATGACCAGGGTCTCCAGGGCGCGATTCAAAGCCTGGTCACGCTCGGCCGGCTGCTGCGAGGCGACAGGTTCGCGCACCTGGTAGAGGCCGCCGACCGTTTCGGCGAAGGCCGGCAGGCTGGACAACGGCAGGCAGACCATGAGCAGGCGGGCGATCAGGCGCATTGGGACTCTCGACATTCTGTTGGACGGCGGCTGGCCGCGAGTGAAGGGCTATACCTTAAACAGGCCCAACCTCACCGGCAACGGGCCGGATACCGGGCGAGCACTTATTTGAACGCTTTTCGCCAACACCGACCGCTGCCGATGGCCGCTGTGGGTCAAGCCTGATAAAATCGCGCGCCTTCGCAAACCGGCAGCCAGACTTGCCGGTCGATCCTCGAATTTCCCCTATAGGCCTGGATTTATGAGCAAGCAACCCTCCCTGAGCTACAAGGACGCTGGTGTGGACATCGACGCGGGCGAAGCCCTGGTCGAACGCATCAAAGGCGTGGCCAAGCGCACCGCGCGCCCTGAAGTGATGGGCGGCCTGGGTGGCTTCGGCGCCCTCTGCGAAATCCCGGCCGGCTACAAGCAGCCCGTGCTGGTCTCCGGCACCGACGGCGTCGGCACCAAGCTGCGCCTGGCGCTGAACCTGAACAAGCACGACAGCATCGGCCAGGACCTGGTCGCCATGTGCGTGAACGACCTGGTCGTCTGTGGCGCCGAGCCGCTGTTCTTCCTCGACTACTACGCCACCGGCAAGCTCAACGTCGACGTGGCCGCCACCGTGGTCACCGGCATCGGTGCCGGCTGCGAACTGGCCGGCTGCTCGCTGGTAGGCGGCGAGACCGCCGAGATGCCCGGCATGTACGAAGGCGAAGACTACGACCTGGCCGGCTTCTGCGTCGGCGTCGTGGAAAAGGCCGAGATCATCGATGGCTCCAAGGTTGCCACCGGTGACACCCTGATCGCCCTGCCCTCCTCCGGCCCGCACTCCAACGGCTACTCGCTGATCCGCAAGATCATCGAAGTCAGCGGTGCCGACATCGAGAACGTGCAGCTCGACGGCAAGCCCCTGGCCGACCTGCTGATGGCGCCGACCCGTATCTACGTGAAGCCGCTGCTCAAGCTGATCAAGGACACCGGCGCGGTGAAGGCCATGGCCCACATCACCGGCGGCGGCCTGACCGAGAACATCCCGCGCGTCCTGCCCGAAGGCGCCCAGGCGGTGATCGACGTCGCCAGCTGGACCCGCCCGGCCGTCTTCGACTGGCTGCAGGAGAAGGGCAACGTCGACGAGCGCGAGATGCACCGCGTTCTCAACTGCGGCGTCGGCATGGTCATCTGCATCGCCCCCGAGCAGGTCGAGGTGGCCCTGGAAACCCTGCGCGCCGCCGGCGAGCAGCCCTGGGTCATCGGCCAGATCGCCGCAGGCGCCGAAGGCAGCGAACGCGTCGTCCTGAACAACCTGAAAAGCCACTGATGTCCGACCGCTGTGATGTGGTGGTGCTGATCTCCGGTTCCGGCAGCAACCTCCAGGCCCTGATCGACAGCAGCTCCAACGCCGACAGCCCGGCACGCATCCGCGCGGTGATATCCAACCGCGCCGATGCCTACGGGCTGGAGCGCGCCCGCCAGGCGGGGATCGCCACCCGGGTGCTCGACCATACGCAGTACGCAGGCCGCGAAGCCTTCGATGCGGCGCTGGTCGAGGCCATCGACGCCTACGCACCACGCCTGGTGCTGCTGGCGGGCTTCATGCGCATCCTCACCCCCGGCTTCGTGCGCCACTACCAGGGGCGCCTGCTCAATATCCACCCGTCCCTGCTGCCCCTGCACAAGGGCCTGCACACCCACCAGCGTGCGCTGGAAGCCGGCGATGCGGAGCACGGCTGCAGCGTGCATTTCGTCACCGAGGAACTCGATGGAGGCCCTCTGGTCGTACAGGCGGTAATCCCGGTAGAGTCTGGCGATACGCCGGAAAGCCTGGCCAGACGGGTGCATGCCGAGGAACACCGTATCTACCCGCTGGCCATGCGCTGGTTCGCCGAAGGTCGCCTGCACCTGGGCGAGCAAGGCGCGCTACTGGATGGCCAAGCGCTGCCCCCCTGCGGGCAGCAACTGCGTAACTAGGAGATTTTGCCGATGCGTCGTGCCCTGTTGTTGCTCCTCGCCCTGTTCACCCTGCCGGTCACGGCGGCCGAGCTGAAGCCCTTCGAGGCCAGCTACACCGCCGACTGGAAGACGATGCCCATCAGCGGCACCGCCGGGCGCAGCCTGAAGAAACTGGACGATGGCCGCTGGCAGCTGGATTTCGAGGCCTCCATGCTGGTGGCCAGCCTCACCGAAACGAGCGTGTTCCGTCTGGAGAACAATGCCTTCCTGCCGCAGACCTACCGCTTCAACCGCAGCGGCCTGGGCAAGAGCAAGCAGATCGAGCTGGATTTCGACTGGGGCGAGAAGCAGGTGATCGGCAGCGATCGCGGCAATCAGGTGCGCGTACCGCTCAACCGTGGCCTGGTGGACAAGTCCACCTACCAGCTGGTGCTCCAGCACGACGTCGCCGCCGGCAAGAAGAGCATGAGCTACCAGGTGATCGACGGTGACGAGGTCGAGACCTACGACTTCCGCGTGCTCGGCGAGGAGAAGGTGGAAACCAAGGCCGGCACGGTCGACGCCATCAAGGTCGAGCGCGTGCGCGACCCCACCCAGAGCAACCGCAAGACCATGCTCTGGTTCGCCAAGGACTGGGGCTACCTGCTGGTGCGCCTGAACCAGGTGGAGAAGGACGGCAAGGAATACCAGATCATGCTCAAGGAAGGCACGGTCGACGGCCGCAAGGTCGAAGGCGCCCAGTAAGGCGCAAGCGACACCGAGAAGCCGGGCCGATGCCCGGCTTTTTCATGCCCTTACAAAGGTGGGCTGGCAGCGTGCCGGCGGGGGTATAGGATGATCGGAACCCTGGATCGAGACTCCCGCCCGAGGAGGCCGAGATGAGCCAATACCTGCCCCTGTCCTGCGAGCTCTACGACTTCATCGAGATCGCCTGCATGCACCGCTATCAGTTGCTGATCGAGCTGGACGACGGCGCCAGCCTCGAAGCCCGCGCGGTGAGTACCGAAACCACGCCGGCAAAGGAAGAGTTCTTCATCGTCCAGGGCGAAGCCGGTCGCGAGCGCCTGCGCCTGGACCACATCGCCGCCATCACCCCGCTGACCGAAGGCGCGAGCTTCGGCCGGGTACTGCTGGGCAACCAGATCTGCTGATGATCCACCTCCCTGGCTGTAGTCGGGTTACAGGCCATGGATCCCTGTAGGTCGGATGCAACCCGACAAGCAGCGAACACCGGGCCCCGCGAGCTTCATCCGCCCTACTGCCGACTCCAGGCACCCATGAAAAAGCCGGGCATCGCCCGGCTTCCTTCATACCCGTCCCGCACTCACCACATCAGGTCGTCCGGCACCTTGTAGGCGGCGTAGGGATCGTCCGCATCCGCTTCCTCGGTGGGGGTGTTGAGCAGCAGGATGCGGCGCGGATCGCGCTCCTGGATACGCAGCGCCGCGTCACGCGGGATGATCTCGTAGCCGCCGCCGTGCTGGACGATGGCCAGGGAGCCACGGCTCAGCTTGTCGCGGACCATGTCGTTGACGGCGATGCGCTTGACCTTCTTGTCGTCGACGAAGTTGTAGTAGTCCTCGGTGGTCAGCTTGGGCAGGCGCGAACTCTCGATGAGCTGCTTGATCTGCGCCGACCGGGCCTTCTGCTCGGCCTTCTCCTGCTGCTGGCGGTTCAGCTCCTGGTCCCGGGCGACTTTCTCGGCCTGGGCCTTGAGAGCGGCCTGGCGCTGGGAATCGTCCTTCTCGACCTGGTTCTTCTTCTCCAGGCGCTGCTGCTTCTGCTGTTGCTTGCCGGCCTGCTTGACCTGCTTTTCATTGACCAGCCCGGCTTTCAGCAGTTGGTCACGGAGGGAAAGGCTCATGGGTAATTCAGTCTCTCTGCTTAGCAGCCAAGGGCGGCTTTTTCCTGTTTCTTGGCTTCGCCCCACAGGGCATCCAGTTCGTCCAGGGTGCAATCTTCGATGGGACGACCCGCTTCGCGCAATGCCTGTTCGATGAATCGGAAGCGCCGCTCGAATTTACCGTTGGCCGAGCGCAGGGCGGTTTCCGGGTCCACCTTCAGATGGCGCGCCAGGTTGACCACCACGAACAGCAGGTCGCCGATCTCATCGGCCACGGCGGCAGGGTCGTTGTCGGCCATCGCCTCCAGCACCTCGTCCAGCTCCTCGCGCACCTTGTCCACCACCGGCAGCGCCTCGGGCCAGTCGAAACCGACCTGGGCGGCGCGCTTCTGCAGCTTGGCGGCGCGGCTCAGGGCGGGCAGCACGGCGGGTACGTCATCCAGCAGGGACAGCTGCTCGGGTGCTGCGGCCTTCTCGGCGCGCTCCTCGGCCTTGATCGCCTCCCAGCGCTGCTTGATGGCAGCCTCTTCCAGGCGTGCCATGTCCGGCGCGCCGTACAGGTCGCCATCGGGGAACACGTGAGGGTGGCGACGTACCAGCTTGCGGGTGATGGCATCGACGACGGTGGCGAACTCGAAGCGGCCCTCCTCCCGCGCCAGCTGGCTGTAGTAGACGACCTGGAACAGCAGGTCGCCCAGCTCGCCCGGCAGTTGCTCGAAATCGCCCCGCTCGATGGCATCGGCCACCTCGTAGGCTTCCTCGATGGTGTGCGGGACGATGGTCGCGTAATCCTGCTTCAGGTCCCAGGGGCAGCCGTACTGCGGGTCACGCAGCCGGGCCATCAGGTGCAGCAGGTCATTGAGTTGGTACATGACAAAATCCTGTGAATGGCCACGCTGACGCCCTGAGCGTCGCGAGCGAAGGGCTGGCTAGGCGGAATGGGGCCGGAAAAGCGGAGTTGGCTAGTGCCAATGAGCATTTTCCGGTCCCATTCCAACAACGCCAGACCGAGCGCAGCAGCTCAGGCGGCGCGGTTACGGCGGGCTTCGATGATATTGGGTAGCTGCGAGATACGCGCCAGCAGACGCCCCAGCGCATCCAGCCCAGGGATCTCGATGGTCAGCAGCATGGAGGCGGTGTTGTCCTCCTTGTTCGAGCGGGTGTTCACCGCCAGCACGTTGATGCGCTCGTTGAGCAGCACCTGGGAAACGTCGCGCAGCAGGCCGGACCGGTCGTACGCCTTGATGACGATATCCACCGGGTAGGTCTGCACCGGCACCGGGCCCCAACTGACCTGGATCATCCGCTCCGGCTCGCGACCCGCCAGTTGCAGCGCCGAGGCGCAGTCCTGGCGGTGGATGCTGACGCCGCGACCGAGAGTGATGTAGCCGACGATCGGATCACCCGGCAGCGGCTGGCAGCAGCCGGCCATCTGGGTGAGCAGGTTGCCGACGCCCTGGATCTGCACATCGCCACGCTTGCCCGGCTTGTGCTGCCCGGCGACGCGACGGGGGATCAGCTCCAGCTGTTCGCTGCTGCCACGCTCCGGCTCCACCAGTTGCTGCGCACAATTGACCACATGGGCCAGGCGCAGGTCTCCGGCGCCCAGGGCGGCATGCATGTCCTCGGCGGTCCGCAGGTTGCACTTCTCGGCGAGCTTCTCGAAATCCACCGGCGGCAGCGCCAGGCGCGCCAGCTCGCGCTCGAGCATGGCCTTGCCGGCGGCGACGTTCTGGTCTCGCGCCTGCAGCTTGAACCAGTGGACGATCTTCGCCCGCGCCCGCGAGGTGGTGATATAGCCCAGGTTGGGGTTGAGCCAGTCACGGCTGGGCGAACCCTGCTTGCCGGTGATGATCTCCACCTGCTCGCCGGTCTGCAGGCTGTAGTTCAGCGGCACGATGCGGCCGTTGATCTTGGCGCCCCGGCAGTTGTGGCCGATCTCGGTGTGTACGCGGTAGGCGAAGTCCAGCGGTGTCGCGCCCTTGGGCAGGTCGATGGCGTGGCCATCGGGGGTGAAGACGTAGACGCGGTCGGGCTCGATATCCACCCGCAGCTGTTCGGCCAGCCCGCCGATGTCGCCCAGTTCCTCGTGCCACTCCAGCACTTGGCGCAGCCAGGAGATCTTCTCTTCGTAGTGGTTGGAGCTGGACTTGACGTCGGTGCCCTTGTAGCGCCAGTGGGCGCAGACGCCCAGCTCGGCTTCCTCGTGCATGGCGTGGGTGCGGATCTGCACCTCCAGCACCTTGCCGTCCGGGCCGATCACCGCCGTGTGCAGGGAGCGGTAGCCGTTCTCCTTGGGGTTGGCGATGTAGTCGTCGAATTCCTTGGGGATGTGCCGCCACAGGGTGTGCACGATGCCGAGCGCGGTGTAGCAGTCGCGCACCTCCGGCACCAGCACGCGCACGGCGCGCACGTCGTAGATCTGGCTGAACTGCAGGCCCTTGCGCTGCATCTTCCGCCAGATGGAATAAATGTGCTTGGCGCGACCGCTGATGTCGGACTTGATGCCCGTGGCGGCCAGTTCCTCGCGCAGCTGGTTCATCACATCGGCGATGTACTGCTCGCGATCCAGGCGGCGCTCATGCAGCAGCTTGGCGATCTGCTTGTACTGGTCAGGCTCCAGGTAGCGGAAAGACAGGTCCTCCAGCTCCCACTTGATATGGCCGATGCCCAGGCGATGGGCCAGGGGCGCGTAGATGTCGAAGACCTCGCGGGCGACGCGGTGGCGCTTCTCGTCGTCGGCGTTCTTGACCTCGCGGATGGCGCAGGTCCGTTCGGCCAGCTTGATCAGCGCGACGCGCACGTCGTCGACCATGGCCACCAGCATCTTGCGCAGGTTCTCCACCTGCGCCTGGGTGCCCAGCACCAGGGAATGACGCGGGTTGAGGCTGGCGCTGATCGCGGCCATGCGCAGCACGCCCTCAATGAGCTTGGCCACCACCGGGCCGAAGCGCTGGTTGACGTCGGCGAGCTGGATCTTGCCCTCGCGCACGCCGCGGTAGATGACTGCCGCCACCAGGGACTCCTGGTCCAGCTTGAGGTCGGCGAGGATCTCGGCGATCTCCAGGCCGGTCTGGAAACTGGAGGTGCCCTCGGCCCAGAGGTTCTGCGCGGCGTTGGCCTGCTGCTCGGAGTCCCGGGCGAATTCGCAGGCCTGTTTCAGCACCTCGCGGTCCAACACCGGATCGAGACTGAGGACATGGTCCAGCCACGCCTCGAGGTTGATACTGCCGTCGGTGTTGACCGGCTGTTGCGCTCTGACCTGTACCATCTTGCCTTACCTTCCCTACGACGTACGCCCGTCACGCCGAATGTTCGCCAGCCTCTCTGGGCCAGTCGGATTACGCGAGCATCCTAGCCCGCCTCGAATAACGCCATGGCCTCGACATGGGCCGTCTGCGGAAACATGTCGAGGATGCCGGCTCTCCTGAGCCGATAACCCTGCCGGACCAGCTCGGCACTGTCGCGTGCCAGCGTCGCCGGGTTGCAGGACACATACACCACGCGTTTCGCGCCGAGCCCGCCCAGGTGGCGGGCGACCTCGAAAGCGCCGTCGCGCGGCGGGTCCAGCAGCACTGCATCGAACCCCTGCCGGGCCCACCGGGCCTCGGCCAGCGGCTTCGACAAGTCGGCCTGGAAAAAGTGCGCATTCTCCAGACCATTGATTACCGCATTGCCACGGGCGCGTTCGACCATGGCGTCCACACCTTCCACCGCCACCACCTCGCGCACCTGGCGCGCCAGCGGCAGGGCGAAATTACCGAGCCCGCAGAACAGGTCCAGCACCCGCTCGGACGCCTGCGGTGCCAACCAGTCTAGCGCCTGGGCGACCATCGCCTCGTTGACCGGCGCATTGACCTGGACGAAATCACCCGGCCGGTATTCCAGTTCCAGGCCCCACTGTTCCAAACGGTAACCCAGGCGCATGGCCGGGTCGTCCGCGTGCGGCTCGCCCGCACCGTGCAACCACAGCTGGGCCTGGTGTTCGGCGCAGAAATGCCGCAGGCGCTGCAGGTCCGCCTCACCCAGTGGCTGGATGTGGCGCAGCAGCAGCGACGAGGCATTGCCGTGAAAGAGCTCGACATGACCGAGGGCTTGCGGCCTTTCCAGGCTGCGCAGCAGTTGCGGTAACGCACGGACGATCGACTGCAAGGGCTGTACCAGCACGAGGCAGTCATCGATGCCGATGATGGTCTGGCTGGCGGCGGCGCGGAAGCCGACGTCCAGGCGCGCGGCCTTGGCGTCCCAGCGCACGGCGATGCGGGCGCGGCGGCGGTAGGCGAACTCCGGCCCCACCAGCGGTGCGGCCCAAGCCTCGGGCTCGAGCCCGGCGACGCGCGACAACTGCTCGGCCAGCGTGCGCTGTTTCAGGGCGAGCTGCTCGGCATGGGGCAGGTGCTGCAGGGTGCAGCCGCCGCACTGGCCGGCATGGGCACAGGGCTCGGCACGCCGCAGCGGGCTGGCCACCAGCACCTTCTCCGCGCGTGCCTCGACGATCTGGGCGCGGGCGCCGAGTACACGGGCCTCGACCTGCTCGTCCGCCAGCGCACCGGAAACGAACCAGGTACGCCCTTCGACGAAGGCGATGCCACGGCCGTCGTTGGCCAGGCGCTCGATGGACAGGCGCTGCTTCTTGCCGGTCGGCACCTGCTGCGTCGAGCGCGTGCCGCCACTGGGCTGGAAGCGCAGGCCGCCGCTACGCTTGGCCATGTTTCACATCCTTGGGCAGATACCAGGAGCGCTGCAGCAGGGCCGACGGCGCATAGCGGGAAACGGACGCAGCGGCGCCCAGGGCGAGGCCCCGGCTGGTGCCACACACGGGGTGCAGGTGAATGCGATAGGCGCGCAGCGAGTAGCGGCCTGCACAGCCATCGGGACGGGGAATGACGAGTTTCACGGGATCGGGTCGTACACGCCGGTGGACAGGTAGCGGTCGCCGCGATCGCAGATGATCGCCACCATCACCGCGTTCTCCACCTCGAGGGACAGGCGCAGCATGGCCGCCACCGAGCCGCCGGAGGACACGCCACAGAAGATGCCTTCCTCGCGGGCCAGTCGGCGCATGGTCTGCTCCGCCTCGACCTGGGCCATGTCGACGACGCGATCGACGCGGTCGGCCTGGTAGATCTTCGGCAGGTATTGCTCGGGCCAGCGACGGATGCCGGGGATGGCCGAGCCTTCCTGGGGCTGCAGGCCGACGATCTGGATAGCGGGGTTCTGCTCCTTGAGGTAGCGCGAGGTGCCCATGATGGTGCCGGTGGTGCCCATCGAGCTGATGAAGTGGGTGATGGTGCCCTGGGTCTGGCGCCAGATCTCGGGGCCCGTGCCGACGTAGTGGGCCTCGGGGTTGTCGCCATTGGCGAACTGGTCCAGCACCTTGCCGCGGCCTTCGGCCTGCATGCGCTCGGCCAGGTCGCGGGCGCCCTCCATGCCCTCCTCCTTGCTGACGATGATCAGCTCGGCGCCATAGGCGGTCATCGCCGCCTTGCGCTCGGCACTCATGTTGTCCGGCATGATCAGGACCATCTTGTAGCCCTTGATCGCCGCCGCCATGGCCAGCGCGATGCCGGTGTTGCCCGAGGTCGCCTCGATCAGGGTGTCACCGGGCTGGATGGCACCGCGCAGTTCGGCGCGGGTGATCATCGACAGGGCCGGGCGGTCCTTCACGGAACCGGCGGGGTTGTTGCCTTCGAGCTTGACCAGGAGGGTGTTGCTGGTGGCTCCGCCCAGGCGCTGCAGGCGCACCAGCGGAGTGTTGCCGATGCAGTCGGCGATGGTTGGGTACTGCAGGGTCATGGCAGGGGTTCGCAATCCAGACGCAGGGGGTGCACATGATACCGGCAAACCGGCGATGGCCATATCGCGGGAAGGTGTCGCGTTATGCCATGAGGCTATATGCATGGAACCGACGGCTATTGCAGGGCCGGTCCGGCCCGCGTCGCGACCCCGTCCCTCCTTATATAGGTACGCGAGAACGACGAAGCCCCGGCAGCGATCGCGACCGGGGCTCCGTGGCCTGGCGGGGCGGCAGGGCCGTGCCGATCAGAAGTGGAAGTTGGTGCTGAGCAACGCCGTACGACCCGCCGCCTGGTTGGCGAAGTGGGTGGTGAAGGCCTTGTCGTAGTAGGTCTCGTCGGTGAGGTTCTGCACGTTCAGCTGCAGGTCGACGTTCTTGGTCAGCTGGTAGGCCGCCATCGCGTCGTAGCGCCAGTAGGACGGGACGTACACGGAGTTGTTGTTGTCGCCGAACACATCATCCACGTAGAAGGCACCGGCGCCGAGGGTCAGCTTCGGCAGTACCTGGTAGGTGGTCCACAGGCTGAAGCTGTTCTTCGGCGTATTGGGCATCTCGTTGCCCTTGGCCGCGTTGACGGTGCTGGTCACCAGGCCCGTACGGTTGCCCACGGCACCCGGGTCGACCAGCTCACTGTCCAGGTAGCTGTAGCCGGCGAACACCTGCCATTTGTCGGTGATCTTGCCGCTGGCGGTCACCTCGAGGCCGTCGACGCGGGTCTTGCCGGCGTTCTCGTAGGTGTAGTTGCTCACCAGGACGCGGGTGTTTTCCTTCTCGGTGCGGAAGATCGCGGCGGTCAGCGACAGGCGCTCATCGAGCAGGTCCCACTTGGTGCCCAGCTCGTAGTTGGTGGTCTCTTCCGGCTCCAGGTCGCTGACGATACTGGTCGGCGTGCCCACGGACGTCGGCAGGGCGTTGCCTTCCGTGCCCTCGCCCAGCATGGAGCCCGGCGGCGTCGCGGACGTGGCGTAGGAGGCATAGATGCTGCCGTTGCTGGCCGGCTTCCATACCAGGCCCACCTGGTAGTTGACGAACTCGGCGGTATCGGACGCCTTGAAGGTGGTGGCGCCAGCGGCGGACTTGGTCCTGGACTCGGTCTGGAAGTTGTCGTAGCGCAGGCCCAGGTTGAGGATCCACTGCGGGTCCAGCTCGATGCTGTCGAAGGCGTAGAGCGCACGGGTATCGCCGGTGGTGACGGTGGCGGCGTAGTTGCGCGCGACGCTGCCGGCCCAGGGGTCGTCCGGGTTGGGATTGCCCAGCGAGGTGCAGTTGTAGCCGGTGCCGGCACCCGTGGTCGGGCAGTTCAGGTTGCCGGTCCCCACCGAGTTGGCGACCGTGTAGGAAGAGCGATCGGACTCCTCGCGGGACAGCTCGATGCCCGTGGAGAAACTGTGCTTGAGCCCGGCCAGCTGGAAATCGCCGAACAGGTCGGTCTGGTTGGTGGTGGTGGCGGTGTTGCTCACACGGCTGTTGGCGCGGCGCCAGACGGTGCCATTGATCACGTTGCCCTTGCTGTCGTCCGGCTGGGTCAGGATGTAATCCTGCATGCTGTTGCCGTGGCGCAGGGTGTTCTTGAGGGTCAGCGAATCGGTCAGGTCGTGCTCGATGGCGATGGTCGCGATGTCCGCCCGGGTCTTGCGGAAGTCGCGGCTGGTCAGGCCATAGAAGTTGCTGCTGTCGCCGCCGTCGACGGGTTTGTCCGGGCTGCCCGCGGTGTGGGTGGTGCCCACCGAGTAGCCGTAGGGGATGCCCGAGTCCGGCAGGTCGTCGCTTTCCATGTGATAGAAGTCGAGGTTCACGCGGGTGTCGGTGCCGAGGCCGAAGGCCAGCGACGGGGCCACGCCCCAGCGGTCGTAGTTGACCTTGTCGCGACCGGCGACATTGCTCTCGTGGCTCATCAGGTTGAGGCGGAACGCGGCGGTGTCGAGGAACTGCTGGTTGATGTCGGCGGTGTAGCGCTGGGTCTGGTCGGAACCCCAGGTGAAGCCACCGTCGATGGAATCACCGAGGTGCGCCTTCTTGGTCACCAGGTTGAGGCTGCCACCGGCCGAGCCACGGCCACCGAAGGAAGAGTTCGGCCCCTTGCTCACCTCGATGGACTCGATGGCGAAGATCTCGCGGGTCTGCGAACCGGTGTCGCGCACGCCATCGAGGTAGGTATCGGACTGGGCGTCGAAGCCGCGGATGAAGGGACGATCGCCCTGGGGGTTGCCGCCCTCGCCCGCCCCCATGGTGATACCGGGCACGGTGCGCAACGCGTCCTGCAGGCTCAGCGCGCCGGTGTCCTTGATCACCTGCTGCGGAACCACGGTCACGGAGCGCGGCGTGTCCACCAGCGGCGCGGTGTACTTCTGCGAGGCGGAGCGCTGGACCTGGTAGTCCTCGCCCCCGATCTGCTCACCGACCACCGAGGTGGCATCGAGCGAGATCACGCCGTCCTGTTCGCCGTCCTTCTTCTCCGCTTGCGCGGCATGGGCAACCGGCGCCAGGGAGGCGGCCGAGAGGGCAACGCCGATGGCGGATGCCAGCAGGCGCTGGGCAGAAGCGGTGGATTCGAGTGACTGACGCGACATCGTTTTCCCTCCCCAGGGATCTCAGAGGCCGCGGAATCTATTTCAAAACGTTTACACTATCAATTGCCACACATTCTCATTTGCATCTTTTTTACAAACTTTACACTCGTCCGCGCAGGCCGTCGGCAGGCCCGGCAAATCCCCTTGCCAGCAACAAATGTAAATCACTAACATTTGCGCTTTTTTCCCATCCGGAGGCCCCAGACCATGCTCCTGCGCATACCCGGTGTATTCACGCCCGAAGAGGCCGCCCGCATCCGCGAAGCGCTGGAACAGGCCGACTGGGCGGATGGCCGCGTCACCGCCGGGCACCAGTCGGCGAAGGCCAAGCACAACGAGCAACTGGTGGAAGGCCATCCCCTGGCGAAGGAAATCAGCGCGGCGATGCTGCAGCGCCTGTGGACCCACCCGCTGTTCGTCTCCGCCGTGCTGCCGCTGAAGGTCTTCCCGCCCCTGTTCAACCGCTACACGGGCGGTGGCACCTTCGACTACCACATCGACAACGCCATCCGCCGCATCCAGGGCAGCCCCGAGCAGGTCCGCACCGACGTCTCCGCCACGCTGTTCTTCAGCGAACCGGATAGCTACGACGGCGGCGAACTGGTGATCCAGGACACCTACGGCACCCAGCGCGTGAAGTTCGCCGCCGGAGACCTGGTCATCTACCCCTCCACCAGCCTGCACAAGGTGGAGCCCGTGACCCGGGGCGCACGCATCGCCTCGTTCTTCTGGACCCAGAGCATGGTCCGCGACGACGGCCAGCGCACCCTGCTCTACGAGATGGACCAGGCGATCCAGAGCCTGACCCGCGACGTACCCGAACACCCCGCGCTGATCCAGCTCACCGGCACCTACCACAACCTGCTGCGGCGCTGGGCGGACACCTGAAATGCACGTCACCCTCAGGCGCACCGAAACCCTCAGCGTTGAAGAATTGCGCGAGCGGCTGGCCAGCGACCCTCGCCAGGCCGCACGGATCATCCTCGGTGCCGCCCGCGACGGCATGACCGATGCGCAGACGCTGCTGGGGCAGATCCTCCTCGATGGCAAGGGCATCGAGAAAGACCCGGCCCTGGCCCGCGCCTGGTTCCGCATCGCCGCCGACAACGGCGACGCCATGGCGCGCAACATGCTCGGCCGCTGCCTGGAGCACGGCTGGGGCGGTGACGTCGACCTGGTGGAAGCCGCCAACCAGTACCGGCAGGCCATCGCCAGTGGGCTCGACTGGGCCCTGTACAACTACGCGGGCCTTCTGGCCACCGGACGCGGAGTCGAGCTCGACCAGGCGGCCGCCTTCGCCCTCTACCTGCAGGCGGCCGAAGCCGGGCACGCCAAGTCGATGAACCTGGTGGGGCGCTATTTCGAAGAGGGCATCGCCGTGCCACGCGATGCCGGAATCGCCCTGGACTGGTACCGGCGCTCGGCCGAGGCCGGCGACTTCCGCGGCCAGTTCAGCTATGCCGCGGTACTGGCGGCCCAGGGGCGGATCGACGAGGCCCTGGACTGGCTGCGACGCTCGCTGGCCGCCGGCAATCTCAACTTCCTCCGCACCAGCCGTGCCAGCCTGGCCCAGGCCAGCGACCCGCGCATACGGGCCCTGGCCGGCGACTTCCACCAGCGCGCGAGCGAACTCGGCGACGACAGCGACCATCAGGCCCAGCAGCGTTTCCTGGCCCAGGACGGCGACGGTATGAATATTCTCAACTAGCTCGGCCGTCCGCCCTTTCAGGGAGACATTCGGATGACCGCCAGGAAGCCTCGGGGCCCGAGTCCTATGGCGTTCTTAGCCCGAACCCGAGGCGCCGCCCGGCCAGGCTTGCAGGCGCATGTGCAAGCCCAGCCCCGGATCCAGGTTGCACGCCCACAGTCGGCCGCCCTGAAGTTCGATGGCGCTGCGGGCGATGCTCAGCCCCAGGCCGAAACCGCCATCGCCGGGCCGCGCCTCGTCGAGCCGGGAGAAGGGTTCGAAGATCAGCTCCAGGTGTTCTTCCGCCACCCCAGGCCCCTGGTCGTGGAGGCATAGCAGCCAGTGCTCGCCCTCCTGGTGGCCGGACAGCGTGACCAGCCCGCCCGCAGGTGAATGGCGGATGGCATTGCGCAGCATGTTCTCCAGGGCCTGTGCCAGGCTGTTGAGGTGGGCCTTGACCACGCACCGCTCGTCCAGCTCGAAACGCAGTTGCTCCCGGGGCCATCCCGTCTCGAAACAGGCGTCTTCCGTGAGCACGTCCCAGAGTGGCCGCAACGGCACCGCCTCCTGGGGGAAATGCGGGCGCTCGGAATCCATCCAGGCCAGCTCCAGGGTGTTTTCCACCAGTTGCTGCATCACGCCGATCTCGCGCTCCAGGCGCTGGCGCAGCGCCGGCAGGTCGTCCTCGCGCTCGCTGGCCGCACGCAGGCGGCTGAGCGGGGTTCGCAGTTCGTGAGAGAGGTCGCTGAGCAGCCGGCGCTGGTAGACCACGGTGCCTTGCAGGCGATCGGCCATGTGATCGAAGGCCCGGCCCAGCTCTCCGAGCTCGTCCCGTCGCGAAACGAAGGGTTCGCCCAGACGCGCGCCGAGGTCGTCCGCCTTCAGCGAATTGGCCTGTTCGCGCAGGCGCGCCAGCGGGGCGATGAACAGCCGGTAGAGCAGCATGCACAGCAGCAGGGCGAGCAGCCCGGGCACCACCTTCTGGGCGATGAAGAACAACAGCGGCCGTGGGCCCCAGGGGCTGAAGCGTTGCGGCAGGAGCATCACCAGCTGCCCGTCCTGGCCCTCGAAGGGAATGCTCAGCGTGCGGGGTTCCGGCGTCTGCCGCCCCATCGGCCACTCCAGTTGCCGCATGAAGCCCAGGCGACGGCGCTGCTCCTCGCTGACCGGGCGGCTGCCCAGGGGGAACAGGTGCTGGTCGAGCACCAGCACCCAGCTGCCCTCGCGGCGCTCCAGGTCGACCTGGAAGGCATCGACGCCGGCCCGTCCTCCTTCACGCCAGGCCTGCTCGGCCTCACGGGCGTAGCCGCGCAGGGTCGTGCGCGCCGTGTCGGACAGGTAGGAGGTGCGTTCGCCGATGAGCTGACCGAACGACAGCGTCAGGGCGATCATCACCAGGCAGAAGCCGACGAGGATGATCGCCAGCTTCCAGAACAGCGAATGGCGACCGGGCATCAGCCTTTCCCGCTGGTGAGCACGTAGCCCTTGCCCCAGACGGTCTCCAGCCGCCACTCGGCATAGCCGAGCCGCGCCAGTTTGCGACGGATGTGGCTGACGTGCATGTCCAGGCTGCGGTCGTGCTGCGAGTAGGCGCGGTGCAGCACGTGCTGGTAGAGGAACGCCTTGCTCTGCGCCTCCTCCATGTGCCGCGAGAAGGTGACCAGCAGGCGGTACTCGGTGGGCGTGAGTTCGGCCCAGCGCCCGCGATAGCTGATATCCGAGCGCCCTTCGTCGAACTTCAGCTCCAGCGCATCGCTGGGCGGTTCCGGTTCACGCCGTTCGTAGGCTACGCGACGCAGCACGGCATCCACCCGCACCTGCATCTCCGCCATGCTGAAGGGCTTGGGCAGGTAGTCGTCCGCCCCCTGGCTGAAGCCGGCGATGCGGTCCTGCTCGGCGCCCAGCGCGGACATCAGGATCACCGGCACGCGGCGGCGGCGGCGCAGCTCGGCGAGCACCTCCAGGCCGCTGCGCCCGGGCAGCAGGATGTCCATGAGGATCAGGTCGAAATCCTCGGCGCAGGCCAGGCCCAGGGCCTCTTCGCCGTCCCGCCGCAAGGTCACGTCGAACCCCCGGCGACCGAGGTGATCGCAGAGATGGGAGGCCAGGACGGGGTCGTCCTCGATGGCGAGGATGCGGGCGCTCGGGGGGCTACTGACGTTCATGGAATCACCAGCAAATGCGAATTATTCGTTAATAGAGTCGCATTCTGGCAAATCGCCGCCTGGATTCCCATATCACCGCCTGGATTCCCGCCTATAAGCGGGAGGATTCCGACCGGCCGAATCGCTACACTTCCGGCATTCACTGACCGAAGGAACGAGCGTGTACAAGGATCTAGGCATCAAGGGCCGCGTTCTGCTGCTCACCCTGCTGCCCACCAGCCTGCTGGCCCTGGTGCTGGGCGGCTACTTCATCTGGGCGCAGCTTTCCGACATGCAGGCGCAGCTGCTGCAGCGCGGCCAGATGATCGCCGAGCAACTGGCCCCCCTGGCGGCGCCGGCCCTGGTCCGTGGCGACGCGGTGCTGCTGGAGCGCATCGCCGACCACGCGCTGGACCAGCCCGACGTGCGCGCCGTGAGCTTCCTCAGCCTGGAACGCGCACGCCTCGCCCACGCCGGGCCGAGCATGCTCAACGGCACGCCCGACAGCGACGGCAGCCACCTCAGCCTGACCAGCAACACCGATGCAACGCGCTTCATGCAGCCGGTGTTCGAACGCCACCGCGTGCTTTCCGGCGACACCGCCAAGCTGGGCGACGACCAGCTGCTGGGCTGGGTCGAGCTGGAGATGTCGCACCACGGCACGCTGCTCAAGGGCTATCGCAGCCTGTTCGCCAGCCTGCTGCTGATCACCGCCGGCCTCGCCGTCACCGCGCTGCTCGCCCTGCGCATGAGCCACCAGATCAACGAGCCGCTGCGGCGCATCAAGCAGGGCGTCGCGCTGCTCAAGGAAGGTCGCCTGGAAACCCGCCTGCCGCAGCTCGGCAACCACGAGATGGACGAGCTGGCCGGGGGCATCAACCGCATGGCCGAGGCGCTGCAGAGCGCCCAGGAAGAACTGCAGCACAACATCGACCAGGCCACCGAGGACGTCCGCCAGAACCTGGAGACCATCGAGATCCAGAACATCGAGCTGGACCTGGCGCGCAAGGAGGCCCTGGAGGCGAGCCGGATCAAGTCCGAGTTCCTCGCCAACATGAGCCACGAGATCCGCACCCCGCTCAACGGCATCCTCGGCTTCACCAACCTGCTGCAGAAGAGCGAGCTGTCGCCGCGCCAGCAGGACTACCTGTCGACCATCGAGAAGTCCGCCGACAACCTGCTGGGGATCATCAACGAGATCCTCGACTTCTCGAAGATCGAGGCCGGCAAGCTGGTGCTGGAGAACATCCCCTTCAACCTGCGCGACCTGATCCAGGACACCCTGACCATCCTCGCCCCCGCCGCCCACGAGAAGCGCCTGGAACTGGTCAGCCTGGTCTACCGCGACACCCCGCTGCAGCTGGTGGGCGACCCCCTGCGCCTCAAGCAGGTGCTGACCAACCTGGTGAGCAACGCCATCAAGTTCACCCGCGAGGGCACCATCGCCGTGCGCGCGATGCTCGAGGACGACAGCGATGCCGACCTGGTGCAACTGCGCATCAGCGTGCAGGACACCGGCATCGGCCTTTCCGACGAGGACCTGCGCGCCCTGTTCCAGGCCTTCAGCCAGGCCGACAACTCGTTGTCGCGCCAGGCCGGCGGCACCGGCCTGGGGCTGGTCATCTCCAAGCGCCTGATCGAGCAGATGGGCGGCGAGATAGGCGTGGCCAGCACCCCGGGCGAAGGCTCCGAGTTCTGGATCAGCGTCAGCCTGCCCAAGGCCCGCGACGACGCCGACGACCTGCCCAAGGCCCTGCTCGCCGGGCGCTACGCCGCAGTGTTCGAGCCCCAGGAACTGGCCCGCCAGGCGCTGCACCACCAGCTCGAGGACTGCGGCCTGGAGGTGCAGGACTACCCGAGCCTGGAGGCCTTGCTGGAGGCGGTCGAGACCCAGCGCAACGGCACCCGCGCCATCGGCTTCGCGGTTATGGGCGTGACCGCCCGCGACCTGCCGCCGGATCGCCTCAGCCAGTACATCTGGGAACTGGACCAGCTGGGCTGCAAGAGCCTGGTGCTTTGCCCCACCACCGAGCAGGCGCTGTATCACCAGGTGCTGCCCGACTCGCACAACCAGTTGCAGGCCAAGCCGGCGTGCACGCGCAAGCTGCACCGTGCCCTCACCGGCCTGGTCAGTCCGCGCCAGCAGCCGCGCCTGGAGGCACCGCAGCCACAGAGCACGCGCGCGCCGAAGATCCTCTGCGTCGACGACAACCCGGCCAACCTGCTGCTGGTCGAGACCCTGCTCGGCGACATGGGCGCCCAGGTGACCGCGGTGGACAGTGGCTATGCCGCCGTCGAGGCCGCGCAGCAGCACAACTTCGACCTGATCCTCATGGACGTGCAAATGCCCGGCATGGACGGGCGCCAGGCCACCGAGGAAATCCGCCGCCTGGAAGCCGGCAGCGAATTGAGCCCGGTGCCCATCGTCGCCCTCACCGCCCACGCCCTGGCCAACGAGAAACGCGCCCTGTTGCAAGGCGGCATGGACGACTACCTGACCAAGCCCATCGGCGAGCGCCAACTGGCCCAGGTGGTGCTCAAGTGGACCGGCCTGGTCCTGCACAGCCCGGCCCCCGAGCGAGGCGCCGAGCACCCGGCCAACGAGGATGAACCGAGCGTGCTGGACCCGGAGGAAGGCCTGCGCCTGGCCGCCGGCAAGGCCGATCTCGCCGCCGACATGCTGGCGATGCTGCTGGCCTCCCTCGCAGCGGACCGCCAGGCCATCCGCCAGGCGCTGGACAGCGACGACCACGCGACCCTGCTGGAGCGCGTCCACCGCCTGCACGGCGCCACCCGCTATTGCGGCGTGCCACAGTTGCGCGCGGCCTGCCAGCGCAGCGAAACCCTGCTCAAGAAGAACGACCCGGCCTATCGCCAGGCGCTCGACGAGCTCGACGTGGCCATCGTCCGCCTGGCCGGGGAAACGCGGGTGAACGCTTGAACTGACCTGATGCAGGGCGCCTCTTCCCCGGCGGTCTAGAATGGCCGGGGAATAAAAGGAGAGCCCATGCGCACCATTCTTTTCAGCAGCCAGAACTATGACCGCGACAGCTTCCTCGGCGCCGCGGCAGGCATCGAGCTGCATTTCCAGCCGGCACGGCTGACCCTCGACACCACGGCCCTGGCCAATGGCTTCGACGTGGTCTGCGCCTTCATCAACGACGACCTGTCCGCGCCGGTGCTGGAGCACCTGGTGGCGGGCGGCACGCGCCTGATCGCCCTGCGCTCGGCCGGCTACAACCACGTCGACCTCACGGCAGCCCGCGCGCTCGGCCTCACCGTCGTGCGGGTGCCGGCCTACTCACCCCACGCGGTCGCCGAACATGCGGTGGCATTGATCCTCGCCCTCAACCGGCGCCTTCACCGCGCCTACAACCGCACCCGCGAAGGCGACTTCAGCCTGCACGGCCTCACCGGCTTCGACCTGGTGGGCAAACGCGTGGGCGTGGTCGGCACCGGGCAGATCGGCGAGACCTTCGCCCGCATCATGGCCGGCTTCGGCTGCCAGCTGCTGGCCTACGACCCCTTCCCCAACCCGGCCGTGGAAGCCATGGGGGCACGCTACCTGCCACTGGACCTGCTGCTCGCCGAGAGCGACATCATCAGCCTGCACTGCCCGCTCAACGACGCCACCCGCTACCTGATCAACGCCGACAGCCTGCAGCACATGAAGCCCGGCGCGATGCTCATCAACACCGGCCGCGGCGCGCTGGTGGAAACCCCGGCGCTGATCGAGGCGCTGAAGAGCGGCCAGCTCGGCTACCTGGGCCTGGACGTCTATGAAGAGGAGGCCAACCTGTTCTTCGAAGACCGCTCCGACCTGCCGTTGCAGGACGACGTGCTGGCCCGGCTGCTGACCTTCCCCAACGTCATCGTCACGGCGCACCAGGCCTTCCTCACCCGCGAGGCGCTGGCGGCCATCGCCCGCACCACGCTGGACAACATCGCCGCCTGGGCCGCCGGGCGGCCGTGCAACCAGGTCGACGCCTAGGCCGTGATAGGATGCGCGGCGTTTCTGGAGGACCTATGGCCGAACACGATTTCCGTTACAACCTGCTCAACCCCGCCCACACCCTCAGCGAGTGCCGTGCGCTCGCTCCGGGCCGCTATCAGGTCACCGGCACCGGGGGCTCGATCCAGAATGGCGACACCCTGGTCGTCACCCTCAAGGGCAGCCGCGACCTGGCGATGCGCCTGGAGGTGGAGAAGGTCCGCCACCTGATCAACCCGCCCGGCCAGTGGCTGGCGGTGGCCAAGGGCCCGGTCTTCAAGGAACTGTCCATCCTCAACTGGCACGTGGACTGCGACGCCTGCGCCAAGCGCCTGGACTTCGAGTTCGCCGTCGACTCCAGCCTCGGCAAGAGCGCGCAGGCACCGGCCGCGGAAGCCCGCATCGCCGAGCTGGGCTGGTTGAACAGGGAAGACAAGCACCTCTGCCCGAAATGCCGTCAGGAGACCCCATGAACCGCAACGCAATCAGTGCCGCCGTCGGCGCCCTGGCCCTGGTGGGCTGCGCCAGCGAAGGCCCGAGCATCGAGACCGAACGTACCTATCAGGTGGAGTGGATCGGCGAACGCCCGCTGATCGACAACAGCCACCTGACCATCACCCTGGGCCGCGACGGCCGTGCCTATGGCAATGGCGGCTGCAACCACTGGTTCGCCTCCTACGAGCTGAAGGACGACAGGATCAGCTTCGGTCCGGTCGGCAGCACCCGCAAGATGTGCGCACCGGCTTTGATGGAGCAGGAACAGCGCTTCCTCGATGCCCTGCCGGGCGTGCAGCGCTGGGACTTCTCGGCGATCGAGCAACTGCGCCTGTGGCCCGCCGAAGGCAAGCCGCTGCGCCTGTGGCCGGAACGCTGAGTTTCAGAAAAGCTTGAGCTGCTCGGCGACGCCCTGCAGATCCTGCAGGCGCACGCCGATGCCGATCAGCCGCACCGGCTTGTCACCCCGGGCGAACGCCGCGCCCAGCAACAGCCTGTAGCTATCCAGGTCACGCCCGGCGCCGGCCTGCTCCAGGGTGGTCTGGGAGAAGTCGTGGAACTTCAGCTTCACGAAGGGCTTGCCGGGCTTATAGCTGGAGTCGAGCCGCTGCAGGCGCCGCTGCAACTCCTCGAACAGCTCCGGCAGGCGCGCCAGGCAGGCGGCGAGATCGGGCAGGTCCTGGTCGTAGGTGTTCTCCACGCTCAGGGACTGGCGGCGACTGTCCACCTGCACCGCACGCTCATCGATGCCACGCGCCAGGCCGTAGAGGCGCTCGCCGAAACTGCCGAACTCGCGAGCCAGGGCCAGGCGGCTCCATTCGCGCAGGTCCGCGCAACTGATCACGCCCAGGCGGCCGAGCTTGTCCGCCGTCACCTTGCCCACGCCGTGCAGCTTGCTCACCGGCAGCTCGGCGACGAAGTCGTCCACCTGGTCGGGCGTGATCACGAAGAGGCCGTCGGGCTTGCGCCAGTCGCTGGCTATCTTGGCCAGGAACTTGTTCGGTGCCACCCCGGCGGAAACGGTGATGCGCAGCTCCTGCCACACCCGCCGGCGGATCTCCTGGGCGATGCGCGTGGCGCTGCCACTGAAGTGCTGGCTCGCGGATACGTCGAGATAGGCCTCGTCGAGGGACAGCGGCTCGATGATCTCGGTGAAATCACGAAGGATGGCGTGGATCTCCCGCGATGCCTCGCGGTAGGCGTCGAAGCGCGGCCGCACGATCAGCAAATCCGGGCACAGCTTCAACGCATGGTGCGACGACATGGCCGAACGCACGCCATAGGCGCGCGCCTCGTAGTTGCAGGTGGCGATCACCCCGCGCCGGTCCGCCGAGCCGCCGACCGCCAGGGGACGGCCGGCCAGCGACGGGTCGTCGCGCATCTCGATGGCTGCATAGAAGCAGTCGCAATCGATGTGGATGATCTTCCTTTGACTCATGGACGCCTGGTTACCGGTGGAGCGAAGGAAGCACGCTCGGGCGGGCGGATGCCGCCGGGGGAGCCTCCACGGACGGGAGGCGGGCAAGTCTAGCCGATTTGCCAGGCGGGTTTCAGCGGCCGGATGTGCTCACGACCTGGGCGGCCCGGGCGTGATGCTCCGGCCAGAGCTCGGGCCGTGGGTCGGGGGTGCGCCAGGTCCTTATATAGAGGTCCCAGGACGCCTCCACCTCATCGAGCGCAGGCAGACGCGCCGGGTCGCTCCACAGCAAAAGCCGCGCGAAAGCGGCTGCGAGCGTATCGTCATGCCCCAGCGCAACGCGAACCCGCTCATCCACCGGCGGCACCTGGCGGGCGTCGCATACCTCGACGGCGACATCCCGGGTCACCGGGCAGCGTAGGACGAAGTGGACCATTTCATCGGGCGACTCCGATTGCCAATAGCTGTGAGGCCCGCCCGTGACCAACGGGCGCTTCTCCAGGCCGCTTTCCTGCAAGGCGATGGCGAGCAGCATCAACTGCGCCTCGGGGCTGTTCATCTCATCGGGCAGCAGGGCCAGGGCCGGCTCGATGACGAGGCGGCTGAAGGAATCGAGCGTCATGGGAACTCCGGAACGAAACGCCCCGTGGAACGAGGCGCGACCAACGCGGATGGGGCACCACCGGCACCCCGTTGAAGCGCAGCAGTATCGCCGGGGCCCAAATCTCTACAACGGACGCGTGGCGGAATCAGCCCGAGCCTACCGGTGTCTGGAACTCTCCTACAGCGTCTCCCCGTTACGCTCGTCCAGCGGCCAGGAAATGGACCTCCTGCCGCCCTCGGGCCCGGTTCCCCGTTCCGGGCCCGAGGTTCATCCGGCCCATTCCCGCACCTGCGCACCTCGCCCCGAAAAGCCTGAAGAACCCCGCCCGGCAGGGGCTGGAGGACTATCTGACCACCCGGATCACGCTAAGCATCTGAAGAAAAAACACTTTTTTCTCAATCAGGCGTTGACAGGGTGAATTAAATCGCTAGAATGCCGACCCACAGACGCGGGATGGAGCAGTCTGGTAGCTCGTCGGGCTCATAACCCGAAGGTCGTTGGTTCAAATCCAGCTCCCGCAACCAAATACGGAAAGGCCACTCGAAAGAGTGGCCTTTTTCGTTTGGGCGTCTTTTCTTAGGCTGAAGCCGCCCGCCCCTCAGTCAGGCCATGCGCCAAGGAAAATATTGCATTACAGGGCTTGGAACTTGCCCGCGCTGCCCACATCCTGTGGCGCACATTGCATGAGGTGCTCGATGCGCGCCAACCCCACCGTTGAAAATCCGCTCCCCGACGATTCCACGCTGCAGGACGAACCCGCGCAACTGCGCTGGCTCGATCGCATAAGCGCCTACCGACAGCCCATCGGGCTGGCCTTCACCCTTCTTCTGTTCACCATCGGCCTGGTCGCCTGCTGGCACCTGCTGCGCGAGCTCGACCCCGACGCGCTGCGCACGGCCGTGCGTGATGTACCCGGCACCAGCCTGCTGATGGCCATTGGCGCCACGGCGATCGGCTTCATCGCGCTGATGGGTTACGAGTGGTCCGGCTGCCGCTTCGCCGGGGTCAAGCTGCCCTTCCCGCGCATGGCCCTCGGCAGTTTCTGCGCCACGGGCATCGGCAACGCCATCGGCCTCTCGGTGATCACCGGGGGCTCGGTGCGCTACCGCCTCTATAGCCGCGACAACGTCGGCACCGGCGATATCGCCCGCATCACCCTGTTCGCCAGCCTGGCCCTGGGCAGCGCCCTGCCCCCCCTGGCCGCCGTGGCCGCGCTGAGTGACCTGCCCGCAGCCGCCCAGGCCTTGCGCATCTCCACCAGCCTGGTGGCGATCATCGCCAGCGCCGTGCTCGCCGCCACCGTCATCGCCGTGGTCTGGCTGTCGCGCCTGCGCGAGCCGGTGGCGCCGACACCGGGTTGCGTGAACATCCGCATCGGCCACCGCACCCTGCGCCTGCCGGGCCTGCAGTTGTCCGCACTGCAGCTGGTGATCACCCTGGTCGACGTCTGCGCCGCCGCTGCCGTGCTCTATGTACTGCTGCCGGAAGCGCCGCCTCTGGGCGCCTTCTTGCTGGTCTACCTGCTGGCCCTGGCAGCCGGCGTGCTCAGCCATGTGCCGGGCGGTGTCGGCGTGTTCGAGGCCGTGCTGCTGGCGGCCTTCGCGGGGCAACTCGGTGCAGCGCCCCTGGCCGCCGCCCTGCTGCTCTATCGCCTCATCTATGTGGGCCTGCCGCTGATCCTCGCCTGCCTGCTGCTGCTGGCGAACGAGGCGCAACGCTTCCTGCCCGCCGGGCGCCAGGCGGTGCGCGCCGCCTCCGGCCTGGCCGCGCCGGTGCTGTCGCTGATGGTGTTCCTCTCTGGCGTGGTGCTGCTGTTCTCCGGTGCCACCCCGGCCATCGACACCCGCCTGGAGCACCTGAGTTTCCTCATCCCCCATCGCCTGATCGACGCCTCGCACCTGGCCGCCAGCCTGGTGGGCGTGCTCTGCCTGCTGCTCGCCCATGGCCTGCGCCGGCGCCTGTCGGCAGCCTGGGCGCTGACGGTGGTGCTGCTGCTCGCCGGTGCCGGGCTGTCGATGCTCAAGGGCTTCGACTGGGAAGAGGCCAGCCTGCTGGTGCTCACCGCGACCCTCCTGGCGATGTTCCGCAATGCCTTCTATCGCCCCAGCCGCCTGCTGGAGATGCCTTTCTCGCCGGTCAACCTGGGCGCCAGCGCCTGCGTACTGGCCGCGTCGCTGTGGCTGATGTTCTTCGCCTACCAGGACGTGCCCTACAGCCATGAACTGTTCTGGCAGTTCGCCGTGGACGCCGACGCCCCGCGCACCCTACGTGCGACCCTGGGCAGCGGCCTGCTGCTGGCGGGCCTGGCGCTGATCTGGCTGCTGCGGCCGGTCCCCCTGGTGATCCACGAGCCCACCGAGGAGGAACTGCTCAAGGCCGCCGATATCGTCAAGGCATCCGGCCAGCCCGACGGCGGCCTGGTGCTCACCGGCGACAAGGCGCTGCTGTTCCACCCCGAGGAGGACGCCTTCCTGATGTTCGCCCGCCGCGGGCGCAGCCTGGTGGCGCTGTTCGACCCCATCGGCAAGGCCAACCACCGTGCCGAGCTGATCTGGCAGTTCCGCGACCTCTGCGACGTGCACCATGCGCGCCCAGTGTTCTACCAGGTACGTGCGGAGAACCTGCCGTACTACATGGATATCGGCCTCAGCGCCCTGAAGCTCGGCGAAGAGGCGCGGGTCGACCTGCGCCGCTTCGACCTGGAAGCCAAGAACAAGGCCATGAAGGACCTGCGCTACACCCTCAGCCGGGGCCAGCGCGACGGCCTGTCGATGGAGATATTCGACGCCGGGCTGGCGCCGCTGGATGCGCTGCGGGCCATCTCCGAAGCCTGGATGCAGGGCAAGCAGGTGCGCGAGAAGGGCTTCTCCCTGGGCCGTTTCGACCCCGACTACCTCAAGCACTTCCGCATCGCCGTGGTCTTCTTCGAAGGCAAGCCCATGGCCTTCGCCAACCTGCTGGAGACCAGGAGCAGCGAACTGGCCAGCCTGGACCTGATGCGTGTGCACCCCGAGGCACCCAAGCTGACCATGGAGTTCCTCATGCTCAACCTGCTGCTGCACTTCAAGGAGCGCGGGCACGAGCGCTTCAGCCTCGGCATGGTGCCCCTGGCCGGCCTGCAGCCGCGCCGTGGCGCGCCACTGACCCAGCGCCTGGGAGCCCTGGTGTTCCGCCGTGGCGAGCAGTTCTACAACTTCCAGGGCCTGCGCCGCTTCAAGGACAAGTTCCAGCCCGAGTGGGAGCCGCGCTACATGGCGGTGCCTGCGGGCCTCGACCCGCTGGTGGCGCTGGCCGATACCGCCGCGCTCATCGCCGGCGGCTTCACCGGACTGGTCAAACGCTGAGGGAACCATGCTCAAACGCAACTGGAAGCGCATCCTGGTCGTCGCCGTCCTCTTCGCCATCGGCATCGGCCTGCTGCTCTGGAGCCGCCCCGCGCCCCAGGCCAGGGTCGAGCAGAAGCGCCTGGCGGATGGCAGCTCCGCGACGCTGGCGAGCCCACCGGCGGACGCCAAGGCGCGGGTACTGGTCCTGGTGGATCGCGACCAGCAACTGAAGGAAGCCGAACTGCTGGCCCTGGCCCACGACGGTGCGGCGCGCATCGTCCAGCTCGCCCTGCCGGCCAATGATTGCGATGCCCAGCAGCACCTGCTCCAGAACGCGCGGGAGCTGCTCCAGGGCGAACCCACCCTGGTGGCGGGCATAGGCCCGGGAGCCGCCTTCGCCTGGCGGTGGCTGGCCGGCCAGGACAAGGACGAGGCACGCGCCCTGTCCATCGACTTCAGCCTGGAACACGCCGACTGCCCGACCCCGCTGCCCAAGGCCGCCCCCCACGGCCACTGGACCATCGCCTGGAACGACAACCCGGACGACCCCAGTGCCGCCTTCGCCCGGGACCAGGCCAACGCCGACACCAGCATCAGCGACTACGACACCACCCTGCCCCAGTTGCTCGACGAGCAGTTGCGCGCCTTGCTGCAAGGCGAAGGCACGCCGATGCCGGTGGTCGAGGTGCCCGCCGCCAAGCCCTCCTCCACCGTCACCCTGTTCTATTCCGGCGACGGCGGCTGGCGTGACCTGGACCGCGCCGTGGCCGAGGAAATGGCCAAGCGCGACCACTCGGTGGTCGGCATCGATGCGCTGCGCTACTTCTGGCAGCACAAGAGCCCCGAGCAGGGCGCCGCCGACCTCAGCCGCCTGATGAAGCAGTACCGCGAGAAGTGGGGGGCCCAGCGCTTCGTGCTGGCGGGCTACTCCTTCGGTGCCGATGTGCTGCCGGCCTTCTACAACCGCCTGCCCAAGGCCGACCAGCAGCAGGTGGACGCCGTCCTCCTGCTGGCGCTGGCGCGCAGTGGTAGCTTCGAGATCGAGGTACAGGGCTGGCTTGGCAAGGCCGGCCAGGAAGCACCCACCGGCCCTGAACTGATCAAGCTGCCGGCCGAGAAGGTGCTCTGCGTCTATGGCAAGGAAGAGGCCAGCGAGAGCGGCTGCACCCAGCCCGGCGCCCCAGGCGAAGTGCTGGCGCTGCCCGGCGGCCACCACTACGACGAAAACTACCCCGCCCTGGCGCAGCGCCTGGTCGCCGCCATCGCCAAGCGCCAGCCCGCCCCATGACGCCGCCTGCCCGCTACCCGCCAGGTAGCGGGCAGCACGACGCTTGATCTGCTTCATTTTCACTTAAGCCACGGCCGCTAAACTGGGGACAAGCCCGCCGCTACGATGCGGGACAACAAGGAGCCGTGATGACCACCCCAACGTCCCGCTACGGGAAACTCTCAATCGCACTGCATTGGTTGATGCTGCTGCTGATCGCCGCCGTCTACGCCACCATCGAGCTGAAGGGCAATTTTCCCAAGGGCAGCGAAACCCGCGAACTGCTCAAGCAATGGCACTTCATGCTGGGCCTCTCGGTGTTCGCCCTAGTACTGGTGCGCATCGCCGCACGCTTCCTCTCACCCACCCCGCCGATCACCCCGAACCCGCCGGCCTGGCAGAACGCCCTGGCCAAGCTCGCGCACCTGGCGCTGTACGGCCTGATGCTGGGCCTGCCGCTGGCGGGCTGGCTGATCCTCAGCGCTGCCGGCAAGCCGATCCCCTTCTTCGGTTTCGAGCTGCCGCCGCTGATCGACAAGAATCCCGACCTCGCCGGGCAGATCAAGGAGGTGCACGAGACCGTGGCCGTGCTCGGCTACTGGCTGATCGGCCTGCATGCGGCGGCGGCCTTGTTCCACCACTTCATCAGCAAGGACGACACCGTGCGGCGCATGCTGCCGGGGCGGAATTGAGTCCTGCCCTGGGGGCCCGAGCACGGCCCGCAGGCTGATCCCATCCATGAAAAAGCCCGGGCATGCCCGGGCTTCTTTCGTCGTGGCGAACCCCGTCGGCGGCTAGATCTCTACCTGGGTGCCGAGCTCGATCACGCGGTTGAGCGGCAGGTTGAAGTAGCGCAGGTTGCCGTTGGCGTTCTTCAGCAGGAAGGCGAACAGGGCCTCGCGCCAGCGCGCCATGCCGATCAGCTTGGACGGGATCACCGTCTCGCGGCTGAGGAAGTAGGTGGTGCGCATGGGGCTGAAATCCAGGTCGTTGAGGTGACACAGCTTCAGGGCCTGGGGGATGTCCGGGTCCTCGATGAAGCCGAAGTGCAGCACCACGCGGAAGAAGCCCTCGCCATAGGCGTCCACCTCGAAGCGTCGCTCCGGAGGAACCCTCGGGCTGTCTTCGTTGACCACGGTGAGCAGGACCACCTGCTCGTGCAGCACCTGGTTGTGCAGCAGGTTGTGCAACAGCGCGTGGGGCACGGCATCGGAGCGCGCGGTGAGGAACACGGCGGTGCCCTGCACGCGGTGCGGTGGCTGCGAGCGAATGCTGGCGATGAACAGCGGCAGGGGCAGCGAACCCTCGTCGAGACGATCCACCAACAACTGGCGACCCCGCTTCCAGGTGGTCATCAGGATGAACAGCGCGAGGCCGGCGATGACCGGGAAGGCGCCGCCCTGGACCACCTTGGGCAGGTTGGCGGCGAAGAACAGCGCATCCACCAGCAGCATCAGCAGGAAGAACGGGACGACCAGCCACAGCGGCCATTTCCATAGCAGCCAGATCACCACGCCCATCAGCAGGGTGGTCATCAGCATGGTGCCGGTCACCGCCACGCCATAGGCCGAGGCCAGCGCCGCCGAGGACTCGAAGCCCAGCACCAGCAGCACCACGCCGACCATCAGCGCCCAATTCACCGCCGGGATGTAGATCTGCCCCTGCTCCTGGCTGGAGGTGTGCTGGATGAACATGCGCGGCACGTAGCCGAGCTGGATCGCCTGGCGGGTCAGCGAGAAGGCGCCCGAAATCACCGCTTGGGAGGCGATGACGGTCGCCGCCGTGGACAGCGCCACCATCGGCAGCAGGGCCCATCCGGGGGCCGTCAGGTAGAAGGGGTTACGTGCAGCCTCCGGGTTGACCAGGATGGTCGCGCCCTGGCCGAAGTAGTTCAGCACCAGCGCCGGCAGCACCAGGGCGAACCAGGCGCGGGCGATGGGCTTGCGGCCGAAGTGGCCCATGTCGGCGTACAACGCCTCGGCACCGGTCAGCGCCAGCACCGTGGCGCCGAGGATGGCGACGCCTATGCCGGGGTGGGAGACGAAGAAATTGATCGCCCAGGTCGGGCTCATCGCCTTGAGCACTTCCGGCTCCTGCGATACGCCATAGATGCCCAGGGCCGCGAGGGCGAGGAACCAGGCCACCATCACCGGGCCGAACAGGATGCCGATACGCGCCGTGCCATGCTTCTGGATGAGGAACAGGCCGACCAGCACCACCAGCGACATCGGCACCACCCAGTGCTCCAGGCCGTCGAAGGCGATCTCCAGGCCCTCGATGGCGGAAAGCACCGAGATCGCCGGGGTGATCATGCTGTCGCCGTAGAACAGCGCAGCGCCGATAAGGCCGGCGATCACCACCATCGCCTGCAGGCGACGGCGCCCGGTGGCGGCACGGCGGGCCAGCGCGGACAGCGCCATCACCCCGCCCTCGCCCTGGTTGTCGGCGCGCAGCACGAAGATCACGTACTTGATCGACACCACCCAGATCAGCGACCAGAAGATCAGCGACAGCACGCCGAGCACGCCATCGTGGTTGGCCTGCACGCCATAACCGCCGATGAAGACCTCCTTCAGGGTGTACAGGGGGCTGGTGCCGATATCGCCATAGCAGACGCCCACGGCGCCTGCCATCAGGCCGATCGCGGAGCTGGAATGGGGCTGCTCATGCTCAACGGTGCCGGCGCTTGCATCGGACATGTAACAAGATTCCTCGAAAAAATTCCGCGCATCCTGCTCCGACCCATTCGTCGATGCAAGAGTCGGGCGGTGTCGTCCTGACTGACTATAGAGCCTGCCCCCTACAATTACCGGGTATCACGAGCCTTGACCGGCCTGCGACAGCTTGTCCCAAAGAAGCTGGTCAAGTGCGCGGGCTGCCGCTAGAATTGCGCACTTTTTGATCAGAGGCACCCAGCGAGGTGCCCTTCGAGGTTAGTCGCCAATGTCCACCGCAACGCCCAAAGTCGGTTTCGTATCCCTTGGTTGCCCAAAAGCCACGGTCGACTCCGAACGCATCCTTACCCAGCTGCGCATGGAAGGGTACGAAATCGTCCCGACCTACCAGGATGCCGACGTCGTGGTGGTCAACACCTGCGGCTTCATCGACAGCGCCAAGGCCGAGTCCCTGGACGTGATCGGTGAAGCCATCGCCGAGAACGGCAAGGTCATCGTCACCGGCTGCATGGGCGTGGCCGAGGACAGCATCCGCAACGTGCACCCCAGCGTGCTAGCCGTCACCGGCCCGCAGCAGTACGAGCAGGTGGTCAACGCAGTGCACGAGGTGGTCCCGCCGAAAGCCGAGCACAACCCGCTGATCGACCTGGTGCCGCCGCAAGGCATCAAGCTGACCCCCCGCCACTACGCGTACCTGAAGATTTCCGAAGGCTGCAACCACACCTGCAGCTTCTGCATCATCCCGTCCATGCGCGGCAAGCTGGTCAGCCGCCCGGTGGGTGACGTGCTGAGCGAAGCCGAGCGCCTGGTCAAGGCCGGTGTGAAGGAGCTGCTGGTGATCTCCCAGGACACCAGCGCCTACGGCGTCGACGTCAAGTACAAGACCGACTTCTGGAACGGCCAGCCGGTGAAGACCCGCATGCTGGAGCTGTGCCAGGCGCTGTCGAGCATGGGCGTGTGGGTGCGCCTGCACTACGTCTACCCGTACCCGAACGTCGACGACGTGATCCCACTGATGGCCGCCGGCAAGCTGCTGCCCTACCTGGACATCCCCTTCCAGCACGCCAGCCCGAAGGTGCTCAAGGCCATGAAGCGCCCGGCCTTCGAGGACAAGACCCTGGCGCGCATCAAGAAGTGGCGCGAGATCTGCCCCGAGCTGACCATCCGCTCCACCTTCATCGTCGGCTTCCCCGGCGAGACCGAGGAAGACTTCCAGTACCTGCTCGACTGGCTGAGCGAAGCCCAGCTGGATCGCGTCGGCTGCTTCCAGTACTCCCCGGTCGAAGGCGCCCCGGCCAACGACCTGGGCCTGGAGCCGGTGCCGGACGACATCAAGCAGGAGCGCTGGGAGCGCTTCATGGCGCACCAGCAGGCGATCTCCGCCGAGCGCCTGCAGCTGAAGATCGGCAAGGAGATCGAAGTGCTGATCGACGAAGTGGACGAGCAAGGCGCGGTCGGCCGCTCCTTCGCCGATGCCCCGGAGATCGACGGCAGCGTGTTCATCGACAGCACCGACCTGAAGCCAGGCGACAAGGTGATGGTCCGCGTGGTCGATGCCGACGAGTACGACCTCTGGGCCGAGCGCGTCTGAGCCAGCCCTGAGCCATGAAGAAGCCCCGCCGATGCGGGGCTTTTTCATGGATGGCGGAAACCGGGCTGAAGTCCGGGCGGCGGTGGGATGTGGTTGGCATTGGCTGGCGCCCGCTGTCGGCTCGACCTTGCACCCCGGCGAGACTGGCCTATACAGGAAGCTCTCGACCAAGGAAGACCCATATGCCGAAGATGAACCACCAGGACGCCCACGAGCTGATCGCCACCCTGCGCTACGCCGTCAACGAGTCCTTCGAGAAGAACCAGAAGCTCTCGAACTTCGACCCCGAGGCCCACAACCTGTGCATCGCCCACTGCACCTTCAACAACGCCCCGCCGCTGAACCTGTTCTCCTTCTCGGCCATGAGCTCCTTCAGCAAGACGGCGCTTAACAAGCTGGTGCACGAGTGGGGCGTGGAATTCGTACCGGACGTGGCGACCCATATCCGCACCTTCGCCTGCGGCGGCATGGGCCAGTTCCACACCGAGCCCCGGCTGATCAACTACATCCATGGGCGCCCGGGCTTCATCGGCCACCTCACCGACGTGACCCTGGTCAGCGAGATCGACTGCTGCGGCACCTGCGTGCCCTACAGCATCAACGCCTTCAAGCAGACCTTCACCGACGTGCAGGTGCACATCATCGAACTGGGCATGAAACCCAGCCTGGGGATCGGCCCGCAATACGGCTACGCCCACCTCTACTGATCGCGAGACCTGCCATGAGCCGCCACGTCACCCTCTTCCACTGCCCGCACACCCGCTCCTCCGGCGTCCTCACCCTGCTGGAGGAGCTGGGCGCCGATTACGACCTGCACCTGATGAACATGCACAAGGGCGAGCAGCGACAGCCCGCCTACCTGGCGATCAACCCGATGGGCAAGGTGCCGGCCCTCCGCCATGGGGAAACCATCATCACCGAGCAGGTCGCGGTCTACCTGTATCTCGCCGACCTGTATGCCGATGCCGGGCTCACGCCGTCGCTGGACAGCCCGCAGCGCGGTACCTTCCTGCGCTGGATGGTGTTCTCCGGCACCTGCTTCGAACCGGCGGTGGTGGACCACGCGCTGCAACGCGCGCCCGTTGAGCCCTCCCGCTCGCCCTACGGCGATTTCGCCACCGTGCTCGATACCCTGGCCGAGCACCTGCAAGGGCGGACCTGGATGCTGGGAGACAGCTACAGCGTCGCCGACGTGCTCTGGGGCACCGCGCTGAACTGGACCATGGCCTTCGGCCTGATCCCCGAGCGGCCCGTGTTCCGCGCCTACGTCGAGCGCTTCCTCGCCCGCCCCGCGGTGCAACGGGCCAGGGCCAAGGACGTCGCGCTCGCCGAGAGCCAGAAGGCGGAATGAGGCGAAACGGCGGAATGCCGGCGCATTCCGCCCCTCGATAATGCCGCCGCGTGAGGCGGCGCCAGGCTAGGGTATCGACCTCACCCGATCAGCGACGAGGTTTCCATGCATCACTACTTCAGCCTCCAGGGCCGCACCGCCCTGGTGACCGGCGGCACCCGCGGCATCGGCAGGATGATCGCCCAGGGCTTCCTCGAAGCCGGCGCCCGCGTGTTCATCTGTGCCCGCAACGCCGAGGCCTGCGCCGAGACCGCGGCCGAGCTTTCCGCCTACGGCGAGTGCATCGGCCTGGCCGCCGACCTCTCCAGCGAGGAAGGCGCCAAGGCCCTGGCAAACGAGCTGGCCGGGCGCATCGAGCACCTCGACATCCTGGTCAACAACGCCGGCACCACATGGGGTGCCCCCCTGGAAAGCTACCCGGTCAAGGGCTGGGAAAAGGTCATGCAGCTCAACGTCACCTCGGTGTTCAGCTGCATCCAGCAACTGCTGCCGTTGCTGCGCAAGGCCGGCAGCGCGCAGAGCCCGGCGCGGGTGATCAACATCGGCTCGGTGGCCGGCATCAGCTCCCTGGGCGAACAGGCCTACGCCTACGGCCCGAGCAAGGCGGCGCTGCACCAGCTCTCGCGCATGCTGGCCAAGGAGCTGGTGGCCGACCATATCAACGTCAACGTGATCGCCCCCGGCCGCTTCCCCAGCAAGATGACCCAGTTCATCGCCAACGACAGCGAGGCCCTGGCCGCCGACGTCGCGCATATCCCCATGAAGCGCTGGGGCCGCGCGGAAGAGATGTCGGCCCTGGCCCTGAGCCTGGCCAGCACCGCCGGCGCCTACATGACCGGCAACATCATCCCCATCGACGGCGGCTTCCACCTCTGACGACACTGCGCAGGCCGCCGGGCAACGGCGGCTTGCGCAAGGCGCCACCGGGGCGCTAGGGTAGCCGCGCCACCGCCCCGGATACCCGCACCATGCGCCTGTTCACCCTGCTCCTTTCGCTCGCCCTCGTCGCCCCGGCCTTCGCCGCGCCGGCGCCGTTCTACCTCTGGCAGAGCAAGCAGGATGGCCGCTACAGCTGCGCCCAGGTGCAACCTGGCGAAGGCTGGCTGCGCCACAGCGGGCCCTATCGCGACGCCGGTTGCCGGGTCCCCCTCGACGCTCCGATCCGCAGCCGCTGAGCCCATCGTCATGCCGCATTCCGTCTCGCCCGTGGGCATCGTTCGCTCCTGCTTCAAGGAAAAATTCGCCATCCCCCGCCAGCCGCACCTGGCGCCCGCCGCGCGTGGCGTGCTGGAACTGCTGTCGCCCTTCGACAGCGGCGATGCCGTGCAGGGGCTGGAGGAGGTCAGCCACGTCTGGCTGCTGTTCCTCTTCCACCAGGCGCTGGAAGACAAGCCGCGCCTGAAGGTGCGCCCGCCCAGGTTGGGCGGCAACCGTTCGCTCGGGGTGTTCGCCACGCGCTCGACCCACAGGCCCAACGGCATCGGCCAGTCGGTGGTGAAGCTGGACAAGGTCGAGCCCGGTCGCCTCTGGCTCTCGGGCATCGACCTGCTGGACGGCACCCCGGTCCTGGACATCAAGCCCTATGTCCCCTACGTCGACCGCCAGGACGGCGCGACCAACCGCATCGCCGAGGCGGCGCCGGAGCCGATACCGGTGGTGTGGGTGGAAGGTGCGCTGGTGCTGGCCCGCGAACACGCTCTGCGCCTGGGCGAGCCGCTGGTGGAGCTGATCGAGCAGTGCCTGGCCCAGGACCCGCGCCCGGCCTACCAGCAGCCGGAGCCGGAACGCCGCTACGGTGCGCGCCTATGGGACCTGGACGTGCGCTGGCACTACCCGCGCCCGGGGCTGATCCGCGTGCTGGAAATCAGCCCTTCGGCCTGAACGCCCCCTAACGGGCCGCGTTGAGCGCCAGCACATCCGCCTCGATGACGTCCTGCTGGACGATCAGCGGGTTCACCAGCGGGCGGCTGGCGAGAAAGTGCGGTGTCTCCATATGCGCGTCGAAGGCCGCCTCGTCGGTGTAGACCTCGTAAAGCCATACCAAGTCCGGGTCGCTGCGATCCCGCACTACATCGAACACCAGGCAGCCCGGCTCATCACGCACGGAGGCGGCGGCGTTGACGCGCATGGCATCCATGAAGGCGTCAAGGCTGCCTGGCTTGAGCTGGGTCTTGAGCAGAAGACAATACACGTTGGATTCCTTTTGTTTTATATTTCCATGAAATTGTATACAAAAAAGGAATCCTGCTCATGCCTGTCCGTCCGAGCCGCCTCAATGGTCTTCGCCACCTGGCGATCGTGGTCCCCAACCTCGAGGAGTGCGAGCGCTTCTACGTGGACATCCTGGGGATGCAGGTGCTCAACCGTGCCAACGAAGACCTGGTCTACCTCACCTGCGGCAACGACAACCTTTCCCTGGGCCGCTCCGACGTGCCCAGCAGCGGCGTGCAGGCGGTGGACCACTACGGCTTCGTGGTGGACAGCCCGGAGGAGCTAGGCGCCTGGTACGACTACCTCAAGGCCAGCGGCGTGACCCTGCTCGACCGCCCCTTCGCCCATGGCGACGGCGCCCACAGCTTCCACGTGCTGGACCCGGCGGGTAACAAGATCCAGCCGATCTACCACCCGGCGATCTCCGGACAGCGCTTCGGCTCGCCGCTCTGACCGTATTCGGTAGGTCCCCGCGTCCGCGGGATGACGACCGGATCGCCGAAACGAAAAAGCCCGCCAATCGGCGGGCTTTCTCATGAAGCTGGCAGCGCTTACTTCTCGACGAACGCACGCTCGATCAGGTAGTCGCCGGGCTCGCGCATGCGCGGGGAGATCTTCAGGCCGAAGCTGTCGAGGACCTGGCTGGTCTCGTCGAGCATGCTCGGGCTGCCGCAGATCATCGCGCGGTCGTCCTGCGGGTTGATCGGCGGCAGGCCGATGTCGGTGAACAGCTTGCCGCTGCGCATCAGGTCGGTCAGGCGGCCCTGGTTCTCGAAGGGCTCGCGGGTGACGGTGGGGTAGTAGATCAGCTTGTCACGCAGTGCTTCGCCGAAGAACTCGTTCTGCGGCAAGTGCTCGGTGATGAACTCGCGGTAGGCGACTTCGTTCACGTAGCGCACGCCGTGGACCAGGATCACCTTCTCGAAGCGCTCGTAGGTCTCCGGGTCCTGGATCACGCTCATGAAGGGCGCGAGGCCGGTGCCGGTGCTCAGCAGGTACAGGTGCTTGCCGGGGTTGAGGTCGTCGAGCACCAGCGTGCCGGTGGGCTTCTTGCTGATGATGATCTCGTCGCCTTCCTTCAGGTGCTGCAGCTGGGAGGTCAGCGGGCCGTCCGGCACCTTGATGCTGAAGAACTCCAGGTGCTCTTCCCAGTTGGGGCTGGCGATGGAATACGCACGCATGAGCGGGCGGCCGTTGGGCTGCTGCAGGCCGATCATGACGAACTGGCCGTTCTCGAAGCGCAGGCCCGGGTCGCGGGTGCACTTGAAGCTGAACAGCGTGTCGTTCCAGTGGTGAACGCTGAGGACGCGCTCGGAGTTCATGTTGCTCATTTACGGGGGCTCCGAAAATTTGGATGTCGCCAGCGCCTCGGGGCGCAATTGCGCGACATTGTATTGATAGCCACAATATCTGTTAACTGGATTATCAAGATATAGGTTATCGGTTATATCGATATGCGATTCACACTCCGTCAACTCCAGGTATTCGTCAGTGTCGCCCAGCAGGGCAGCGTTTCCCGTGCCGCCGAATCGCTGTCGCTGTCGCAGTCCGCTGCAAGCACCTCGCTGACCGAGCTGGAGCGGCAATCCGGCTGCCAGCTGTTCGATCGCGTCGGCAAGCGCCTCAGCCTCAACGCCCTGGGCCACCAGTTGCTGCCCCAGGCCGTGGGGCTGCTGGACCAGGCCCGGGAGATCGAGGCGCTGCTCAACGGCAAGAGCGGCTTCGGCTCCCTCGCGGTCGGCGCCACGCTCACGGTGGGCAATTACCTGGCGACGCTGCTGATCGGCAGCTTCATGCAACGCCACCCGGAGTGCCAGGTGAGGCTGCATGTGCAGAACACGATGAATATCGTCCAGCAGATCGCCCACTACGAACTTGATCTGGGTCTAATCGAAGGCGATTGCCAGCATCCGGATATCGAGGTCCTGCCTTGGGTGGAGGACGAACTCGTGGTGTTCTGCGCCCCCGGCCATCGCCTGGCCGAGAGCGGCCAGGCCTCGCTGGAGGAACTCAGCCGCGAGGCCTGGATCCTCCGCGAGCAGGGCTCCGGCACGCGCCTGACCTTCGACCAGGCCATGCGTCACCACCCCACCCCGCTGAACATCCGCCTGGAGCTGGAGCACACCGAAGCGATCAAGCGTGCCGTGGAGTCGGGGCTGGGTATCAGCTGCATCTCGCGGCTGGCGCTGCGCGACGCCTTCCGCCGGGGCAGCCTGGTGCCGCTGGAGACGCCGGGGATCGACCTGCGCCGGCAGTTCTACTTCATCTGGCACCGGCAGAAGTACCAGACCGCGGCGATGCGTGAATTCCTCGACCAGTGCCGCGAACTGACGGCGGGCGTGCAACGCAGCGACCAGATCGTGCTGCCATCGATCGCCTGATCAACCCAGGAGGATGGTGGCCCAGACGGCGGCGATCAGGCTCAGGGCGACGAACTGGGCAGCGCTGCCCATGTCCTTGGCGCTCTTCGACAGTGGGTGGCGATCCAGGGAGATGCGGTCGATGGCCGCCTCCACCGCCGAATTGAGCAGCTCGACGATCAGCGCCAGCAGGCACGCGGCGATCATCAGCGCACGCTCGCCACGGCTGACGTCGAGGAAGAAGGTGACGGGGATCAGCACGGCGTTGAGCAGCACCAGCTGGCGGAACGCGGCTTCGCCGGTGAAGGCAGCGCGCATGCCGTCCAGGGAATAGCCGGCGGCATTGAGGATACGCTTGAGGCCGGTCTGGCCCTTGAATGGCGATGACATAGAGGCGGGACTGCTTGGTAAGGAGGCCGCAGGCTAACCCGCGACGAATCAAATTTGCGTGAAAACCGCCGGCTCAGGCCGAGGGAATCGATTCCATCTGTTGCAACAGCAATGCGGCCTGGGTGCGGGTGCGCACGCCGAGCTTGCGGAAGATCGCGGTGACGTGGGCCTTGACGGTAGCCTCGGACACGCTGAGCTCGAAGGCGATCTGCTTGTTCAGCAAGCCCTCGCAGACCATGGTCAAGACGCGGAACTGCTGCGGGGTCAGGCTGGCGAGGCCGGCGCTGGCCGCCTTGGCCTCGGCGGAAACCGCAACGCTTTCCTCCACCTGCGGCGGCCACCAGGCATCCCCATCGAGCACCGCGCGCACGGCGCTCTGGATCACTTCCAGGGGGCTGGACTTGGGGATGAAACCGCTGGCGCCGAATTCGCGGGAGCGGACCACCACGGCCGCCTCTTCCTGGGCGGAAATCATCACCACGGGAATCTGCGGGTACTGCCCTCGCAACAGCACCAGGCCGGAGAAACCGTAGGCGCCGGGCATGTTCAGGTCGAGCAGGACGAGGTCCCAGTCGGCCTTTTCAGCCAGGCGCGATTCGAGTTCGGCGATGCTGGCCACCTCGACCAGCCGCACATCCGGGCCGAGACCGAGGGTCAGGGCCTGGTGCAAGGCACTGCGGAACAACGGGTGATCATCGGCGATGAGGATTTCGTATGCGGCCATGGGCGAGTCCTTTTTCTTGTGGGCCCAGAGATGCTGCCGATCCTGTCGGAAACACCCGGCACGGGGGAGGTGCCGCCTCTGCCAAGCCCTGAATGCTTACGGGTTGGCCGTAAAGCGGCGCCCAGCATGCCGACCCGCAACGGGGTGGTCAAGCAGGCATCTTTACGGCAAAGTCTGCGCCTTTGCCCGTCGAGAATCACCATGCGAAGCCATGCCCTGCGCGCCGATATCCTGATGCTGATCACCGCCGCCATCTGGGGTGCCGCATTCGTCGCCCAACGGCTGGGCATGGATGCCGTCGGGCCCTTCCTCTATACAGGCCTGCGCTTCACCCTCGGCGCCCTGGTGCTGCTGCCACTGCTGTTCCTGCTGCCACGCCCGGCACCGAAAGCGCCACTGAACCGGGGCATGCTGCTGGGCGGCGTGCTCATGGGCCTGGCCCTGTCGCTGGGCATCAACCTGCAGCAGGTCGGCCTGCTGTTCACCAGCGTGACCAACTCGGGCTTCATCACCGGGCTGTACGTGATCATCGTGCCGCTGCTCGGGCTGCTGCTGGGGCACCGCACCGGTACGGGTACCTGGCTGGGCGCCGCGATGGCGGTGGCCGGAATGTTCCTGCTCAGCGTCGGTGACGGCTTCCAGGTCGCCTCGGGAGACTGGCTGCAGCTGGCCGGCGCCTTCGTCTGGGGCGTGCATGTACTGCTGGTGGGCTTCTTCGCCAGCCGCTACGACCCGATCCGCCTGGCCATCCTGCAGTTCATCACCTGCGCGGTGATCAGCATGGTGCTGGCGCTGTTGCTGGAGGAGATCCGCCTCGACGCCATCCTCACCGCCGGCCCGGCGATCCTCTACGGCGGCGTCATTGCCGTGGCCATCGGCTACACCCTGCAGGTGGTGGCACAGAAACACGCGATCGCCTCCCACGCGGCGATCATCCTCTCCCTGGAGGCGGTCTTCGCCGCCATCGCCGGCGCCCTGCTGCTGGACGAGTCGCTGCATGCCCGTGGCTACCTGGGCTGCGGGCTGATGTTCGTCGGCATGCTGGTGGCGCAGCTCTGGCCGCAACCGAAGGTCGCGGCCGAGCGCGCGGAGGCTGCGCCCGCTCAGAGATAGGGCACGAGCGCCTGGTGCGCAGGGCTGGCGAGGTCCAGCGGCAAGGCACGCTTGGCGCCGATGTAGTGCTCGGTGAAGACATCCAGGTAGGCATTGAGCGCCCCCGCGGCGCGTTCGTCGCCGGCCAGCTCCAGGCACAGCGCGGCCACTTCCGCGGTGCACAGGTGCTCGTCGCGGTTGGAGCGGCGCAGGCGGTAGCGGGAGATCTGCTCCGGCTGCAGGCTGAGCACCGGGAAGCGATCCAGGTAGGGACTCTTGCGGAACATCTTGCGGGCTTCGTTCCAGGTGGCGTCGAGCAGGATGAACAGCGGGCGCTTGCCCTCCTCCACCTGCACATCACTGACCACCCGCGACTGCGGCTCGACGTACTCCCCGGGGAATACCAGGTACGGCTGCCATTGCGGGTCGTCGAGCAAGGTGATGATCGCCGGGTCGACTTCGGTGCGTGACCAACTGAAGGCACTGGTGTCGGCCACTGTGTCGGCGATCAGCCAGCCGGTGTTGCTGGGTTTCATCGGCTCCGAGTAGTACATGAACAGGCACATGCCGGAGCGGGCCTCCACCTGTGGGCGCAGGGTGCAGAAACAGTAGGGGGCGATCACCCGGCAACCCGGGCAGCGTGGCGAGCGGGCACCACGGGCGACAAAGGGGCGGGTACTGCGCGCCAGCAGCTCGGCGCGCAGGCGGGAAACGGCGTGACTCATCGGATAGCGGTCCAGGACAACTGATAGAGATCGCGACGCCGGTCCTGGCCGTTACGCACGGCGCCCGCCTCGCGCAGTTGCGCGAGGCGGGCGAGATCCAGGTCGGCGATCGCGAAGGATTCGATATTGGCATCCGCCTGGGCCAGTACGGCATCGGGCGGGAATGGCAGGTCGGCCGGGCTGAAGATCGCCGACTGGCTGTACTGGGTGTCGACGTTGTCCACCCCGCGCAACAGGCCAACGCCGCCGGCGATGGCGACGTAGCACTCGTTCTCCACCGCCCGCGCCTGGGCACAGAGGCGCACACGCAGGTAGCCGTGGCGGGTGTCGGTCCAGAACGGCACGAGGAGTATCTCCAGCCCCTGCTCGCGCAGCAGACGGGGCAGCTCGGGGAACTCCACGTCGTAGCAGACGAGGATGCCGACGCGGCCCACGTCGCTGTCGAACACCTGCAGGCTGTTGCCACCCTCGAGCCCCCAGGCCTCACGCTCGTTGGGGGTGATGTGCAGCTTGGGCTGGCGGTCCTGGCTGCCATCGCGGTGGCACAGCCAGCTCATGTTGAGCATGCGCCCGCCCTCCTCCAGCGGCAGGCTGCCCGGGCAGAGGTTGACCCGGTAGCGCTGGGCCAGGCGCGAGAACGCGGCCAGCAGCGGCTCGGTGTACTCGGCGAGCTTGCGCATCTGCGCCGGGCCCTGGGCGAAGCGCGCGCCCTTGAGCAGGTTGACGTGGAAGAACTCGGGGAACACCGCCAGCTCGACGCCATAGCCGGCGAGGGTCGCCACCGTGTGTTCCAGGGCCTCCAGCAGGGCCGGCAGCTCGCTGCTCTGGCCGAGCGCCCACTGCACGGTGGCGACACGCACGGGGCGACGTTGCTGGGCGAGCGGCAGGGCGGTTTCCGGGCCTGGCATGGCGGGCTCCTGAAGGTCGGGGGAATGCCGCGCAGTTTACCTGCGCCGCCACGGAAAAGGGCGGCCGCCGCCGCCCTTCCGTCACCCCTCGCCTCAGAAGGTGTGGTTGAGTGCCAGGCCGATGAAGTGGATCTGGGTCTTGTACTCGCCCTTGTAGTTGCCACCGTTGCCGGTGCAGCGCACGCCGCTGTCGACATACAGGCCGCCGCTGCCGGGCACCCAGCCGGCCGGGGAGCAGTTGTCGGTGTAGTCCATCTTGCCGGTGTCGAACTGCACGAAGCTGTAGGCGAGGTCCACCGAGGTGTCCTTGAACAGCTTGTAGTTGGCGCCGAAGGACAGCCAGTAGCGATCCGCGTCGGGGAAGCCCGGGTGGCGGGTGGTGGAGCCGCTGACCGGGCTCTTGTCGTAGGCGACACCGGTGCGCAGCAGCAGGTCGTCGCTGTACTGGTAGTTCATCCCCAGGGAGATCTTGTAGGTGTCGTTCCAGTCCTGCTTGACGCTGAGGTCGCCCTCGGTGACGCCATTGAAGTAGGGGTAACCGGCAACCTGGTCGAGCCCCACGCCGATGGTGCCCAGGCGCGAGTGGCGGGTCCAGGTCACGTCGGCCATCAGCGCGACCTTGTCGTTGAGCTGATGGAAGGCGTTGATGGACAGCGACTCGGGGGTGTCGATCGAGGTGCTGGCGTTGGAGTTGGGGTGCAAGCGGGTGGCGGCGAAGTCGCCGGGGTTGATCCAGTTGGCAGGATCGAGCACCTGCTCCAGCGCGTCCTGCGGCGGCAGCGTGATGATCCCGAGGTCGATCCCGCCGCTCAGGTCGGTCGTCGGAGAAGGCACGGCCCCCTGGACACCGGCGAAGCTCCACTTCGACTCACCTTCCAGGGTGTGCTTGATGTGGGAACGGTAGGAGATGCCGAAGCGGGTGAATTCGGTCGGCTCCCACAGGTACCCGATGTTCCAGCCGAAGCCCCAGTCATCGCCCTTGGCGCGGAAATAGCCGTCGCCCTGGACGTTGTCAGCGAAGTTGGAGGCCACGCAATCCACGAAGGAGTCGCCTGTCTGCCCGTCGCAGCTACTGATTTCGGTGGGCACGTTGACGCCATAGAGCAGCGGGATCGCGAACTGCCCGAGAGGCGACGCGGCCAGTTCGGTTACATCCTGGTTGGCGGCGACGAACTGCCCGGCCAACTGCCGTGAAGCCCCCTTCACATCGGCCGCGCCACGCTGGATCGACTTGATGTACTGGGCCGAGACACCGAAGCCGATGCTGTGATGCTCGTTGAAGCGGTAGGCGATGCTGGGGTTGAAGTTGACCGTCTCCAGGCTCGCCGACTGGATGCCGTAGCGGCCGCTCCAGTCCTCTTCGTAATCCAGCTTGGCGCCATAGGGCACGAAGATCCCCAGCCCGACCGTGACCTGGTCGTTGATCTGCTTGGAGAAGTAGAAGTTCGGCGCCGCGGCGGCGTCCGGCAGGTAGGAACCGGCATCGCCATCACCCGTGCCGGTGGGGTTGCCGAACACGTCGGTCGAACCCTTGTCCTCGTATTCGCCCTTGGGGAGCAGGATGCTCAGCCCGCTGGTCATCTGGGTGCCCTTGAGGCGGGCGAGCCCGGCGGGGTTGTAGAAGATCACCGAGGGATCGGCGGCTTCCGCGCCATTGGCATGGGCGGTGCCCTGGGCAGAGACGGATTGCGAACCGAAGTGATACCCGGACGCCAGGACCGGGGGGGTGAATGTAAGCACCAGACTGCCGCCGCAGAACGCGGTGAGCCAGCCGGCAGGACGAGTTATTGTCATTGTTCTCGACTCCCAACTTTTTTGACGGAGCCTCTCGGCACCGTTGAAGCAGCTTTCCTCTTTGGCCGGCACGCAAGTGTTTCCGGGGTTTGGCAGGCCAACCTCACTGGGACGCCGGGGGACGTCCGCTTTTTTGTGACAGTCCGTGTTTTCCACGCTATCCCCGACCTTTAGTCGTGGTGACCCGCCAGGTCGCGCGGTGCGGTAACACCTCGGGGCGGGGTCTCCAAAAGGCTGGCCGAAATCGCCGTTTCGCTTATCCGACAAGGCGTTACGCGGTACGCCCAGCCAAAGCGGCCGGGCGATCCACCGAGCGTTGGCATGCGTGTTACCGATCGTCCCGCCGGCCGGGACTCGCTCCTCGCAGCGGGCTCGCGGCGGCCATCATTTCGCCGCTACGCGCGACGGCGCGAAGAATCGGGAAAGGAGCGCGTTGGCTGGCCAGTCGCCATCCGCCCCTGAAGGGACAGACCGGCCAGGCGGCAATTGATTCAAGCGGTGGATTTCGCGGCGATCGCCACAAGGGTTGGATGCACACCGCTACATGAGGAAGAAACCAGGCGAGGCGGGGTCTGCGGGGGCGGATCGATTGCCTCTTGATCTGCCAGCCGCGCTTGTTCAGGATGCGCCGACGATAACGCCGGACGATTTCAGGTCGCCGCTGAACACCGGCGCCGACCTCGGGTCAAAGGCTGCCAACCGTTGGAGATTTTCATGTCACGCCCCCTCGCAATCGCCCTCGTACTCGCCCTGCCCTTCACTGTCCAGGCTGCCTCGCTGAAGGACTTCGAGCTGACCAAAATGCTGGAAAAAGTGGCCGAGGAAAGCAGCGTCGGGACGCCGCGCGCGATCAACGAGGACATCCTGGACCAGGGTTACACCGTCTCGGGGGCAGAACTCGTGAACCACCTCAGCGTGCGCGAGGCCCACGCGGCGCAGATGCGCGCCAATCCGGACTCCATGCGCGCACAACTGGCCAACAGCGTGTGCCGCAACAACGGCTATCGCCAGTTGCTGGCACGCGGCGCAGCACTGCGCTACGAGTTCAGCGAGTACAAGACCAATCGCCCGATCAGCAACGAGCGCTTCACCGCCTCCGATTGCGGCCTGAGCACCGCACCGGCCAAGTAGGCCCGGCGCTCAGTCTTCGGCGGCGCGTCGCTGCTCGTCATCGGCGCGCAGCTCCGCCAGCAATGCTTCCATATAGCGCGAGCGCCGCAGGCCGCCGTCCAGGCGTCGCTGGCATTCCTCCTCCAGACTGAGGCCATTGGTGTAGGCGGCCTGTTGCAACATGCGATACAGCTCGAGGTCGATCTCCAGACTCAACTTGGGCATGCCTGCCCCTCCCTCCGTATATCCCTAGACGGCACGGACCGATCCGCTGGCCCGAACCTCCCTTGTCCTCGGCTTGCCGATACCTGCAGGTTAGGCGAGGCATGGCACATCTCCACCGCTGCAAAGGGCGGCGCCGACAGATTCCGACAAGCGCGACCGATAGCCGCGGCGAAACAATTGCGCTCCTATGCTTCTGGTATCGACGGACGCCCGCTGGCAAACGACCGGGGGCTGAAGCAAGCTGTATTCCAGCGCTCGCAGGGCGCGCGGATGCGCCTGTGACGTCGATGACGCTCGACGCGATTCGCCCGCCGGCAATGGTGGCTCGAGGATCGCGATGCAGTTGATGAGCAAGGAGAACGCTATGCCTTACGAACCGGACGACTACCTGTCGAGACACTTCCAGACCAGCGGGATCGACCTCAACCAGAAGGTCGACGAACTGGTCAACCTCACGGTCCCGGGCGACAGCCGCAACCTCGCGCTGTACCGGGAAATGGTGATCACCGTGGTGCGCATGGCCCAGGCCGACCGCAACCGCTGGGACGCCAAGATCATGCTGCAGACGCTCCGCGAGATGGAGCACGCCTTCAGCGTCCTCGAACAGTTCAAGCGGCGCCGCAAGGTCACCGTGTTCGGCTCGGCACGTACGCCGGTCGAACACCCCATCTACGACCTTGCGCGCCAACTGGGTAGGGAACTGGCCAAGCTCGACCTGATGGTGATCACCGGGGCCGGCGGCGGCATCATGGCCGCCGCACACGAAGGTGCGGGGTTGGAGAACAGCCTCGGACTCAACATCACGCTCCCCTTCGAACAGCACGCCAACGCCACGGTGGACGGCACGGATAACCTGCTGTCGTTCCACTTCTTCTTCGTGCGCAAGCTGTTCTTCGTCAAGGAGGCGGATGCGCTGGTGCTTTGCCCGGGCGGCTTCGGCACCCTCGACGAGGCCCTGGAAGTGATGACCCTGGTTCAGACCGGCAAGAGCCCGCTGGTGCCGATCGTGCTGCTCGATGAGCCGAACGGCAGCTACTGGAAGGAGGCGCTGGATTTCCTCCATCGCCAGCTGGAGCAGAACCGCTACATCCTGCCCACCGACATGAAGCTGATGCGGCTGGTCCACAGCGCCGAAGAAGCTGCCGATGAAATTGCGCGCTTCTACGGCAACTACCACTCCAGCCGCTGGCTAAAGGGCAGCTTCCTGATCCGCATGAATCACGGCCTGACCGAACCTGCGCTGGCGGAAATCCGAGAAACCTTCGCGGACCTGTGCCTGCAAGGCAGCTTCGAGCAAAGGCCCCATTGCGAGTCGGAGAAGGACGAACCGGAGTTCTGCGATCTCATCCGCCTGGCGTTCACCTTCAACGGACGCGACCACGGGCGCCTGCGCGAACTGATCGACTTCATCAACGAACCGCAGCACTGGGCAACGCACGCCTGAGCCCCAATCCGACGGCCATGCGCGAACGCGCATGGCCCGAGTGGCGGGCAATCAGTCGTCGAGGGATGCGCCGCGCAGCAGGCGGCTGATCATGTCCATGGAATAACCACGGTAGGCGAGATAGCGGCCCTGCTTGGCACGCTCACGAGCATCGGCAGGTCGTTCGCCGCCGAACTTGCGCAACCAGACGTCACGCAGATGACTGCCCCAATCGACATCCGCCTCGCGCAGGGCGGCCTCGATTCCATCCCTGGCCAGGCCACGCTGAGCGAGATCTTCACGAATGCGCTGCGGCCCATAGCCTGCACGGGCACGGCTGGCCACGAAGCTTTCCAGGTAACGGGACTCATCGAGCAGGCCCTCGTCCGCAAGGCGGTCGAGGGCGCTGTCGATCAGTTCGGGAAGAGCCCCCCGTTGACGCAGCTTGCGCGTCAACTCGACCCGCCCATGTTCTCGTCGCGCCAGGAGGTCCATGGCGGCCCGCCGCACAGCGGCGGGGCTATCGAGCACGATGGGCACGGGGTTTAGAAGTCGGCTTCGGTTTCGGCGACTTCGCTGGTGGCAGCGGACTCGCCCTTGATGGCATCACGATTGAGCAACTGCTCGCGGATCAGCTTCTCGATGGCCTTGCCTACTTCAGGGTTGTCTTCCAGGTACTTGGCGGAATTGGCCTTGCCCTGGCCGATCTTGTTGCCCTGGTAGCTGTACCAGGCACCGGACTTCTCCAGGATGCCCTGCTGCACGCCGAGGTCGATGATCTCGCCGTTGCGGTAGATGCCCTTGCCATAAAGAATCTGGAACTCGGCCTGACGGAACGGCGGAGCGACCTTGTTCTTCACGACCTTGACGCGGGTCTCGCTGCCCACAACTTCCTCGCCCTCTTTCACCGCGCCGATACGACGGATGTCGAGGCGGACGGAGGCGTAGAACTTCAGCGCGTTACCACCGGTGGTGGTTTCCGGGCTGCCGAACATCACGCCGATCTTCATGCGGATCTGGTTGATGAAGATGACCAGGCAGTTGGCGTTCTTGATGTTGCCGGTGATCTTGCGCAACGCCTGGGACATCAGGCGGGCCTGCAGGCCGACGTGGGAATCACCCATCTCGCCTTCGATCTCGGCCTTGGGCACCAGGGCGGCCACGGAGTCGACGATGATCACGTCGACGGCATTGGAACGCACCAGCATGTCGGTGATCTCCAGTGCCTGCTCGCCGGTATCCGGCTGGGAAACCAGCAGGTCATCGACATTCACGCCCAGTTTGCCGGCGTAGTCGGGGTCCAGCGCGTGCTCGGCGTCGACGAATGCGCAAGTGGCACCCGCCTTCTGGGCTTCAGCGATCACGGACAGGGTCATGGTGGTCTTGCCCGAGGATTCCGGACCGTATATTTCCACGATACGGCCCTTGGGCAGGCCACCGATGCCGAGCGCGATATCCAGGCCGAGGGAGCCGGTGGAGATGGCCGGAATGGCCTGGCGATCGTGATCACCCATGCGCATTACGGCGCCCTTGCCGAACTGTTTCTCGATCTGGCCCAGGGCAGCCGCCAAAGCACGCTTCTTGTTCTCGTCCATTGAAGTCCTCGCTAATCAAGAGGGCCTGACGGCCACCAACAACTGTATAAGTAGCCAGTATTATTCCATAGGGCAAGTCGCGCGCCTACCCCTCGGACGCTTTTTCTCCTGCAGCTAGTCGGATCATCCCATCCAGGGCCTTGGCCACCGTCTGCTGGCGGACCGACTGGCGATCACCCTCGAACTGGCAGCGGCACGACTGGATGGAACCACCATCGGCCCAGGCCAGCCAGACGGTGCCGACCGGTTTCTCCAGCGAACCGCCATCCGGCCCAGCGACGCCGCTGACCGCCACCGCGAAACGCGCACCGCTGGCCGCCTGGGCGCCCTGGGCCATGGCTTCGACGACTTCGCGACTGACCGCGCCGACGCGACCGAACAGCTCCTGCGCAACCCCCAGCTGGCGGGACTTCTGGGCATTGGAATAGGTGATGTAGCCCGCCTCGAACCAGGCCGAGCTCCCGGGGATACGGGTGATCGCTTCGGCAATGCCGCCCCCCGTGCAGGATTCGGCGGTTGTCACCTGGGCATCGATGAGGCGTAGTTGCTCACCGAGGCGCGCGGCCAGTTCGGTCAGTCGTGAATCGATATCGGACATGTGCACTCCGGGGTTAAAGCGGGCAAGCGGGATACCGTACACTAGCGCCTTTTGCGCGCAAGGCCGGGCATCTTCGCCCTCCTGCCGAACGTCCTTGCCGCCCCACTTTCAAGACAGATGCGCTGACCGATGGCCAAAGATACCCAGGACCTCTCCGACCACACGCCGATGATGCAGCAGTATGGTGATTTGAGAGTTCCGAGCCTTTATTAATCTGCGTTTCCGCATTCGGCTGTCTAATTCTAAGTCCCGAGATAGGGCTCCTAGAGACCGCATAAATCGGGATAGCGGTACTTAGAATTAGACAGCCATCCCCGCCCGTTCTGGGCAACTATTTTCCCTCTTTTCGCAACTCGATTACCCACGCCTGCAGCCCCTTCAGCCTCAAGGCGCAGCGGTCTGCATCTCCGGCGAGGGCGGCAAGATCTGCTGCAGTCGCTGGGTGAAGTTCGGCGTAACGGGCTCCATCATCCACGCCGGCGGCGCCGGGGGCGGCGGGCACTCCACTGCAACTGGCCGGACCTCGGACTTTGACGAGCAGCCGCTGACGGTCAGCAGCGAGATCAGCGCGCAGCCGATCAGTGTTCTCCTGGGCATGTGCCAGCTCCTGATAGTGCTGTTGTTCGGTGAGTTCCAGGCGGCGCTGCAGGTCCGCCTGCTGTTCCTGCTGCGCCTGCAGCTTCCTCGCCGTGGCGCGGTCGATCTCGGCCAGGGTGTTGGCGTGCACCTGGTTGGCGGTGGCCAGCCTTGCCTCCCAGCGCCAGCCGTTCACCAGAGCCCCGGCACCCGCCGCTATGGCGCCGGCGACCACGAACGCCAGCAGGCGGACCTGCTGGGCGGTCACTGCACCGCCTCCACGGCCTGCCGGTAGAGCGCGGGCCAGGTATCAGGGTGCGGCTTCCCGGGTCGCCAGGTGCGCAGGTACATCTCCCATGCCGCTCGCGGCGCCCCGATCTCCGGCAAGGCCATGGGGTCAGTGATCAGCAGCAGGCGCGCCAGGCAGCAGGCCAGGATGTCGTCGGTCTCGATAGCGGCATAGATGGCGTCATCGGTCGGAGGTACGCCCCGGGCCTCGAGCACCTTCGCCGCAGTGCGCATAGTGGCTACGTGGCGCGGGACGCCGTGGACCATGCCCCCGCCCTTCTCCCCCTGCCAGAAGCTCCGCGCCGGCCCGTTGATCTGCCGGCGGTGGAGGAAGCGGCTCTCCTGCAGCCCGATGGCCAGCAGCATCACCTCAGCCTTCTTGCCCGCCATCCGGTCAGGCAGCAGCAAAAACGCCGGGGCGATGATCTCCCGGCGGACCTGTTGTAGATCCATGGTGTTCTCCAGAAACGAAAAGCCCCGCACTTGGCGGGGCTGTGTCAGGCGGCGCAGGCCTGCGGATTGATCTGTCCCGGTCCTAGAACCAGGTTCAGGTACTTGCACCACTGATCGATGGTGCTCGGACTGAGACTCGACGGTGCCGGCAGACCGAGGGCGGCCGCACACCATTCAGAGCAGAACTGTGCGTGCTTGATCGACTGGTTCCGGTTCAGCATCTGCGACAGGATCAGCGATGGCCACCCGTACTGGTCGGAGTCGGTCTTCGCGAAGTAATCCTTGATTCGATTCTCATCGGCCCAGGGTAGATCGAAGATGTCCCAGAGGCGGACATCCAGGCTGATCTGGTCGTCATCAGGCCCGATGGCCTTGCAGCGCACGCCCTTGTCCATTACGGAGCTGGAGTAGCAGAGGCCATCCACCACGAGCTCACAGTGCGAATAGCGGGACCCGGTCCACCAGCGGATGACCGCGTTACCGATCTGTCCCTTCCCTTTGAACATCGCCAGTTGCACGCTCATAGCACCGTCCTCAGTTCGGCCACCGGGCGGCTCATGCCATCCGTGGCAATCTGCTGTAGCTGGAGCAACACCTCGAGGGTGAGCTCGTAGTCGAGCGCCGGCGTGGCGCCGGCCTTGATCTGGTCCTCGTATCGCTGCCGGCGGCCCGTCAGGAACGCGCTCAGCACCTTGAACTGCCGCGATTTCACTAGCGTGCGGCGCAGGTATTCCTCACGCGCCAGCCCGCGCTCGCTGGCCGCCAGGTCGATCCAGGGTGTAGGTGCTCCTTCCGGGTCGGCCACCCAGGCTTTGGACTCCTCGTCCTGTGTCGGCCAGGTGTCCTTCTCCAGCTGAGGATAGTTAGCCGTGAGCGCAGTTGTTGCTGATTCATAGGCCAGATTATTTTTCGACAGCCACTGCGCCCTCACCGCGACTTCATCAACTACGACAGGGCGAAACTCCCCATCCTCGTAGCGGCACCCCTGGCCCACCCAGTCCGGGCACTCCACCCAGAGCAGCGACGGGTTGAACTCGGGCCAGGGGTCGTAGCTGGCCGTCTCCATGACAATGCCGTTCTCGATCCGAGCCCTCATGACAGGTACTCCCTGACGATCACCATTCCAGCGCCGCCGTCGTTACCACCGCCGGACGTTGCCCCGCCCGAGCCAACAACCACTGATGCAGAGGCTGGGGCCGCAATTGAAGAGAACGCGTAGGCGCCTGACCCTCCAGATTGAAGACCGTTTGCGGCTGCCCCACCACCTCCTCCAGGTTGGCCGCCCGCGGTTCCTCCGCCAGCACGACTGAGGCCACCAGATCCGCCGCGAGGGGCAGACCCTCCAGGGGAGCCATAACCATTGACATCCACCCCAGAACCAGCGCCGCCAGTCATGTTCAGTTGCCCACCGGACGCAGTCCCGCCAGCACCGCCATAGCCGCCGCTGCCAGCCTGGCCGCCAGTGCAGCTGATGGATCCGAACGACGAGGTGCCCCCGTTGGCGCCGTTGCCGCCAGCTGCGCCACCTCCCCAGACCTCGACCTCAATGCGAGTAGTGCCGGCCGCACGGGTCCAGGTGGTCGACGATCCAGCAGTCGAGTAGATCGTCTGGCGGACCAGCATAGGGGTCACCTGATCTTGGCGCGCGATGTCCTTGGGATCAGTACTCCTGCCGACGTGCTTCATCAGCCGATCACCGTGGCCCGGTACTGCCCGGAGGTTGGGGCCGTACCGAAGGTCAGCTGCACTGTGTTGGCGGTGTTGGCGACCCAGTCCGTGATCACACCGGCATTGGTTGCTGTTTCGCGCACGCTCACCACCACGTCCTGGGTGTTCAGGTTGTGGGTGACGGTGATGGTGGTGGCCGTGCCATCACCGATGGTTGCGGAGGCTTTGCGAGGTACAACCGAGGTGTCGACGGCGATGACGCCGCCTGAGATCGAGATGCCAGTCCCGGCGGTGTAGCTCGTGCCGGCGCCGACCTGGGTCCACACCAAGGCAGTGGTGCCAATGGTGATCGGGGCATCGGTGGTCATCAGCCAGACCTGATTGCCCTGGGTCGTGCCTTCGCTGACGAACACAGCAGCGCCCAGCGCCTCGGCGGCAGTGTCCATGTCGGTAGAGCGCGACCAGGAGCCGGAGGCCGCAACGTAGATGCCGTTGCCCGACCCTGCGGTCTGGTTCTTCACCAGAACCCGGTCACCAGCCACGACGCTGACGCCGTCGATGGTCTGGGCGCCGGACAGCGTGATGTTCGCCGTGGTAGCCGCGCGGACGGGCGTCTTCCAGGCATAGCCTTGGACTGCGGCGTCGAGCTGGGCCTTGGTGACCGCGTCCTGCGGGTTCGTGCCGTCGGCCATGCCGGTGACCTTGAACCCGTTCGCGTCAATCGTGTTGGTAAATTTCATGGGTGCTCCTAGTTGAAATAGGCGCTTCCGGTCTCCGGCCGCCCGTGGGTGATCTGGACGATGTCCTGGTCGATGTAGGTGATGTCCGGCTCGACTTTGCGGCCGGCGGAGTCGACGACGGTGACGCTGGGGAAGCGCTGCAGGTTGTGGGGGACCGTCCACACCGCCAGGGCGATGGCCTGATCCCACTGGAAGGTCGTTCCGCCCGGGGCGCCGTCACGGCCGGATGGCCCTTGCGGCCCGGTAGCAACAACCGCGACCGGGGCTCGCCGAGGCTCGGTGACGATCACCACCGGCTGCGCCACCACTACAGCTGGCGGGGTGTCAGCCATGGCAGCACCCTCCCCCGCTGCTGACGACCACTTCGCCGCGCAGCCAGCGCTCCACGCGGCCGTCGGTGTAGGTGAGGTCCAGGTCCCACTCGCCGCGCGTCCAGGTGATAGCGGCGGTTTGCTCGGTGGTGAGCACAATCAGAAGCTGCCCCAGACCGGTTACGGTCAGGCCATCGCCGAGCGTGAGGACGATAGGCGGGGCGCCCTCCCCTCTGATCTCGACTCGGGCCCCCATGCCGGTCAGGTCGACGGGGAGCTGGTACACCAGCACGCCGCCGCTTGCTTTCAGCTGCTGCCCATTGATGTCGTTGAACTCGACCGTGTCGGCGTCGACCACCCGGGTCATGCGGCCCACAGTGGTGGCCTTGTCCAGGTTCAGCCCCTGACCCTGCTGGATGCCTTCGGCCCAGGTCATCCACTCCCCGGGCAGGCCATGGCCAGGCACCGTCATCTTCAGCGGCGCGGTCGTCTGGATCGCCGTGATCGTCTTGTAGGTGTAGGTCGGCTGCATCAGCAGGAGCGGCTGCTGCAGGGTGGCGCCCGGAATGATGGGCAGGTCTAGGCGGGCCGGCGTCATGCTGGCTACTCCTTGTGTCAGGGGTGTCAGGCGCCGGCGGCGCGGTGCAGGCGGAAGAGCGGCGGGTTGGCGGCGGCCAGGTCAGAGCGCAGGAATTCCCAGGTATCGGGCGCGCCGGTGGACCAGCTGATGGACCGCTGCAGCAGCGTGTAGCGGCTGTTGCCGTCAGCTGAAACGCCCATCACAGGAGTTCCCACCGAGGCGGCGCGAACGAACGGAGAGCCGTTCGGGTGAGCGGCCAGCCAGTAGCGGCGCCCTCCAACCAGGACCGCTGGAACATCCAGGGTCACGGTGGCCTGGCCCGTGGATGCAGCCGATACGCTGCCTAGCGACCCGGAAATGCCAGCGCCCGGCCAGCCAGCAGCATCCGACTCGTAGATCCGCATGGTGATCACGCTGGAGGCCGCCGCGGTGGTGATAATCATCGACACTTGGTCGACGGTCATGTCGTGCGGAGGCACGAACGGCACCAGGTAGACCGTGTTCGCGGTCAGGAACTGCGTCGAGTTCGTGAAGCTCACCGGGACGCTGTCGGTCCAGGCGTCCTCCGGGATCTCGAACACCGGCACCGCCACCCACTCCTCGAAGCGCCGCATGTGGAGGCGGCCATCGTCGTTCACCTCCTCGATTCCACCACCAGGCCCCGTGCCACCGCCGGCGTCACGGAGCAGAGCGAGCAGACCAGCAGTCACGCGGCCGCTCACGACCGTGCCGGCCGGCCAGAGCCTGGCGGCGGTGCCTTCCTGGGCGCGGGCGATGGTCAGCACGCCCGATGCGTTGGCGGTGATCTTCACGATCTCCCAGGCGTTTTCCTGGCCCGACACATCGACGCCCATCAGGGTCGCCATGTAGTAGTCGCCCACGGCCAGCCCAGTGAGAAGCGCGGCGCGGTCGGTCTCGATAATCATGCTGGTGGCGTCGCTCGCCAGCTCGGCCTGCAGCGACGCAGTCCAGTTGTTCACGAACTGGGGTTTGGCCATCAGATCCATCCTACGATCCCCGCCGACAAGGCGGAGGCGATGTGAGTTACAGGGTTCCAGGCGCAGTAGGGCCTGGGCCCATACAACTTGTTGCGGTCGGGGAACGTGACGATCGCTGCCTGGTGGCTCTCGTCCATGACCAGCGGGCCGAGCGGAGTAGTCGGGCAGGCAGCGCCGATGTAGCGGTGCACTGTCTGGGGCGCCCCCGTCTCCTGCAGGCTCACGTAGAGCCCGATCAGGTTGTTGGAGAACGCCACGATGTCCGCATGATCGCCAGCCAGGACGCCGCCGATGGAGTCGCGGGGCATCAGGCGTTCGCGCAGGGTCAGCGGCCCGACTGCGTCCACCGGCGACTCCTCGCCGGAGAAGGTCTGGCTGTAGATCGTCTCCCCGTTGAGGGTGCCAAAGGCTGTGATGGTCCCCGGCGGCGACTCGTTGAACAGGCTGGCCAGGTCCACCTCGCAGGCCAGCGTGCTGTCGACCTTCAATTGCCAGAGGAACCTGGAGCGCTTCGTGCCACCGTCGACGGTCATATGCTGCTCGGCCTCCTCGCGCCGGTACAGCAGGCACGGAATCGGCAGGCCGGACTCGTTGAACCAGGCCGCCCAGATCCGATCGATGATCTCCCGGGTTTCGGTGCCTTGGGCGGATATAGGGCCTGAAGTGCCATATTCCACCACCAGATCAGACTCATAGCCCGAGGTGCCCAGCGTCTCGGCCCGGGTGTAGAGCACGGTGATGTTGGCGGCGAACGGCGTAGCGGCGCCGCCGGTGACCTCAACCAGCAGGAACCCCACCGGCATGGGCCGTTCGAGCGGGCCGTAGGCCGCATCACGCACATACAGCATTAGGATGGCCTTACGGCCGTCGCTGCTGATGTCGATTGGCACCGGCCATTGGTTGTAGGGCAGCTCTCCTTCGCCGAAATCCAGGCTCGGGGTGCTCTGCCCGTTATCCGCCGGCCAGGTCACCGTTATGGCCTTGGTCTGCGGGGGCTTGCCGAACTCGCCCATGCGCTTTGCCTGCGCACCATCCAGGTCGATGATCCAGCGCGTGCCGTCCGGCGAGCAGTAGAGCCAGCCGCCCAGGCCCTGCCCGTAGAGCGCCGTGCCGCTCAGGATCGCCTCGTTCCACCATTGCCGCCCTGCTGCTTCGTCCTCGGCCGCCTGCTCCGGCGTGCGCCAGGTCAGCGGCGTCCCGGGGACGTGGATACGGTAGTTCGTGCTGCCGGTGAGCGGGTGCTCGCGCGTCTCGCCGTTGGGCAGCACGATCTCGCCCTGGCTGGGGTTGGACGCTGGACGGATCAGGCCGTGCCAGGGCCAGCCCCACACGTTGACCTTGTCGGTCAGCACCCCTTTGACATTCATCATGCCGGCGGCTCCGCAAGGAAGATCACCGCGTCGGCCTCGGCGTCATCCTTCAGCCGCAGCGTTTTGATTGGCATCACCTCGAGCGTGAAGATCCCGTCCGAGCTGGTGAGCATGCGTGTGCCGTAGTAGTCCCGATCCGGGACCGTGATGCCTTCAACTACCTTGGTCTGCTCGGTCAGCGGGCTGGCGATGCCTCCACCGGCTCCGCCGGAACTCGGCGTTGAGGGGTCCCAGTACCCGAATCCACGCGTTGCTGAACGGCCTCCAGTTTTCTCCCGCGGCGCCAGATTCTTGCCCTTCCGCTCCGGCGGCTTGAGCGAGTTCAGGTCGTCCGGGAGGGTCTTGCCGCGGCGCTGCTCCTCGAGGCTCCGGCCAACCGCGCGGCGTGCCGCTTCGGATGACTGGGCCCGGCCGGCGGCGATCGCCTGGCGGGAAGAGTTCCGGGAAGCCTCGGAGGTGGCTGCGCGCGACGCCTCAGAAGTCGAAGCGCGCGAAGCTGCCATGCCATCCGCGATGGCGCGGCGCTCGTCTGCAAGGGTCATGGGTTACAGCTCCAAGTGATCGGTGGGGACGCTGACGCGGTAGGTCTTGGTGGCTTCCACCGGGAACTCGTCCATGTGATCCGCTGGTATCTCTCCAACTTCGAAGCGGAAGTTGTAGGGAAAGAGTTCGAGGCCCGGGTTGATGTCGAGATCCGTCTCGTCGTAGTTACCGCTGAACCCGTTGAGCGCATGGTCGTAGATCGGGCTCTCGTTACGCCCCCCAAGTTGGGTGGGAAGATCTATCAACGGCCAGGGCTCTCCGGGCGGGGTGCTGTTCGGCGTGGCCGGCGGTGTCAGCGGGTCAGTCTCACTGCTACCGCCCTGGCTGACCGCCAACTGGAAGTTTGTGTAGCAGCGGCCGCTCTTCAGGTCCCACTCGTCGATGATGTTGACCACCTTCGCCTGGCAGCTGATGGGGTGGCCCAGCACCTGGTCCTCGATGCGCACGGTGTGCTCGAGGCGAATGCCAACCGCCTCAGCTGTTGGTAGCGTGAAGGCGAACCGGTTGCCGCGGTGCGCGCTGAGAATCGAGACCCTGCCCATCGCCAGGATGGTGCTGAGACCGAGCTGGCGGCGCTCCTCATTGCGGATATCCACCACGTAATCGCCGAGGGAGTCCTGCACAGCGCCAGGCTCTGGCGAGGTGTAGGTGGCATTGAGGAAGGTCTGCTCCTGGTCGCTCTCCGTGTCCATCGCAATGCGGTCTCGGGTGATGACTTGGCCGGCCTGAGCGACGCTGGCAGGCGCCTCGAGGCGCAGTGTGTACTGCTCGGTTACCCGCTGAGCCCAACGAATAGCGCTGGTCCAGCTGGCACGCAGAATCAGATCCGGGTACTCGTTTCGCCAGCCTGCAGGTGGATCGCAATAAACGCCGCTCTCAGGTAGGCGCAGCCAGTAAGCGCCGTCCAGGATGGCGGTGAAACCGCCGCCCTCACTGGCGTCCTTGATCATCTGAATGGTCGGCACCTGGCTGGAGTCGTGCCGCCACACACAGAACCCCGTTTCGATGGAGTCCCCGACGATGTCTGGATGCTTCCAGGTGAAAGCCTGGTGCCGCTCGCGCAGACGGATGAAGCGGTAGTCCGCCTCGATCTCGACGACGTTGATTCGCTCGGACAGCTCTACCGGCAGGTAGTCGATGCTCTGGAAGATCGCCGTGTCGGGGCCGATCAGCCAGTGCGGAGTGCTGGTGGCCGCCCATGGCGTGACCTGCAGCTGCCCCTCGACCGAGCGCTGGAAGCTCACCGGCAGGGTGCTCAGGCGCTCCTTGGCGTAGGTCCAGCGGGACCGGCCCTCGGTTGGCTCGAACACGTCCGGCGACCACAGCCCGCCCACCATGGCGTCGATCTGATCGATCGGCATCGGCTCCACCACCTCGTTGAGGCGGTCGCTGCACTCGCAGGCCAGTATCCGGGTCTGCAGGCTGAAGCGCGGGCGCTCGACCTTCCCGCGAAAGCGCAGCACCTGCACATCCGCGTCCGCCTGGTGGTGGATGAAGTGGATCTCCACGTCCTGGCCGATGTAGCTGTCGGGGTTCACGGAGCCGGCGTCCAGCAGCAGGCTGAAGTCGGCGATGCAGCGCGCGAACTCCTCGCGCTCGATGCGGATGGTGCCTGTCAGGTACTCGGTCGCGTCGACGCCGTTTAGCAGCAGCTGCACGCTCCAGAGGATGGAGAAGGCCGGCTCGACCTCGCAGGTGACAATTCCTGGGACGAGCTGGGCCCCGCCGTTCAGGGTTGCCCCGTTCAGCGTGATTCCGTTGATCTGCATTAGACCTCCCTGGCGTCGAACGACCAGGCGTAGGGGAACTGGCCCGCGCGCAGCGCCTCCTCGGGCGGCTCGCAACTGACCATGAAGCGCGGCATCCAGCCGACCTTGTAGCTGGTGGCGCCTGCCTTGGGCGTGATTTCGAAGTTGTTGCCGGTCATCGTGATCGCGGTCGGGACCTCGCGGTTCCCTATTCGGGCCAGCGCCCAGGGCGCCACGTCCGGACGTATCTGCCCCGGGATGACCCCTTCCAGCGTCAGCGGGATCAGGTAGCGCGGCTTTGTGCAGAGCAGCTCCAGCGGCTCGTCGAAGTTGAGGCCGTCGAAGCCAAGGCCCATCAGGCCCGCGCCGCTGATGGTGATGACCGTCTTGCGGAAGTGCACCATCTTGACCAGGGTGCCGCCGGTGCGGCGGTCCTCCGTTACGCCGTCGCCGGCCGACTGGTAGCTCTGCTCCGGGAAGCCGCCGCTGGCGAGCGGGGTGATGGCCAGGCCGCCGAGTTTCACTTCCATCAGCTGACCCCTCTATCGCCGAACTTGCGGGCTTCGTTGCGGGCGCCGAGCCCTTCGATGGTTGGTTGATCGGCGTACAGCCTGTGACTGGTGCCGTCAGGGAACTGGATGATCACGGTGCCGAGGCTGCCCACCCCTCCCCCGCTCACCGCGGCAGCGGTGCCGACCAGGCCGCCCGTGGCGAAGCGCGGGAGGCTCATACCGTTGAGCGCGGAGAGCATGCCGACGCCGTACTTCTGCACGGCCGCAGCCTTGACGACGAACTCCCCATTCGAGAGCCACGACAGGATGCTGTCGCTGGTCCCGGTACCAGGGCCGCGAATGTGGCCGCCTTGGGCGTTGGCCTGGATAGGAACCGATGTCCCGCCCGCGGTGGTCGGGGCGTTGATCTTCGGGGTGACGGTCAGGCTCTGGCCGATGCTCTCGCCCAGCTTCTTGAATTTCTCCATGATCGCGTTCACCTCCTCGTCCGGGAGGTTGATGGTCACCTTCACGTTGGTGACATCGGCGATCTCGGCCTTCAGCTCCTTGACCGAGGCCTTCGCCTCGTCGACGGACTTCTGGGCCTTGTCCAGCTTGATCTTGTCCGCCGACTCCTCGATCGCCTGGAGCTCCTTGATGATCCCGGCGAAGCCGTATGTATTGCCGCCCTCCTCCTGGATCTTCTGCAGCACATCGAGCGCAGCCTGGGCCTTGGTCTTGGCGCCCTGGAGGTCGTTGGACGACAGCGCATCGCGCGCGGCGACCTTCAGCGCATTGGCCTGGCCGAAGCTCGCCTCGCCCGCGGGTCCAGCGTTGACCTTGGCCAGGGCGTCCCTGTAGCGCTTGGCGGTGTCGAGCTGGGCCTTCTTCGCCTTCTCCAGGTCAGCGGTGGCCTTGCTCTCCTGCTTCACCTGCTCGGCCAGGTAGGCCTTGGAATCGTTCAGCAGCTGCTTCTGGATCGCTGTCAGGTCGTCGGCGTGCTGCTGCGCTTCGCCGGCGGACTCGCCCATGCCGGACACGGCGGCGTCGAACTGGTCGGCGGCAGCCTGGGCGCGGTCGGCCATGGCCTGCTCGCCGTACTCGCCATTCCAGAGGCTGGTGAGTTCGCCCTTGGTCTGGCCGATGTTCTCGCCGATGTCAGAGACTCCATCCTTGATGGTGTTGGCGGCGCCCTCGAAGTTGCCCTGGAGCGCCTGCACGGCAGCGGCGAACACCGCGCCCAGCACCCCTCCAGCTTGCTTGAAGGCGCCGGCCAGGACGATCCAGACGCTGGTCAGCAGCTTCAGCCCAGTGCCGAGCACGCCCGCCGACTCGGCCGCTTTGCGGCTGTCCTTGGAGAAGGTCAGCAGGTAGCCGGCCACGTCGTTCAAGGCCGGCAGCAGGTTCACCGCCACTCGTTGCCCCGCCGCCTCGGACGAGGAAGCCAGCACATCGAGGGTGTCGTTGAACTGCCCGGCGTCGGCATAGGCCTGGTCGTCCAGCACCAGGCCCAGCTCCTTGGCCTCGTCGATCAGCGCCTGGATGCCGGAGGCGCCGCGGTTGAGCAGCGGCAGCAGCTTGGCTCCGGACTTGCCGAAGACATCCATGGCCAGCGCCGACTTCTGGGCGCCGTTGGGCAGCGCGGCCAGCTTGTCAGCGACCTCGAGCAGCAGCTGGTTGGTGCCCTTCAGGATGCCGTCCTGGTTGCGCAGGCCGACGCCCAGTTGGTCGAAGGCGGCCGCCTGCTTCTTGGAGCCGTTGGCGGCGGCGACGATGTTGGCATTGAACTTGGACAGCGTGGCCGATAGGGCCTCGCCCTCAATGCTGGCGAACTTCGCCGCGTACTGCAGGCCCGCGAACTCGCCGGCCGCCATGTTGGCGCGCTCGGCCAGTTCGCCAGTGATGTCCACGGCGTCGATGCTGCTGCGCACGTAGTCGACGATCGCGGCGCTCGCAATCGCTCCGGCCAGCGCCGCGCCGGCTGCCTTCGCGGCCTTGGTCAGGCTCTTGACCTGGCCCTCGGCCTCGTCGAACGCCTTCTTCGAGTTGTTCTTGCCGTCGATGACAAGCTGGGTGGTGATCTTGCCGGTCATGACTTGAGTTCCTTGAGGACCGCCTCGAAGCCCTTGCGGTCGGCCTGGGCGCCCCGGGCGACAATCAGTGCCAGGTGCGCGGCTTGGCGGTCATCGGTGGCGATGGCCGTGCAGAAGGCTTCGATTTGCGGGAGGGTGTATTCCTGGATGCTGGCCCAGGGGTGGCCGGCGCCGATCAGTTGCTGGGCGACGTCTGCCCAGCCACGAACTGCTGTGCCTTCACCAGGGCCCGTCCGAAAAAACTGGAGTTCGCCATGACGACGTGGATCATCAGCTCGACGGCCACAGCGGCCGGCAGCCGGGACAGGCGCCACCGGCTGAGGGTGGTGCAGTGCAGCAGGATGACCTTCAGACCGCCGGTCTTCTTGGCGTAGCTGTAGATCTCCTCGTTGGTGAATTTGCCCAGCATCACGAACAGGTCGGAGGCTGCCTGGCCAAAAGCCTCGAAGTGGCGCATGCGCACCGGCAGGATGCGAACCTTCTTGCGCCCTACCGTAACCGGGACCGGCTCAGGGAAAAGGATCTGGATGTCGCTCATGCGAGCTCCCATAAAAAAACCCGCCGAAGCGGGTTTAGTTGGTGATTCTGGTGGCTATTTCTGGTTACACGGGACCATGACTTCCCTGGCGCCTGCGACACCTCGCCGTTTTCCATCTTTGCCCACTTCCGTGTAGCTGTAAGGGACCATCACTTTTTTCATGCACGGCTTGATATACACCGGCACCGGCACTTCCACCGGAACCTCCTTGTAGACGATCTCCGGCTCGGGAGCCTTGGGCTTCGGCTTGGGCTTGGGCGCCACGTAGGTCTTGCTCGGGTCAGCCAGCTTCACAGCCGGGCCCTCGCCGCTCGGGCGAGCGGCCGACTTGACTTCGACCTCGCCGCCCTGGGTGTCGCCGGGGCACACATTCTGCGCAAAGGTCACCTTGCCAGCGGCGTCGGTGCACTTCACGACGGTAGCGGCATGGGCCGCGGTGCTGCATGCCAGGGCTGCAGCGATGATCCAGAGACGCACAGGGCTTCCCTCCTTGGGTGGCAGATGGCTGGGAATGTATCCCTTGAGATGCATTCCCGCCACCGGTCAGGCCTTGCGCTCGACCTCCCACTGCCACATCGCCGCTTCGTTCGCGTCGAAGATGGCGGGGTCGGCCAGGAGGGTGATCTGGATCGGCACGGTTCCGAACTCGGCGCCCTGGTTCAGGGGGATACCGCCGTTCAGCGCGATCTTCGCGTAGAAGCACTGGATGCGGCGGATGTTGCCATCGCCGCCCTCGTTCTTCTGGCCGACCATCAGGCGGTAGAACTTCTGACCTTCCACGAAGGGCTTGATCAGGTCCACGGTCGGGTGGGTGTAGCTGATCAGGATGGGCAGCTTCTTGTCGGTGCCGCTCACCGCCGCGATGTCTGCCGCCAGCTCACCGCCGGGCAGGATGCGCACGCCGCCGGGCAGGACGGAATAGTCGATGTTGCGGGCGTAGGTGGTGGTGCCAGCGGAGTCGGTGACTTCGGTTACGTCCAGCGTCAGCTTGTCCAGCTTGATCACGCGGTCGATGCGGGCGTCGTGCGCCTCATCGGTCACGGTGCCGCTGGGCACGGACTCGACGGAGCCATAGAGCACGATGGCAGCAGCCTCGGCGCTGAAGGAAACCGCCTCGCCGCTCAGCACGATCTGGCTGGTGGAGGTCACGGAGTCCAGGGTCGGCAGGCCGATACGGGTCGGGTCCGGGATGGTGATCTCGGTGGTGGTCGGCTCGGCCGTCATATTCTGCAGCTTGAACAGCTCCTGCAGGTTCCAGCTCGGGTAGGGTGCGACGAAGCACGGCCCACGGAAAAGTTGGGTGTTGAGCATGGGTCAATCTCCTGGCCTGTGGCCGTCAGTTGTAGGTTTCGGCGTAGATCACGCCCACGGTGACGAAGAGCGATCGAGTGGCCACGCCCTGGGCGGCGCGGTAGGTGTATTCCATCGAGTCGTCGTCATCGACGAGGCCTGGCAAGCGCTCGTCCCAATCGTCCTGGCCGAAGCCCAGGGCGCGCAGGATGTCGACGCCGGCATCGTCCAGCAGGCTGTCGTCGGCGCTGCTGTTGAACACCACCTCAATCTGGTAGGTGCGCAGGCGCGTCGCCTGGGTGCCGGCCGTACTGGTGCGCCGGTCCTGCAGGACGCGCAGCACCAGGTAGGGCGGGGCCTGTTTTTCCTTGCCGTTGTCGCTACCGGTGAAGACGGCCTTCACATCCATGCTGTAGCCCCGGGACTGGCCGATCTGCTCGAGGCGCTCCTTCACCTGCCTGGTGATCTCGCTGGCTTTGCTCATTTCGATCCTCTGGCGGCACGGTCGATTTCGCGTCGGATGCGCCGCTCGAACTCTTGCTGCAGGAAGGCGTTCACCCAGCGGATTGAGCTGGTGTCGGTCAGCTGCTTGAACCAGTAGGCGACGCTCACGGCCTGGGCGTTCTGCAGCGCGCGGGCGTATTCGTAGCTGGTGATCTGCGGGTTCTTGGTCTTCGGCCCGATCTTCCGGGCCTTGCTGCTGCGCGTGGACAGCGGCTGCTTGCTGCCACTGGACGGGTTGACGAAGCCGGCGGCGACCTTCTTCCCGTTCAGCCCCGCCACCCATACCCGGGCGCGGGTGGCGTCAATGGCGTCGAAGCCCCAGGACTTGTAGCGGATCACGTCCACGCCGGAGCTGGACGGGATGATTCTGGCGTTCAGCCGGCGGCTGTTGGCACGTTTGATGGCCAGCCGCTGGCGGACCTCGGCGTCAGCGATGAATGCCGCGATCGGCTTCAGGTAGATGTCACGCCGGGTCCTGGTGGCGGTGGTGTTCAGCGCTCCGCGAATGATCGGTTCGACGGCCTTGCCAATGGCGGCCAGCCTGGCCCGCGCCATCTCCTCGCCGACCAGGGTGACGGACAGCTTCATGACACCTTCTCCAGCCAGAGGCCGCGCACCACGCCGTCGTCGCTGTCAGCAGCCAGCCACAGGACGCAGTAGCGATCGCGGCCGACGACTACAATGTCGTCCTGCTCCACGCGGCCGGCCTCGATCAGGGCCACCTCCCCGTAGATGCGCAGCACAGGACCTTGATCGCTGTCGGGGCTGACGTACGGAACGTCGAAGGCCAGGAACACGCGGCAGCACTTCGGCGCCTGGCGCTGGCGGATCACCTGACCAGGTGCGCCCATCAGCTCGTCGGCGGTCACGCGCAGTTCGGCGCGGGTACCGATGGGGTCACGGACACTGGTCACGTGGAAGAGCCGCTGGTCGTGGCGCAGGTAGCGGCCGATGATGATCGACGGGTTGTACCTGGCCCGGATGTCCACCCGGATCGGGTTGCGCAGGCCGGCGGGAGCCGGAGGCGCTGCGTTCTCCTGGGTGATGATTCCAACCCAGACCTTGCCCAGACAGTGCTCTTGCAGGTCGCCATCAAGCTCGAGTAGCTCGGCGCGGTGCCGAATCTCGCCGGCTCTCATCGGAAGGATCTCCGTGACCAGAGCAGCGCTTCAACGCCGAAGGGTAGCGCTGCAGTCGAGACACCCAACACAGTCGCTTCCCGGTTGTTGTACCAGTGGCCCACCAGCAGCAGGATGGCCTGCTCCACGTCCTTGGTGAGCAACATCTGAGTGCTCAGGTCGATCGGCGGGGCGTCGGGATCAGTAGGCTCTGCAACGATCTCGCGGTCGCAATACTTCTCCACGTGCGCCTTGGCTGCGTCGAGGTAGCCCTGGATCAACGCGTCCTCCTCGCCGTGCTCGACCCGGAGGTGTTGCTTCACGAGCTCCAGGGCAACCATTTACTTCGACCCCTTCGGCTTCTTCTCTTCCTTGGGCTCTTCAACGACCTCGGCCAACTCCATGCCCACCAGGGCTTCGGCGATGTCGTCGCGAACACTGCGCACCTCGTCGGCATCGACCGTCCCGAGGTGATAGTGAGAGAACTGCCTCAGCGCTTTGATTTTCGTAGCCATGCGTCAATCCGGAGCGGTTGCCCGCCCCGGCCTCGTTGCTGTTGGGTGGTCCCGCCAATCCTTACGGAGTGGGGGTGGTGAAGGCGCCGTCGATGATCGCGGCCGGGCGGTAGTGAGCCAGCGCCAGGCGCTCCTCGCAGAGAACGGTCAGCATGTTCTTCACGAAGTTGTCGCGGTCCTCGCGGCTGACCTCGATGGTGGCGTCCATGCGGTCCCAGATCTGGGAAGCCAGATCGAAGGCGCCGACAGTGAACTGGCCCTGCGGCTGCGCCTTGGTGGCCACAACCGGCAGGCCCCACATCACGCGGGCCGCAAAGGCAGCCGGGCCGCCGAAGATGTAGCGGCCCTGGTCGTCCTTGAGCAGCGCGATGGCGTGCCAGTCACGGGGGTTGAGGATGATGCCGCTGGCCTCGAACTCGGACTCGGACACCTGGAAGATCGCGTGGGCGATCTGGTCAGCCTTGGTGTCACCAGTGGCGTTCAGGGCGGTGTCGTAGTCAGCCGCCACCGGCTTCAGGCCCAGCAGGTTGTCACCGGTGCCGTTGCCGGTGAGCAGCTGAGCTTCCTCGGCAAGGGCCAGGCCGTACAGCAGGCGGTTGTTGAGGTAGGACTCCAGCGCCGGGGCGTCGTCCATGATCTGGCGGCTGGCCTGCACCCAGTGCGCGATCGTCTTCACGTTCGCGGTTTCCTTGGTGAAGGTCAGGTTCGACTCGGGCTTCAGAGCGCCCTCAGCCACCGGCGCCGCGCTGTTGGTGAACACGTTCTCGCGCACGTACTCCAGCGAGTTGCTGGAGATTCGACCCTGGGCGAGCAGGTCGCGGATGGTCAGGCGGCGAAGGCCGGGCATCAGGATGCCGGGGATGGCCATCGGCTGCACCAGGGCGCCAGCAGAAGTGCTGCCGCTGCCGATAGCCTTCTGGAAGGTCTTGACGTCGACCTTGCTGGACTTGCCGTCCCAGCCCTTCATCAGGTCTTCAGCGGTGCGTTCGGCGAACGACTTGGTGACGGCCGGATCGTCGGCACCCTTGGTCAGCTTCTGCTCCAGGTCGAACAGGCGGGTACCGGCGGTTTTCAGCTCATCGCTGACCTTGGCCAGGTCGTCCTGCAGCTGCTTACTGACAGCGCCGTTGGATTCGATTTCCTTCTTCTGGGCATCGAACAGACCCTGGATTCGGGTCTGGGATTCTTCGATGGCCTTCTGGATTTGAGCAAGTTCGCTCATGTTCAAGTCCTCAGTTCAAAGTTTTGGATGCGCGCAACGAGCGCGGCGATGTCGTCGCCGCCTTCGGAATCGCTCCGAACTGCGGACTTGATGCAGGCGATCAACGCCTGCGCCTCGGACTTGGAGAAGCCAGCCGAGTCCCTCAGCCAGTGCTCCACGTCGCGGATGGTGATTTGGCCGCCGAGGCTCTTGAGCGACGCGACGGTCGCTGCCTCGTTGGCGGGTTGGGTGCAGATGCTGATCTCGCTCAGGCGCTGCACGTTCTTGAACGCGCGGCCGGTGCTGATCAGCTCGAAGTCGTCGCGGCCGGCGGCGAAACCGACGGACATGCCGTCGACGGTGCCGTGCGCCATGGCCGCCTTGATGTCAGCCGCCGTGGAGTGGCCTGGGGTGAGAGAGCCACGCACGAACAGCCCCTTGGCGTCCTCCTCGATGCTGTCCCACTTGCCCACCGGGATCTCCCAGGAGCGATGGTTGAAGAACATCGATACCTTTCGGGTCTGGCTGGCCAGGGCGTTCTTGAAGGCCCCGGGCAGGATGATGTCGCCGTCGGAGTCGGTCACGCCGAAGACCGAGGCGTAACCCTCGAACACGCCCTCGGTGGAAGCGCCGACGAATTTCAACTCGGCGTGCTCGAAGGCCAGCGTCTTGTGGATGTTGGGCATTACAGCCTCCAGAAAAACTAAGCCCCGCTGGGTGCGGGGCTTGGGTTGCCGAGTTGTGTGATCGGTACGTTCTGCGACTGTCGCGTCGCGACATCGCCGCCGGGGAGTGGCGGCAGGTTGTCCAGGCGTCGCAGTTCGTTGATGGTTCTGAGCCCCTTGTCCACCATGACGCCCATAAATGCAGCTCGGGCAGCAGAATCTCCGCGCAGCAGCCCGTCCAAGTTGTGCTCAGCGTGATAGCGGGTGATTTCTTTCGGCGGCACCAGCCAGCGCCAGATCGAGGCCTCCCAACGTCCTGTGTAAGGCGCGAGGGTGTATTGCAGGAAACCGAGGTTCTGCTGCTCCAGACCGGTTACCCAGCCGCCAGCCCTGTCCACATCACCAACCAGGTGCGGAGGTACGCCATAGAAGCGGGCCAACTCGCTGACCTGGAACTTGCGGGCCGCCATGGTCTCGGCGTCCTGCGGGCTGACGCCGATCGCCTGAGTGGTGAAGCCGGCCTCAAGCACCCACAGGCGCTTACGAACCGGGCCGCCGGCGATCTCCTTGAAGTTCTCGTCCAGTTGTTCGCGCTGCTCGCGGCCCAGCGTGGTCCCGTTGGTCATGAGGATCTGCGGGGACTTGGCGCCGTTGGCGTAGAAGTCGCGCTGCTGGTCTTCCATTGCGATTGCCACGCCGGAGGATTTGGCCCCGAAGGCAATCGGCGAAAGTCCAACCAGGCCGTTAAAGCCAAATCCTTTCAAGTGGAGGATCTCGCTCTGGCTGAACTCCGCATACTCTTTGTCGCGCCGGTACTTGTAGACGACGCGCTTGTTCTCCAGGCGGACATCCATGTTCGCGGAAAGCATCGGAATCAGCGAAACGACGCCACCCACACTGTTGCGCTCGATCAACGCATAAGCGTTTCCGTAGACAGCCAACTGCATGGTCATGGCCTCTCGGAACTCGAGGGCCGTCATGTAGATATTCGGCGAGTACTGCAGCAGGCGAGCCAGCGGATTATCCAGGCCGACCTTCTTGCGCTCCCCGTTCACCGTCTCAAAGACATCCAGCGGCAGGCTGGCGGTTACGGTGCTGATAAGGCGGACGCAAGCCCACACCGTCGAGATCTGCATGATGCGCTCGTCGGTAACCATGGACTCGCCGACGGCGCCGCTCGCAGAGATGGGGCCGGTCTGTGACCCCTTCTCCGGCGTCACCAGGCGGCCTCCCGTGAAGAAGGCCGCCATCCGCGCCCAGATGGGGCTGCGGGTGCGCAGGTCAATGCTGTAGTCGGTATCGGCCATCACATGCTCATCGGTCGGTTGAGGAAGTCATCGATGGGCGCTTCGTCCATCGTGCTCAGGGCCCGGCCAAGCGCCATGATCAAGGCGACGATGCCGTCGATCTTGTTCTCTGGCCGCTCCTTGCGGGGGTAGATGTTCTCCTTGGCGTCGATCTGCGCGACGACGTTGGACGCCATCCAGGACAGCACCGGACAGCCGCCGTGGGCCATGAGGCGCTGAGTAACCAGCTTCTCCAGCTCCTTCATCGGCTCGCTGAAGTTGCGGACCGTGGCGCCCACCTCGACCATGGTCATGCTCTCGCGCTCCATCTCCTGGGCGAGTTGCGTGGCCTGCCAGGGGTCGTAGCCGATCTGCTGTACGTCGAAGCGCCCTTGGAATTCGCGGAGGTCGTCCTTGATGACTTCGAAGTCGATTACCTCGCCGTCGGTCAGGGTCAGCAATCCCAGCTTGTCCCATTCGTCGTAGCGCTGGGCGTTGACGTCATCGGCCTCGATGACGCGCGCTTCCGGCAGGTAGTAGCGGCCATGCACGTGCCAAACGGGGTCATCGACCACGGGCGGGAACAGGAGCACCGCGGCCACCACGTCGATCTTCGACGCCAGGTCGAGGCCGATAAAGCAGGGCCTGTTCTCCAGTTCCGCAAGCGACTTGCGGGGTTTCGCCTCGCCCCAGCGCAACATGTTGAGCCAGGCCGACTTGGCCCCGACCCACTCGTTCAGATGCTTGGTGCGGAACACCGATTGCTTCCGGGGCGACTGCATGGCGGCGCGCAGGCGGGCCTGCAGGTAGTCGGCTCCAACGGAAACCCCGTAGTTCGGGTTCGCCTTGATCATGTTGGCCGGGTCGGTCCAGTCGTCGCCCTTGTCTATCGAATAGAGCATCGCCCACAGATCGGGCTGGTCGGCGCCGGGGACCTTCTCCAGCATCTTCTCGGCGTCGCGCACCAGCTCATGGCACGGGCCGCCGATATTTGAGCCGGCCGTGGTGATGACCAGCAGCACCGGCTGATCGCGGGCGCCCATGCCGGTCTCCATGGTGTCGAAGAGCGAGCTGTCGTGGTGCTCGTGGTACTCGTCGATCAGGGCACAGGACGGGCTGGCGCCGTCGCCAGGCTTGCCGATCACCGGTTCGAAGCGGGAACCGTCCTCGAGGCGGACCATGTTCGAGGCGTTAACGTCGATGTCGAAGTGCTCACGCAACGGATTCGTGCGCTCGACCATCAACTTGGCGGGCCGGAAGACCTCCCAAGCCTGCTTCTCCGTGGTCGCCCCCGAGTAGACCTCGGCGCCGAACTCGTCGTCGGCACAGAACATGTAGAGCCCCACGCCTCCGGCGATGATGCTCTTGCCGTTCTTGCGCGGGACGAAGATGACTATGACGCGGAAGCGCCGGAACTTGGTCTTCCTGTGCACCCACCCGAAGGGGATGCAGACCGAGAACAGCTGCCAGGGCTCCAGCTTGACCTTCATCTTCCGGCCAGCCCACTTGCCCTTCGTGTGCGGCAGCTTCTGGAGGAAGCGAGCCACGCGCTCGGCCTTGGCAGGGTCGAAGATGTAGGGGAACGACGGCGAGGCTTTCCGCTTCCGGTCGTCGAGGTGTCTCTGGCATGCCAGCTTCACCATCTTGCAGGCGACGATCTTCCCCTCCACCACGTCGCGCGCGTACTTCTCTGCCGCGCGCACGAACGGATAGGTCTTCTTGGTCGTCATCAGAATTCTCCGAACTCGTTGCCCTTGGGCTTCTTGCTGCCGCCGGCCACCTTGGCGCGGTCGGCTGGGGTCATGCCGAACTTCCCGAGCAGTGCTTCCAGGCGGACCAGCTTGGTCGCCGGGAACTCCACCGGATCGGTGCGGAACTGGTTGAGCAGCTGGGCGGCGATCTCCAGCGCAAGGCGGTCGGAGTCGGTCAGCACATCGAGCGGGGCGCACCCCGCAATCTCATTCCATGCGTGAAGGGCGCCCCCGTTCAGGTGAGGCGGCGGTGCTGACAGTGCACCGACGGTCTGCGCATCCTCGCGGGCGCGGTCTGGGTTTTTCTTGAACGCACCGGTCAGCTCAAGCACGTTCGTCGGCTTGCGTGGCCTGGCCATTTCTGGGAATCCGAATTTTGTGGAAATGGAAAAAAGGCTCCCGCCGTCGTTCGGCCTTCGGAGAGATCAGAGTTTTTCCCCTCCCCCCTGGCCTCCCGTGAGGCCTACCCGGCATCCGACGCGGTTGTGGCATCCCCTGCACAGGGACCGCAGGTTGGACCAGTCCAGCGCGAGGTGAGGCGCTTCCTTGAAGGGCACCCGGTGGTCGACGATATCCATCTCCACCACCTTTCCACGCTGTTCGCACTCCTCACACAGAGGGTGCGCGCGCTTGAACTGAGCCCGGCATGCTTGCCATGCCTTCGACTTGTAGAACCTGTCGCTCACGTCTCGCCGCTGGTTGTAGGCGGCGTGCACCTTCTTCATATGCTCAGCACGACGCTGGTCGGCCAGCACCTGGTGGCGAGGACAGTGAGCAGAGCCACGCACCAACTCACGGCAGCCAGGCGTTGCGCATGGCTTCAGGGAGCGTGCGGGCATGACTATCTCCGACGGCGGTCAGTGCCGTCCCAATGACTGGACCAGTTGAGCTGGACGATTCGGGCTACGTTGCCGCGGGCAAGAACTACCAGCACCGCGAGCCAGGCCAGCACCAGGGCAAGCCAAGGCGACACCGGATCTACCGAGGCGCCGGACAGCAGGTGAAGCACAGCAGTGAGAACGAAGCATCCAGTGCATGCAGCCAAGGCGTAGGCGCACAAGCCCATGCCAATGCGAAACCGCTCGCCTTCGGGCTGCCAAGTGATGATGCGAAGGAAGGTAACGGCGCACGAGAGCACAGCCACCAGAGTCCAGAACTCAGCCATTGCGACCTCCGAATCGATCGAGGAGGAAGCGTACCCATTGGGGCATCTGGCCTCCCCTCAGCCACTCTAAGGCAGTAACGCCCAGCGTGACCACGAACAGGGCGCCTACGAAGGCCGCCCACCCGGAGGTTCGAGCGAAGCCGTAGCCGAGTAGTTCAGCGGACAGGTAGTAGCCAGCGATCCAGCTCACGAGGAAGTAACCCAGGCGATCCCAGGTTGCGAGCTCACGAGCAAACACCACAAAGAACATTGAGCCCGCGAAGGCTCCCACGACCGCATTGAGGTCCATCCCCACAACTGCCGCGCCTGCTACCGCACCGGATGCAGCGGTCACGCCAAGGGCGGCGCTGAGGCTCGGCTCTGCCATGCGGGTACTCCATGAATAAAAGGCCCCTGGCGGGGCAAGGGCGCTGCTGCTGATGAGGGGAGCAGCGCAGAGCAAGATGGGGCGCTATGCGCCAGAAACGAAAAAGCCCCAGCGGTATGGCCAGGGCTTTGTCGGAGTCGGTCCTCGCAACGCGTAAGATCGACAGGATGGAAATACTCTCGGCCATCCGGCCATTTGCGTCAAGCCACCGCCGCCCCATTGAACGCAGGCAGCAGCCCTTCACGATCCAGGATCTCGCCAGCCTCGATCAGCGCCAGGTTCACCAGTTCGTCTAGAGCCTTGAAGATGCCGGACCTCCAGCGGCGCTTGGTGCGCTCTGGCGAAGCATCGAGGTCCCAGGTGTTCATGTCGTAGAAGCTGGCCGGCAAGGCCAGGATCTGGGTGGACCGCTTCAGGCCATCAGCCCCGATCGGCTTGCCCTTCATGGGCGGAACAGCCCAGGCCACTACTGCCTTCTTGCGGAACAGCCCAGGCGCAGGCGTCACGATCAGCGCATCGAGTCGACCGATGGCCTCCAGCCGCCGCGCGTGGTGCGTGCTGTACTTGGCCACGAGCGCAAACCAGAGTCGAGACGGGAGCTCACTGTGCAGCCTGGCATGCACCCAGCAGTCGATCTGCATGCGCAGCTCAGGGCTGACCGATGCACCGCGCCCGCCAGGCTGGTTGATGTGGTCGATCAGCTTCTGCCAGGACTGCTTGCTGGTGTTGTCCAGCGCCTCGGATGCCATTGCAGAGACGACGGCCGCCAGAACGGATTTGTAAACCATGGTTACCCCCTCAATCACCTGTCCAGTTACCGCCGCCCTTGCCGGCGGGGTTGTGTCTTCCCGTGTAGTCCTCGTGCGCTCCACCTTTCTTCTCGCCTTCGTACTGAGCGAGTAGGCGGTTGGCTCGGTTGAGCCTGAGCCGTAGCTGAACCACCATGGAATCAGAGCTCAGCGCCTCGCCTGTGTCCCGGTTCACCAGGCCAGAGCCGTTGCAGGCCGCGCATGCTCCTTCGAAGAAAATCCCCTTGATGACGCCCAGGCCCTGGCAGATCTCGCAGCGCCCCAGCGGGATCACGCCGATCTTCCTGTCCGGCCCATGCCGCTTCGGGATCATCGCCATCAGAACTCCTCGATCGCCCAGCCGCCGCCCTTGGCCTTCTGTACGCCGAGGAACCGGAACGGGTACTGATCAGCGGCCACCTTGGTCTTGACCCGGGCGTCGTCGGTCCAGAATCCCTTGACCTCGTGCACCTCGAGCAATCCCTCGGCGTTCATCACGAAGAAGTCGGCGGTGTAGAAAGTGTTGTTCGCCAGGCGGAGCTTCACTCCCTCGAAGCGATACCACTGGATCTCACCAGCCAGCAGCCGCTGCTTGAGCATCGACTCGTAGGACGCCTCGGTCTTGTTCATGGACCCGGCTTTCAGGCGGCCCAGAGCCTGGAGGCGTCGCTTAGCCAGCATTGACCACCTCCCGCACCAGTTCGCGCTCGATCCACTTGGCCGCGCCAATGGCGGTAGGGAAGACGCCAAAGCTTCGGCCATCCGCCATCCGGGTCCTGTACATCCAGCACGGGAAACCGTCCTGGGTGCCGAACTCTGCTGTCACAGAGTGGCCTTGCTTCTCGTGCCGGTACTGCTCCACCCGCACCCATCCCATCGCCACCAGCTCCGGGTCGTGCATCTTCAGGTTCACCGTGTAGCCGTCCGGGTGGCGCTTGTGAGTCAGCGGGCTGATCCCGCGCCCGCGCCTCACGCCATCACCTCGTCGCCATCCAGCCAGGCCAGGAAGCCGGCGGGTATGTCATGGCCTTCAGTGGCGAGGATCTTGGCGCACTCGGCGAGGAGGTCGCCCTCCCTGCCGTAGCGCGCTACGAATCGCGCTTTGTTGTGATGTAGCGCGACGCCCTCGCCACCGGTCTGGTGGTGCGGGCCGCACAACGGGATCACGTTCCAGTGCGCGCCCCGCTTCGTGCGCCCGTCTATGTGGTGGATGCTGCAGTGGGTGTTGCCCAGGCGCCCGTCCTTGCGGCAGGCGATGCATCCAACCTCGCTCACCAGCTTGTCGTGCCAGCGCTTCTGCTCGGCGGTTACTGCCCTTCCCTGCATCATGCCGGCACCGCCTTGGCTTCCTTGTGAGCCTGGATCAACCCCTCGATGTCATCGCGCTCGTTGGTGTAAGCGAACGGGGCGCTGCCACCAGGTGCGGAAATCGTGTAGCGGTTGTTCGGCAGCCGGCACAGCGCGACGGTGTAGCCGCACTCTGTGATCCAGCAGTCTTTGATCGGCTTGTTGTCGCGGTCGCGCTTCTGGCGCCAGCGCAGATGGTCAGCCATTGCGGCCTCCTTTGAGTTTCTTGTGGATCTCTGCCAGGGCAGCACGCCCTACTTCCGGGGTGCGCTGGCCGTCTACCTTCGCCGGTAGGGCCAGGGGCATCGCGCGCAGCTTCTCCCCGCTCACGAGCTGGCGGATGGCGATGGTGTAGTTCCGGGAGAACAGCTTGCGGCTGTCTTCCATGCCCAGGCGGTTGAGGTTGGCGAAACCCGATTCGCAGGCTGCGTGATAAACCACGTCGTGCGACCACTTGCCGATACCGGCCATCCCAGGGTGGGCATTGCGGCAGGCTTCGCGAAAAGCTCGTTCCTCGGTGGGGAGGCCCAGCATCTCCGCAGTAGGCGTGCACCAGGCGATGAAGCGGCCAGGGCTCGGTGCGAAGTCACCGCCATGCAGACGGCACTGCTGCAGCCCGAATCGGATCTGCTCGAGCCGGTTGATATTGGCTGACATCAGCGCCTTGACCCAGGTGCGCTTGGCGCGGGCCAGGGTCTTGTCGTCCGGCCAGGCCTGGCGCCACCCGGTGAAGATCGTTTGCAGCTCACGGAACAGCCCGTTCACGACCTCGACAGTGCCCTGGTCGAGTTGCGTGGGCTGGGCAGGCTCAGCTGCGAGCTGCGGCTGCAGCGAAGGGATGATGTCCTTGGCTTCACGCATCACAGAGCCCCCAGGTCGTTTGCCCACGACGAGTCTTCGAAATCAGGTCCAGCCGACGGAGCAGAGCGCGGCGGGTGACGCTGGCGGTCGTCCTGAGCCTTGAGCATCCAGGTACGCCAGGTGGCAACCCAATCCACCTTGGTGCCACCCGAGCCGCGCCAGTAGTTCACGAACTTCTCGGTCTCGGTCGTGAGGTTCACAGCCGGCACGCGGTCGGCCGCCCACTGGCGCATCTCGCCGGTGACGTTGAACGGGTCAGGGATTCGGGTCTTGCGTTTGGGCTTCGTGTCCTTCGCTGTCGGCAGCGGGACGACGTTTTCCCCCTTGGGGGGTAAGGGGGGTTCTTTTTCTGTATCTGTATCTGTATCTGGGGGCGTTTCGGTAACGTTACATGCCTGTTTCTTACGCTCGCGATGGGCCTTAACCCGCGCCGCGCTTGAGTCGGAGGCATACTGGCGCTTGTCCCATGCGGTGGGCTGATTGCCCTCAGTGAGCAGCCCTTTCTCGATCAGAACGGCCTTCGTGCGGGACCACTCTTCGTTACTGATTCGAAGCTGAAACGCTACAGCTTCGTCATGTAACGTTACATCGCCGTTGCTGCAACGCAGGCATAACAGCATGACGTAACGCCGCTGGTCTGCCTCGCTCAGCATCTGGACCTTGGGGTCATTGGCGAACTCGGAATAGAGGCGGAACCACTGGTTGGCCATGTCACGCCACCTTCACCGAGGCTTCCAGGACATCGAGCGCCTCACGGGCACCAGTGATCTCCCGGTGGATCATCTTCTTCTCAAGCTCGGTGACACGGTTGTCGGCCAGGGCATCAGCCACGGCGCGCGTAACGTCAGCCACCTCGGCGTGCATGCTCAGCACCGCGCTCGACAGTGCCTTCGCCTCGGCCTCTTCCTTCTGCACCAGGCGGAAACCGAACTCGTCGGCCAGAGCCGCCAGAGCCCGGAAGTCCTGCGTGTGCAGCAGCATCGTGTAGAGGTGGTTGATCGTGAGGCGGTGGGCGTCGTTGTCGGGGTTGGCACGCTGCAGAAGGCTTACATGCGGCAGGCCCATCTGGGCCGCCAGCTGCTTCGCGTCGTTGTCCTTCACCGTGTCATGGCAAGACCGCAGGAACCTGTCCATCGTAAAACCTCGCTCTTCTTTCCGTGGCGGCGCGCTACGTGGCACGCCATTCTGTTGTCACTGAATCAGGGGTTTTCCCTGACAGGGAAAAGGAGCCGAGCCCCGCGTGATATCGTTTTGTTTCCACACAGAACGAATGCCACGGAGGCCCGGCATGAAATGGATTAAGCGGCGCTGGCTGCGCTGGAAGGAAAAACACTGGGATGACGACTTCTTCACCACCGACGGCGATATTCCCTGGGCAGGAATCACTCGCCCTCCGCTTCGCAGAGCTTGGGAAGAACACAAGCACCAGGTCATCCCGGCTGTAAAATGGCTTGCAGGACTAGTCATCGGCGCACTCATCCTTGCCGCGATAGGACTCGGCTAAGCCATTCGCTCGAATGTTTGCAGCCACTCCCTCAAGGAACTCGACCATTTCTTCTTGACTCATCGCGGGATCGAACTGGACATAAGTCAGCGGCCGATTCTGATAAACCCGGAAAACGCCGCCTGAGCGGCGACCGCGCTCATAGGCAACGGCCGAGGAAAGCCAAAATAGGGAACCAAAACAGAGCGCAAGCAGGGGGGCGTGGTCGATCATCACTGCCTCCTACGCGGCCTGGGTTTTCTGCTGGGATGGGAATGGGCGAAGCTCCTCGGCGGAAATGGAGCCATCGTCGTGCTCGGTCACGAATATTTCCCGCCCTACACGCAGAGCTTTGTTGAGCGCTCCCTGCGTCAAGCCGAGCATCTCCGCTGCCTTGGTCTGCCCGATCTCTGCAGCGAAATCGCTGAGTTTCATGCGTCGCATGGATTCACACTCCATGGTGGTCTTTCTGAAAGTATTGCCGCCGGCTATGGATTAGTCAATACCGCCGGCAATGGATAACTATTACCGGCGGGAATATGCTTCGCGGATGAGTGATAAGAAGCGGGAACTGACGCAGTCAGAGAAGGACGAGTGCTCAGCGCTGAAGGCTGCGCTGGAGCGTTTCAATGCCGGCAAGAGCCGGAAGGATTCGCTCACTCAGGGGAAAATAGCGGAAGCGCTGGACATGAGTCAGGGCTCGGTTAGCTCATACCTGAACGGCTACAACGCTCTTAACCTGCGCTTCGCATCCTATGTGGCCAGGGAGATAGGCGTCCCTGTTAGGAGCTTCAGCGAGAGACTCCACAAGGAGCTCGAGAGCATTGCCTGGCACGAGGCTGACGCGGCTCGTTCCGCTGGGGCGCGCCCAATTGAAACCAAAGTCCTTACCTCAAAGAACGTCGAGGAACTGGAGATGCTCAAGGACCTGAATGCCATTCAGGCCGCAGTACTCCAGGGCAAGATCGCCGACGGCGGCCACCGCCTTATGGCTCGCCAAATGCGCAAAGAGATCGAAACCGGGGTTGTCAGCAGTGCAGCTCCCGTGACGATGGTCACCGCCGCTTCAGCTAATGAGTCCTCGATAACCGAGGACGAAGAGCACGTCTACATCCCCCAGCTGGATGCGAAGGTTGCCGCAGGCCAGGGCGAGGAGAACCCGCACGTAGAGGTCCGCGGAACGCTCGCCTTCAAGAAGTCATGGATCAAACGCAAGGGACTTAAAATCCCACGCCTTACAGTGATCTTCGCCACGGGAACCAGCATGGAGCCGACCTTCTATGCTTACGACGCTCTCCTCATCAATGAGGAGTCGAGGGAGCTTAAGGACGGCCGTGTGTTCGCCTTCCGCAACCGCGAAGGTGAGAACCTGGTCAAGCGCGCCGTGAAAGAGAAAGGGGCTTGGATTTTGCGAAGCGACAACCCTGACAAGTCGGTAAAGGCGCATCAAGACATGCCGTTCGCGGACGAAGAAGGGCAGTGCTTTGAAGTCATCGGTCAAGTGATCTGGCGCGGCGGCGACCTGTGACCATCTACGCCAGGGTGCTGCTGATCTGGAATGCGAAAAAGGCCTAGGGATAAATTGTCGAAAGCTTCGCGACAGGATGTTTGATTTGAGATGGCAGGGTGACAACCAGGATCACTTCGCTCATGGAACGAGTGCATACAAGACGGATGAATTATGTACGATAAGTCTGATGAGGAGCTGGCAAAAGCCGAAGAAACAATTGGAACGTTCCCAGTCGAGGTGATTGAGCGTTTCCTGTCCTCTGTTGAGGCGAGACGGCCGTGCGAGGCATGCGGGCATAGCTCTTGGGCACACATCCCTAGCTATCCATTGTTTCAGATGCATTGCACGAATGCGCAGAGCCTCGTTCTTCAAGTGCTGCCGATTTTTTGTCAGCAGTGCGGGAATACAAGACTCTTTAATGCATCGCGCATCGACTATTTCGTGAGAATGGAAATACAGGGCGATAAAGATGCAGCCAAAAACGCCTGATTGGATGGATATAGCCAATGAAAAGGTCGGGCCAGCAGGCAGGCCTGACCTCAAGGCTATACGTGACACGCGTTGGATTTCGCCACATACTGAGAATATGAGCGATTTTTCACGCGAAGAGCTTAAAGCTCACCTACAGAATCAAGACCTGAAGGTCGATGTACGCCTTAAGGATTTTGAATCTAAGGTGTCTGATGGCCTAACCCAGATGAACCATTCTCTGCAGCTGCTAGAGAAAGACCTGTCTGCATTTCGAGGCATAAAGGCCACCATTCTAATCAATTCTATTGTTTCGGTTATCGCAATTGTTGGCATCGTTATAGGCGTCATGGCTTATGGCGTGTCAAGCTTTGACAGTGGACGAGAGACCTCGATAATCGTTCAGGAATTGAAGCAGCAGAACGCTGAAACCAGGTATCTCCTCGAGCAGATAAAGGCCAAGCAGAGCCAGTGAGCACGACCGAATGAGCCCCGCCCAGTGCGGGGCTTTTTCATTCTCACCAGCCTCTTCTGCGCCTATAAGCTGGGAGGCTGCTAGCGAACTTTCTTGCTGCCTCTAGGCTGGGCAGTCGATCCTTGATTGTGCCGTCGTCGCCGAATACCACCCACCCATCATTGCGCTGGATGATCTGGTAGCCATTCTCCTCTTCGATTATTGGTCCTCTCATGGCATAGCACCTCTATCGCCGGGTTGACGCTTCGAAGATGACGCATGCCGGTTGAAGGCTTCAACCGGTTTTTGCAGCCGCCTCAACCAGCACGTTCAGACCAGGCGCTGGTCTACCCTTCCAGCACACGCTGAAGGGGAATCCCATGTGCGGACGCGTCGCCCAGTTCATGTCCTGGGCCGAGATCTACCACCTCCTGAACATCCACAGCCTGCCGCCAGGTGCACCGCTGGAGCCGCGGTACAACGTCGCTCCCACCACCCAGGTGCAGGTCGTGCTGCCGCTCGAGGATGATGCGCGCGTCGCACCGGTTCGGTGGGGATGGAGGCCGCACTGGGCTACTGATCGAGCAGCACCGATCAACGCCCGCGCCGAGAAGGTGGCGCACGGGCCGTTCTTCCGGGCCATCTGGCCGAATCGCATGCTCTGCCCGGTGTCGGGGTGGTTCGAGTGGGTCGACGAGGGCGAGAAGCGGAAGCAGCCCTACTTCATCCGCAGGAAGGACCTGCAGCCGACCCTGTGCGCATCGATCGGCCAGGTGCATGAAGAGCCCAGGGAAGACGACGGCTTTGTGATAATCACCGCCGACGCCCTGGGCGGCATGGTCGATGTGCACGACCGCCGACCGGTGGCGTTCTCCCCTGCCCTCGCCCGGGAATGGCTGGACCCGGCCACGCCGCGCGAACGCGCCGAGGAGATGCTGGCCGCCGGTGAGGGGCCTGAGGTGTTCGAGTGGTATCGGGTGGACCGCGCCGTGGGCAACGTGCGCAACCAGGGCGCACACCTGGTGGAGCCTCTGCCCGTCGGGTGAGAGTGGCCGAACTGCGGTGGCGGGCGGATACTGTATATCCATACAGCAAACTTTCCGCATCATGAACAAACGCCACCTCGAAGAACGTCGTCGAATCCTGCTCGACAGATGGCAGGGCGCCCTCGATGACAGTTTCACCTTTCGCTATAGCCCTGACGCCCATTACCAGGCCATGCTCGACATAGCCGACGAGTTCTACCACTCCGGGGTGATCGGCCTGGGACATCGCCAGGAGCTGGTCACGCGCGCCCTGGGCGCTTACTCGTTCCACGTCGAGGAAGGGATCGCCGCAGAGGTCTACTTCAACCCCCGCTACTACTACGAGCTGCTGGACGGTGACCAGTTGCTGGGCACCGTCCTGGAGGGACACATCACGGGGATGACATACAACCGCCTCGGCATCATCTGGCACGATTGGGTCGATGGAGCCTGGCACTACCAGATGAAGGACACCGACCTGAATGTGCTCGGCCGGGTGGAAGGGCTGCAGGTCATTCGCCCTGGCCTGGCTCCGCTGACCCTCCGCTGCGTCGTCCCGCCCAAATACGAATTCCGAGACTGGCGCGAGACAGTGCTTGCCCCTGAGCGGTTTTAACTCCTACCGATACAGAAGCCCGCTCCGAGCGGGCTTTTTCATACCCGGCGGAATTTATATCTCCGCCGGTATTGACTTATATATTACCGGCGGCGATAGTTAATCACGCCAGCAGAACACCGCCGGCACACAAGCCGGAGTCTCACCGGCTACCACGGCCCAGGGGAATCGAGGTCCAGGCCCCGAAGAGGGATCGACCTGCTCCATACCGGAGAGCTCTCAACCATCAAACCCAAAGGAGGAAACAGCCAATGCAGCAATAAGCCCTGCCGACAGATCGGGTCGGCCAGTACGCATACCGGAAAGCATCACTGAAGCCGCTTCGCCGAGGCGGCTTTGGGATGTAGCCCAACACCGACAAGGAAACCGCAATGACCATCACTGAAATCAAAGCAGCAGACCTTCCCGCTATTGGCCAAGCACTGGCTGACGGCATCTTCGCAAACCGCTACTGGCTCAACGGCCTGGAGTACGCCCTGGTTGATCTGGGTAAGGATCGTGAGTTCTCCGGCGAATGGGGCGAGTACGGCCAGGACGTCGAAGGCGCCCAGTCCTACCGCGACGGCGCTGCGAACACCATCGCCATGGCCGAGGCTGGCAGTCCCATCGCCAAGCTGGCCCTGGAGATCGGCGAGGGTGTCTTCATCCCCTCCGTGCTGGAACTGGCTTCCCTGTACGCAGCCAAGCAGGCCGGCGAGATCGAAGGCTTCCAGGAACGCTGGTACTGGTCGAGCACGCAGTACTCGTCCGGCAGCGCCTTCGGCACGCACTTCACCGACGGCGACACGAGCAGCACCGACAAGGACAGCGAGTTCCGTGTCCGCGCCGTCCGCAAGATTCTCATCCTTCAGTAATTCGCTCCTTCATTCCTTTTTGGAGTCGCCATGAGCCTCATAACCATCAACGCCGGCGGGACCACCATCACCACCAGCGACCATCAGTTCGCCACGTATGCGATGGCGCTACTCGAAGATCAGCAAGACCAGGGCGCGCCGTCCGATGTTCCGCCCATCGGAGCCGAGTGGCCTGGGCAAGGCGGAATCAACGGCGGGCTGTGCCGGGGTCGTGACGGTCAGCCGGACTACTACCTGATCTTCGCCAAGGTCGATGTAGCGGGCCTCAAGTGGGGCGGCTACGGCAACGAATCCAAGGCCACCAGCAAGTGGGATGGCTTGGCGAACACCACGGCCCTGATCGAGGAAGGAGGCCACCCGGCTGCCGAGTACGCGGCTTCCGTCGAGGCCGATGGCCATGCCGACTTCTACCTACCCTCCCAGGCCGAGCTGATGCTGGGGTGGGTCAACGTGCCGGAGCTGTTCAGCAAGGAGTGGCACTGGAGCAGTACGCAGTACTCGTCCTACGGCGCCTTCTACACGTACTTCACCGGCGGCTACACGAGCAGCAGCGGCAAGTACGGCGAGTTCCGTGTCCGCGCCGTCCGCAGATTCATTCGCTAATCCATTCATTCGGTCAGGAGCGACCGCAAGGAGGCCAGGATGGCCATGCACACCGAACTGCAGATCCACAAAGCAGCCGAAGACCTGCTCGGCCTCACCCTCGATCTCGTGCGCAACATCCCGCGAGACCTGAAACAGGTCATTGGCTCGAAGCTACGTGACGAGGCTCTGCAGATCATGGTGCTGATCGGGCGCGCCAACATGGCAAAGGACAAGGTGCCTCACCTGAACCAGTTGCTGGAGAGCATCTGGATGATGAATTACTTGCTTCGAGCCTTGGCCAATCAGCGCTTCATCAGCCTCAAGCAACACGCCTCTGCGATGCAGCTCACCGCCTCAATTGGAAAGCAGGCCAACGCCTGGAAAGGGAAGTTCGCAACCGCGCCCGCTGTGTGATGGCTACGGCTATCACACCTGCGCGCTGAATCTGGTCTTGCCGCTGCCTTCGGGCACCGCCATGCGCACCACGGAAACCACCAGAGCTACTGGCAGGTCCGGCGCAGTTTCTCGGCTGAGCATTCGGCCGGGCGACGTAGATAGCAAGGCATGTCGCAGTACTCGTCCAACAACGCCTTCAACACGAACTTCACCGACGGCAACACGAACAACAACGACAAGAACAACGAGTTCCGTGTCCGCGCCGTCCGCAGATGCAGGTGTTGCGATGTTTCCTTTCGAAGAATTGGTCCAGGCCTACTACGACTGCCGCCGGCACAAGAGCAACACCGCCAGCGCGCTGAAGTTCGCGGAACGCCTGGAAGAGAACCTGCTGGCCCTCTACGAGGACTTGCAGGCCGGTACGTACTTACCAGGGAAGTCGATCTGCTTCGTCGTCACCAGGCCAAAGGCCAGAGAAGTGTGGGCGGCAGACTTTCGGGATCGAATCGTCCACCACCTGCTCTACAACCGTATAGGACCAGGGATCGAGCGCAGCTTCGTAGCAGACAGCTGCGCCTGTATCCCCGAGCGCGGCACGCTGTACGCCGCAAGGCGCCTTGAGCACAAGATCAGAAGCGCCACGCAGAACTGGTCCAGGCCAGTGTTCTACCTGAAGTGCGACCTGGCCAACTTCTTCGTCAGCATCGACAAGCGCGTGCTGGCGACGCAGTTGGCCAGGAGAATCGAAGAGCCTTGGTGGCGGCAGCTAGCGCTAAAGGTGCTGATGCACGAACCTCGCGAGAACTACGAGGTGCGCAGCCCGCGCCATCTCTTCGCGAGAGTGCCGCAGCACAAGCGCCTCGTTGCGCAACCTGCTCACCTGGGTCTGCCCATCGGCAACCTGAGTAGCCAGTTCTTCGCCAACGTCTTCCTGGACGCGCTGGACCAGTTCGTGAAGCGCCAACTTCGGTGCCGCCACTACATCCGATACGTCGACGACTTCCTGTTGCTGCACGAATCACCGCGGCAACTGAACGAGTGGCTCGCACAGATCGAGGAGTTCCTACCGAGCCTGGGTGTGAAGCTGAACCCCAAGAAGACCATCCTCCAGCCCGTTGATCGAGGCGTCGATTTCGTCGGGCACGTGATCAAGCCATGGCGGCGCACCACCAGGAAGAAGTCGGTGGCTCAGGCGCTTCGCCGCGTCGCAACGGCGCCTGAGGAGGATCTGCTGGAGACCGCCAACAGCTACTTCGGACTACTGAGGCAGGCCGGCAGCAGTGAGAAGGACAGAGCCGCCCTGGCGCGCATCCTTCTCAAGCGGGGCCGCTTAGTTGACGGCGGCCTGACCAAGACTTACCGGAAAGCTTTCGCAGGCGAGTCCGGGGCCAGGAATGGCTAGTCCAGATGCAAGCAGGGAAGCGCCTGCCGCCTGCACCTATCCCCCGAACCGACACGGGGCGCCACCGCGCAACGCATGACGCCGCGCGCGGGGCAACAACGAGAGCACGAGCGGCACCGGTACCCAGGTGCAACTGCGGAGGGAATGGCCATGAAGTAGACGAACAACCAGGTACGGAGGCAGGGCTGCCCAGCATCACTGGACAGCCCTTTTTGTTGAGTGCAAAGGAGAACGATATGCAGCAGCGCCAGCACCAGGCCGACGAAATCGAAGAGTTCGCCGGCAAAAACATCCGCGACACCGCCGCCCTCGCCCGCCGCCACGGCTACACCGATCCGGTCTTCGCCAAGCTCTGCGGCAACCTGTGCGTGCTCGGCTTCAAGCGCCACCGGGCGCAGCAGGTGGCGTGATGCTCTCCACCGGATGCATCCGTAGCCACGAGCAGCAGGTGGCCATGCTGGGGAGCGCCGCCGGGATCGACCCGGTCAAGTTCCCTCGCCGCTACGCCAAGCTGATGGCCCGCAAAGGCAAGACGATGGACATCGAAATCATGAGCCGGCGGCAGATCCAGGCCGTACAGGACGAAGAGAAGATGACCCAGGTGCGGGAGCTGGCTGCGACCCACTGCATTACCGAGATCGAAAAGCTGACCGGCATCAGCAGAAAGCGGCTGGTGTCTCTGGCCGAAGAGCACGAGATCACCTTCCTCGAAGGCCGGGGGCGCGCCCACCTGGCCCGCTATGAGGTCCACGCCGCCAAGCTTCGCGCCTACCTGGCCATCGGGCTGACCCGGCGGGAAGCCATCAAGGCGAGCGAGCTGGACCCGCGAATCTTCAAGCGCGTCTGCCAGCAGTACGAAATCCAGTTCCCGGAGACTCGCTGACCATGGCCAAGACCAGCCAGCAACGATCAGCCAACGCAGCAGCGCGGCGCAAGGAGCGCGGCGAGGTTGAGCTCCGGCACCGCGTGCGGCCAGGCATCCTGGCGATGCTGCGGGACCTCATGAGCTGGGGCGCGATCAGCGAGATAGCCGAGTGCATCCAGCTGTTGATCATGAACATCCATGCGTTGGGGCCAGATGGCGCCAAGCGGTTCCTTGTCGTGCCGCGCCACGAAATCACGATATCGGAAAACGTAGCGCTGCAGCTCAACCAGGCCGGCGCGGCCGAAGCAGCGAGACTCAACGCACTGGAGGACCAATGAAGCGAAGCCTCTGGTTCGACCTCGGGATGATCATCTTCATGGTGGTCGTCTACTGGCTCTGGACGATGTAACAAGGCCAGTGCGAAGAGTTCGGCGGAACCCTGGTCCGGGGCGCCGGGACCTGGGAATGCATCATCACCCACCGCTAGACCTTCCCCCTCCCATACCCACCCCATCCATCCGCACCAGCGGAATGGAGTAGGACGACCTGGAGAAAGCATGAAGCCTTCCCACCAAATACTGGTCGGTGATTGTCTGTCGCTGCTGCGCCAGATGCCCGACCGATCCGTTCACTGCTGTGTCACCAGCCCGCCCTACTTCGGCCTACGCGACTACGGTGTGGAAGGGCAGATCGGCATGGAGGAAACCCCGTCCGACTTCATAGCCAGACTGGTCGAGGTTTTCCGAGAGGTGCACCGCGTGCTGCGCGATGATGGCACCTGCTGGGTGAACATGGGCGACAGCTACGCGTCAGTAGCTGGCGGCTATGCCCCCAAAGGCTCAAAGGGGAAGCACGATACGGTTTCAGCCTCCACGCGAGGCGCAGTCTTACACGGCCGTCGCCGAAGCCCGCCGCAAGGCCTGAAGCACAAGGACCTGATGGGAATGCCTTGGCGCCTGGCTTTCGCGCTGCAGGACGATGGCTGGTATCTGCGCCAAGACATCATCTGGCACAAGCCAAACCCCATGCCAGAAAGCGTCCGAGACAGGTGCACCAAGGCCCACGAGTACCTCTTTCTACTCAGCAAATCCCGCCAGTACTATTTCGACCAAGCTGCCATCTCCGAGCCTCTGGCGCCTGCGTCAGTCGAGCGCCTCGCCCAGGAAGGCTGGGATGAACAAGAAGGCAGCGAACGAGTGCCCGGGAAAACCAACGGCGCCATGAAGGCCGTCGGCGGCAAGCGCAGCAAGCGCAACAGCTTCAGCCGGGAGACGAAGAACACGGCGGGCGAACATGGGCAGACGGGCCAGCATCGTCCTGATCGGCCAGACATTGACTACAGCGACAAGCGAAACAAGCGCAGCGTCTGGTCGGTTCCCACCGTCGGCTTCAAAGGCGCCCACTTCGCCACCTTCCCACCCGAACTGATCCGCCCCTGCATCCTGGCCGGTGCGCCCCGAGGAGGCCTCGTGCTTGATCCCTTCGGTGGCGCAGGTACCACAGCTTTGGTGGCCATGCAGGAGGGGCGGCGCTCGATCCTCTGCGAACTCAATCCCGGCTACGCCGCTATCGCGCAAGCACGCATTGACACCGCATGGATCGATGGCGCTGCCCAGCTCGATATTTTCAAAGACTTCCAGGCCACAGCCTAACCCACCCCATCCCCACCTACTCTGCGCACTGCGCTGGAGGGATACACCATGCGCCGAATCTACCTGGCAGGCCCTATGACTGGGCTTCCCGAGTTCAACTTCCCCGCTTTCAACGCCGAGGCCGCTCGCTTAAGGGCTGCCGGAGACGCAGTAACGAACCCAGCCGAGCACGGGATTATCGACGGCTACGAATGGGTGGATTACATGAAGCTGGACATCCAGATGCTGGCCGCCTGTAACACCATCCACTTGCTGCCGGGGTGGTCGAAAAGCCGCGGCGCCAGCATCGAGTATCGCCTGGCCAAAGACCTCGGACTTCAAATCAGCTTCGCCCATGGCGCCGAGCCCTTCGAGCCAAACCCGGTAGAGGCGTTCTTGGATGAGGTGCGCGCGGAGCTCAAGCGAGCCAGGAGCAAGTTCCCTGGCGACCGACTCATGACGCTCGCCTTGGCTGAGGAGTTCGGCGAGCTCTGCAAGGCCGTCCTCGATGAGTCGGCAGAGAACGTTCGCAAGGAGGCGGTTCAGACAGCCGTCATGTGCTGCCGGGTTGTCCTGGATGGTGATGGCTCGGTGCGCTCGTGGCGCTCCGCCAGAGGCCTTGATGCGCTGAAGGCGGTGTAGCCATGACCGGCCTCTCCGAATCCGCCGTGCAGCGGCGCATTAATGCCCAGGCCTGCACGCATCCCCTCGCCCACTCCATCGCCCTGCTGAAGCGCGCCAACCGCTACGTAGGCACGCACTCGTCCATCGGCGCCATGGAGCTGAGCGTCCTGATTACCGAATTCATCGCCGACTATGAGCGGCAGGAGAAGAAATCGTGAGCGAAGATCCCCTTGTCATCTGGGTCAACCCCGAAGAGTTCGAGCTCTGCCAGACCAAGCCCATCTACATGGACGAGCACAACGAGCTGCTGAATGGCATGCCTCGGCAGATTGCCGCCCTCGCGGCGAGAACCGATCACTGCTGCCTGGCCCTGATGCCCGTTCCCCCTCCCGCCGCGCAGGTGCAGGGGGAGCGGGAGGGGTTTGAGGCCTGGCAGCGCAGCGGCGGATTCAAGCGCCCTGACGATCCGGGCGAGTGGGAAGCCTGGCAGGCCCGCGCCGCGCTCTCCGCCCCGCCTGCTGCTGACGGCTCCGAGCCTGCGGAAGCTCTGGCGGCCCGACTGATCAGCGAGCGAGCGGCGGTACTGGGCCATCCGGTCCCGTGGGCTCAGGCCATCGAAATCACGGCCACCATCACGAAGATGCCGGACGAGGAGAAGGCCGCTCTGCTGGCCCTGGACGACGCCCCGCCTGCTGCTGGGGTGCCGGAGGGATGGAAGCTGGTGCCTATCAGGTTGACGCCGGCAATGATTCTCTCCGGTCTGGAAGGTCACTACGGGAAACGCCTAGTTGCCGAGGCTGGAGGCCCAATCGGGGTGGCCATGACGAGCAACTGCATCGACTACAACGGCGAGCAGGCAATGCGGAGGTTCTGGCGTGGTCTGCTCGCCGCCGCCCCCACCCCGCCTGCATCCGAACAGCAGCAGGCTGTCGTGATGCCGGAACTGACCGAGCAAGAACGGGAAGACCTCGACGAATTCTATGAAGCCGTGTGCTGTGACGCAGGCCATCGAGTGAGCAAGGAAGGCATGAGGAGGCTCGCAGAGATCGGGGCGGTCGAATCGGTTGGCTTCGGCAAGCACCGCCTGACTGAGTTCGGCACCTACCTGCTTGGCATCACCCCGCACCTGCAGCCGGCAGCGCCGAGCCAAGGGGGTCACGACTCCGACTGCTCAACCAACAACCACAGCTGCCCTGAACTGCTCGGGCCGTGTGATTGCAGCAAGAGGGATTCGTGATGGCAACCCCGCCGAGGATTCGTGGCCTGGTAGACAAACTGGAGCGGGCGGTGCGCATGCACTGCCATGCCAGGAAGGACACCAAGGCCGCACGAAAGCAGGAAGTCACCACTGCGAAGCTGGAGCTTCTGCGTGCCATAGCAATCGTGGCCGGAGCCACCCCGCCCCAGGAGAACGACCGATGAGCGATGTGAACAAGGTAGAACTGCGGAACCTGGCACTGCAATGGATTGCCGCATCGGACAAGTACATCGAGACCGATGACGACGACGATTTCCTTGCATTCAATGCGATCGACGATATCTGGCAAGACGAGACAAGCGGCGAATTGGTGCTGTCCCTCCTCGACGAGAGCGACTCCCTGCAGGCCGAGCGCGACCAGCTCCGCGCCGAGCTCGCCGCGATCAGGGGGCGACCATCCGCCGAGCTGATTGAGGCGGTGCGTGAACTGATCGGCGCGGCAAATACGGTGAACCGTAGCAGGATGCATGAAGTGCGCGGGCACGATGACGACCAACCGCGCTACTGGCAGCGCAAGGAATGGGTGGACTGGCTGGTAGAGAACGGTGAGAAGGCGCGGCAGGCGTTGGACGCCCTCCCACCCCAGCAGCCCGACGCGGTAAGCGTGCCGAGGGATCCGCAGCCCCACGACTACCGCCAGGACCTGCAATGCTGGTTCGGCCTGGACCGCGCCAGCTGGTGCACCATCCCGCGCGTGCTGATGGAGGCCATGCCCGAGGAGTGGCAGCGCCGTGCGGCGATCCTGCTGCACGAGTACAGCGAGGCGTTCCCGGGCGGCAGCAAGCTCCCCACGCCCTACGTACAGGCTCGCGTCGACGGCAAGATCACCAAGTGGCCGTCCTGGATCAACAACTACCGCCACCCGGACAGGGCATCAATCGAGAGTCTGCGCATCTCCACCTGCCAGGCTGAGGAGGGGGAGTGATGGACTCCAGAATGTACCGCTTCTTCGCCTGGCTGTTCGGGATCATGTTCGCCTTCACCTTCGTCATGCTCAACCTGATAGCGAATCAGCGAGACGAGGCGCGCCTCATGGCAAGGCCTCAGATCATGACCGGTAACGGTGTCATCACGCTCCAGTGCGAACCACGCGGCAAGCCCCAGCTGTAAACCCCCACCTTACAACTCCCCTACCCCACCACAGCCTGCCGGATACCGGCGGGGAGGTATCGTCATGTTCATGACACCTGAAGAAGTGGCCGACCTGACGGGGCGGTCCCGCGCCAGCGCGCAAATACGCTGGCTCGATGATCATCGTTTCGGATATGTGATAGGTGCTGACGGGCGCCCGAAGGTTCTTCGAGACGTAGTGCTAGCCAGGCTGGGGGCTTCCCAGCAGCAGAAGAAGGAGCCCCGGCTGCGTCTGACGGGGTCGTGAGGAGGGGGACATGCGTCCAAGGAAGAAGGATCGGCACCTGCCGGCGTGCATGTACCACAAGCACGGGGCGTACTACCTGGTGAAGGGAGGGAAGTGGCTGCGGCTGGGCGAGGACTACCAGGCGTCATTACTTGAGTACGCCCGGAAAACCTCACAGGCGGCCCTGGGCGGTATGCCGGAGCTCATCGACAGGGCTCTTGCACACCACTTCAAGGTCAAGCGCCTGGCCGCCAACACGGTGGCCCAGTATGAAGCGGCAGCAGAGCGGCTGAAGGACATATTCGCGGAGTTCGAGCCCAGGCAGGTCATGCCGAAGCACATCGCCGCCGTGAAGGTGTCCCTCTCCAGCACCCCGAACATGTGCAACCGCATCCTGTCCGTGGCCCGCATCGTGTTCAGTTATGCCCTGGAGTGGGGAGAGGTCGATGCCAACCCTTGCGTCGGGGTCCGGCGACACCATGAGGCGCGGCGCGACCGGTACATCACCGACGCCGAGTTCTCGGCCATCCTGGCCGCCTGCAGCCCGTACGTGCGCAACATATTGGAGATGGCCTACCTCACGGGGCAGCGCATCAGCGACGTGATCAGTATCCACCTGGCGGACATCTCGCCGGAGGGTGTGTCGTTCGTACAGCAGAAGACGGGGGCGAAGTTGGTCGTAGCAATGACTCCAGATCTCGAGGAGGTGATTGCTCGCGCCAAAGCTCTGCCGAGGAAGGTTCGCACGCTCACTCTGTTCTGCGCACGCGCTGGCAGGCCGGTCTCCTACCACACGATCAAGGAAGCGTTTGCGCTCGCGAGGGAGAAGGCTGGCGTGCCTGATGTGACCATCCACGACATCCGCGCGAAGTCCCTGACTGATGCCGATGCCGAGGGCAAAAACGCCCAGGCGCTGGGAGGCCATAGCGACCCGAGAATGACCGCACGATATCTGCGCGGGCGGTTGCCGAAGATCGCTCAGGCCCCGACAATGCATGTCAAAGTGCGCTGAGTATTAGACAAACACCCCTATGTCAAAAAGACAGGCCCCCGCCGAAGCCCATAACAACGAGCTCTCCGACCACACGCCGATGATGCAGCAGTACTGGCGGCTGAAGAACCAGCACCCGGATCAACTGATGTTCTATCGCATGGGTGACTTCTACGAGATCTTCTACGAAGACGCCAAGAAGGCCGCCAAGCTCCTCGACATCACCCTCACCGCCCGCGGCCAATCGGCTGGCAAGGCGATCCCCATGGCAGGCATTCCCTTCCATTCGGTGGAGGGCTACCTGGCCAAGCTGGTGAAGCTCGGCGAGTCGGTGGTCATCTGCGAGCAGATCGGCGATCCGGCCACCAGCAAGGGCCCCGTGGAGCGCCAGGTGGTGCGCATCATCACCCCCGGTACGATCAGCGATGAGGCGCTGCTGGATGAGCGGCGCGACAACCTGATCGGAGCGGTACTCGGTGATGAGCGCCTGTTCGGGCTGGCGGTGCTGGACATCACCAGCGGCCGCTTCAGCGTGCAGGAGATCAAGGGCTGGGAGAACCTGCTGGCCGAACTCGAGCGCATGAACCCCGCCGAGCTGCTGATCCCCGACGACTGGCCCCAGGGCCTGCCGGCCGAGAAGCGCCGTGGCGTACGTCGCCGCGCGCCCTGGGACTTCGACCGTGACTCGGCCCACAAGAGCCTGTGCCAGCAGTTCGGCGTACAGGATCTGAAGGGCTTCGGTTGCGAGAACCTGACGCTGGCGATCGGAGCCGCCGGCTGCCTGCTCGGCTACGCCAAGGAAACCCAACGCACCGCCCTGCCGCACCTGCGCAGCCTGCGCCATGATCGCCTCGACGACACGGTGATCCTGGACGGTGCCAGCCGCCGTAACCTGGAGCTGGACATCAACCTCGCAGGCGGACGCGACAACACGCTGCAATCGGTAGTCGACCGCTGCCAGACCGCCATGGGCAGCCGCCTGCTGAGCCGCTGGCTGAACCGCCCGCTGCGTGACCGCGCCGTACTGGAAGCACGCCAGGACTCCATCAGCTGCCTGCTGGAACGCTACCGCTTCGAAGGCCTGCAGCCACAGTTGAAGGAAATCGGCGACGTGGAGCGCATTCTCGCCCGCATCGGCCTGCGCAACGCCCGCCCCCGCGACCTGGCCCGTCTGCGCGACGCCCTGGCGGCACTGCCCGAGCTGCAGAGCGCCATGACCGACCTGGAGGCACCGCATCTGGGAACCCTGGCCACCAGCATCCGCACCTATCCGGAGCTGGCGGACCTGCTGGCCCGCGCCATCATCGAGACACCGCCTGCGGTGATCCGTGACGGTGGTGTGATCAAGACCGGCTACGACGCCGAACTGGACGAGCTGCAGGCGCTCAGCGAGAACGCCGGCCAGTACCTGATGGACCTCGAGACACGCGAGAAGGCACGCACCGGCCTGCCCAACCTCAAGGTCGGCTACAACCGTATCCACGGCTACTACATCGAACTGCCCCGGGTGCAAGCCGAGCAGGCGCCCGCCGACTACATCCGCCGCCAGACCCTCAAGGGCGCGGAGCGCTTCATCACCCCCGAGCTCAAGGCATTCGAGGACAAGGCCCTCTCCGCGAAGAGCCGCGCCCTGGCCCGCGAGAAGATGCTCTATGAGGACCTGCTGGAACAACTGATCGAGCAACTGGCGCCCCTGCAGGACACTGCGGCCGCCCTGGCCGAACTGGACGTACTGAGCAACCTCGCCGAGCGTGCCCTGAACCTGGACCTGAACCGCCCCCGCTTCGTCGAAGAGCCCTGCATGCGCATCGTGCAAGGTCGCCACCCGGTGGTGGAGCAGGTGCTGGAAACCCCGTTCGTGGCCAACGACCTGTCTCTGGACGATGCCACCCGCATGTTGATCATCACCGGCCCGAACATGGGCGGTAAATCGACCTACATGCGCCAGATAGCCCTGATCGTCCTGCTGGCGCACATCGGCAGCTTCGTGCCAGCGGCCAGTTGCGAACTGTCGCCCGTGGACCGCATCTTCACCCGTATCGGCTCCAGCGACGATCTGGCCGGCGGCCGCTCCACCTTCATGGTGGAAATGAGCGAAACCGCCAACATCCTGCACAACGCGACCGACAGCAGCCTGGTGCTGATGGACGAAGTGGGCCGTGGCACCAGTACCTTCGACGGCCTTTCGCTGGCGTGGGCTGCAGCTGAACACCTGGCACGCCTGCGCGCCTATACGCTGTTCGCCACTCACTACTTCGAGCTCACCGTGCTGCCGGAAAGCGAGCCGGTGGTGGCCAACGTGCATCTCAATGCCACCGAGCACAACGAGCGCATCGTCTTCCTGCATCACGTCCTGCCCGGCCCGGCGAGCCAGAGCTACGGCCTCGCGGTGGCACAACTGGCCGGCGTCCCGGCAGACGTGATCCTCCGTGCACGCGAGCATCTGGCGCGATTGGAAACCACCAGCCTGCCCCATGAAGTACCGAAAGCCGCACCCGGCCAGCCGGCACCGCCCATGCAGAGCGACATGTTCGCAAGCCTGCCGCACCCGGTGCTCGACGAGCTGGCGAAGTTGCAACCGGACGACCTGACCCCACGCCGCGCGCTGGAGTTGTTATATACATTCAAGGCACGAATCTAACGCCATCGCGCACAAGCTGTTAGAATCCCGCGCGCTCTGGACGAGCTCCGGCCGCCAGCCTGAGTCGGGGACGCCATCCAGAGCCGGGAAACCTCTATAGCCAGGGTTTCCGAGCCGCCGCTGAGGAGAGAACTAGAAATGACCTTCGTCGTCACCGACAACTGCATCAAATGCAAATACACCGACTGTGTGGAAGTCTGTCCGGTGGACTGCTTCTACGAAGGCCCGAACTTCCTGGTCATTCACCCGGACGAGTGCATCGACTGCGCACTCTGCGAACCCGAGTGCCCGGCCCAAGCCATCTTCTCCGAAGATGAAGTGCCGGAAGACATGCAGGAGTTCATCGAACTCAACCGCGATCTGGCGGAAGTCTGGCCGAACATCACCGAAAAGAAAGAAGCTCTGGCAGATGCCGAAGAGTGGGATGGCGTGAAAGGCAAGCTCCCCCAACTGGAGCGCTGATCGCGCATCAAGCAAAAGGCCCGCAATCGCGGGCCTTTGTTTTTGCGGGCAAAAAAAAGGGGCGGTTGCCCGCCCACTCTTTCGTCCCTATCCCTTCAATTCCCTTTCATCATCCTGATGAGCCACATCCAGTGACGCTCCTGACCGATTTCCGTATCGGCCCGCAACATTCCGTGTTGCATGGGGCTGATGATAGCGATTCCCGGCCTGCCAACAAGGGCACCTACCGGAACGGGCCTCGAAGAACTCAATCAGCAACTAAAATAAAATCCTTAAAAATCAACAATATAAAAAATTAGCTCACGCACTTTAGCCCTGATTTCCACTCACTTTTGACCTTTAACGCTTACAGCAAATGTAAGCAAATACTTACATGACCCTTTTTTTGAACAAAGATGTAGCGCTTCGCTTTCCGGCTGAACAAATCCCAAAACGAAGAAACCCGGCCTTAGCCGGGTTTCCCTTAGCGACCTCCCTTACTGAAACAGCGCGTCGCTCGACAAGCCGTTCTTCTCCAGGATTTCCCGAAGCCGTTTCAAGGCCTCCACCTGGATCTGCCGCACCCGCTCCCGGGTCAGGCCTATTTCCTGGCCGACTTCCTCGAGCGTGCAGCTTTCATGGCCACGCAGGCCGAAGCGACGCACCACTACTTCACGCTGCTTGTCCGTCAGCTCCGACAACCACTGATCGATGCTCTGCGACAGATCGTCGTCCTGCAGCAACTCACAGGGATCGGTCGGACGGTCGTCGGTAAGCGTGTCGAGCAGCGTCTTGTCCGAATCCGGCCCCAGGGAAACGTCCACTGAAGTGACCCGTTCGTTCAAGCCGAGCATCCGCTTCACCTCGTCCACCGGCTTTTCGAGCAGGTTGGCGATTTCTTCCGCAGAGGGCTCGTGATCAAGCTTGTGGGTCAGCTCCCGCGCAGCGCGCAGGTAGACGTTGAGTTCCTTGACGACGTGGATCGGCAGCCGGATTGTCCGGGTCTGATTCATGATCGCGCGTTCGATGGTCTGGCGAATCCACCAGGTAGCGTAGGTGGAGAAGCGGAAGCCCCGCTCCGGGTCGAACTTCTCGACCGCCCTGATCAACCCGAGGTTGCCCTCTTCGATCAGGTCCAGCAGGGAGAGCCCCCGGTTAACGTAACGACGGGCGATCTTGACCACCAGTCGCAGGTTGCTCTCGATCATGCGTTTGCGCCCGGCAGGATCACCTCGCTGCGCCAGGCGCGCGAAATGTACTTCTTCTTCCGGAGTCAGGAGGGGGGAAAAGCCGATTTCGTTGAGGTATAGCTGGGTCGCGTCGAGGGCGCGGGTGTAGTCGATGTACTTGTGCTGTTTGAGTGAGCTTGACTGCTTGGCCCTGCTGCTCGGGGCAGGTGCGTCCTGCTCCTCGGACAGCGAATCGTCCATGCCGACGCCCGGCTCCAAAAGGAGCAATTCGTCGTCGACGTCAAACTCCGGCGCTTCTTTATTGAGTGCCATTGTTGTTGTCCCTTGCTGAGTTCGACAACAAGCTCTGACGACGCCATTTCCCTGGCTACGCCTGAGCCCGTCCATCCCACGAGGGTGACGGGCTGACGTCGGATCAACGACGGGGCAGATATTGCAGGGGATCTACAGGCTTACCTTGGCGGCGAATTTCAAAGTGAAGCTTCACCCGGTCAGTACCCGTTGAGCCCATCTCTGCAATGGTCTGTCCGACCTTGACCTGCTGTCCTTCCCGTACCAGCAACCTGCGGTTGTGGCCGTAGGCGCTTACGTAGGTATCGCTGTGTTTGATGATTACCAATTCGCCGTAGCCCCGTAATCCACTTCCGGCGTATACAACCGAACCATCTGACGCAGCTAAAACAGGCTGGCCTAATTCACCTGCTATATCAATCCCTTTATTCAAACTACCGTTTGAGGAAAAACGACCGATCATCGCGCCGTTCGCAGGCCACGCCCAGCCAGTCGCAGAGCGGGTTACAGGCAGGGTCGGCGTCGTTGCCGGCGTGGTCGCGACAGGGGGTTGGGCCGGAGTGACAGGCTTGGTCGGCTGGCCCTGCACCGGCTGGCTGGTGGCCGGTTGCCTGCTCGGCGGCGCGGTGACGACCGGAGCGGTAGCGACGGTACGCACCGGTGCGGAATTGGACTGGCCATCGAAACGGATGGTCTGCCCCGGACGGATCACATAGGGCGCGGGAATATTGTTTCGCGCAGCCAGGGCTTTCCAGTCCCAGCCGAAGCGGAAGGCGATGGAGTAAAGAGTGTCACCGCGCTGTACGCGGTACTGGCCAGTGGTCACCGGTTGACGTTGCTGGGTGCTCACGGCGCGGCCGTTGCGATCGACCACCTGGACACCACCGGGCGGTGAGCTCGCGCAGCCCGCCAGCAACAAGCCAACGGCCACGACGGACAGCAGTCCATGCGCGCTTCCCATGCTGATCCTCTGCCGAATGGCCAGGCTCATTCCTGTCCCCTTTCCCAATGCCCCAAGGTCGTGCGTATTGTGCCGATTATATCGTTCAGGACCAGTTACCCATTGCTCATCTCGGGTTGGCCGCCAGGGCACGAGGCCATAGCAACGTATCGCCGTGCCTGCCAATCAGAAAGTCGATCGGCGTACAGGTTCCCCGCGGCCAGGTGGATGGTGCGCCGACGCGTCCGTCCGCTCAGGCCAGCGGCCCGTTGAGCAGCGGAACGAAACGGACGGCGTCCAGCACATGGCGCGAGAAGCCATGCTCCTCGCGGATGATCAGCATCAGTTGCTGGACATCGCCCGCGCCGACCGGGATCACCAGACGCCCGCCAGGGGCCAGTTGATCCAGCAACGCCTGCGGCACTTCGGCGGCGCCGGCAGTGACGATGATGCCGTTGTAGGGTGCCAGCGCCGACCAGCCCTCCCAGCCGTCTCCCCAGCGGAACACGACGTTGCGCAGGTTGAGTTCGACCAGGCGCTCCTTGGCGCGGTCCTGCAGGCTCTGGATGCGCTCGACGGAGAACACCCGCTCCACCAGCTGCGCCAGGATGGCGGTCTGGTAGCCGGAGCCCGTGCCGATCTCCAGCACCTTGTCCAGCGGCCCGGCAGCGAGCAGCAGCTCGCTCATCCGCGCCACCATGTAGGGCTGGGAAATGGTCTGGTTGTGGCCGATGGGCAGTGCCGTGTCTTCATAGGCGCGATGCGCCAGCGCCTCGTCGACGAACAGGTGCCGCGGCGTACGACGGATGGTTTCCAGCACATGGGCGTTGGACAGCCCCTCTTCATAGAGGCGCTGGATCAGGCGCTCACGGGTGCGCTGGGAGGTCATGCCGATGCCCCGGCGCAGCAGGTCGTCCTGTTCGCGAGCCATCAGAACAGCCTCCCCAGCCAGCCCTCGAGGCTGTCGAGCCCCTGGGTGAAGGTGCGGTCCAGCTGCAACGGCGTGATCGAGACATAGCCCTGCATCACGGCATGGAAATCGGTACCCGGGCCGCCATCCTCGGCATCGCCGGCCACGGCGATCCAGTAGCCCTCCTTGCCACGCGGGTTGACCACCTTGACCGGCGCCGCAGCCCTGGCGCGATGGCCCAGGCGGGTCACCTGCACGCCACGGATATGGTCCAGCGGAAGGTTGGGGATGTTCACGTTGAGCACGGTGCGCGGCGGCAGGTCGAGCTGCGCATGGCCTTCGACCAGCTTGCGAGCGAAATGCGCAGCGGTGGCGAGGTTGTCCGACTGGCGCGAAAGCAGCGAGAAGGCGAATGCCGGCAGATCGAGGAAGCGCCCTTCCAGCGCAGCCGCGACCGTCCCCGAATACAACACGTCGTCGCCGAGATTGGCGCCCAGGTTGATCCCGGACACCACCATGTCGGGCGTCTGCTCCAGCAGGCCGTTGAGCCCCAGGTGGACGCAATCGGTGGGCGTGCCGTTGATACTGATATAGCCGTTATCCAGGCGATGCGGGCATAGCGGACGATCCAGGGTCAGCGAGCTGCTCGCGCCGCTCTTGTCCTGGTCGGGGGCGATGACCACGCACTCGGCATAATCCTCGAGCGCAGCATGCAGGGCGGCGATGCCGGGTGCATTCACCCCGTCGTCGTTGGAAATCAGAATACGCATGGGTTGTCCGTCTGCCCCGCCGGCACCAGATCGACAAGCTCGCGAACCACTGCGGTAGCGAAGCATCCAGCCGGCAGGACGAATTCCAGTTGCAGAACGTCAGGCTCGGGATAATGCCACGTAAGGCCGCCGATGGGGAGGCGGAGGATGCGCCGTTCGTGCGCCATGCCCGCATCCGCGAGCCAGTCGCGCAGCGCCGGCTCGGCATCGGCCAGCGCCTGCTCCAGGGCACCCGTTGCGCCGCCGGCAGGGGACGGCCCGGAACCCCACAGCGCGCCGGTCGGATGCAGGTCGAGAATCTCCAGGCGGGGGTCGCGGCACTCCTCCTCGCCCGCCATGAAGAAGCTGCGCTTGTCGGTGAAGGCCAGCAGGTCGCCCACCTCGGCACGGTTCCAGTTGCCCTTGGCCACCCGCTCGGCGAGCACCCGGTTGAACAGGTAGCTGCGCCCGGCCGACAGCAGCCGAGAGCGGACGTTGCGCTGTTCCGGCAATTCACGACGGCTCGCGAAAGCGCGGGCATCGACGACATTGCCGCCGTCATGGCCGAAGCGCTGCGAGCCGAAGTAGTTGGGCACACCGCCGGCCGCCATCGCCTTGAGCCGGACATCGAGCGCCTCGTGGTCGGCGACCAGACGCGTGAGGCGCAGGGTGAAGCCATTGGCCGAATGCGCGCCCCGTTGCAGCTTGCGCTTGTGGCGCACGCTCTTGAGGATGCGCAGGCTGGGGTTCTCGGCGGCGGAGAGGTCCGGATCGGCCTTGCCCGGCAGGTGCAGGCTGAACCACTGGCGGGTCAGCGCCTGGCGGTCCTTCAGGCCGGCATAGCTGATGGTCCGGACCGGCACGCCGGCTGCACGGGCCAGGCGCCGGGCGGCTTCCTCGGTGTTCAGCTCGCGCTTCTCCACCCAGAGCCAGAGGTGCTCGCCTTCGCCGGCGAGAGGGATGTCCAGCACTTCGTCGACCTGGAAGTCATCGGCGATCGCCTTGAGCACGGCCTGGCCGAGTGCCTCCCCGTAGGCACGTGGTCCCAGCAGTTCGAACTCGTTCATGCGCTCAGCAACAGGGCGACCGCATGCACGGCGATGCCCTCCTCGCGACCGGTGAAGCCGAGCTTCTCGGTGGTGGTGGCCTTGACGTTGACCTGGTCCAGTTCGACACCGAGATCCTCGGCGATCAATGCACGCATGGTCTCGATGTGCGGGGCCATCTTCGGCGCCTGGGCGACGATGGTGGCGTCCACGTTGCCGACCTTCCAGCCCTTGTTGCGCACCTGCACCAGCACATGGCGCAGCAGCGCGCGGCTGTCGGCGCCCTTGAACTGCGGATCGGTATCCGGGAAGTGCTTGCCGATGTCGCCCAGCGCAGCGGCACCCAGCAGCGCGTCGGAGAGCGCGTGCAGCAGCACGTCACCGTCGGAGTGGGCGATGAGCCCGAACTTGTGAGGGATGCACACGCCGCCCAGGGTGATGAAGTCCCCCTCGCCGAAACGATGCACGTCGTAACCGTGGCCAATTCGCATAGTCAGAAAAACGCCCTGAAAAGTCAGGGCGCGATTCTAACTGAAAGCGAAAGCTGGAAGCTGGAAGCCAGCAGGCAATCACGCCGGCTTCCAGAGCTCAGGCCTCACCCCCTGATTCATCAGCCTTCAAGTGCAGCAGCGTGGTGCCGCAGGTGGTCGTCGATGAAGCTGGCGATGAAGTAGTAGCTGTGGTCGTAGCCCGGCTGCATGCGCAGTGTCAGCGGGTGGCCGGCGGCCTTGGCGGCAGCCTGCAAGGCCTCGGGCTTGAGCTGGTTGACCAGGAAATCGTCACGATCACCCTGGTCCACCAGGATCGGCAGGCGCTCGCCGGCATCGGCGATAAGCGCACAGGCATCCCACTCGCGCCAGCGCGAACGGTCCTCGCCCAGATAGCGGGACAGCGCCTTCTCGCCCCAGGGGCAGGCCATCGGGTTGACGATGGGCGCGAAGGCCGACAGCGACTGGTAGCGCCCCGGGTTGCGCAGCGCACAGACCAGCGCCCCGTGGCCGCCCATGGAGTGCCCGCTGATGCCGCGCTTGTCCGAGACCGGGAAATTGGCCTCGATCAGCGCCGGCAGCTCCTGCACCACGTAGTCGTGCATGCGGTAGTTGCGCGCCCAGGGCTCCTGGGTGGCGTTGACGTAGAAGCCGGCACCCAGCCCGAAGTCCCAGCCACCGTCCGGATCGCCCGGCACATCGGCGCCGCGCGGGCTGGTATCCGGGGCGACGATGATCAGCCCGAGCTCGGCGGCCAGCCGATGGGCACTGGCCTTCTGCATGAAGTTCTCATCGGTGCAGGTCAGCCCCGACAGCCAGTAGAGCACCGGCAGCTTCGCGCCCTGCTCCGCCTGGGGCGGCAGGTAGACGGCGAAGACCATGTCGCAGTTGAGTGCGTTCGAACGATGGCGATAGCGCTTGTGCCAACCGCCGAAGCTCTTGTTGCTGGAAACGATTTCAAGGGTCATTGAACGGACTCCGTCCGAGCGGTAAGCCAGAAGCTGGAAGCCCGAAGCAAAAAGCATCGCTACCTCCAGCTTCAAGCTTCAGGCTTCTAGCTAGCTCAGTAATGAATGACGGTGCGGATGCTCTTGCCTTCGTGCATCAGGTCGAAGGCTTCGTTGATGCGGTCCAGCCCCATGGTGTGGGTGATGAAGGTGTCCAGCGGGATCTCGCCCTTCTCGGCCTTCTCCACATAGCTCGGCAGCTCGGTACGGCCTTTTACGCCGCCGAAGGCCGAACCGCGCCATACACGGCCGGTCACCAGCTGGAAGGGACGGGTGCTGATCTCCTGGCCGGCACCGGCGACGCCGATGATGACCGACTCGCCCCAGCCCTTGTGCGCACATTCGAGGGCCGCGCGCATCAGTTGCACGTTGCCGACGCATTCGAAGGAGTAGTCGACGCCGCCATCGGTCAGCTCGATCACCACGTCCTGAATCGGCTTGTCGTGATCCTTCGGATTGATGAAGTCGGTCGCGCCCAGCTCACGGGCCACGTCGAACTTGGCCGGGTTGATGTCGATGGCGATGATGCGCGAGGCCTTGGCCATCTTGGCGCCGATGATCGCCGCCAGGCCGATGCCGCCGAGGCCGAAGATAGCCACGGTGGCGCCCTCCTCCACCTTGGCCGTGTTGAGTACGGCACCGATACCGGTGGTGACGCCGCAGCCCAGCAGGCAGACCTTCTCCAGCGGCGCTTCCTTGGGAATCTTCGCCAGGGAGATTTCCGGCACCACGGTGTACTCGGAGAAGGTCGAGGTTCCCATGTAGTGGTAGATCGGCTGGCCGTTGTAGGAGAAGCGGCTGGTGCCGTCGGGCATCAGGCCCTTGCCCTGGGTGGCGCGCACCTTCTGGCACAGGTTGGTCTTGCCGGACTTGCAGAACTTGCACTCGCGGCACTCGGCCGTATAGAGCGGGATCACGTGGTCGCCCACGGCAAGGGAGGTCACGCCCTCGCCCACCGCCTCGACGATGCCACCGCCCTCATGGCCGAGGATGCAAGGGAACACGCCCTCGGAATCCGCGCCGGAGAGGGTGTAGGCGTCGGTATGGCAGACACCGGTGGCGACGATACGTACCAGCACCTCGCCGGCTTTCGGCGGCGCGACGTCCACTTCGACGATCTGCAGGGGTTTGCCGGCCTCGAAGGCAACGGCGGCGCGCGACTTGATCATGGTGACTCTCCAGCGGATTTGACGATGGCCGAGAGTGTAGATGAGCCGCCAATGGTAAATAATCAGCCACAAAGCAAAACTTTATTGCTGCACAGGGATAATCCATGAGCCGTTGGGAAGGGTTGGACGAATTCGTCGCCGTGGCCGAAACCGGCCGCTTCACCGCTGCCGCCGAACGCCTGGGGCTGTCGTCGTCCCACGTGAGCCGCCAGGTGGCGCGACTGGAGGAGCGGCTGCAGACGCGCCTCTTCTACCGCAGCACGCGCAGGGTGGCACTGACCGAGGCCGGGCAGACCTTCCTGCAGCACTGCCAACGGCTGGTGGACGCGCGCGACGAAGCCCTGCGCGCGGTCAACGACCTCACCGGCGAGCCCAAGGGGCTGCTGCGCATGACCTGCGCCGTCGCCTATGGAGAGCGTTTCATCGTGCCGCTGGTGAACCAGTTCATGGCCCGCCATCCGCAGTTGCGGGTGGAGATCGAGCTGAGCAACCGGCCACTCGACCTGGTCCACGAGGGGCTGGACCTGGCGATCCGCCTCGGTCGCCTGCAGGACTCTCGACTGGTCGCCACCCGGCTGGCTCCACGGGTCATGTACCTGTGCGCCGCCCCCTCCTATCTCGAGCGTTATGGTCGCCCCCACAGCCTCTCCGAGCTAGGCCGGCACAACTGCCTGATCGGCAGTTCGGACCAATGGGGCTTCCTCGCGGAGGGACGGGAACAGACGGTGCGGGTGCAGGGCAACTGGCGGTGCAACAGCGGCGAGGCGGTGCTGGATGCGGCGCTGCGCGGCTTCGGCCTGTGCCAGCTGCCGGACTACTACGTGCTGGAGCACCTGCGGGCCGGCAGGCTGGTCTCCCTGCTGGAACAGCACCAGCCGCCGAATACCGCGGTCTGGGCGATCTATCCACAGCAGCGCCACCTGTCACCCAAGGTGCGCCAGTTGGTGGATCTGCTGAAGGAAGGCCTGGCGAAGCACCCGGCCTATCGCGATCAGTGCCTGCCGGCCCAGCGCTGACGTAGCCAGTCGAGGTCTTCCGGGCGGGTGACCTTGAGGTTGTCGGCGCGCCCTTCGACCAGGCGTGGCGCCTGCCCCGACCACTCGATGGCCGAAGCCTCGTCGGTGATGGCGACGCCCGAGACCAGGGCATCGGCCAGGGAGCGATGCAAGGTGCCGAAGCGGAACATCTGTGGCGTGTAGGCCTGCCAGATGACACTGCGGTCCACGGTCTCGGCCACACGCCCATCGGGCCCGGCGCGCTTCAGCGTGTCGCGTGCGGGCACCGCCAGCAGGCCACCGACGGCGTCATCGGCCAGTTCGGCCAGGAGCAGGTCGAGGTCGGTGCGGGCCAGGTTGGGCCGCGCCGCGTCGTGCACCAGCACCCAGTCGTTCGGGCGCGCGCCGAGTTCATCCAGGCGCAGCAGGGCCTTGAGCACCGTGTCAGCACGCTCCTTGCCGCCGTCCACGCGCTCGATACGCGGGTCCCCGGCGCAATCCAGCGCAGGCCAGTACGGATCGTCGACTGAGAGGCCGACCACCACGCGCCTGAGGCTGGGATGATCGAGAAAGCAGGCGAGGCTGTGTTCGAGGATGGTCCGCCCGGCCAGCTCCAGGTATTGCTTGGGGCGGTCGGCACGCATGCGGGCACCGACACCGGCGGCAGGGATCACGGCCCAGAAGGCGGGGAGCTCGGGAGTCATTCGGCCAACTGATAGAGGGTCTCGCCCTCTTTGACCATGCCCAGTTCGTGGCGCGCACGCTCTTCCACGGTCTCCATGCCCTTCTTCAGCTCGGAAACCTCGGCCTCGAGGATGCGGTTGCGTTCCAGCAGGCGTTCGTTCTCGCCCTTCTGGTCGGCGATCTGCCGCTCGAGATCCGTCACCTGCGCAAGGCTGCCGTCACCCACCCACAGGCGATACTGCAACCCGGCCAGGGCCAGGATCAGTACGACGAACAACCAGTAAGGGGATTTGGCCATCGAAAGAGAAGTTTCCATACGAAAAGGGCAGCTTTCGCTGCCCTTTTTATCATCCCCGGCTTAGCCGCGGAACTCGGCACGACCACGGTAAGGCGCCTTTCCGCCCAGTTGCTCTTCGATACGCAGCAGCTGGTTGTACTTGGACACGCGGTCGGAACGGCACAGGGAGCCGGTCTTGATCTGGCCGGCGGCGGTACCAACGGCCAGGTCGGCGATGGTGCTGTCCTCGGTCTCGCCGGAGCGGTGGGAAATCACCGCGGTGAAGCCGGCGGCCTTGGCCATCTGGATGGCTTCCAGGGTCTCGGTCAGCGAGCCGATCTGGTTGAACTTGATCAGGATCGAGTTGCCGATGCCTTTCTCGATGCCTTCCTTGAGGATCTTGGTGTTGGTCACGAACAGGTCGTCACCCACCAGCTGGATCTTCTCGCCGATCTTGTCGGTGAGGATTTTCCAGCCGGCCCAATCGGACTCGTCCAGGCCGTCTTCGATCGAGATGATCGGGAAGCGCTCGGTCAGGCCTTTCAGGTAGTCGGCGAAGCCTTCGGCATCGAACGACTTGCCTTCGCCGGACAGGTTGTACTTGCCGTCTTCGAAGAACTCGCTGGCAGCGCAGTCCAGGGCCAGGGTCACGTCGGTGCCCAGCTTGTAGCCGGCATTGGCGACGGCTTCAGCGATGGCGGCCAGGGCGTCTTCGTTGGAGGTCAGGTTCGGTGCGAAGCCGCCTTCGTCACCCACGGCGGTGCTCAGGCCACGGGCCTTCAGCACGGCCTTGAGGTGATGGAAGATCTCGGTGCCCATGCGCAGGCCGTCGGAGAAGGTCTTGGCGCCAACCGGCTGGACCATGAACTCCTGGATGTCGACGTTGTTATCGGCATGCTCGCCGCCGTTGATGATGTTCATCATCGGAACCGGCATGGAGTACTGGCCGGGAGTGCCATTGAGGTTGGCGATGTGCGCGTACAGCGGCAGGTCCTGGTCCTGGGCAGCGGCCTTGGCGGCGGCGAGGGACACGGCGAGGATGGCGTTGGCACCCAGCTTGGCTTTGTTGTCGGTGCCGTCGAGGGCGATCATCGCGTGGTCGAGCGCCTTCTGGTCAACCGGGTCCTTGCCCAGCAGCAGGTCGCGGATCGGGCCGTTGATGTTGGCGACGGCCTTCAGCACGCCCTTGCCCATGTAGCGGCTCTTGTCGCCATCGCGCAGCTCGAGGGCCTCGCGGGAACCGGTGGAGGCACCGGACGGCGCGCATGCGCTGCCAACGATACCGTTGTCCAGGATCACATCCGCCTCGACGGTGGGGTTACCGCGGGAATCCAGGACTTCACGGCCCTTGATGTCGACGATCTTTGCCATTGTTGTTAGCACTCCAAAGTTGACGATGACGCTGCAGCGGAATTAGAGGGGCGGCGCGGGCAGACGTTCGATTCGGCAGGTCTCACCACAAGCCTGACTGCTCGGTCAGATTACGCGCGCCCGGCACTTTACCGGAGATTTGCCCGTTCAGGCAGTCTCGATCGGCGGAAAACTCTTGACCAGGTCGTCCAGCTGCTTGAGCTGGCTGAGGAACGGCTCCAGCTTGTCCAGGCGCAGGGCACAAGGGCCGTCGCACTTGGCGTTGTCCGGGTCCGGGTGCGCCTCCAGGAACAGGCCGGCGAGGCCCTGGCTCATGCCGGCCTTGGCCAGGTCGGTGACCTGGGCGCGGCGGCCACCGGCGGAATCGGCGCGCCCACCCGGCATTTGCAGGGCATGGGTGACGTCGAAGAACACCGGGTACTGGAACTGTTTCATGATGCCGAAGCCGAGCATGTCCACCACCAGGTTGTTGTACCCGAAGGAGGAGCCGCGCTCGCAAAGGATCAGCTGGTCATTTCCGGCTTCCTCGCACTTGGTCAGGATGTGTTTCATCTCCTGGGGCGCAAGGAACTGGGCTTTCTTGATGTTGATCACCGCACCGGTCTTCGCCATCGCCACGACCAGATCGGTCTGGCGGGAGAGGAAAGCCGGCAGCTGAATGATGTCGCAGACCTCGGCTACCGGGGCAGCCTGGTGCGGCTCGTGCACGTCGGTGATGACCGGCACGCCGAAGGCCTTCTTCACGTCCTCGAAGATCTTCATGCCCTCTTCCAGGCCCGGGCCGCGGAAGGAGTTGATGGAGGAGCGGTTGGCCTTGTCGAAGCTGGCCTTGAACACGTAGGGGATGCCGAGCTTGTCGGTGACCTTGACGTACTCCTCGCACACCTTCATCGCCAGGTCACGGGACTCCAGCACGTTCATGCCGCCGAACAGCACGAAGGGCTTGTCGTTGGCGATCTCGATGTCGCCAACGCGGATGATCTTTGCCATGGGTCAGGCCTTCTTCGCTTTCTGCGCCAGGGCGGCGTTGACGAAGCCGCTGAACAGCGGATGGCCGTAACGCGGCGTGGAGGTGAACTCCGGGTGGAACTGGCAGGCGACGAACCACGGATGGTCCGGGGACTCGACCACCTCGACCAGCGCGCCGTCGCCGGAGCGACCGGTGATCTTCAGGCCGGCTTCCTGCAGCTGCGGCAGCAGGTTGTTGTTCACCTCATAGCGATGGCGGTGGCGCTCGACGATCTCGTCCTTGCCGTAGCAGGCGTGTACCAGGGAGCCCGGCTCCAGCTGGCAGGCCTGGGCGCCCAGGCGCATGGTGCCACCGAGGTCGGAGGCTTCGGTGCGGATCTCGGTGGCGCCGGTGGCGTCTTCCCACTCGGTGATCAGGCCCACGACCGGATGGCCGCTGGCCTTGTCGAACTCGGTGGAGTTGGCGTCGGTCCAGCCCAGCACGTTGCGGGCGAACTCGATGACCGCCACCTGCATGCCGAGGCAGATGCCGAGGTAGGGGATCTTGTTCTCGCGAGCGTACTTGACGGTGGTGATCTTGCCTTCCACGCCGCGCAGGCCGAAGCCGCCCGGAACCAGGATGGCGTCGACGCCTTCCAGCAGGCTGGTGCCCTGGTTCTCGATGTCTTCGGAGTCGATGTAGCGCAGGTTCACCTTGGTGCGGTTCTGGATGCCGGCGTGGCTCATCGCCTCGATCAGCGACTTGTACGCGTCCAGCAGCTCCATGTACTTGCCGACCATGGCGATGGTGACTTCCTTCTCCGGGTTCAGCTTGGCATCGACGACGCGATCCCACTCGGAGAGGTCGGCACCGCCACACTGCAGGCCGAAGCGCTCGACGACGAAGTCGTCCAGGCCCTGGGCGTGCAGCACGGAAGGAATGCGGTAGATGGTGTCGACGTCCTGCAGGGCGATGACCGCACGCTCTTCCACGTTGGTGAACAGCGCGATCTTGCGACGCGAGGACAGGTCGACTTCATGGTCGGAACGGCAGATCAGCACGTCGGGCTGCAGGCCGATGGAGCGCAGCTCCTTCACCGAGTGCTGGGTCGGCTTGGTCTTGGTCTCGCCAGCGGTGGCGATGTAGGGGACCAGGGTCAGGTGCATCAGCATGGCGCGCTTGGCGCCCACTTCCACGCGCAGTTGGCGAATGGCCTCGAGGAAGGGCTGGGACTCGATGTCGCCCACGGTACCGCCGATCTCGACCATCGCCACGTCGGCGTCGCCAGCACCCTTGATGATGCGGCGCTTGATCTCGTCGGTGATGTGCGGGATGACCTGGATCGTGGCACCCAGGTAGTCACCACGGCGCTCCTTGCGCAGCACGTCCTCGTAGACGCGGCCGGTGGTGAAGTTGTTGTTCTGGGTCATGGTGGTGCGCACGAAGCGCTCGTAGTGGCCCAGGTCAAGGTCGGTTTCGGCACCGTCCTCGGTGACGAACACTTCACCGTGCTGGAAGGGACTCATGGTGCCGGGATCGACGTTGATGTACGGATCCAGCTTGAGCATGGTGACCTTCAGCCCCCGCGCTTCCAGAATGGCGGCCAAGGATGCCGAGGCGATGCCTTTCCCCAATGAAGAAACAACACCACCCGTGACGAAGATGTAGCGCGTCATGAAAAACCCTAGAAGTCTGCGTTTAGGCGGAAGGCCGCCGGGGAGAGCGAAGTAAGGCCGAAGCCTGCAATCTGGAACAGTGCCAAAACGGCAAACTCCCGCCGACTCCGAAGGAATCGGCAAGAGCTCTGTAAGACGGGAGCGTAGTCTACCGGAAAGACCCTTTCAGCTCAAACCTTGGTCATTCGTCGGCGGTGTCCAGCGCAGTCGCCAGCGCGCATCCACAGGCCCGGCAAGGCCTGGAAGGTTGGCCACGGCGAGCAGTTCAGGGCCGCGATAGAGCAGCGGCAGACGCCCGCGCACGAAGGCCGGAAGGCCACTCTCGTTGAGCAGCCGCTTGAGCTCGCGACGCCCACGCCCCGGCACGTCCAGCACCTCTCCACCCTGGCGGTAGCGCACCTCCAGAGGACCTTCCGGCGGCGCGCCGGCGATCTGCAAACGGCCATTGCCGGGCAGTTCGAGTGCCTGCCCGGGCTCGGCCCAGCGCACGCTGCCCGCCCCGGGGCTCGACCAGTGGCCGGGCAGCCACCACAGCCGTCCGTCGGCGCGCCGCAGGTCGCCCCCCGCCAGCCTCCATACGGGGCTCGCGCTGGCGCCGGCATCGCGCAGGTCGTCCCAGCCAGCCCAGTGATCGCTGTCCGGCATCGCGGTGAAGCCGGCCATCCAGTGGCGCAGGGCATTGCGCTGGCGGGCCGGCGACAGGCCCATCAACGGGGCCAGCTCCAGGGATGGCAGCCGCAGCCAGGGAAAGGCGCTGTCGGTCCGCGCGGCCTGCAAGTCCAGTTGCGCCAATTCGCCGAGCAACGCCTCGCCCTCGGCCAGGTGCTCGGCGCTGCGGGTGATGCTTTCCACGGCCCGGGGCCATCGCTGGGTGAGTGCCGGCATGATCCGGCGACGCAGGTAGTTGCGGGAGAAATCGGTGTCGCCGTTGGACGGGTCCTCGACCCACTCCACACCCAGCTCGCGGGCGCAGGCCTCGAGTTCCGAGCGAGACATCCGCAACAGCGGGCGCAGCAGGACGCCCTCGCCCAGCGCCCGACTGGCGGGCATGCCGGCCAGGCCACGCACCCCGGCTCCCCGCAACAGGCGGAACAGCAGGGTCTCTGCCTGGTCGTCACGGTGCTGGGCGCTCATCAGCACCTCGTCCGCCCCAAGCCGTGCGACGAAGGCCGCGTAGCGGGCATCGCGGGCGGCGCGCTCCAGGCTGTTGCCCTGGGACACCTGCACCCGCGCCACCTGCAAGGGCACGCCGAGGCCGTCGCAGGTCCGCTGGCAATGCGCGGGCCAGGCCTCAGCAGCAGGCTGCAGGCCGTGGTGGACATGGATGGCGGACAAGGGAGGCAGGCTCTCGCGCCGGGCGAGACGTACCAGGAGGTGCAGCAGGACGGTGGAATCCAGGCCTCCGGAGAAGGCCACCCGCCAGGCGGGTGCCGTACGCCAAGGAGCGACGGCGGCCAGCAAGGCGGATTCGAGCTTCAGGACGAGCGCGCGAGCCGGTTCGGCCACGCGCCCGCCCTCGTGGCCGTCAGGCCACGCCATAGCTCATCAGGCGCTCATAGCGGCGAGCCAGCAGGTCGTCGGTATCGAGCTTGCCGAGGGCCTGCAGCTGCGAGGTCAGCTCGGCACGGATGGACGCAGCGGCGACGGCGGGATCGCGATGGGCACCGCCCAGCGGCTCGGCAATCACCTTGTCGACGATGCCCAGGCCTTTCAGGCGCTCGGCGGTGATGCCCATGGCCTCGGCGGCATCCGGCGCCTTCTCGGCGGTCTTCCACAGGATGGAGGCGCAGCCTTCCGGCGAGATCACCGAATAGGTGGAGTACTGCAGCATGTTCAGACGGTCGCAGACGCCGATGGCCAGCGCACCACCGGAACCACCCTCGCCGATGACGGTGGCGATGATCGGGGTCTTCAGGCGCGCCATGACGCGCAGGTTCCAGGCGATCGCCTCGCTCTGGCCACGCTCCTCGGCATCGATGCCCGGGTAGGCGCCGGGGGTGTCGATGAAGGTGAGGATCGGCATCTTGAAGCGCTCGGCCATCTCCATCAGGCGGCAGGCCTTGCGATAGCCCTCGGGGCGCGGCATGCCGAAGTTGCGGCGGACCTTCTCGCGCACTTCACGGCCTTTCTGGTGGCCGATGACCATCACCGGCTGGTCGTCCAGGCGGGCAACGCCACCGACCAGCGCCGCGTCGTCGGAGAAGTGGCGGTCGCCATGCAGCTCGTCGAACTCGGTGAAGATGTGCTCGATGTAGTCGAGGGTGTAGGGGCGGCGCGGATGGCGTGCCAGCTGGGCGATCTGCCAGCTGGTCAGGTTGCCGAAGATGCTTTCGGTGAGCGCGCTGCTCTTCTCCTGCAGGCGGGAGATCTCGTCGGTGATGTTCAGCGCGTTGTCGTTGCCGACCAGGCGCAGCTCCTCGATCTTGGCTTGCAGGTCAGCGATCGGCTGTTCGAAATCCAGAAAATTCGGGTTCATAGGCTTCCGTCGTGCGCGTGGGGCCAGGCGGCTGGTTCCATTTGGCGCCCTACCTTAAAGGAAGGGCGCGTGTGGGTCGAGAAACGGGAGCGGCGATGCGCTCCTCGCTTCAGCGGTAGTGCAGGAAGACGTTGTCGCGCCCGAACTGGTCACGCAATGCCTGAATCAAAGCGTCAGCGGGATCGATCCGCCACTGCTCGCCGAACTGCAGCAACGCCTTGGCACTCGCTCCACTGTAGTCCAGCGTGATCGGGCAGGAGCCGCGATGGCGATTGCACAGCTCCGCCAGCCAGCGCAGGCGGTCACCCTGGAGAGCGCTGTGGTCGACCTTCATGCGCAGGCTCTCGGCCAGGCCGGTGCGGGCCTCTTCCAGGCTCATCACGCGCTTGGCGCGCAGGCGCAGGCCGCCGGAGAAGTCGTCGTGGCTGACCTCGCCCTCGACCACCACCAGCGCATCGGTCTGCAGCAGCGCGCTGGCGGAGTTGAAGGCATCGGCGAACAGCGACGCCTCGATGCGCCCGGAGCGGTCGTCGAGGGTGATGAAGCCCATCTTGTCGCCCTTCTTGTTCTTCATCACCCGCAGGTTGACGATCAGGCCGGCGATGGTCTGGGTATCACGCGCGGGCTTCAGCTCGACGATGCGCTGGCGGGCGAAGCGACGCACCTCGCCCTCGTACTCGTCGATCGGGTGCCCGGTGAGGTAGATCCCCAGGGCATCCTTCTCGCCCTTGAGCCGCTCCTTCAGGGACAGCTCCTTGGCGTTGCGGTGGTTGGCGTACATGTCCGCCTCGGGTTCGGCGAACAGGCCGCCGAACAGGTCCATGTGCCCGCTGTCGTGGCTGCGCGCGGTCTGCTCCGCGGCCTGGATGGCCTCCTCCATGGACGCCAGCAGCACCGCCCGGTTGCGGTCGATGCCGGCCTGGTAGGCCTTGGGCTCTTCGCTGAAGAACGGGCCCAGGCGATCCAGTGCACCACCGCGGATCAGGGCGTCCAGGGTGCGCTTGTTGACGCGCTTGAGGTCGATGCGGTTGCAGAAATCGAAGAGATCCTTGAACGGGCCACCTTCGGCGCGGCATTCGGTGATCGCCTCCACCGGGCCCTCGCCCACGCCCTTGATCGCGCCGAGGCCGTAGATGATCTGTCCGGCGTCGTCGACGGTGAAGCGGTATTCGGAGTTGTTCACATCCGGTGCCACGATCCGCAGCTTCATGTTCCGGCACTCTTCGATCAGCGTCACCACCTTGTCGGTGTTGTGCATGTCCGCCGTGAGTACCGCGGCCATGAAGGGCGACGGGAAGTGCGCCTTGAGCCAGGCGGTCTGGTAGGAGACCCAGCCGTAGGCGGCGGAGTGGGACTTGTTGAAGCCGTAGCCGGCGAACTTCTCCACCAGGTCGAAGATGTTGCCCGACAGGTTCGGGTCGATGCCGTTGCTGGAGCAGCCCTCGATGAAGCCGCCACGCTGCTTGGCCATCTCCTCGGGCTTCTTCTTGCCCATCGCGCGGCGCAGCATGTCTGCGCCGCCAAGGGTGTAGCCCGCCATCACCTGGGCGATCTGCATCACCTGCTCCTGGTACAGGATGATGCCGTAGGTGGGCTTGAGCACCGGCTCGAGGCCGGCGTACTGGTAGTCCGGGTGCGGGTAGGAGAGCTCGGCACGGCCGTGCTTGCGGTTGATGAAGTCGTCCACCATGCCCGATTGCAGCGGCCCCGGACGGAACAGCGCCACGAGGGCGATCATGTCTTCCAGGCAGTCGGGCTTGAGCTTCTTGATCAGCTCCTTCATGCCGCGGGATTCGAGCTGGAAGACCGCGGTGGTCTCCGCCTTCTGCAGCATGTCGTAGGTTTTCTTGTCATCCAGCGGGATGCGGTCGATGTCCACCAGCGGCAGGCCTTTCTTCTCCTGCTCGCGGTTGATCATCTCCATGGCCCACTTGATGATCGTCAGCGTCCGCAGGCCGAGGAAGTCGAACTTCACCAGGCCGGCCGCCTCCACGTCATCCTTGTCGAACTGGGTCACCAGGCCACCGCCCTCCTCGTCGCACGCGATGGGCGAGAAGTCGGTGAGCTTGGTCGGGGCGATCACCACGCCGCCGGCGTGCTTGCCGGTACCGCGGGTGATGCCTTCGAGCTTCAGGGCCATGTCCCAGATTTCCTGGGCTTCCTCGTCGGCCTTGAGGAAGTCGCGCAGCGCCTCCTCCTGGTTGTAGGCCGCCTCCAGGGTCATGCCCACTTCGAACGGGATCATCTTCGACAGGCGATCGGCCAGGCCGTAGGACTTGCCCTGCACTCGCGCCACGTCGCGCACCACCGCCTTCGCCGCCATGGAGCCGAAGGTGATGATCTGGCTCACCGCATTGCGCCCGTACTTGTCGGCCACGTAGTCGATCACGCGGTCACGGCCGTCCATGCAGAAGTCGACGTCGAAGTCGGGCATGGAGACCCGTTCGGGGTTGAGGAAGCGTTCGAACAGCAGGTCGTAGGCCAGCGGGTCGAGGTCGGTGATCTTCAGCACGTAGGCGACCAGCGAACCGGCGCCCGAGCCCCGCCCCGGGCCCACCGGCACGCCGTTGTTCTTCGCCCACTGGATGAAGTCGGCAACGATCAGGAAGTAGCCGGGGAAGCCCATCTGGATGATGGTGCCCAGCTCGAACTCCAGGCGGTCGATGTAGAGCTGGCGCTTCTCCTCGTAGTCCGGGGTCGTCTCCTTCGGCCAGAGCACCGCCAGGCGCTCCTCCAGGCCTTCATAGGAAGCGTGACGCAGGTAGTCATCGATACCCATGCCGTTGGGCGTCGGGAAGTCGGGCAGGAAGTGCTTGCCCAGCTGGACTTCGATGTTGCAGCGCTTGGCGATCTCGACGGTGTTCTGCAGCGCCTCGGGGATGTCGGCGAACAGCTCGGCCATCTCCTCGGGGGTCTTCAGGTACTGCTGGTCGGAGAAGTTGCGCGGGCGGCGCGGGTCGTCGAGGACACGGCCCTCGCCGATGCATACGCGGGTCTCGTGGGCCTCGAAATCGCCCGGCTTGATGAAGCGCACGTCGTTGGTGGCCACCAGCGCCGCGCCGCAACGATCGGCCAGGGCGACGGCGGCATGCACGTGCTCCTCGTCGTTGACCCGGGCGGTGCGCTGCAACTCCAGGTAGAAGCGATCGGGGAAGACGGCCTGCCACTCGGCCAGCAGCGCCTCGGCGCCGGCCTGGTCGCCGCTGAGCAAGGCCATGCCGATCTCGCCTTCCTTGGAGCCCGACAGGGCGATCAGGCCTTCGGCGGCCTCCTTCACCCATTCGCGCTGGATGATCACCAGGTCATTGCTCTGGCCTTCGGACCAGCCCCGGGACACCAGCTCGGTGAGGTTGCGGTAGCCCTTGGCATTCATCACCAGCAGGGTCATGCGCGTCAGTGGGCCATCCTCATAGGGGCTGGCAAGCCAGATGTCGGCACCGCAGATGGGCTTGACGCCCCCGCCCATGGCGGCCTTGTAGAACTTCACCAGCGAGCACATGTTGCTCTGGTCGGTGATCGCCACGGCGGGCATCCCGGCGCTCGCCACGGCCTTGACCAGCGGCTTGACCCGCACCAGGCCGTCGACGAGTGAATATTCGGAATGCAGACGGAGATGGACGAAGGCGACAGTCATGGCGGTCCTATAGAAAACGCAAAAACGGCAAGGCCGGGATTGTACAGCGGAAGCGGCAGCTGGCTTCAAGTCGGGAACGGCCGGTCGCCGGCACGAACGCCGGCAGGCCGATGAAACGGTGCCCGGGAGGGCCGGAAGGAATCAGTCGACGCCTTCGATCACCGCCCGGACCGGGGCGAAGGAGCGCCTGTGGATGGGCGTCGCGCCCAGGCGTCGCAAGGCTTCCAGGTGCACCGGCGTCGGGTAGCCCTTGTGCCCGCCCATGCCGTAGCCCGGGTAGAGCGCGTCGAGCGCCTGCATCTCGCGGTCGCGGCTGACCTTGGCCAGGATCGACGCAGCGGCGATGGCCGGCACCTTGGCGTCACCCTGGATCACCGGCGCGCTGGGCACCGCCAGTTTCGGGCAGCGGTTGCCGTCGATCAGCGCCAGCTTCGGGGTGACAGCGAGGCCTTCGACCGCGCGCTGCATGGCCAGCATGGTCGCGTGGAGGATGTTGAGGCGGTCGATCTCTTCCACCTCGGCGCGAGCGATGCACCAGGCGAGGGCCTTCTCGCGGATCTCGTCGAACAGCGCCTCGCGACGCGCTTCGCTGAGCTTCTTGGAATCGTTGAGGCCGAGGATGGGGCGGGCCGGATCGAGGATCACCGCAGCGGTGACCACCGGACCACAGAGCGGGCCGCGACCGACCTCGTCGACGCCGGCCACCAGTTCCTCCACCAGGGTGAAATCCAGTCCGAGCTGCATCAGCGATTCCCTATCAGGTCGAGCACCGCGCCCGCGGCTTCCTTGGAAGCATCGAGACGCAAGGTACGGTGGATGCGATCAAAGCCTTCGGTCTGCACGTCCCCGCCGTCGAGCAGCGGCACAAGGGTCTGGGCCAGCGCCTCGGGCGTCGCGGCGTCCTGCAGCAATTCGGGCACCAGCAGGCGCTGGGCCAGCAGGTTGGGCAAGGACACGTAGGGGCTCTGCACCAAGCGCTTGAGAATCCGATATGTCATGGGCGCGACCTTGTAGGCCACCACCATGGGGCGCTTGTACAGCAGCGCTTCCAGGGTCGCCGTGCCCGAGGCGATCAGCACCGCGTCGCAGGCAGCAAGGGCCTGGTGCGAGCGGCCGTCCAGCAGGGTCAGCGGCAGGTTGCGGCCGGCGAGCATCTGCTCCAGCTGCTGGCGCCGCGCTGGGCTGGCACAGGGCAGCACGAAATGCAGGCCCGGGCGCATCGAGCGCATGCGCTCGGCGGCGTCGAGGAACAGGCTGCCGAGGCGACCGACCTCGCCACCACGGCTGCCGGGCATCAGCGCCACCAGGGCGGCGCCGTCCGGCACCCCGATGGCGGTGCGAGCCGCAGCGCGGTCGGCTTCCAGCGGAATGGTGTCCGCCAGCGGATGGCCGACGAAGCGCACCGGCACCTGGTGGGCCTCATAGAACTGCGCCTCGAAGGGGAACAGGGTGAGCATCAGGTCGCAGCCTTCGCGGATCTTCAGCACGCGCTTCTGCCGCCAGGCCCAGACGGAGGGGCTGACGTAATGCACGGTGCGGATGCCGGCGCGGCGTAGCTTGAGTTCGACGCCCAGGTTGAAATCCGGGGCATCGATGCCGATGAAGACGTCCGGGCGGGCGTCGATCAGGGTGGCGATCAGGCGCTTGCGGCGACTCAGCAGTTCGGGCAAGCGGCCGAGCACTTCGACCAGCCCCATCACCGCGAGACGCTCCATGGGGAAATAGGAAGCCAGGCCCTCCGCTTCCATCAGCGGACCACCCACGCCAATGAACTCGGCATCGGGATGACGGGCCTTGAGGGCTTGCATGAGGCCGGAGCCTAGGATGTCGCCGGACGCCTCGCCGGCGACCAGCGCGATGCGCAATGGACGGGTCATGAGATCAGCGCGTGATGCCGCGGGTCGAGGACTGGATCGAGTCGCGGAACACCGCGACCTCGGGGAATTGCGCGGAGGATTCGGCGAGTTCGGCCAGCGCCTGCTCGACGGTCAGGCCCTGACGGTAGACGACCTTGTAGGCCCGACGCAGGGCCTGGATCGCCTCGGCGGAAAAACCACGGCGGCGCATGCCTTCGAAGTTCATGCTGCGCGCCTCGGCCGGGTTGCCGAAGACGGTCACGTAGGCAGGTACGTCCTTGCCGATGGCGGTACCCATGCCGGAGAAGCTGTGGGCGCCGATGCGGCAGAACTGGTGCACCAGGGTGAAGCCGGAGAGGATCGCCCAGTCGTCCACGTGGACATGGCCCGCCAGCGCCGTGTTGTTGACCAGGATGCAGTGGTTGGCGATGACGCTGTCATGACCGATATGCACGTAGGCCATCAGCAGGTTGTGGTCGCCGATGGTGGTCTCGGAGCGATCCTGGACGGTGCCACGGTGGATGGTCACACCTTCGCGGATCACATTGTGGTCACCGATGACCAGGCGGGTGGGTTCACCCTTGTACTTCAGGTCAGGCGTGTCCTCACCTACCGAGGAGAACTGGTAGATACGGTTGTGCCTGCCGATGCGCGTGGGGCCCTTGATGACCACATGGGGACCGACCACGCTACCCTCGCCGATTTCCACATCGGGTCCGATGATCGACCAGGGGCCGACCTGGACGTCATCCGCCAGCCGGGCTGACGGATCGATGATGGCGCGAGGGTCGATCAAACTCATAATTTGCGTTCCGCACAGATGATTTCAGCCGAGCAGACTTCCTTGCCATCGACGCTGGCCTGGCACTCGAACTTCCAGATGCTGCGCTTGACGCTGCGGAAGCTGGCTTCGAGGATCAACTGGTCACCCGGCAGCACAGGCTGGCGGAAGCGCAGCTTGTCCGAGCCGACGAAGTAGTACAGGGTGCCGTCGGCAGGCTTCACGTCGAGCATCTTGAAGCCGAGTATGCCGGCGGCCTGGGCCATCGCCTCGATGATCAGCACACCCGGCATGATCGGGTGTTCGGGGAAGTGGCCGTTGAAGAATGGCTCGTTGATGCTGACATTCTTATAGGCGCGAATGCGCTTGCCCTCGATATCCAGATCCACGACCCGATCCACAAGAAGGAAAGGGTAGCGGTGCGGCAGGTATTCGCGAATCTCGTTGATGTCCATCATTTTCCTGGAGCCTTAAAAGGGGATTGGGGATGCGCGGCGCTGCGCGGGTCACGCATCAGATGAAGCATCCCCGCCCGGGGTCACTGACGCCAGGCGCTTTTCCAGCTGCTGCAGACGACGCGCCATGTCATCCAGCTGGCGAATCCTGGCTGCGCTCTTCTTCCATTCCGCCGCAGGTTGCATGGCGGTACCGGAGGAATAGGCACCAGGCTCGGTAATGGAACGGGTCACCATGGTCATGCCGGTGACGAACACGCCATCGCAGACCTCGATATGCCCGACCATGCCGACGCCGCCTGCAATCATGCAGTTGCGGCCGATCTTGGTACTGCCGGAAATACCCACGCAGCCGGCCATGGCGGTGTTGTCACCGACCTGGACGTTGTGGGCGATCATGATCTGGTTGTCCAGCTTCACGCCGTTGCCGATCAGGGTGTCGGCCAGGGCGCCACGGTCGATGGTGGTGTTGGCACCGACCTCGACATCGTCGCCCAGGGTGACACCGCCGATCTGCGCGATCTTCTGCCAGACCCCCTTCTCGTTGGCGAAGCCAAAGCCCTCGCCGCCGATCACGGCACCCGACTGGATCACCACGCGCTTGCCGATACGCACATCGTGGTAGAGCGTCACGCGGGGCGCCAGCCAGCCGCCCTCGCCTATCACGCTGCGTGCGCCCACGACGCTGTACGCGCCGATGGTGACACCGGCGCCGACCTGCGCACCGGACTCGATCACCACGCCAGGCCCGATGCTTGCCGACGGATCGACCTTGGCATCGGGGGCGACCACTGCACTCGGATGGATGCCAGGCGCGGCGACGGGCCTGGGATCGAACAGGTGGGAGAGCCGGGCATAGGCCAGGTAGGGATTGGGCACCAGCAGCGCATCACCGGCGAAGCCTTCGGCATCGGCCGGAGTCAGCAGTACGGCGGCGGCACGGGTATCGGCGAGGAACTTGCGGTACTGCGGGTTGGCCAGGAAGGTCAACTGGTCGGGACCAGCGTCCTGCAGCGTAGCCAACCCGGAGACAACCCTGGTCTCGTCGCCACGCAGGGTGGCGTCGAGACGCTCGGCCAACTGGCCGAGGGTGAAGGTCGCGACGGTCATATCAGCGCAGTTGGTTCATGCGCTCGATGACCTGGCGAGTGATGTCGTACTGAGGCTTGACATCGATCACCGCACCGCGCTCCAGCACCAGGTCGTAGCTGCCCTTCTTCAGGACTTCTTCGACGGCCTGGTCCAGCTTCGGCTTCAGTTGCTTGAGCATTTCGCGGTCGGCAACGGCCTTGGCTTCGTTCAGTTCCTTGGACTGGAACTGGAAGTCACGGGCTTTCTGCTTGAACTCGAGCTCCAGGCGCTCACGCTCGGCCTGCTGCATCTTCTCGCCTTCCTTGACCAGACGATCCTGGATGCGCTTGGCATCGCTTTCCAGGGTCTTGAGCTTGGTCAGCTGGGGGCCGAACTTCTTCTCGGCATCCACGGCGTACTTCTTCGCCGAGTCCGATTCGAGGAGCGCCATCTGATAGTTCAGTACCGCAACTTTCATCTCGGCAAAAGCCGGAGAGGCCATCAGGGCCGCGGCAACCAGAACGATTTGAGTCAACTTACGCACGATGCACTCCTGCAACAAACACTGTTGTCTTCTTGATCAGCAATTAGAAAGTCTGGCCCAGGGAGAACTGGAATACCTGGGTGTCGGCATTGTCCGGCTTCTTCACCGGCATGCCCAGGCTGAAGCTCAACGGCCCCAGCGCGGTGATCCAGGTCAGCCCCACACCTACGGAGCTGGCGAGATCGCCTGCGTTGATGCTGCTGCAGTTGGTCGCGGTGGACGAGCAACTGGTGTCGAACACGTTACCCACATCCCAGAACAGCACGGTACGCAGCTGACGCTGGTCCTTGACGAAGGGCAGCGGGAACAGCAGCTCAACACCGCCCTGCACCAGAACGTTGCCACCGAAGGGCAACGGGTCCTGGTCCGGGTCGGCGATGGTGCCGGGGTTGCGGCCGGTACTCGGGGTGCTGCGCGGGCCGAGGCTGCTGTCCTCGAAGCCACGCACCGAGTTGAAGCCGCCGGCGAAGTAGTGCTCGTAGAACGGCAGCTCGGAGGTGGAGCCGTAGCTGTCGCCGTAGCCCAGTTCGGTGTGCCAGCGCAGCGCGGTGCTCTGGCTCAGCGGGGTGAAGAGCTGGGCACGGTAGTCGAGCTTGAAGAACGACAGGTCGCTGCCCGGCAGCGTGCTTTCCAGCACCAGGCTCTGGGAATGGCCACGGTTGGCCAGCACGCCACGGTTCAGGGTCGATTCGGACCAGCCGATGGAGCCCTTGAAGTTCAGGTACTTGTCGCCTTCCTGACGGATGAAGTCGAAGATCTCGTCGACGGTGTAGCGGCCGGTGCCGATCTCGTCCTGCTGCACGGTCAGGCCGAAGGTCAGGCGCGAGGTCTCGTTGATCGGATAGCCGACGCTCACGCCGCCACCGAGGCTGTCCACCGAGTAGCTGGATACGTCGACATCAAGATCGTCGTAGTCGGTGGTGCGGTAGAAGGCGTTGTAGCCCAGGCTCACGCCGTCGACGGTCCAGTAGGGGTCGACGAAGCCGAAGTTGTAGCGGGTCTGGTACTCGGAACGGGTCAGGCCGATGCTGACCTTGTTGCCGGTACCGAGGAAGTTGTTCTGGCTGATCGAGCCGCCGAGGATCAGGCCCGCGCTCTGGGCGAAGCCGACACTGGCGGTGATGGAGCCGGAAGGCTGCTCTTCGACGCTGTAGTTGACGTCGACCTGGTCGTCGGTGCCCGGCACCTGCGGGGTCTCGACGTTGACTTCCTTGAAGAAGCCCAGACGTTCCAGGCGGGTCTTGGACTGGTCGATCAGGTAGGTCGAGGCCCAACCACCTTCCATCTGGCGCATTTCGCGGCGCAGCACTTCGTCCTCGGACTTGGTGTTGCCACGGAAGTTGATGCGGTTGACGTAGGCGCGCTTGCCCGGATCGACGGCGAAGGTCACGGAGACGGTGTGATCCTCGTCGTGGGCCTGGGGCACGCCGTTGACGTTGGCGAAGGTGTAGCCTTCGTTACCCAGGCGGCGGGTGATCAGCTCGGAGGTGGTGGTCATGATCTTGCGGGAGAAGACCTGGCCTTCCTTCACCAGCAGCAGCGACTTGACCTCTTCTTCCGGCACCTTCAGGTCGCCGGAGAGCTTCACGTCGCGGATGGTGTATTTCTCGCCTTCGTCGACGTTGACGGTGACGTAGACGTGCTTCTTGTCCGGGGTGATGGATACCTGGGTGGAGGAGATATCCATGTTGATGTAGCCGCGGTCCAGGTAGTAGGAGCGCAGGCGCTCAAGGTCACCGGAAAGCTTCTCGCGGGCATACTTGTCATCGTTCTTGAAGAACGACAGCCAGTTGGTGGTCTTCAGCTCGAAGAGGCCGATGAGGTCCTCATCGGGGAATACGGTGTTGCCCACCACGTTGATGTGCTGGATGGCGGCGACCGTGCCTTCGTTGATGTTGATCTTCAGCGCGACGCGGTTGCGCGGTTGCGGGATCACCTCGGCTTCGATCTCGGCGGAGTAGCGGCCCTGGGCCACGTACTGGCGCTGCAGCTCGTTGCGCACGCCTTCGAGGGTCGCGCGCTGGAAGATCTCGCCTTCGGAGAGGCCGGACTGCTTCAGGCCCTTGAGCAGGTCTTCGCTGGTGATGGCCTTGTTGCCTTCGATCTCGATGCTGGAAATCGACGGGCGCTCGACCACACTGATCACCAGGACACCACCATCGCGGCCGAGCTGGATGTCCTGGAAGAAACCGGTCTTGAACAGGGCGCGAGTGGCTTCAACCAAGCGGCGGTCATCCGCCTGATCGCCGACGTTGAGCGGCAGAGCACCGAACACGCTGCCGGCGGATACCCGCTGCAGGCCGTTTACGCGGATGTCGGAGATGGTGAAGGACTCGGCGTGAACTTCGCCGATCATGAGTGCGGCGAGCACCGCAGTTAGCAACAGGCGTTTCATGAAGTCCTTTTTTATTCCAACTGATAATAAGGAATCTGCCGCGAAGGGCGGCAGATCCGGAATTCAGCGACGCGTTACAGACGGCCCAGATCGTTCACCAAGGCCAAGAGCATGACCCCGACGACAAGACTGATGCCGATCTGTACCCCCCAAGCTTGCACCCGCTCTGACAGTGGTCGTCCACGCGCCCATTCGATCAGGTAGAACAGCAGGTGCCCCCCGTCCAGGACGGGAATTGGCAACAGATTGAGAACCCCCAGGCTTATGCTCAGGTAGGCCAGGAAATTCAGGAAATCCCCCACGCCGGACTGGGCTGAAGCGCCCGCCACTTTAGCAATGGTTATCGGCCCGCTCAAGTTTTTTACCGAGAGCTCGCCGAGCAACATTTTCTTTAGGGAATCCAGAGTTAGCAGGCTCATGGACCAGGTCCGCGCCGCTGCCTCGCCGACCGCATCGAGCGGGCCGAAGCTCACCTCGCGCAGCATCTCGGCCGGCCACTCACCCGCCTTGACGCCGGCACCGAGGAAGCCGCTGCGGGCGTCACCCTCGCCACGCGCCCCCAGGGTGACGGGAATTTCGGCGACCTGCCCCTCACGCTCGTAGCTCACCGTGATGCGCTGGCCCGGGCGGCTGCGGACGAAATCCACCAACTGCTGCCAGTCGTCCATCGCCTGCCCATCGAGGGCCCGGATGCGATCGCCCGGGCGCAGCCCGGCGGCCTGGGCCGGACCCTCCGGCACCTCGTCCAGCAGCGGCGGCATGGCTGGACGCCACGGCCGGATGCCCAGCGAACCGATGGGATCTGGTTCGTCAGCGCCTTTCAGCCAGTCGTTGAGCTGCAGGCGCAGCGGGGTCTCGGCAGTCGAGCCCTGGCTGCGCACCACCAGGTTCAGATCGCCGCTCTCGCCGAGACGACGCACCAGCTGCAGGTTGACGCCGACCCAGCCGGTGACGGCCTTGCCATCGACGGAAAGGATTTCCTGCCCGACCTGCAGGCCGGCCTGCGCGGCGATGCTGTCGGCGGCAACGGAGCCCACTACCGGACGCACCTGCTGCGTGCCCAGCATGGCCAGGATCCAGAAGAACAGCAGCGCGAGGAGGAAGTTGGCGATGGGCCCGGCGGCGACGATGGCGATGCGCTGCCCCACGGGCTTGCGATTGAACGAACGGTCGAGCTCCGCAGCGGGCACTTCGGCCTCGCGTTCGTCGAGCATCTTCACGTAGCCGCCCAGGGGGATGGCGGCGATCACGAACTCGGTGCCATGGCGGTCATGCCAGCGGACCAGCGGGGTACCGAAACCGACGGAGAACCGCAGCACCTTGACGCCGCAGCGACGAGCGACCCAGAAGTGGCCGAACTCGTGGAAGGTGACCAGCACCCCCAATGCCACCAGGGTGCCCAAGACCATGTATAGCGCGCTCATCGAGAACCTCCGGGCTCAACGCCCGTGACGGGCCAACCAATCCTGCGCCGCAGCGCGTGCGCGGGCGTCCGCGAGCAGCACGGCGTCCAGCGTTTCGACCGCCAGCACCGATTCGCGGTTCAGCACCTCGTCGATGATACTCGCGATCTCCGTGAAGCGAATGCGCCGCTCGAGGAAGGCCGCGACAGCCACCTCGTTGGCGGCATTGAGCATCGCCGGGGCACTGCCACCTGTCTCCGCCGCCTGTCGCGCCAGGCGCAGGCAGGGGAATCGCGTCTCGTCGGGCTCCTGGAAATCCAGCCGACCGATACGGAAAAGGTCCAGCGCAGAGACCCCCGAATCGATGCGCTCCGGCCAGGCCAGGGCATGGGCGATAGGCGTGCGCATGTCGGGGTTGCCCAATTGGGCGAGCACCGAGCCATCGACGTAATCGACCAGGGAATGAATGACGCTCTGGGGGTGGATCACCACCTCGACCTGGGACGGGCTCGCATCGAACAGCCAGCAGGCTTCGATCAGCTCGAGCCCCTTGTTCATCATGCTCGCCGAATCCACGGAGATTTTCCGCCCCATGGACCAGTTGGGATGGGCGCAGGCCTGTTCGGGGCTCACCTCATGCAGCACATCCAGCGAGGTTTCGCGGAACGGGCCGCCGGATGCGGTGAGGAGGATGCGCCGTACGCCGACCTGCGCGAGGCCACGGGAATAGTCCCCCGGCAGGCACTGGAAGATCGCGTTGTGCTCGCTGTCGATGGGTAGCAGCACCGCCCCACTATGCCGCACCGCCTGGATGAACAGCGCCCCGGACATCACCAGGGCTTCCTTGTTGGCCAGCAGCACGCGCTTGCCGGCCTCGACGGCTGCCAGGGTCGGCTTGAGGCCGGCCGCGCCGACGATGGCGGCCATGACCGCATCGACCTCGGGATGGGACGCGACCTCGCAAAGCCCGCCCTCCCCCACCAACACCTCCGTGGTCAGGCCGGCACCCTGGAGCCCGGCCTGCAGGTGGCGGGCGGACTCCTGGTCAGGCACCACGGCATAGCGCGGACGGTGCCGCAGGCACAGGGCCTGCAACTCGGACAGGCGGGAGAAACCGCTCAGGGCGAAAGCTTCATAGCGCAGAGGATGGCGCGCGATGACATCCAGGGTGCTGAGGCCGATGGAACCGGTGGCTCCCAGCACGGTGATGCGTTGCGGACGGCTCACAGACTGCCCCAGCCGGCGACCCACAGCAGCGCAGCGAACATCGGGATGGCGGCGGTGAGGCTGTCGATACGGTCGAGCACGCCACCATGGCCAGGCAGCAGGTTGCTGCTGTCCTTGATGCCGGACTGGCGCTTGAACATGCTTTCGGTGAGGTCGCCCACCACCGAGATCAGCACCACCAGCGCGGCGCCGAGCAACCCGGCGAGCAGCACGCCGCCGTCCCAGCCGCGGAAGATGCCCACGCCCAGGGTGATCAGCAGGCTGGTGCACAGGCCGCCAATGAGGCCTTCCCAGCTCTTGCCGGGGCTGACCGCAGGGGCCAGCTTGCGCTTGCCGAAGGCCTTGCCGGAAAAATAGGCGCCGATATCAGCGGCCCAGACCAGCACCATCACGGCGAGGATCAGCCAGTTCGCCAGCGGCCACTGCTTGAACAGCACCAGCCCCTGCCAGGCCGGCAGGAGGATCAGCAGGCCGATCACCAGCTTGCCGGCGGAGCCACCCCAGTAGCGGCTGGAGCCCGGATAGCCGAGCACCAGCAAGGTCGCGGCCAGCCACCAGAGGATGCCGACGGCCAGGACCCAGGGCGCCAGGGCCGGCGCCTGGTAGAGGCCGAACAGCAGGGCCGCGACCAGCGCGGCGTAGCCGACACGGGCGGGCTGGGCGTCGAAGCCGGCGAGGCGCGCCCATTCCCAGCCTCCGAGGCTGACCACCAGGCCGATGAACAGCGCGAAGGCGCCGCCATCGAGCAGGAAGAAACCTCCCAGCGCGATGGGCAGGAGCACCAGCGCGGTGATGATTCGTTGTTTGAGCATCGTTAACGGGCCTCGGCTTCTATCTGTTCGCTGGTCTTGCCGAAGCGGCGCTGGCGCGTGGCGTAGTCGCCCAGGGCCTTGCGCATGGCTTCGTGCTTGAAGTCGGGCCAGAACAGATCGGAGAAATACAGCTCGGCATAGGCCAGCTGCCAGAGCAGGAAGTTGCTGATGCGATGCTCGCCCCCGGTGCGGATGCACAGATCGGGCAGCGGCAGGTCGCCGGTGGCCAGGCAGTTCTGCAGCAGCCCGGGCGTGATCTCGTCCACCTGCAGGTGCCCGGCCTGGACTTCACGGGCCAGGCGCTGGGCGGCCTGGGTGATGTCCCATTGGCCACCGTAGTTGGCGGCGATCTGCAGGGTGAAGCGGTGCTCGCCAGCGGTCAGCAACTCGGCTTCGCGCATGGCGGCCTGCAACTCGGGATGGAACCGCGAACGGTCACCGATGATGCGCAGGCGGATCTGGTTGTCGTTCAGGCGCCGCGCCTCCCGGCGCAGGGCCGAGAGGAACAGCTCCATCAGCGCGCCGACCTCCTCGGCCGGACGCTGCCAGTTCTCACTGGAGAAAGCGAAGAGCGTGAGCACCTCGACACCCGCCTCGGCGCACACCTCGATCACCGCACGGACGGCATCGACACCGGCCTTGTGACCGGCGACGCCCGGCAGCAGGCGCTTCTTGGCCCAGCGATTGTTGCCATCCATGATGATCGCCACATGACGCGGGATCGCTGGAGAAACGCCTTTCTTGTCCATATGGGGTGCCGTCAGACAGCCATCAGGTCGTTTTCTTTGGCTTCCAGGCCCTTGTCGACCTCAGCGACGAACTTGTCGGTCAGCTTCTGCACATCATCGGCAGCGCGACGCTCGTCGTCCTCGCTGATTTCCTTTTCCTTCACCAGGTCCTTCAGCTGCGCCAGGGCATCGCGGCGGATGTTGCGCACGGCGATACGGGCGTTCTCGGCTTCAGCGCGGGCCTGCTTGGTGTAGCCCTTGCGGGTTTCCTCGGTCAGGGCCGGCATCGGGACGCGGATGGTGGTGCCGGCGGTGGCCGGGTTGAGGCCGAGGTCGGAGGTCATGATGGCCTTCTCGACCGCCTGGATCATGCTCTTGTCGAACACGGTCAGGGCCAGGGTACGGGAGTCCTCGGCCGTCACGTTGGCCACCTGGCGCAGCGGGGTATCGACGCCGTAGTAGGACACCATCACGCTGTCCAGGATGCTCGGATGTGCACGGCCGGTACGGATCTTGGCGAAGGCATGGCCCAGGGACTCCAGGGTCTTGGTCATGCGCTCCTGCGCGTCCTTCTTGATCTCGTTGATCATTGCTCGCCCTCCTCGATCAGGGTTCCTTCGGCGCCACCCACAACGATGTTCAGCAGGGCACCGGGTTTGTTCATGTTGAAGACCCGCAGCGGCATCTTCTGGTCACGGCACAGGCAAATCGCCGTCAAGTCCATCACGCCCAGCTTGCGATCCAGCACCTCGTCATAGGTGAGGTGCTCGAACTTCTCGGCGTTCGGGTCCTTGAAGGGGTCGGCAGTGTACACGCCATCCACCTTGGTGGCTTTCAATACCACGTCGGCGTCGATCTCGATCGCACGCAGGCAGGCGGCCGAGTCGGTGGTGAAGAACGGGTTGCCGGTACCGGCGGAGAAGATCACCACTTCGCCGCTCTTGAGGTGGCGCATGGCCTTGCGGCGATCGTAGTGGTCGGTCACGCCGACCATGGAAATGGCCGACATCACCAGCGCGGGGATATTGGAACGCTCAAGCGCGTCGCGCATGGCCAGGCCGTTCATCACGGTGGCCAGCATGCCCATGTGGTCGCCGGTGACCCGATCCATGCCGGCCGCGCTGAGGGCCGCGCCACGGAACAGGTTGCCGCCGCCGATGACCAGGCCGACCTGGACGCCGATGCCGACCAGTTGACCGATTTCCAGAGCCATGCGGTCCAGGACCTTCGGGTCGATCCCGAACTCCTCGGACCCCATCAGGGCTTCGCCGCTGAGTTTGAGCAGAATGCGTTTATAGCGAGGTTGGCGACCACTCACCTGCTGAGCCATTACGAGTTCTCCTGCGGCGCATTGAATTCATGGAGCACGGGGCTCCGCTGTCCTGGAGCGTAGCTTCGACTACGCACGCGGCACTTGGTGCCCGCCTGGCGGACATGGCCACGGAAACCGCCCCGAAAGGGTTCCCCAGTTTGACGAAGAGGCCGCGCGCGTTAGCGGGCAGCCTCTTGCGGGGCGACAGCCTAGGCCGTCTTACTGCTTGGTTGCAGCGACTTGTGCAGCAACTTCGGCAGCGAAGTCCACTTCGACCTTCTCGATGCCTTCGCCTACTTCGTAGCGAACGAAGGAAACGATTTCGGCACCGGCTTTCTTGGCCAGGTCACCGACCTTGACTTCCGGATCCTTGACGAACGGCTGCTCGACCAGGCTGGCTTCGGCGAGGAACTTGGCGATACGGCCCTTGACCATGTTCTCGACGATGTTTTCCGGCTTGCCGGCGATCTTGTCGGCGTTCAGTGCCAGGAAGATTTCCTTTTCCTTGGCAACGGCTTCTTCGGAAACCTGGGAAGCGTTGAGGAACTGCGGGTTGCTGGCAGCCACGTGCATGGCGATGTCGCGAGCCAGCTCGACGCTGCCGCCCTTGAGGCTAACCAGGACGCCGATGCGGTGGCCGTGCAGGTAGGCACCCACGACATCACCCTCGACGCGGGTCAGGCGACGGATGTTGACGTTTTCGCCGGTCTTGGAAACCAGGGCCAGGCGAGCTTCTTCGCGGGAGGCAACCAGCGGAGCGGCGTCGGTCAGCTTCTCTTCGAAAGCCTGCTCGATGGTGGCGGCGACGAAGTTCTTGAAGTCGTCCTGCAGAGCCAGGAAGTCGGTCTGGGAGTTGACTTCGATGATCACGGCGGCCTTGTTGTCGGCAGCGACCTTGACGGCGATGGCGCCTTCGGCGGCGATGTTGCCGGACTTCTTGGCGGCCTTGATGGCACCAGCGGCGCGCATGTCGTCGATGGCCTTCTCGATGTCGCCATCGGCGGCGGTCAGGGCCTTCTTGCAATCCATCATGCCCAGGCCGGTACGCTCGCGCAGTTCTTTAACCAGGGCTGCAGTAATCTCTGCCATGTTCGCAATCCTCTTGAATAGGTTTTCAACCATTCAGCCCGGCATTCCGGGCAGACAATATCGGAGGTGGCAAAAAGGGGGCCTAGCCCCCTTCTTGCGCACCGGGTAACGCTAAGCGCGCTGGCCTCAGCCTTCGGCAGCCTCGGAAGCGGCAGCTTCTTCGACGAACTCGTCAGCACCGCCGTTGGCGTTCTGACGGCCACGCAGCACGGCGTCGGCCATGGCACCCAGGTACAGCTGAACGGCGCGGATGGCGTCGTCGTTACCCGGGATGATGTAGTCAACGCCTTCCGGGCTGCTGTTGGTATCGACAACGCCGATGACCGGGATGCCCAGCTTGTTGGCTTCGGTGATAGCGATGCGCTCGTGGTCGACGTCGATCACGAACAGAGCGTCCGGCAGGCCGCCCATGTCCTTGATGCCACCCAGGCTGCGTTCCAGTTTTTCCAGATCGCGGGTGCGCATCAGCGCTTCTTTCTTGGTCAGCTTGGTGAAAGTGCCGTCCTGAGCCTGGGTTTCCAGGTCGCGCAGGCGCTTGATCGACTGACGGATGGTCTTGTAGTTGGTCAGCATGCCGCCGAGCCAGCGGTGATCGACGTACGGGGAGCCGCAACGAGCAGCTTCTTCGCGGACGATCTTGCCAGCGGAACGCTTGGTGCCGACGAACAGAACCTTGTTCTTGCCTGCAGCCAGTTTTTCAACGAAGGACAGGGCCTCGTTGAACATCGGCAGGGTTTTTTCCAGGTTGATGATGTGGATCTTGTTACGCGCGCCGAAAATGAACTTGCCCATTTTCGGGTTCCAGTAACGGGTCTGGTGGCCGAAGTGCACACCGGCCTTCAGCATATCGCGCATGTTGACTTGGGACATGATAGTTCCTTGATAAGTCGGGTTAGGCCTCCACGCATCCCAATCTCCAACCCTTGCGGGCACCCAGGAAATCGTGTCGATACGTGTGTGGGTTCGAGCCTTGCGGGCAGAGTGCCCGTAAAGCGGCGCGTTTTATAGCACAAAAAACTACTCGAAGCTATAAGCTCAAAACCCGAAGCGAGACTCTCCGGGCGCTCTTCCGGCTTCAAGCTTCGGGCTTCCAGCTGTTAAGATTGCGCTCTTTATATAGAAACGCTCGAGAACCGCCATGACCGTGACCATCAAGACGCCCGCAGAAATCGAAAAAATGCGCGTGGCAGGCCGCCTGGCCGCCGAAGTCCTGGAGATGATCGGCGAGCACGTCAAACCCGGTGTCACCACCGAAGAGCTCGACCGTATCTGCCACGACTACATCGTCAACGTGCAGAAGGCGATTCCCGCCCCGCTCAACTACAAGGGCTTCCCCAAGTCCATCTGCACCTCGATCAACCACGTGGTCTGCCACGGCATCCCCAACGAGAAGCCGCTGAAGGATGGCGACACGCTGAACATCGACGTGACCGTCATCAAGGACGGCTACCACGGCGACACCAGCCGCATGTTCCATGTCGGCAAGGTCCCGGTCTGGGCCGAGCGCCTGTCCCAGGTGACCCAGGAGTGCATGTACAAGGCCATCCAGCTGGTCAGGCCGGGCTGCCGCCTGGGCGATATCGGCGAAGTGATCCAGAAGCACGCCGAGAAGAACGGTTTCTCGGTGGTGCGCGAATTCTGCGGCCACGGCATCGGTGCGGTGTTCCATGAAGAGCCGCAGATCCTCCACTACGGTCGCGCCGGCACCGGGATGGAACTCAAGGCCGGGATGACCTTCACCATCGAGCCGATGATCAACCAGGGCCGTGCCGAGACCAAGGTACTGGGCGACGGCTGGACCGCCATCACCAAGGACCGCAAGCTCTCCGCGCAGTGGGAACACACGCTGATGGTGACCGAGACCGGCTACGAGATCTTCACCCTGCGCAGCGACGACACCATTCCCCGGGTTTCCGCCTGAGTCCCGACAACGCCCCACAGATATAAGGAAGGCGACCGATGCCGCAGGTGGATCCCGAACTGTTCGACCGCGGCCAGTTCCAGGCCGAACTGGCGCTGAAATCCAGCCCCATCGCCGCCTTCAAGAAAGCCATCCGCCAGGCCAAGGAAGTCCTCGACACCCGCTTCGCCAATGGCCGCGACATCCGCCGCCTGGTCGAGGACCGCGCCTGGTTCGTCGACCAGATCCTGCGCGCCGCCTGGGAGCGCTTCGACTGGAGCGAGGACGCCGACATCGCCCTGCTGGCGGTCGGCGGCTACGGCCGTGGCGAGCTGCACCCCTACTCGGACATCGACCTGCTGATCCTCCTGGACAGCGCCGACCATGAGACCTTCCGCGAATCCATCGAAGGCTTCCTCACCCTGCTCTGGGACATCGGCCTGGAAGTCGGGCAGAGCGTGCGCTCGGTGGACGAATGCGCCGAGGAGGCCCGCGCCGACCTGACGGTGATCACCAACCTGATGGAAAGCCGCACCATAGCCGGCCCGGAAAGCCTGCGCAGGCGCATGCAGGACGTCACCAGCCCCGAGCGCATGTGGCCGAGCAAGGACTTCTTCCTCGCCAAGCGCCAGGAGCGCAAGGCCCGCCACGCCAAGTACAACGACACCGAATACAACCTGGAACCCAACGTGAAGGGTTCCCCCGGCGGCCTGCGCGACATCCAGACCATCCTCTGGGTCGCCCGCCGCCAGTTCGGCAGCCTCAACCTGCACGCCCTGGTCAAGGAAGGCTTCCTCGTGGAGAGCGAATGCAGCGTGCTCGCCTCCAGCCAGGAGTTCCTCTGGAAGGTGCGCTACGCCCTGCACATGCTCGCCGGCCGCGCCGAGGACCGCCTGCTGTTCGACCACCAGCGCAAGCTGGCTGGCCTGCTGGGCTTCCAGGGCGACGACGCCAAGCAGGCCATCGAGCACTTCATGCAGAAGTACTACCGCGTGGTGATGGGCGTCGCCGAGCTCAGCGACCTGATCAACCAGCACTTCGAGGAAGTCATCCTGCGCAGCGCCGGCTCCTCGCCCGCGCAACCGCTGAACAGCCGCTTCCAGCTGCGCGACGGCTACATCGAAGTCACCCATCCCAACGTCTTCAAGCGCACCCCCTTCGCCCTGCTGGAGATCTTCGTGCTGATGGCCCAGCACCCGGATATCAAGGGCGTGCGCGCCGACACCATCCGCCTGCTGCGCGACAGCCGCCACCTCATCGACGACGACTTCCGCAGCGACATCCGCAACACCAGCCTGTTCATCGAGCTGTTCAAGTCGTCCCAGGGCATCCACCGCAACCTGCGGCGGATGAACCGCTACGGCATCCTCGGCCGCTACCTGCCAGAGTTCGGCCACATCATCGGGCAGATGCAGCACGACCTGTTCCACATCTATACGGTCGACGCCCACACGCTCAACCTGATCAAACACCTGCGCAAGCTGAAGTGGCCGGAGCTGGCGGAGAAATTCCCCCTCGCCAGCAAGGTCATCGACAAGCTGCCCAAGCCCGAGCTGATCTACATCGCCGGCCTCTACCACGACATTGGCAAGGGCCGCGGCGGCGACCATTCCGAGCTCGGCGCCGTCGACGCCGAAGCCTTCTGCGCCCGCCACCAGCTGCCGGCCTGGGACTCGCGCCTGGTCACCTGGCTGGTGCAGAACCACCTGGTGATGTCCACCACCGCCCAGCGCAAGGACCTCTCCGACCCGCAGGTGATCTTCGACTTCGCCCAGCTGGTGGGCGACCAGACTCACCTCGACTACCTCTACGTGCTCACCGTGGCCGACATCAACGCCACCAACCCGAGCCTGTGGAACTCCTGGCGCGCCAGCCTGCTGCGCCAGCTCTACACCGAGACCAAGCGCGCCCTGCGCCGCGGCCTGGAGAACCCGCTGGACCGCGAAGAGCAGATCCGCCAGACCCAGACCGCCGCCATCGACATCCTCGTGCGCAACGGCATCGACCAGGACGATGCCGAGCAGCTCTGGTCCCAGCTCGGCGACGACTACTTCCTGCGCCATACCGCCAACGACGTCGCCTGGCACACCGAAGCCATCCTCCAGCACCCGGCCGGCAACGACCCGCTGGTGCTGATCAAGGAAACCACCCAGCGCGAGTTCGAGGGTGCCACCCAGATCTTCATCTACGCCCCCGACCAGCACGACTTCTTCGCCGTGACCGTGGCCGCGATGAGCCAGCTCAACCTCAACATTCACGACGCGCGGATCATCACCTCCACCAGCCAGTTCACCCTCGACACCTACATCGTGCTCGACACCGCCGGCGGCTCCATCGGCGACAACCCGGCCCGGGTGAAGGAAATCCGCGAGGGCCTGATCGGAGCGCTGAAGAACCCCGACGAGTACCCGGCCATCATCCAGCGCCGCGTGCCGCGCCAGCTCAAGCACTTCGCCTTCCCGCCCCAGGTGACCATCTCCAACGATGCCCAGCGCCCGGTCACCGTGCTCGAAGTGATCGCACCCGACCGCCCCGGCCTGCTGGCGCGCATCGGGCGCATCTTCCTCGACTTCGACCTGTCGCTGCAGAACGCCAAGATCGCCACCCTCGGCGAGCGGGTGGAAGACGTGTTCTTCGTCACCGACGCCGACAACCAGCCCCTGGCCGACCCCGAGCTCTGCCAGCGCCTGCAGGCGGCCATCGTCTCGCAGCTGTCCGAAGCCAACGCCCAGGGCATTGACCCCACCCGAATCAGTATCTGAGCGCGCCCGTGCAGCCGCTCGCAGTAGCCAGGAACGACGCATGAACGACGCTCTGAACCACCTGCAGCCCTACCCCTTCGAGAAGCTCCGCGCCCTGCTCGGCGGCGTGCAACCGGCCGACAAGAAGGCCATCGCCCTGTCCATCGGCGAACCCAAGCACCGCTCGCCGGACTTCGTCGCCAAGGCCCTGGCCGACAGCCTCGACCAGATGGCCGTGTACCCCACCACCCTGGGCGTCCCCGCCCTGCGCGAAGCCATCGCCGCCTGGTGCGAGCGGCGCTTCAAGGTGCCCGCCGGCTGGCTCGACGCCGCCCGCCACGTGCTGCCGGTCAACGGCACCCGCGAGGCGCTGTTCGCCTTCACCCAGACCGTGGTCAACCGCGCCGACCAGGGCCTGGTCGTCAGCCCGAACCCCTTCTACCAGATCTATGAAGGCGCGGCCCTGCTGGCCGGCGCCGAGCCGCACTACCTGCCGTGCCTCGCCGAGAACGGCTTCAATCCCGACTTCGACGCCGTGCCGGCCGAGGTCTGGCAGCGCTGCCAGATCCTCTTCCTCTGCTCCCCGGGCAACCCCACCGGCGCCCTGGTCCCGGTCGAGCAACTGAAGAAGCTGATCGCCCTGGCCGACGAGCATGACTTCGTCATCGCCGCCGACGAGTGCTACAGCGAACTGTACTTCGACGAAGCCAACCCGCCGGCCGGCCTGCTCACCGCCTGCGCCGAGCTGGGCCGCAGCGACTTCGCCCGCTGCGTGGTGTTCCACAGCCTGTCCAAGCGCTCCAACCTGCCGGGCCTGCGCTCCGGCTTCGTCGCCGGTGACGCCGCCATCCTCAAGGCCTTCCTGCTGTACCGCACCTACCACGGCTGCGCCATGCCCGTGCAGACCCAACTGGCCAGCATCGCCGCCTGGAACGACGAAGCCCACGTGCGCGCCAACCGCGACCTGTACCGCGAGAAATACGACGCCGTGCTCGACATCCTCGGCGGCGTGCTCGACGTGCAACGCCCGGACGGCGGCTTCTACCTGTGGGCCAAGACCCCGGTGGACGACCAGACCTTCACCCGCGACCTCTTCGCCCGCGAGCACGTCACCGTGGTGCCGGGCTCCTACCTCTCCCGCGAAGTGAACGGCTTCAACCCCGGCGCCGGTCGCGTGCGCATGGCCCTGGTCGCACCGCTCGCCGAGTGCATCGAAGCCGCCGAGCGCATCCGCGACTTCGTCCGCAGCCTCTGAGCCCAGGGCCCGCCAGGCGGGCCTTTCGGCCCTGACGACACGGGGCGCCGCTCCGGCGCCCCATCGGGCAATCCCGCGTGGCATAATCGCCGACCGACGTCGCGCGGCCACTGGCTGCGCGGCCCTTGCCTCACGTGAATCCGAGCTGCCCCATGACCATCACCCTCTACGGCATCAAGGCCTGCGACACCATGAAGAAAGCCCGTACCTGGCTCGACGAGCAGGGCGTGAGCTACGACTTCCACGATTACAAGACCGCCGCCATCGACCGCGCCAATCTGCAGAAATGGTGTGCCGAACACGGTTGGGAAACCGTCCTCAACCGTGCCGGCACCACCTTCCGCAAGCTCGATGACGCGCAGAAGGCCGATCTCGACCAGGACAAGGCCATCGAACTGATGCTCGCCCAGCCGTCGATGATCAAGCGCCCGGTGCTCGACCTGGGCAACCGCACCCTGGTCGGCTTCAAGCCCGATCTCTACGCCGCCGCGTTCAATTGAGCGACCCCGGACGCGGCACAGCCCGGCAAGCCATCGACCGGACCGCCTGATCCAACCTATTCAGCAAGAGGAATTCCCATGTCCACCCAACTCTTCAGCGTCGCTTTCGGCGTCGGCACCCAGAACCGCCAGGGCAACTGGCTGGAAGTCTTCTACGCCCAGCCCCTGCTCAAGCCCGCCGCGCAACTGGTCGAGGCCATCACCCCGATCCTCGGCTACAGCGCCGGCAACCAGGCCATCGCCTTCACCAATACCCAGGCCGCCGACCTGGCCACCGCCCTGAAGGAAATCGACCCGGCCCAGTCCGCCCTGCTGACCCGCCTGGCCGAGAGCCAGAAGCCGCTGGTCGCCACCCTGCTGGCCGAAGACGCCGCCCTGACCTCCACCCCCGAGGCCTACCTCAAGCTGCACCTGCTGTCCCACCGCCTGGCCAAACCCCACGGCCTGAACCTGACCGGCATCTTCCCGCTGCTGCCCAACGTCGCCTGGACCAGCCACGGCGCCGTCGACCTCGCCGAACTGGCCGAGCGCCAGCTGGAAGCGCGCCTGAAGGGCGAGCTGCTGGAAGTCTTCTCCGTGGACAAGTTCCCGAAGATGACCGACTACGTGGTCCCCGCCGGCGTGCGCATCGCCGACAGCGCCCGCGTGCGCCTGGGGGCGTACGTGGGTGAAGGCACCACCGTGATGCACGAGGGCTTCATCAACTTCAACGCCGGCACCGAAGGCCCGGGCATGATCGAAGGCCGCGTCTCCGCAGGCGTCTTCGTCGGCAAGGGTTCGGACCTGGGCGGCGGCTGCTCCACCATGGGCACCCTGTCCGGTGGCGGCAACATCGTCATCGCCGTAGGCGAAGGCTGCCTGATCGGCGCCAACGCCGGCATCGGCATCCCGCTGGGCGACCGCAACATCGTCGAAGCCGGCCTGTACATCACCGCCGGCACCAAGGTCGCCCTGCTGGACGACCAGAACGCCCTGGTGAAAGTGGTCAAGGCCCGCGACCTGGCCGGCCAGCCCGACCTGCTGTTCCGCCGCAACTCGCAGAACGGCGCCGTCGAGTGCAAGACCAACAAGACCGCCATCGAGCTGAACGAAGCGCTGCACGCGCATAACTGACAGGAGCAGCGCCAAGCTGCAAGCCGCAAGCGGTGCCCCCTTGCGGTTCCGCTTGCAGCTTGAAGCTTGTGGCTTATGGCTCTTACCTCTCCCTGGCGCTCCGACTTCCCCGCCCTCTCGGCCCTCGACGCCGAGGGGCAGACCTACCTCGACAGCGCCGCCACCTCGCAGAAGCCCCAGGTCGTGCTCGACGCCCTGCTCGGCTACTACGCCAGCGGGGCGGCCAATGTGCACCGCGCCCAGCACCTGCCGGGCGAGCGCGCCACGCGGGCCTTCGAAGGCAGCCGTACGCGCGTCGCCCACTGGCTGAACGCCGCCCATCCGGCGCAGATCGTCTTCACCCGGGGCGCCACCGAGGCGTTCAACCTGCTGGCCTATGGGCTGGAGCGGCAGTTCGCACCTGGCGAGCGCATCGTCATCAGCGCCCTGGAACACCACGCCAACCTGTTGCCCTGGCAGCAACTGGCGCGCCGCCGCCAGCTCGAGCTGGTGGTGCTGCCCCTGGATGCACGCGGTGACATCGACCTCGACCAGGCACGCCGGCTGATCGACTCCCGCACCTGCCTGCTGGCCGTCAGCCAGCTGTCCAACGTGCTCGGTCGCTGGCAACCCCTCGGCGAACTGCTGGCCATGGCCCGCCAGCAAGGCGCGCTGACCGTGGTGGATGGCGCGCAGGGCGTGGTGCATGGCCGCCATGACGTGCAGGCCCTGGGCTGCGACTTCTATGTATTCTCCGGTCACAAGCTCTACGGGCCGGAAGGCGTCGGCGTGCTCTACGGCAAGGCGGACGCCCTCGCCCGCCTCGATCACTGGCAGTTCGGCGGCGAGATGGTCCATCGCGCCGACTACCACGACGCCGACTTCCATGGCGCCCCGCTCGGCTTCGAAGCCGGCACCCCGGCCATCGCCCCGGTGATCGGGCTCGGCGCCGCGCTCGACTACCTCGGCAGCCTCGACGCCGCCGCCGTCATCGCCCACGAGACCGTGCTCCACGCCAAGCTCATGGCCGGCCTCGCCGCCCGCGACGGCGTGCGCCTGGTGGGCGATCCCCAGGTGGCGCTCGCCTGCTTCGGCGTCGATGGCGTGCACAACGCCGACCTCGCCCACCTGCTCACCGAACAGGGCATCGCCGTGCGCGCCGGGCACCACTGCGCCATGCCGCTCTACAAGGGGCTCGGCCTCGGCGGGGCGATCCGCGTGTCGCTCGGCCTCTACAACGACAGCGCCGACCTAGAGCGCCTCTTCGTTGCCCTGGACAAAGCCCTGGAGCTGCTGCGATGAGCCTGCCACACGCAGCCGCCGAAGCCCTCGCCGCCTTCACCGATGCCGGCAGCTGGGAACAGCGCGCCCGCCTGCTGATGCAGTGGGGCGAACGCCTGGAGCCCCTGAGCGACGCCGAGCGCAGCGAAGCCAACCGCGTGCACGGTTGCGAGAGCCAGGTCTGGCTGGTGGAGGAGATAAAGGAAGGGCGCCGCCACTTCCGCGCCGCCAGCGATGCGCGGCTGATCCGCGGCCTGCTGGCCGTGCTGCTGGTGCGCGTCCAGGGCCTGCCGGCGCAAGAGCTGGCCACCCTCGATCTTGCCGACTGGTTCACCCAGCTCGGCCTCGCCCGCCAGCTTTCACCGTCCCGCAGCAACGGCCTCAAGGCCGTGCTCGAACGGATGCGCAAGACCGCGCCGTGAAGGGCGGGTCAATGAATCCGCTCGCGCCCGTAGGAGCGAGCTCTGCTCGCGAAGCCTTTGCCCGGTTGCCCGGGCTCACCCCACCATCGAAGCCGCCGGCAACCCCGTTGGTGGATGGAAGAGCGCCATCCACCCTACGCAGCGACGGCCCTCCGCGTGGGAGCGAATTCATTCGCGATGAAGCCCTCGAAATAGCGCCTTAACCCGCCACCCGCTCCGACGGCCGCCGCGCACCGGCCACCAGCTTGTCCACCGTCTTCGCCGCAGCGGCCATGCCGAAGCTGGCGGTGACCATCATCACCGCGCCGAAGCCACCGGCGCAGTCCAGCTTCACACCCTCGCCGACGAAGCTCTTCTGCTGGCACACCGAACCGTCGGGCTTGGGGTAGCGCAGCTGTTCGGTGGAGAACACGCAGGGCACGCTGTAGGTGCGCCCCGGCGTGCGGGAGAAGTTGTAGTCACGGCGCAGCATGGAGCGCACCTTGGCCGCCAGCGGATCGTTGAAGGTCTTGTTCAGGTCGGTGACCTGGATCTGCGTCGGGTCCACCTGGCCTCCGGCGCCGCCGGTGGTGACGATCTGGATCTTGCGCCGCTTGCACCAGGCGATCAGCGCCGCCTTGGCCGCCACGCTGTCGATGCAGTCGATCACCGCATCCAGCTCCGGGGTGATGTACTCGGCCATGGTCTCGCGGGTGACGAAGTCCGCCACCGCGTGCACCACGCAGGCCGGGTTGATGGCGCGGATGCGTTCGGCCATCACCTCCACCTTGGCCCGCCCCACGGCGCCCTCGATGGCATGCACCTGGCGGTTGGTGTTGGTGATGCAGACATCGTCCAGGTCGAACAGCGAGATCTCGCCCACGCCGGACCGCGCCAGCGCCTCGGCCGCCCAGGAACCGACCCCGCCGATGCCGACCACCGCCACGTGCGCCGCCTGCAGGCGCGCCGCGCCCTCCAGCCCATAGAGGCGGGCGATGCCACCGAAACGTTCGTCTGTACTCATGCCTCGCTCCCAACTCGCCAGCCACCTGGCCGGGCGCGCATTATAGGAAGCGTCGACCGCCATCCCAAGCCCGACGCCGCTGAATGGCGGGCCATAGATCGCCCCGCAGCCCTCCAGCGCTATAGTCGGCCGATAACAAAAAGGGAGCCCAGCATGCGCAACTTCAGCTTCTACAACCCTACCCGCATCCACTTCGGCGAAGGCCAGATCGACAAGCTAGCCCGGGAGATCCCCGCCGGCAGCCGGGTGCTGGTCACCCACGGCGGCGGCAGCATCTTCCAGAACGGCGTCTGGCAGCAGGTGGAGCAGGCGCTGGCCGGCTACACCCTCACCCGCTTCGCCGGCATAGAGGCCAACCCGCAGTTCGACACCCTGGTGAAGGCGGTGGAGCTGGGCCGTCGCGAAGGCTGCGACTTCATCCTGGCCGTCGGCGGCGGCTCGGTGATCGACGGCAGCAAGTTCATCGCCGCCGCGCTGTGCCACGCAGGCGACCCGCTCGACCTGCTCACCGGCACCCGGGCCAAGGCGGCCCTGCCCCTGGGCTGCGTGCTGACCCTCGCCGCCACCGGTTCGGAGAGCAACCCCCACGGCGTGGTCACCCACGTGGCGCGCCAGGAGAAGCTGCCCTTCTCCAGCCCGCTGCTGTATCCGCGCTTCGCCATCCTCGACCCGCGCACCACCTTCAGCCTGCCGGCCCGGCAGATCGGCAACGGCGTGGTCGACGCCTTCGTCCACACCCTGGAGCAGTACCTCACCTACCCCGCCGATGCGCCCCTGCAGGACCGCCAGGCCGAAGGCCTGCTCATCACCCTGATAGAGGAAGGCCCCAAGGCCCTGGCCAACCCCGAGGACTACGCGGTGCGCGCCAACCTCATGTGGTGCGCCACCCAGGCGCTCAACGGCCTGCTCGGCTGCGGCGTCCCGCAGGACTGGGCGACCCACATGATCGGCCACGAACTCACCGCGCTGTATCACCTCGACCACGCCCAGACCCTGGCCGTGGTGCTGCCGGCCATGCTGGCGGAACGGCGCGAGCCCAAGCGCGCCAAGCTGATCCAGTACGCCGAGCGCGTCTGGGGCATCGAGGGCGACGAGGAGGCGAAGATCGACGGCGCCATCGCCGCCACCCGCGACTTCTTCCAGGCCCTGGGCGTGCCCACCCGCCTCGCCGACCACGGGCTGGACGCCGAGGCCATCCCCCAGGTGCTGGCGCAGCTGCAGCGCCACGGCATGACCGCCCTCAGCGAACGCCGCGACCTCGACCTGGACGCCAGCGAGCGCATCCTGCTGCGTGCGCTGTAGTCCGCGTCATATCGGGCCCGACACTAAGCCCCCGGCGGGCCCGGCAAATCCCCGCGAACTTCTCCGCCCCCCCAGGGACAAAGCCTGTGTGCAATGGCCGGCGGGCACGGCTATCGTTCGTACACAATCTATACAGTCGCCGGACGCCGGAGTAGCATGCGCGCCGACCAGCGCTCGCTGGCGCTATCTCCCCGTTCCACGCTTCGGAACCTGAAATCCCTATGCCATCGCGTAAATTTGGACTCAACCTGGTGGTCTTCGTGGCGGTCGCCGCGTTGTTCACCGGAATCTGGGCGCTCTACAACCGTCCCGTCAGCGCTCCGGACTGGCCGGAGCAGATCTCCGGCTACTCCTACTCGCCGTTCCGCGTGGACCAGAACCCGCAGCAGAACCGCTACCCCACCGACGAGCAGATCCGTGAAGACCTGGAACTGCTGAGCAAGCAGACCGACAACATCCGCACCTACTCGGTGGACGGCACCCTGGCCGACATCCCGCGCATCGCCGAGGAGTTCGGCCTGCGCGTGACCCTCGGCATCTGGATCAGCCCGGACGAGGCGCGCAACGAGCGCGAGATCACCAAGGCCATCGAGATCGCCAACACCTCGCGCAGCGTCGTCCGCGTGGTGGTGGGCAACGAAGCGCTGTTCCGCCGCGAGATCAGCCGCAAGGACCTTTCCGTCTACCTCGACCGCGTACGCGCCGCGGTGAAAGTGCCGGTGACCACCTCCGAGCAGTGGCACATCTGGCTGAAGTACCCGGAGCTGGCCAACCACGTCGACCTGATCGCCTCCCACGTCCTGCCCTACTGGGAATTCATCCCCATGGAGGACTCCACCCAATTCGTGCTCGACCGCGCCAAGGACCTGAAGAAGGCCTTCCCGAAGAAGCCGCTGCTGCTGTCCGAAGTGGGCTGGCCGAGCAACGGCCGCATGCGCGGCGGTGCCGATGCCTCCCAGGCCGACCAGGCCATCTACCTGCGCACCCTGGTCAACGCCCTCAACGCCCAGGGCTACAACTACTTCGTGATCGAAGCCTTCGACCAGCCGTGGAAGGCCAGTGACGAAGGCTCGGTGGGCGCCTACTGGGGGGTCTGGAACCTCGAGCGCCAGCCCAAGTTCAACTTCGAAGGCCCGGTGATCGCCATCCCGCAATGGCGCATGCTGGCCGTCGCCTCGGTGGTCATGGCCCTGCTGGCCCTGGCCCTGATGCTCATCGACGGCAGCGCCCTGCGCCAGCGCGGCCGCACCTTCCTCACCTTCGTCGCCTTCGCCGGCGGCTCGGTGCTGGTGTGGATCGCCTACGACTACAGCCAGCAGTACAGCACCTGGTTCAGCCTCACGGTCGGGGTGCTCCTGGGCATCGGTGCCCTGGGCGTGTTCATCGTGCTGCTGACCGAGGCCCACGAACTGGCCGAGGCGGTCTGGGTGCGCTCGCGCCGCCGGCCTTTCCTGCCGGTGATCGGCGACTCGGCCTACCGGCCCAAGGTGTCGATCCACGTGCCCTGCTACAACGAGCCGCCGGAGATGGTCAAACAGACCCTCGACGCCCTCGCCGCACTCGACTATCCGGACTACGAAGTCCTGATCATCGACAACAACACCAAGGACCCGGCGGTCTGGGAGCCGGTGCAGGCCTATTGCGAACAGCTCGGCCCGCGCTTCCGCTTCTTCCACGTGGCCCCGCTCGCCGGCTTCAAGGGCGGCGCGCTGAACTACATCCTGCCGCACACCGCCCCCGACGCCGAAGTCGTGGCGGTTATCGACTCCGACTACTGCGTGAACCCCAACTGGCTCAAGCACATGGTCCCGCACTTCGCCGATCCGTCGATCGCCGTGGTGCAGTCGCCGCAGGACTACCGCGACGGCAAGGAAAACACCTTCAAGAAGCTCTGCTACGCCGAGTACAAGGGCTTCTTCCACATCGGCATGGTGACCCGCAACGACCGCAACGCGATCATCCAGCACGGCACCATGACCATGATCCGCCGCACCGTGATGGACGAACTGCAATGGGCCGACTGGACCATCTGCGAGGACGCCGAGCTCGGCCTGCGCGTGTTCGAGAAGGGCTACGCCGCCGCCTACGCCCATGACAGCTTCGGCCAGGGCCTGATGCCGGACACCTTCATCGACTACAAGAAGCAGCGTTTCCGCTGGGCCTACGGCGCCATCCAGATCATGAAGGGGCACGCGCGCAGCCTGTTCCTGGGCAAGGACTCCGAGCTCAAGCGTGGCCAGCGCTACCACTTCATCGCCGGCTGGCTGCCGTGGATCGCAGACGGCCTGAACATCTTCTTCACCATCGGTGCGCTGCTCTGGTCGGCCGCGATGATCATCGTGCCGCAGCGGGTCGACCCGCCGCTGCTGATCTTCGCCATCCCGCCGCTGGCGCTATTCTTCTTCAAGGTGGCGAAGATCGTGTTCCTCTACCAGCGCGCCGTCGGCGTCAACCTGAAGGACGCGTTCTGTGCCGCGGTGGCGGGCCTGGCCCTGTCGCACACCATCGCCAAGGCGGTGCTGTACGGCTTCTTCACCACCAGCATCCCGTTCTTCCGCACGCCGAAGATGCGCAGCAACCACGGCCTGATGATGGCCCTGGCCGAAGCCCGCGAAGAGGTCTTCGTGATGCTCCTGCTGTGGGGCGCGGCCATCGGCATCGGCATCGTCCAGGGCCTGCCCAGCGCCGACGTGAAGTTCTGGGTGGCCATGCTGCTGGTGCAGTCGCTGCCCTACCTCGCCGCGCTGATCATGGCGCTGCTCTCCTCGGCGCCCAAGCCGCTGGAGCACCCCCAACAGGAAGCTGCGGCCTGACCCGCAGCGGGTGACCTAAACGGCGGCCAATGGCCGCCGTTTATGTTTTAAGATGTCGTCCTTTTCACGCCTTGCCGCCTTTCCGGAGCCCCGCATGACCGCCCTGTCCCCCACCCTCGAGCTCGCCTGCGACCTCATCCGCCGCCCCTCGGTCACACCGGTCGACGAAGGCTGCCAGGAGCTGATGATGCGCCGCCTGGATGCCGTCGGCTTCCGCATCGAGCGCATGCGCATCGAGGACGTGGAGAACTTCTGGGCCATCCGTGGCGGCGAAGGCCCCGTGCTGTGCTTCGCCGGCCATACCGACGTGGTCCCGACCGGCCCGCTGCAGGCCTGGCAGCACCAGCCCTTCGACGCCAAGATCGACGAACACGGCATGCTGTGCGGCCGCGGCGCCGCGGACATGAAGGGCAGCCTCGCGTCGATGATCATCGCCGTCGAGCGCTTCGTCGCCGCGCACCCGGGCCACAAGGGCGCCATCGCCTTCCTCATCACCAGCGACGAGGAAGGCCCTGCGCACCATGGCACCAAGGCCGTGGTCGAGCGCCTGGCCGCCCGTGGCGAGCGCCTGGACTGGTGCATCGTCGGCGAGCCCTCCAGCACCACCCTGGTGGGCGACGTGGTGAAGAACGGTCGCCGTGGCTCCCTTGGCGCCACCCTCACCGTGCGCGGCGTGCAAGGGCACGTGGCCTACCCGCACCTGGCGAAGAACCCGATCCACCTGGCCGCCCCGGCCCTGGCGGAACTCGCCGCCGAACACTGGGACGACGGCAATGCCTTCTTCCCGCCGACCAGCTTCCAGGTCTCCAACCTCAATGCCGGCACCGGCGCCACCAACGTGATCCCCGGCGAGCTGGTGGCGGTGTTCAACTTCCGCTTCTCCACCGAGTCCACGGTCGAAGGCCTGCAGCAGCGGGTCAACGCCATCCTCGACAAGCACGGCCTGGACTATCACGTGGAGTGGGCCCTGTCCGGCCTGCCGTTCCTCACCGAACCGGGCGAACTGCTCGACGCGGTGGCCGCCAGCATCAAGGCGGTGACTGGTCGCGAGACCACGCCCTCCACCAGCGGCGGCACCTCCGACGGACGCTTTATCGCCACCATGGGCACCCAGGTGGTGGAACTCGGCCCGGTCAACGCCACCATCCACCAGGTCAACGAGCGCGTGCTGGCCAGCGACCTCGACCTGCTGAGCGACATCTACGAACAGACCCTCGTGCGACTGCTGGCCTGATCATGCTCACCTGCCCCATCTGCCAGGCGCCGCTGTCCACCCTGGACAACGGCGTCGCCTGCCCGGCCAACCACCGCTTCGACCGCGCCCGCCAGGGTTACCTGAACCTGCTGCCGGTGCAGCACAAGAACAGCCGTGACCCGGGTGACAACGCCGCCATGGTCGAGGCCCGCCGGCGCTTCCTCGAAGGCGGCCACTACGCGCCGCTGGCCGCGCGCCTGGCCCAGCTGGCTGCAGGACGCAGCCCGGCGCGCTGGCTGGATATCGGCTGCGGCGAGGGCTACTACACCGCGCAGATCGCCGACGCCCTGCCCACCGCCGATGGCTATGGCCTGGACATATCCCGCGAGGCGGTGAAGCGCGCCTGTCGCCGCGCCCCCGGCCTGACCTGGCTGGTGGCGAGCATGGCCCGCGTGCCCCTGGCCGACGCCAGCTGCCAGCTGCTGGCCAGCGTCTTCAGCCCGCTGGACTGGCAGGAAGCCCGCCGCCTGCTCGCCCCCGGCGGTGGCCTGCTGCGCATGGGCCCGACCCGCGGCCACCTGATGCAGCTGCGCGAACGCCTCTATGACGAGGTGCGCGACTACGACGACGAGAAGCACCTGTCGCTGATCCCAGAGGGCATGACGCTGGCCCACAGCGAAACCCTCGAGTTCGACCTGCACCTGGCCAGCAGCGAGGCCCGTGCCGACCTCCTCGCCATGACGCCCCACGGCTGGCGCGCCAGCTCCGAACGCCGTGCCGCCGTGATCAAGGATGCCTTCGAAGTGACGGTCTCCATACGCTACGATTGGATCGTCAGAAACTAGGACCCCGCCATGCGCCAACCCGATATCGAGATCTACCTGAAGGACGCCGACCAGGATGCCGTCGCCACCTGGCTGGCGCAGGCCCTGGGCCCCTGCTCGCCCTGGCAGCAGAAGGGACAGACCTTCAAATGCGACGCCGGTGGCGTTCCCGTGACCTGGCTGCCGCGCGCCGTGGGCAAGTGGCACAGCCTACTGCTGGAAAGCGACACGACGCCCTGGGAGGACGACCTCGGCTGCGCGCTGGCGGCCTTCGCCGCACTGGGTGTGGAAATCCGCTGCGCACCGGGCGGCTGGCAGGAAGAGGAAGGCGAGGAAGATGCAGATCGCTGGATCAAGGTCAACGCCGCAGGCGCCAACGAGTTCATCTGGCGCACCGAATAGGCGCAGCGCCCGGCGCGGTATCGCAGAAAACAAAAGGCCCGTCATCGACGGGCCTTTTGTCTGGAGTCGTCAGACTCTGGAGACGTCTTCCGCCTGCAGGCCTTTCTGCCCCTGGATCACCGCGAATTCCACTTTCTGGCCTTCGACCAGGGAACGGTGCCCCTCGCCGCGGATAGCACGGTAGTGAACGAATACATCCGGACCGCTTTCGCGCTGAATGAATCCATAGCCTTTAGCGTCATTGAACCACTTGACGGTTCCGACCTCACGATCAGCCATTACTACTCTCTCCAAACTCGCAATTTTTGTTGTTTGCCTCTTATTCAAGAGGCTTGGACGGTTAGGCAAGGACGTTCTTCTTCTTATATCCGACCGCAGTCCAGAGAGGCGTGGGCGGGTATTACGAATGGCGTTCTTTTAACCACCGCGACCGGAGTATACGACAGGAAATGCTACAGAAAAGCACTTTTTTCCGGCACCGTGAAAGGGCCGGCTGGCAGGGCTTCCACGCCCTTTTATGGGTCTTTCGGGTCACATAATGGGGCACTCCCGGAGCCGACGAAAAGCAACTTGCAAACGCCTGTCGCCCGCCCCGGTAGTTGCCTTCGTCACTTCGCTGAAATGAGGTCTTCGAGCGTCTTCGCCAACGCCTGGTATTGGAACGCCTCGATGCGATAAGCCCAGTCGAGACGCCCCGCTACTTGTTCGCCGTCGAACTTTTCCTTGCGTTTCAACTGCATCCAGTACTGCTCGCCCTGCGCCTGGACCACGCCCTCGAGCTGGCCACCGGCGAAGTTCTGCAGGCTGAACTGCAGCAGCGGCCTGTCCTTGAACTGCACCTGATCCAGCGGTGCGGCATCGGCGAACTCCAGGCTGGCGAACAGCGTCGCCATGCCGTTGGCCGCTGCCTCGTAGGCCAGCTTGCGACCGGCCGGCAATTGGCGGACCTTGAGGTTCGGCTCGCCCTCGGCGTCGCGATAGACCGTCAGCGCCTTGCCCTGGCGGAGGGTCACCTCCACCTGGCGCACGCTGTCGAACGGGATGCGGGTGATACGCCGTTCCAGCCAGCCGAGCTCGGTCTCCGGCATCACGATGCGCCGGTCGACCAGCCAGCTCTGTGCCTGGCCGGCCAGGCGTACCAGCTGCCCCTTGCCCTGCTGGCCGGGCTTGCCCACCAGCAACGCCTGCTCGGGCAGGCGTTCGCCCTGGAGCGTCACGCGGATGCCCTGGCCCTCGCCCTTGTCCGCCAGACCGAGCTGGCCGTGCAGCTCGCCCCTGGCGGTGCGCGCCTCCACCTCACGGGCCTCGCCCAGCGCCCTCAGCAGGTCGGCGACTGGCTTGGCGGCCGCCGGGTAGCCAGCCTTGTCGGGCAACGTCCAGACGCCGTCCTGGCGTGCCAGACGCAGCACCGGCTGGCCGGGGCGCTGCACCTCGATGCGCTCCACCTCGGCGAGCCGGCCCTGCAGTGCCGGCAGCAGCGGCGACGGCCCCTTGGCCGCCAGCGGCTCGGGGGTCCGGTGCAGGCCGACATAGGCCAGCACCAGGGCAATGGCCACGAGGGCCAGGAACAACAGGGCCTTGCGTCCCATCAGGCTTCTCTCCTCAGGCCCGGCGACGACGCCAGAACCACAGCAGCAGTACGCCCAAGGTCAGTACCAGCGGCACCAGGGCGATGTTGATGAACTTGAGGGTACGGCCGAGCTTCTCGATATCGGCGTTGAGCTGGTAGTTGACCTCGCGCAGCTCCTTGCGGATACGCACCTTCTCCTGCATGAACTGCTGCAGGGTGGCCTGCTGTTCGGGGGTCAGCTCCAGGGCCTTGGTCGGGTCCTGGTTCTTCTGCAGGCTGGCCAGCTTCTCCTCGGTGTCGGCCAGGCGCTGCTGCAGCACCTGCTCCTGCTCGCGGAAGCGTGTTTCCGCCTCGCGCTGCAGCGACTCGACCACGGTGAAGGGCCGGGTGAAGCGGCCACGGGAGCGCACGCTGATCAGCGCCTCTGAACCGGCGAGGTTGTCCAGGGCGTTGATGGCGAAGCCGGAGTTGTCGGCCCAGGGTTGCGGCACGCGCTGGCCGAAGAAGTCCTGCACCTGCACCCACATGCGGTCGCTGAGCATGTCGGTGTCGGCGACCACGATGACGTTGATGTTGTCCGCCGACTTGAGCCCGTCCTTGCGACCCTCGATGCCATCGGGGAAAGCGCTTTGCGCCGGCCCGCCGATCCGCGCGGCGATGGCGTAGCGATCACCACTGGGCTTGAGCTCGCGCATCAGCACGTCGGGGTTGCGCAGCATGGCGAAACGCTCGGCGTCGAAGGGCATGGCGTACTCCGAGCTCTGGATCAGCGGCGCGAAGTGGGTCTTCGCCCCCTCCAGCGGGCGCAGGATGCCGGCCGTGGCGACGGTGACCGTCTCCAGGTTCGCGGTGGCGATGTCGCTGGCGTCCAGGGCTTTCTTCGGCAGGCTCAGCCAACCGACGTGACGCGCCGGACGCTGGCCCTCGCCCATGCTCACCGACATGGCGTAGGCACCATCACCCACCACCTTGCCGGGCACCATCTCCAGGCCCCAGGCCTTGAACAGCTCGGGAAGGTCGGAGGCCTTGTCCTCGCCCCCCATTTCGCCGGGCATCTGCATGCCGTGGTCGGCTTCGCTGTAGGGGTCGACGAAGACCAGCAGCTTGCCGCCGCGCAGGACGAACTGGTCGATGGCGTACCGGGTCTGCTGCGGCAGGTTCTTCGGGTGCACCAGCAACAGCACCGAGACCTTGTCGGGAATCTGGTCGACGCTGGGCTTGACGCTCTCGATCTGGAACAGCTGGCGGATCTCCTCCATCACCATCCAGGGCTGGCTTGGCTGGCGGGTCTGCATGTCGAAGCCACCGTTGATGGGCAGCCCCGACATGACCCCGACCACGGGCCGCTGCGGCTTGGCCAGGCTCTGCACCAGGCGGCTGATCTCGTATTCGAGGAACTCCTCCTGGTCGAGCGGGAAGAACGGGATGATCTGCCGGTCATCGACCGCGTTGGTGCCGGCCAGGCCGAAGTAGATCGAGTCGCCGCCCTGCTGCAGCGGGATCGCCTGCAGGCCGAATTCGGCTGCCTTGTCCTCGTCCTCGGAGAAGGGCTCGGGATCCACGATGTGCAGCTTGATCTTGCCGTCCGCCGCCTGGGCGTAGGCCTTGAGCATCTCCTCCACGCGCTTGGCGTAGTTGCGCAGCACGACCAGGTCCTTGGCGGACTTGTCGGAGTAGAAGAAGTACAGGTTGATGGGCTCGTCCAGCTCCCCGAGGATCTGCCGGGTGCCGTCGGAGATGGTGTAGAGCTTCTGCTCGGTGAGGTCGAGCCGGGCGTTGGTCAGCGCCAGCCCGGAAACCATGTTGAACGCCAGGAAGGCCAGGGCGATGAGCAGCAGGCCGGCGCTGGAATACATCAGTTTCTTCATGTCAGTCGGCCTTCTTCAGATCGACCACCACGGCGGTGGCGGCCAGCCACGCGGCGATCAGGGTGACGAAATACAGCAGGTCGCGCGCATCGATCACGCCCTTGCTGATGGCCTCGAAGCGGGTCAGGAAGCTCAGCGAGGCGACCGCGTCCAGCAGCCATTGCGGGGCCCAGGCGCTGAAGGCGTCGAGCACCAGCGGGAAGCCGCTGACGATGAACAGGAAACACATGACCACGGCGAGGATGAAGGCGATCACCTGGTTCTTGGCCAGGGCCGACATGCACGAGCCGATGGCCAGGTACGCCCCCGCCAGCAGCCAGCTGCCGATGTAGCCGGTGACGATGGCGCCGTTGTCCGGCTCGCCCAGGTAGTTGACGGTGAGCACCATGGGGAAGGTCAGCAGCAGCGCCAGGCCGGCAAAGACCCAGGCAGCGAGGAACTTGCCGGTGACCGCCTCGAAGCGGGTGATCGGCAGGGTCATCAGCAGCTCAATGGAGCCGGACTTGCGCTCCTCCGCCCACAGGCGCATGGCGATGGCCGGCACCAGGAACAGGTAGAGCCAGGGGTGGAAGTTGAAGAAGGGCGCCAGGCTCGCCTGGCCGCTCTCGAAGAAACCGCCCAGGTAGAAGGTGAAGACCCCGGACAGCACCAGGAAGATCACGATGAACACATAGGCCAGCGGCGTGGCGAAGTAGCTCGCCAGCTCGCGCTTGAATATGACCGGCAACTGCTTCATGCCGCTTCTCCCCGGGTCAGGCTGCGGAACACTTCATCCAGGCGGCCCCGCTCGACATCCAGCTCCTTGACCTTCCAGCCACGCTGGTGGATCAGTTGGTTGACCTGCGGGAAGATCACCTCGCCGGGCTTGGCCAGCACCGTCAGGCCGCCGCCCAGGGGGTTCTCCTCGACACCGGCGACGCCCGGCAGTACCGCCAGGGCCAGCGCATCCAGGGGCTCGTCGGCCACCAGGGTCACCGCCTGGTGGTAGCGCGAACGGCTCTCCAGCTCATACGGCGTGCCATCGGCCACCAGCTTGCCGGCGGCGATCACCACCGCGCGGGTGCACACCGCCGCCACCTCTTCGAGGATGTGGGTGGAAATGATCACGATCTTGTCCTGCGCCAGGCTCTGGATCAGTTGCCGCACCTGGTGCTTCTGGTTGGGATCGAGGCCATCGGTGGGCTCGTCGAGGATCAGCACGCGCGGATCGTGGAGGATGGCCTGGGCCAGCCCCACGCGGCGCTTGAAGCCCTTGGACAGAGTCTCGATGGACTGCCCCAGGACCTTGTCCAGCTCCACCAGGCCGGCGGCGCGGGACACCCGCTCCCGCTTCTCGGCACCGCGGAAGCCGCGCACCTCGGCGATGAATTCGAGGAAGCCGCGCACCGTCATGTCGCCATAGCAGGGCGCACCCTCGGGCAGGTAGCCGATCTGCCGCTGGGCCTTGAGGGTCTGGGTCTGGACGTCGAAGCCGAGGACGGTCGCGGTGCCGGAGGTCGGCGCGAGGAACCCGGTGAGCATCTTCATGGTGGTGGACTTGCCGGCGCCGTTCGGGCCGAGGAAGCCGAGCACTTCCCCCGGCTCGACGCCGAAGGACAGGCCGTCGACGACGGTGTGCTGTGCGAAACGCTTGGTCAGTTGTTTTATTTCGATCATGGCCTCTACCCCAAAGGGAAAAGCCCCCGGCCATGCGGGCCGCGGGGGCCTTGCAAACGCCGGCGGAATATAAGGAGTCCCCCAGCGGCAATGCAAGACAGCAGAAGATTCCGCAAGTTTCGCGATCAGCCCCTCGATTTCGGACAGTCAGAGGCTTTTTGCGACCCGGTGGCGAATACGGCAAACTAGCCGCCCCGAGCATTCGCTCGTTCGACTACAGACTTCGTATGACCCGCTCGCCCTTCCGCCGCCTGGCCTTCGGTACCCTGCGCCGCCTCCTCTACCTGTGGGTGCGCTCGGAGACCATCAACCAGTCCGCCTTCACCCTCAAGCTCGACCGCAGCAAGCCGGTGCTCTATGTGCTCCAGCAACCCTCGGCCAGCGACCTGGCGGTGGTGGACCGGGAATGCACCAAGGCCGGACTGCCCCGCCCGGTGCTGCCGGTGGCGGTGGGGGACACCCTGGAACCCGCGGCCTTCTTCTACCTGACCCCCGAGCCCGGCTGGTTCGGCGGCCAGGACAAGCGCGGCACCTCGCCCACCCTGGTGCGGGTGCTCGACGCCATCCAGCAGCACGCCGTGGATGACGCGCAGATCATTCCGGTCACCGTGTTCTGGGGCCAGTCCCCGGACCGCGAAACCAGCCCCTGGAAGCTGCTGTTCGCCGACAGCTGGGCCGTCACCGGACGCCTGCGCAAACTGGTCAGCATCCTCATCCTCGGGCGCAAGACCCGCGTGCAGTTCTCCGCCCCGATCCACCTGCGCGAGCTGATCGCCCAGGACAAGGGCCCGGAACGCACCCAGCGCATGGTGCAACGCATCCTGCGGGTGCACTTCCGCAACCAGAAGACCGCGGTAATCGGCCCGGACCTCTCCCATCGCCGCAACCTGGTGAAGGGGCTGGTGCACTCGGACCTGGTGCGCCAGGCCATCGCCGAGGAAGCCGAGCGCGAGAAGATCAGCCCGGCCAAGGCCGAGGCCCAGGCGCTGAAGTACGGCAACGAGATCGCCTCGGACTTCGCCTATACCGCCATCCGCTTCCTCGAAGTGGTGCTGTCCTGGTTCTGGAACAAGCTCTACGAGGGCATCAAGGTCAACCACATCGAAGGCGTGCAGGACATCGCCCAGGGCCACGAGGTCATCTACGTGCCCTGCCACCGCAGCCACATCGACTACCTGCTGCTCTCCTACCTGCTGTTCCGCAACGGCCTGACCCCGCCGCACATCGCCGCCGGCATCAATCTCAACATGCCGGTGATCGGCGGCCTGCTGCGCCGGGGCGGCGCCTTCTTCATGCGCCGCACCTTCAAGGGCAACCCGCTCTACACCGCGGTGTTCAACGAATACCTGCACACCCTGTTCAGCCGTGGCTTCCCGGTGGAGTACTTCGTCGAGGGCGGGCGTTCGCGCACCGGACGCATGCTCCACCCCAAGACCGGCATGCTGGCCATCACCCTGCGCAGCTTCTTGCGCTCCTCACGCCTGCCCGTGGTATTCGTCCCGGTCTACATCGGCTACGAACGCGTGCTGGAAGGCCGCACCTACCTGGGCGAGCTGCGTGGCGCGAGCAAGAAGAAGGAATCGATCTTCGACATCTTCAAAGTCATCGGCGCCCTGAAGCTGCGCTTCGGCAGCGTTGCGGTGAACTTCGGCGAGCCCATCAAACTGGCCGAGTTCCTCGACCAGGAGCAGCCCAACTGGCGTGAGCAGGAGCTGGGCCCGCAGTTCCGGCCGCAATGGCTCAACGAGACCACCAACCGCCTGGCCACCCGCGTCGCCCGCCACCTCAACGACGCGGCGGCGATCAACCCGGTCAACCTGGTCGCCCTGGCGCTGCTTTCCACCAGCCGCCTGGCGCTGGACGAACGTGCCCTCACCCGCGTGCTCGACCTCTACCTGGCCCTGCTGCGCGCAGTGCCCTACTCGCCCCACGCCACCCTGCCGGAAGGCGATGGCCAGGCGCTGATCCAGTACGTGCAGAGCATGAACCTGCTCGCCGAGCAGAAGGACGCCCTGGGCAAGATCCTCTACCTGGACGAGCAGAACGCCGTCCTGATGACCTACTACCGCAACAACGTGCTGCACATCTTCGCCCTGCCGGCGCTGCTCGCGAGCTTCTTCCAGAGCAGCGGACGCAGCAGCCGCGAGCAGATCCTGCGCTACACCCGCGCCCTTTACCCCTACCTGCAGGCCGAGCTGTTCATCCGCTGGAACCTGGACGAGCTGGACACCGTGGTCGACCAGTGGCTGGCCGCCTTCGTCGACCAGGGGTTGCTGAAGTTCGAGAACGACACCTACGTGCGTCCCGCACCCAGCTCGCGCCAGTTCGTGCTGCTGACCCTGCTCTCGCGTGCCATCGCCCAGACCCTGCAGCGCTTCTACATGGCCATCGCCCTGCTGCTCAACGCCGGGCAGAACCAACTGACGGCCGAAGAGCTCGAGGACCTGTGCACCGTGATGGCCCAGCGCCTGTCCATCCTCCACGGCCTCAACGCCCCGGAGTTCTTCGACAAGAGCCTGTTCCGCCACTTCATCCAGACCCTGCTCGACCAGCGCGTACTGCGCCAGGACGAAGCCGGCAAGCTCAGCTACCACCCCGCCCTGGGGGATCTTGCCGAGGGCGCCGCCAAGCGCGTGCTGCCGGCGGAGATCCGCCTGTCGATCCGCCAGGTCGCGCTGGAACGCCAGGGCGAAGCCGAGACCGAAGCGCCGGTCGACGCGGGTTGATCCCCTGGCCGGCCCCGCCCGGGGCCGACCCCCTCCTCCTCCGAACATTTAGGGAACTCGCCTACACGCCGCTGGGGAGCGTGCCGAACGGCCTCCTCGTGCCCGCTCAGTACCATGGCCGGCCTGCGCCCAGCAGGACTCCTTCCACGAGGACGATGCCGACCATGCTGCTCAGATCAATCCCCATCCAGAACGCCGACGGCCAGGCGCTCAACGCCGCCATCCTATGCTGTTTCGGGATCGCCGCCCTGGAGCGCGACTTCCTTCTCTATACCCTCGATGAACCCCAGCCCGGCCGCCGCTGCAAGGCCTACATCGCCGAACTCACCCTCCACCCCGAGGGCTACAGCCTGAACGCCATCGAGGACCACCACTGGAGCCAGGTGAAACGGGTGCTCAAGGCGCTGACCCGGGAGCGCTCCTCATGAGCCCGCGCCAGCACGCGCTGGAATTCCACCTGCTGAACCTCAAGGCGCTGCCGCTGATCCAGCCCCTGGAACCGAGCCGCGTGGAGGAGCACCGCACGGTGCTGCTCGACCGCGACGCGCTGGAGCGGCTCATGGCAGTCACCGGCAAGGCCCATCGCGAGCAGGAGCACGGCACCTGGAACATCGCCGCGGCGCCAGGCAAGGCCGCGCCGCCCGCGGCAAGCGGCCGCGCGGCGCACCTGCAGCGCCTGGAAAGCGAGCTCGTCCAGCGCATGGAGCGGCTCCAGCAACAGGCCCGCGAACTGGCCAGGCGCGAAGCGGAACTGGAGCGCCGGGAATCCAGCCTGGCCGAGCGCGAGGCGGCGCAGCGCCAGCGTGGCCGGAGCATGGCGCAGCGACTGGAGCAACTGGTCAGCGCCCAGCGGCGCCTCCGGGAACTCAGCCGCGCGCTGCAGGAGCGAGCGCCGGTCTCGAAGGCCTACACCGACGGTGGATGATCCGAACCGGGCGCACGGGTGCTGTACCCCCGCGCCCTCGCTTCTATAGTGTGTCTATCGCCGCCAACGGACCACGAGGCCCCATGAAATCGCCCAGCCTGCTGCTCGCCAGCGCCTTGCTCGTCGCCTGCACCACCGTCCAGCCACCGTCCCAGGAGCACCTGAACGGCGAGGTCTACTACCTGCAACGCAGCGCCCTGCCGCCGGACGCCACCTTGCGTGTCTCGCTGCAGGATGTCTCGCTGGCCGACGCCCCCGCCCGTGAACTGGCCTACCAGCAGGGCCGCGTCGAGGGGCAGGCGCCCCTGCCCTTCCAGCTCAGCTACGACCCGGCCAACCTGCAGCCCGGCCACAGCTACGCGGTGAGCGCCCGCATCGAGCGCGACGGCAAGCTGCTGTTCATCAGCACCGGGCGCCACTCGGTTAAACTCGACGGCAGCGACCCGCAGCCCCTGCGCATCAAGGTCGACGCCGTTCCCTGACAACCGCTTTCCCGCCACAAGGATGCCGCCATGTTCCGACTCACCACCCTGGTCGCCGGCCTCGCCCTCTCCGCCAGCGCCTTCGCCCTCTCCCTCAGCGACCTCAGCCAGCAGGACGCCAGTGGCGGCCTCAAGGACGCCCTCACCCAGGGCGCCAAGGTCGCCGTGCAGCAGCTCGGCAAGCCGGGCGGCTTCAGCGAGAACCCCGAGGTGCGCATCGAGCTGCCGGGCAAGCTCGGCAAGGCCGCCAAGACCATGAAGATGATGGGCATGGGTGCCCAGGTCGACCAACTGGAAGCCAGCATGAACAAGGCCGCCGAAGCGGCGGTGCCGGAAGCCCAGGCGCTGCTGGTGGACGCGGTGAAGAAGATGACCGTGCAGGACGCCAAGGGCATCCTCTCCGGCCCCGAGGATTCCGCGACCCAGTACCTGAACAAGACCAGCCGCGAACAACTGCGCGCCAGGTTCCTGCCCATCGTCAAGAAGGCGACCGACCAGGTCGGCCTGGCCAAGCAGTACAACAGCTTCGCCGGCCAGGCCGCGAGCTTCGGCGTGGTCGACGCCAAGAGCGCCAACATCGAGAGCTACGTGACCGAGGAAGCCCTCGACGGCCTGTTCAAGATGATCGCCGAGCAGGAGGCCAGCATCCGCAAGAACCCCGCTGCCGCAGCCACCGGCCTGGCGAAGAAGGTCTTCGGCGTGCTCTGAGCCTCGGCCCGAAACGAAAAAGCCCGGCCATGCGCCGGGCTTTTTCATGCATCCGTAGGTTGGCGCCGAGCGCAGCGAGGCCCAACGGACAAACATCCGAGACTGCCTAGTGGCCTGATCGCGAATGAATTCGCTCCCACAAAGGCAGGCTCATCACCGCTGTGCAGGGTGGAGGTCGCTCTTTACCTCCACCAGGCGGAGTCGAACGCGGCACAGGTTCATGCCTGGACTCCACCGCGCACGCGATCAAACCCGCCCCACCACGGCCACCCGCACATCCCCCAGCGCCTCGTCCAGGCCCTGGTGGAACCAGCGCAACGCCTGTTCGTAGCGCCCATGCCAGAGGCGGTCGCTGGCGCCGGCGCGGATGCCTTCCTGCACCCGCGCGGCCATGGCGAAGTCTTCCTCCAGGGCCGCATAGAGGATCTCGTTGTTCTTCTCGAAATAGCGCTGGGCCTTCTCCGTCACCGGTTCCTCGGCCAGCAGCGTGTGGCCAAGCACCCGTGTCGCCAGCGGGCCATCGGGGAACACGCTGGAGAAGTCGATGTGGTCCGGCTCCACCAACACCAGGGTGTTGGGCCAGAGGAAATACAGCAGGTTGCCGTGGCGGCGCAGGTCCCACTCGGATTCGGGCCGCGCCTGCACCTCGCGCAGGTTGCGCTTCACGTAGTAGTTGCGGATGTGCCGGCCGAAACGCTCGAACAGCCCCAGGTTTGGCCAGAACAGGTGGTCGATCGTGGCCTGGTGCGCCTTGGCCACATGGTAGTTCTCCAGGAAGGTGTCGATGGTCAGCTTCCAGTTCACCGGCCGGCGGATGTCGCGCGGGTCGAAGACCACGTGGTCGTCCAGGCCGAAGCTTACGAAATCGGCCATCAGCTCGGGGCCGAAGAACGCCGGCATGTCCAATGCCGGGCCCGGCGAGTGCCGCGCCCAGATGGCACCGAAACACTCGGCCACCGGCACCTCGGTGAGGTTCAGGCAGCCGCGCTCGACGCCCTCGAACCCGTAGCCGTGGGGGATGCCGCGCAACTGCCCGTCCGGGTTGTAGGCCCAGGCGTGGTAGGGGCAGACGAAGACCCGGTTGGCCCCATCGGGCTCGGCCACCAGTTGCGTGCCACGGTGCTTGCAGACGTTGAGAAAGCCGCGCAGCCGCCCGGCCTCGTCACGCACCAGCAGCAGCGGCGCCAACAGGTCGCGGGTGATGAAGCGCCCCGCCGCCACCTCGCTGGAGCGCGCCACCAGCAGTGGCTCACGGCGCAAAACCTCGTCCCGCTCACGCCGATGGCGCGCCTCGTCGAGGTAGCTGTCCACCGCCAGGGACGAGGGCATCTCCAGGCAATCGGAAACGCCCTGTTCGGCCAGCGCCAATGCCTTCCTCAGCAATTCAACCTGGGTCGCGTGCTGCATGCCTGCCTCTTCTTCTTGTCGTCATGTCGGCTGGAGTGGCGCCAGGGCGCCACGGATGAAATGCCAGAGCTGCCGTGACAGCTGCTCCGCCGGCGGACGCGGCGAGCGGCCAAGCGCCTCCAGCAACGCCTGGTGCATGCCGCCGAGGATCATCGCCGAGACCAGCTCCGGGTCGAGGCCCGCATTCAGCTGCCCGGCGGCCTGGCCACGACGGATGTTGTCGGCACCCTGGCGAACGTTCTCGGTGATGCGCCGGGCCTCCAGCGCGGCCACCTCCGGCTCCCGCGCCAGGCTCACCAAAAGCAGCGGTGCCAGGGGCTCGGCATAGAAGAACTGCACCGCGCGGCGCACCCGTTGCTCCTCGCGGCTGCACCAGTCCTCGGCGCCCGGCAGCGGATCGGCCGCCATCACCTCGGCCTGGTAGCGGTCGTGGAAGTCCTCCGCCACCGCCGCCAGCAGCCCGGCGCGGGAGGCGAAGTAACGGTAGATCAGGCCGACCGAGACGCCGGCCCGCTCCGCCACGCGCCCCACCTCAAGGCCGCCACCGAGTTCGAGCAACTCGTCACGGGCGGCGTCCAGCAGGCTGGTGCGGGTTCTCTGGGCCTTGGGGGAAAGATCGGTCATGGGGTTCTCGATAAAGCGCTGGACAGAAAAAGTGAATTCAGTTTACTTATTTCTCCCGACACGCCAAGCCCCGATCCAATAAAAACCAACGGAGCATTCCCATGACCGACTCCACCGTCCACTACGCGGTCGACGGCCGCATCGCCACCCTCACCCTGAACAGGCCGGAGCGTCTCAACGCCATCGACGACCGCCTGCCCGCCGACCTGGAAGCCGCCGTGCTGCGCGCCAACGCCGACGACGCCGTGCACGTCATCGTCCTCACCGGGGCCGGGCGGGGCTTCTGCAGCGGCTACGACCTGAAGTTCTTCGCCGAGAACCCGCGCGGCATCTACGGCAGCCAGGAAATGCCCTGGGACCCGATGGTCGACTACGCGCTGATGAAGAAGAACACCGAGCACTTCATGAGCCTGTTCCGCAGCTACAAGCCGGTGATCGCCAAGGTGCAAGGCCCGGCGGTGGCTGGCGGCAGCGACATCGCCCTGTGCTGCGACCTGATCCTGATGGCCGACGAGGCGGTGATCGGCTACCCGCCGGCGCGGGTCTGGGGCTGCCCGACCACGGCGATGTGGGTCTACCGACTGGGCCCGGAGAAGGCCAAGCGCATGCTGCTGACAGGCGACCTCATCGACGGCCGCGAAGCCCAGCGCCTGGGCCTGGTCTACCAGAGCGTGCCGCTGCCCGAACTGGACGCGGCAGTGCAAGCACTGACCGCGCGCATGCAGGGCATCCCCCGCAACCAGCTGATGATGCAGAAGCTGATGATCAACCAGGCCTTCCACAACATGGGCCTGGAAACCACGCAGATGTTCGCCACACTCTTCGACGGCATCACCCGCCACAGCCCGGAGGGCGTGCGCTTCAAGGCGCGTTGCGAGGAAGTCGGGTTCGCCCAGGCGGTGAAGGAGCGCGACTCGGGCCAGCCCATTCCCTGAGCCCCCCGCCGTCCCACGAGTACAGGAGGTGTTCGATGACGACGCAACAACCGCCGGCCGATCTTCCCAGCATCCCCGCCCTCCTCGCCTGGCGCGCCGAGCGCACGCCAGACTGGCCCGCCGCCCAGGTTCGCCACGCCGATGCCTGGCGCAGCCTCGACTGGGGCGAAGTGGCCCACCGCAGCGAGGCCCTGGCCAGGGCCCTGGTCGCCGCCGGTGTCGACCCTGGTGACCGCGTGGCGATCTGGAGCCGCACCCGCCTGGAGTGGAGCCTGCTGGATTTCGCCGTACTCATGGCCGGCGCCACCAGCGTCGGCCTCTACCCGAGCCTCACCCCGGCCCAGGCGACCCAGCAGTTGCAGCGTGCCAGCTGCCGGCTGCTGTTCGTCGAGCGACCGGCACAGGCACAGGGCCTGGCCTTGCCGGGCCTGCGCGTCGTCGCCATCGACGGCGATGGGCCCGCGGGCCTGGACGCCTTCATCGCCGCAGGCGACGACGTACCGGCCGATCAGATTCGTCGACGCTGGCAGGCACTGGACCGCACGTCCCTGGCCAACCTGGTGTTCACCTCCGGTACCACGGGCGAGCCCAAGGCGGCCATGCTCGGCCACGGCAACCTCCTCGCCGCCATCGCCGCCTACCAGTTGCCACCGCAGCGCTACACCGGGCTCGCCTTCCTGCCCATGGCCCATGTCGGCGAACGGGTGATCGGCCAGTACCAGCGCCTCTGGTGCGGCGCCCAGGCCGCCTACGTGCCGGACATCAACGACGTGCCCCGGGCCATCGCCGAGGTACAGCCGGACTTCTTCGGCAGCGTGCCTCGGCTCTTCGAGAAGCTGCACGGGGCGGTCATGGCCCAGCGTGAAGCCCTCTCGCCCGGCAAACGCCGCTTACTCGACTGGGCGTTGCGCACCGGTGCCCGCCAGCGCGGTGGCCTGCGCCTGCTGCTGGCCCGGCGCCTGGTACTGGATGGCCTGCGCCAGCGCCTGTTCGGCGCGCGCATCCGCGCCCTGGTCAGCGGTGGCGCCCCACTCGATGCCGAACTGGTGGCCTTCTTCACCGCCCTCGGCGTGCCGCTCTGCGAAGGCTGGGGCATGTCCGAGTCCACCGCCTTCCTCACCAGCAACGAAGCCGGGTTGGCCAAGGCCGGCTCGGTGGGCCGCCCCCTGCCAGGCGTCGAGGTGCGCATCGCCGATGACGGCGAGGTGCTGGTGCGTGGGCCGCAGGTGTTCCAGGGCTATTTCCAGCAACCGGAGAAGACCGCCGAGGCCTTCACCCTCGACGGCTGGCTACGCACCGGCGACCTGGGCCGGCTGGACGCCGCCGGCCACCTCTGGCTGACCGGGCGCAAGAAGGAGCTGATCATCACCGCCGGCGGCAAGAACATCGCGCCGACGCCCATCGAGGCGCGCCTCAGGCAGCATCCCCTGGTGGAGCAGGCCCTGGTGCACGGCGACCGCCGCAAGCACCTCAGCGCCCTCCTCGCCCTGGAGCCGCAAAGCCTGGCCCTCTGGGCGAAACGCCAGGGACTGGCGGGCGACGCCGAGGCCTGGCTGCAGGCACCGGCGCTGCTGGCGGAGCTGCAGGGGCACGTCGATACGATCAACGCCGAGCTGTCGCAGGTGGAGCGGATCAAGGCCTGGGCGCTGCTGCCGCGCCTGCTCAGCCAGGAACAGGACGAACTGACGCCCACGCAGAAGCTCAAGCGCCCGGTGGTGGAGCGCAACTTCGCATCGCTGCTGGATGGCATGTATGAGGAGAGCCCCTACGGGGCGCTGTCCAGTGGGTCCCCGCCTTCGCGGGGATGACGGCGACATGAACGGATGGATTGAAGCCCAACGAGCGGTGCCGGGGCTGGCATCGCAACGTTGGGCTTCGTACTTCAGCCCAACCCACGGCCCGTCGGAACCGTAGGATGGGTAGAGCGCAGCGAGCCCAGGCGGATGGCCTTTCCGTCAGGCCCTGGGCACTTCCTTGACCCGGAACCAGGCCGCGTAGAGCGCCGGCAGGAACAGCAGGGTCAGCGCGGTGGCGACGATCAGGCCGCCCATGATGGCCACCGCCATCGGGCCGAAGAACACGCTGCGCGACAGCGGGATCATCGCCAGTACCGCCGCCAGGGCGGTGAGCACGATGGGCCGGAAGCGGCGCACCGTGGCTTCGATGATCGCGTGCCACTTGTCCAGGCCGGCGGCGATATCCTGCTCGATCTGGTCCACCAGGATCACCGAGTTGCGCATGATCATCCCCGCCAGGGCGATGGTGCCGAGCATGGCGACGAAGCCGAACGGCTGGCGGAACACCAGGAGGAACAGGGTCACCCCGATCAGCCCCAGGGGCGCGGTGAGGAAGACCATCGCCGAGCGCGAGAAGCTCTTGAGCTGCAGCATCAGCAGCGTCAGCACCACGACGATGAACAGCGGCACACCGGCATTCACCGATTTCTGGCCACGGGCCGAGTCCTCCACCGTGCCGCCCACGTCCAGCAGGTAGCCATCGGGCAGTTCGGCGCGGATCGGCTCCAGGGTCGGCAGGATCTGCGTCACCAGGCTGGCCGGCAGCGACTTGTCGTAGATGTCGGCGCGCACGGTCACCGTCGGCAGGCGGTTGCGGTGCCAGATGATGCCTTCCTCGAAGCCGTATTCCAGGGTGGCGATCTGCGACAGGGGCACGCTCTTGCCGCTGTCGGTGGGCACCGCCAGGCTCGGCAGCAGGGCCAGCTCCTGGCGCTCGCGCGGGGTGCCGCGCAGGAGGATGTCGATCAGCTCGTTGTCCTCGCGGAACTGGCTGACCGTGGAGCCGGTGAGGGAGCTCTGCAGGAAGCGCGACAGGTCGGCGGTGCTCACGCCCAGGGCACGGGCGCGGTCCTGGTCGATGTTCAGGCGCACCACCTTGCTCGGCTCCTCCCAGTCCAGGTGCACGTTCACCACGTGGGGGTTCTCGCGCACCTTGTCGGCCACCTTGCGCGCGTAGGCGCGGACCTCGTCGATGTGCTCGCCGGAAACGCGGAACTGCACCGGGTACCCCACCGGCGGGCCGTTCTCCAGGCGCGAGACGCGGGTGCGCAGGCTGGGGAACTCGTCGTTGAGGGTCTGGATCAGCCAGCTGCGCAGGGCCTCGCGGTCCTCGATGGTCTTGGCCAGCACCACGAACTGGGCGAAGCTCGCCGCCGGCAGTTGCTGGTCCAGCGGCAGGTAGAAGCGCGGCGAACCGGTGCCCACATAGGCCACGTAGTTGTCCACACCCGGGTGCTCCTTGATCAGCTTCTCCAGGCGCGTCACCTCGGCCTCGGTGTTGCTCAGCGAAGAGCCCTCGCCCAGCTTGAGGTCGACCATCAGCTCCAGGCGCCCGGAGGCCGGGAAGAACTGCTGGGGCACGAAACGGAACAGGGCGATGGAGGCCACGAAGGCCACCAGGGTGAGGACGATCACCGTCTTGCGCCGGCGCACGCACCACTCGACCACGCGGCGTACGCGCTGGTAGAACGGCGTCGCGTAGGGATCGTGGGCACCGCTGCCGCCGTGTTTCTCGGCGTGGCGCTTGGCCAGGTCGGGCAGCAGCCGGTCACCCAGGTAGGGCACGAACACCACGGCGGCGACCCAGGACACCAGCAGGGCGATGGTCACCACCTGGAAGATCGAACGGGTGTACTCGCCGGTGCCCGATTGCGCGGTGGCGATGGGCAGGAAGCCGGCAGCGGTGATCAGGGTGCCGGTGAGCATGGGGAAGGCCGTGCTGGTCCAGGCGTAGCTGGCCGCCTTGAGCCGGTCATAGCCCTGCTCCATCTTGATGGCCATCATCTCCACCGCGATGATCGCGTCGTCCACCAAGAGGCCCAGCGCCAGCACCAGCGCGCCGAGGGAAATCTTGTGCAGGCCGATGCCCAGGTAGTACATGGCGGCGAAGGTCATCGCCAGCACCAGCGGGATCGACAACGCCACCACCAGGCCGGTGCGCAGGCCCAGGGAGAAGAAGCTCACCAGCAGCACGATGATCAGCGCCTCGGTGAGCACGCGGACGAACTCGCCCACGCCGGTCTTAACCGCCGCCGGCTGGTCGGAGACCTTGCGCAGCTGCATGCCGGCCGGGAGGGTTTCCTGCAGGCGGGCGAACTCGCCCTCCAGGGCCTGGCCGAGGATCAGGATGTCGCCACCCGCCTTCATCGAGACCGCGAGGCCGATGGCGTTCTCGCCCATGAAGCGCATGCGCGGCGCCGGCGGGTCGTTGAAGCCGCGATGCACGTCGGCGACGTCGCCGATACGGAAAGTGCGGTCACCCACGCGGATGGGGAAGTCGCGGATCTCCTTCACCGAATCGAAGCGCCCGCTGACGCGAAGCTGCACGCGGTCGCTGGCCGTCTCGAAGAAGCCGGCGGCGGCCACCGCGTTCTGCTCCTCCAGCGCCTGCTGCACGGCGGCCAGCGGCAGGCCGAGGGTGGCGGCCTTGGTATTGGAGAGTTCGATCCAGATCTTCTCGTCCTGCAGCCCGAGCAGCTCGACCTTGCCCACGTCCTTGACCCGCTGCAGCTGCAGCTGGATGCGGTCGGCGTAGTCCTTGAGCACGGCGTAGTCGAAGCCCTCGCCGGTCAGCGCATAGATGTTGCCGAAGGTGGTGCCGAACTCGTCGTTGAAGAACGGCCCCTGGATACCCTGGGGCAAGGTGTGGCGGATGTCGCTGACCTTCTTGCGCACCTGGTACCAGAGCTCGGGGATCTGTGCCGAGTGCATGGAGTCACGGGCGAGGAACGTCACCTGGGATTCGCCCGGACGGGAGAAGGAGATGATCTTGTCGTACTCGCCGGTCTCCATGAGCTTCTTTTCGATGCGCTCGGTGACCTGGCGGGAGACCTCCTCGGCACTGGCGCCGGGCCAGTTGGTGCGGATCACCATGGCCTTGAAGGTGAAGGGCGGGTCTTCGCTCTGACCCAGCTTGGTGTAGGAGATGGCGCCGACTATGCCCAGCAACAGCATGACGTAGAGGACGATCTGACGGTTCTTCAGCGCCCAGGCGGAAAGGTTGAAGTTCACTCGGCCCTACTCCTTGGCGATCAGCTTCACCGCGCGGTTGGCGCGGTCCACGGGGCGGACTTCCTGGCCTTCGCGCAGCACCTGGACACCAGCGGCGACGACCCAGTCCTCGGGCTTCAGGCCTTCGAGCACCGGCACCCGGTCCTCGCCGTAGGGGCCGACGCGCACGGGGCGGCGTTCGATCTTCGAGCTGTCCGGGTTCACCACCCAGACGTAGGGCGCACCGGCCTCGGCGGTGAGCGCCGAGAGCGGCACCGAGAGCGGCACCTCGCCGTTGGCCTGGATGTACACGCGGGCGCTCTGGCCCAGTTCGGCGGGCACCTCGCCGGCGGTGAAGGCGATGCGCGCGGCGAAGGTGCGCGACTGCTGGTCGGCAGCCGGCGACAGTTCGCGGATGCGCCCGGGGAAGCGCTTGTCGGGTTGCGACCAGAGTTCGACGGCGACCTGCTGGCCGACCTTGATGCGGTCGATGGCATGCTCCGGCAGGCTGATCAGCACTTCGCGCTCGCCGTCGGCGGCCAGGGTGAAGACGGTCTGACCGGCCGCCACCACCTGGCCCACCTCGGCGCGACGGGTGGCGATCACGCCGTTCTGCGAAGCACGCAACACGGCGTAGCCCGCCTGGTTGCTGGCGACGTTGTATTCGGCCTGGATCTGTTTCACCCGCGCTTCGCCTGAGCGGTACTGGTTCTCGACGTTGTCGAACTGCGACTGGCTGATCAGCTTGCGGTCCAGCAGCGTCTTGTAGCGGTCGCGCTCGGCACGCACCAGCTTGAGGTTGGCCTCGGCGGCGGCGACCTGGGCGCGGGAGGCTTCCAGTTGCAGGCGCACGTCCTGAGGGTCGAGCTCGGCCAGGGGCTGCTCGGCCTTGACCCGGTCGCCCACCTCCACCAGGCGGCGGGTGATCTTGCCGCCGATGCGGAAGGCCAGTTCCGGCTCCAGCCTGGCGCGCACTTCGCCCGGGTAGGTCACCATCGCGTCGCCGGCGGGCTGCGGTTGCACCACCATGGCCGGGCGTATCGATTGCTGGACGGTCTCGTCATTGCCGCAGGCACCGACGAGCAAAGAGAGTGTCAGAGGCAGAGCGAGGGGCAGGACATGGCGGAACATGGTGTATGACCTTTCGCGAAGTGCTGTTGGAATATTTATACTGCCGGGTATAGTAAAAATAGCAAACTCACCAGTCCAGTATTTAAACGCGAATGTCAGACAAATCTTTACAAGCCAGCGGCCCCGGTCGCCCGAAGGACCCCGCCAAGCGCGCGGCGATCCTCGAGGCGGCCAAGTCGCTGTTCCTCAGCAAGGGCTACGACGGCAGCAGCATGGACGCCATCGCCGCCGAGGCCGGGGTCTCCAAGCTCACCGTGTACAGCCATTTCACCGACAAGGAGACGCTGTTCTCCGCGGCGGTGAAGGCCAAGTGCATGGAGCAGCTGCCGGAGCTGCTGTTCGAACTGCCCCTGGGTGGGACCATCGAGACTGTGCTACGCAACATCGGCATGGGTTTCCAGGCGCTGATCAACAGCAGCGAATCCATCGAGCTGCACCGCCTGATGGTGACCCTGGGCAACCAGGACCCGAAGCTCTCGAAACTGTTCTTCGATGCCGGCCCGCAGCAGATCCTCAACGAGATGGAACGCTTGCTGATCCAGGCGGACAAGACCGGCAAGCTGCGCATCGACAAGCCGATCAACGCCGCCGAGCACTTCTTCTGCCTGATCAAGGGCGGGCAGAACTTCCGCCTGCTGATCGGCTGCGGCGCGCCGCTGGAGGGTGAAGAGGCCGAGCAGCACGTGCAGGAAGTGGTGGAGCTGTTCCTCCGCGCCTACGGCACGGAGATCACCCCCGCCGCACGAACCTGACCCGTGCACGCCTGGGCCGCAGGGAGAACCAGCCCTGCGGCTCCACCGGGCCGAGCGGCTCGACGTCCCAGTGCTCGACCCACCAGGCCAGCGACACCGCCAGGTCCATCATCGCCATCGCCGTGCCCGGGCAGGCGCGGTCCCCCAGCCCGAAGGGGAAGTAGGCGCCCTTCGGCCAGGTCGAAGGCTCGATGAAGCGCTGCGGGCGGAATTCCAGCGGCGCCTCGAACCAGCGCGGGTCGCGATGGGTGATCCAGCTCGACAGCATGACGATGTCGCCCTTCTTCAGCGCCTGGCCGAACACCTCCACATCCGCCGTGAGTTGCCGGGGCACCAGCCCGTAGGCTGGCGGGTAGATGCGCAGGCTCTCCTGGATCACCGCCCGCAGCAGCGGGCATTGGCGCAGGTCGGCCATGCCCTGCACCTGGTTCCAGTCCAGGCCCCTGAGTTCGCCCCGCAGCGCCTCGCGCACCGCCGGGTTCTGCGCCAGCAACAGCTGTGCCCAGGTCAGGGTGGCGCCGGTGGACTGGTGCCCCGCCATCAGCAAGGTGGCCAGCTCGTCGCGCTGCATCGCCAGGGGGCGCGTCGACTGCTCGGCGCACCGCCCCACCACCTCCTGCAGCTGCGCCAGCGCCCAGCGCTTGCGCGGGCACAGCTTGCTGGGAAACCAGTGCCCCAGGGGGATGCCGGTGCTGGTTTCCAGCAGCGCCACCCGCGACAGCAGGCGCACCGCGCGGGCCACGCGGAAGGCGTCGTTCTCCAGGTCGATATCGAAGAGCGCACGCCCGGTGAGGGTGACGCTGTAGGCGGCCATTTCCAGGTCGAGATCACGCTCGGCGCCATCCTCGATGCCTTCGCCCCAGCGCTCCGCCAGGCGCAGGATCTCGCCCGGCGCGGGCGCGGCGATATGCGGCCGCACCTCCTTGCGCCGTTCACGGGCCGGCTCGCCCTCGCGCATCATGAAACTGCGCCCGTTCCACTGGCGCATCATGCACAGGCTGGGCTCCCAGCGTTTCAGGTGCTCGCGGTGATCGACCATCAGCTCCTGCACCGCCCGGGGGTGGAACAGGCACCAGAGCCGGCTCAGCCCCATGCGCGTGACCGCCATGTCCGGCTGCTCGGCGTGCACGTTCTGCAGCCAGGCCAGCGGGTCGCGTTGCATCGCCAGCCAGTGGCGGGCGCCGGCGCGGTCATCACCGACCCAGGGCAGTTGCGCCAGGGTGCGGCGGATGGGGCAGCGGATGGCGTCGTCCATGGAGTCCCTTCCCTTGCGATCAGCCCTTGCTCAGGGCCTTCTTCGGATAGATGTCGTAGCGGCTGGACTTGCCCTCCAGTGCGTAGCTGGGCTTGGTCCCCTCGATGATCGGCGCCTTGCGCGGGCGCTTCACCACCACCCGGTGGGTCGCCAGTGCCAGGGCGGCGGCGAGCAGCGCCGGGGCGTCCAGGTCGTCGCCCACCAGCGGGCGGAACAGGCGCATTTCCTTCTTCACCAGCGCACTCTTGTCGCGGTGCGGGAACATCGGGTCGAGGTAGATCACCTGGGGGGCCTCGCCCTGCCAGCCCTGCATCAGTTCGATGGCGTTGCCGGTGTGCAGGCGCATGCGGGCGGCGATGAGCGCCACCTCGGCATCGTCGCAGGCGCGGGCCAGGCCATCTTCCAGCAGCGCCGCGACCAGCGGCTGGCGCTCGATCAGGTCCATCTCGCAGCCCAGGCTGGCGAGCACGAAGGCGTCACGGCCGAGCCCGGCGGTGGCATCCAGCACCTGCGGGCGGATGCCCGGCTGCACGCCCACCGCCTTGGCGATCATCTGCCCGGCGCCACCGCCGAACTGGCGACGATGGGCCGCCGCGCCTTCGACGAAGTCGACCCGCACCGGGCCCGGCGCCTGGGGCGACAGGTCCACCAGCTGCAGGCCCTCGTCACCCAGCTGCAGGGCGAAATCCGCCTCGCCGTCCTGGGGCAACCCGAGCCGCGCCGCCCACTCGGCCGCGCGCGCCTGGTGCTGCGGCGCCAACGCGTCGACACGTACCCGGGCCTGTTCCCGCTCATCGCTCATCGATCGAATCCGTTGTTCCAAGATGGGCGGCATTTTGCCAGAGCGCAGCGCCAGGCGCCCGTGCACGGCACTCAGCGGCACATGCGCAGCAGGCCCATGTCGACATGGAAGTGATCCCGGTGCGCAGCGTTGTAGTCCGGCCCCAGGGTGGTGTTGAAGTGCTCGCAGGCGGCATCGCGCACCCGGCGCAGAAAGCGCGCCTCGGTGTCGTCGCCGGTCCAGTCGCGGGCCACGCTGATGCGACGGCCATCGGCCAGGCGGAAACCGGCGATATCCAGGGCATTGGCCGAGGCGTGCTGGCTGCGACGCTGGGTGCCGCCGATGTTGCGGCAGGCGAAGCTGCCCAGGTGATCGATGCGCGCCACCGGCTGGCCGTAGAGCTCGCGGGCGACGGGTTGCAGCCCGTGGCGTTCGAACAGGGCGAAGGCCACGGCCACCTCGCAGGTGGCGATGAAGCTGCTGCTGAAGGCCAGGTCCGAGCCGCTGAGGCGCACGCTGTTCTCGATGGGGCAACCGGCTGCCGGCGAGCTGTCCGGCAGCGCCGCGTACTTCAGGCTGGAGGTCTGCAATGCCTGGTGGCACAGCGCCGGGTCGGCCTGCAGGCGCATCAGCTTGAAGGGCGTCAGCAGGTTGGGCGCCTCGCGCACATCCAGCGGCGCCCAGGGGTCCCAGCGCGGCGGCGGCGTCACCCACTTCTGGTACACCGCCAGCGGTGCACCGAGCACCAGCAGCAGGACCAGCCAGGGGACCAGCCGGCGCACGCGCACCCGTTCAGCCCCTGAACAGGTCGTTGATGCGGTCGAAGGGCATGGCCCGCTGGGTGGCCGTGAGATCACCGCAGAGCAGGTCCTCAGCCGCGCGGAAGAATGCGCCGTAGGCGACCCGCGCCAGGTTGGAGCCCAGGCTGACGCGCTTGACGCCGAGCTCGGCCAGCTCCGCCAGGCCCACCTTCAAGGCGGGCGACCCCACCAGCAGGTTGACCGGCTTGGGCGCCACCGCGCGCACCACTTCGACGATCTGCTCGCGGGTGGTCAGCCCCGGCGCGTAGAGCACATCGGCACCGGCCTCGGCATAGGCCACCAGGCGGCGGATGGTGTCGTCCAGGTCGGGGCGCCCGTGGAGGAAGTTCTCCGCACGGGCGGCGAAGGTGAAGGGGAACGGCAGGCGGCGCGCCGCCTCCACCGAGGCGCGCACGCGCTCGACGGCCAGTTCGAAGGGGTAGATGGGCGCATCGGCGCGGCCGCTGGCGTCTTCGATCGAGCCGCCTACCAGGCCGACCTCGGCGGCGAGGCGGAGGGTCTCGGCGCAGGCCTCGGGGCTGTCGCCGTAGCCGTTCTCCAGGTCCGCGGCCACCGGCAGCGACGTGGCTTCGACGATGGCGCGGGCGTTGGCCAGCGCCTCGTCGCGGCTCACCGCGCCTTCGGCGTCACGCCGGCCCAGGGAGAAGGCCAGCCCGGCACTGGTGGTGGCCAGGGCTCGGCAGCCCAGGGCGGCGAGCATTTTCGCCGACCCGGCATCCCAGGGGTTCGGCAATACGAGAAGTCCATCGCCCTGGTGCAGGGCGCGGAAGGTTTCGGCACGTTGGGCCTGGTTCGGCATGGCATCACTCCCTCGTTGCAAAGGCCCGACCTTAACCCGCGCCTTGGGGAAAGTGACAGCGTCAGAGCAGGTCGAGTTGCGTCGATTCCGCCTCGAAGGCGCTCTCGGCCAAGGCCGGCAGGCCCGGCAGGCGGCTCATCAGCCCGGCATGGAAGCGCTGCGCCTGGGCGGCGGCGAGGTGGTTGTCGGGGGTGTGCAGGAAGACATGGGGCACCAGGCCCTCGCCTATCCAGTCGGCCACCTTGTCCAGCCAGGGGTCGAGGTAGCGCTGGTTGGCGTCGAGGTCCGGACCACCGATGAAGCGCACCTGGGGGGACGCGCTGAAAGCGGTCGGGCGCACCGGCACGCGGGGCTTCTTCGATTGTGCGTGGAGCACCGCCGGGTCGTCGGATTCGCAGGCGAACAGGGCCCGCGAGTCCAGGCAGATGCGTTCCACCCCACGCGCGTGGAGCAGGCGGTTGAGGGCCTTCTCCTCCTCGCCCCGGGCGAAGAATGCGGCGTTGCGCACCTCCACGGCGATGGCGCGGTGGGAAAAGGTGTCCAGCCAGTCCGCCAGCTCGCCCAGGCGCTGCGGCCCGAAGCTCGCCGGCAGTTGCAGCCAGAGCGGTGCCACGCGCGTACCCAGGGGCTCGAGCAGGCGCAGGAACTCACCGGTGGCGCCGATGCGGTCGCGCAGGTCGCCCTCGTGGCTGATGTCACGCGGGAGCTTGGCGCAGAAGCGGAAATGCCCGGGCATGCGTTCGGCCCACAGCTGCAGCGTGGCAACGGAGGGCCTGGCGTAGAAGGTGGTGTTGCCTTCCACCGCATTGAACACGCGGGCGTAGTGTTCGAGGGTATCGGCGGGGCGCACGTCGGCGGGATAGAAGCTGCCGCGCCAGGCGGGCTCGTTCCAGGACGGGCAGCCGAGGAAGTACGGCAGCATCAGGCGTAGAGATCGAGCCCGAGCACTTCCGGCGCGTCGGTCTCCGACGCGAAGCTGGCGGTGGAGGCGTAGCTGGCGATGGCCTGGTAGGCACGGTTGCTCAGGTTGCGCTGCTGCGCGATGTCCTGGGGGCGGGCCGGCAGGCTGTTGCTGCTGGCGTTGCTGGCCTCGACCTTGCGCGGCTGGGCGGTCTGCTCGAAGCCCTGGGTGCTGGCCGGGGTGGCCGGCACGTCGCGTCGGCTCTCGACCTCACGCTGCACCTCGCGGAAAGCCGTGTTCGCGCTGCCCTGGCGGGGGCTGCGATCCAGCGAGATGGATGAGGTGAAGCCGTCGATGCGCATCAAGGGAAGTCAGGCAGGAAAAGGGATCGGCGAATGGGGTGGAATCTAGCCGGACATCCAGGGATTTTCAATCGTCCCTGACGCCCGGCACTGCCGGTGGTCAGCCCGCTCAGCGGGGCGCCTTGGGCGTGGCGACGTTGTCGCGCAGGTAAACCGGCTGCGCTTCGTCGGCCACCACCGCTTCGCCGCGGGCCCAGGCGAAGGCGGCCAGGGCCAGCAGGTCCTGGGCGTGGGGCAGCAGGTCGGGCGCCTGGCCGCTGACCGCCACCGGGAGGCGGGCGGCGAAGGTGCCCCAGCCGGTGCCGGCACCGAACCACTCGCCCTGGGCGTCGCGGGGCAGCGCCGCGCGCTCGGGCGGCAGCACCGCCTCGCTGCCGGCCAGGCGCATCTCGCCGGCGTCCAGGCGGTAGCAGCCCCAGTAGACCTCATCCATGCGCGCGTCGATGGCGGCGGCCACCTGGTCGACGCCCTGCTCGCGATGGGCACGCTGGGCCAGCACGGCGAGGTTGGAAACCGGCAGCACCGGGCGATCGAGGGCGAAGGCCAGGCCCTGGACCACGCCGACGGCGATACGCACGCCGGTGAAGGCACCAGGGCCACGGCCGAAGGCGATGGCATCGAGGGCGGACAGGCCGACACCGGCCTCGGCCAGCAGGTCCTGGATCATCGGCAGCAGGCGCTGGGCATGCTGGCGCGGGATCACCTCGTAGTGACTGAGCACGCGGCCGTCATGCAACAGGGCGACGGAACAGGCTTCGGTGGCGGTATCCAGGGCCAGCAAGGTGGTCATCGGTGCATCCAGGTGGGTCGAAAAAGGCGCGCATTATAAACGCCAACGGCCCGCAAGCGGGCCGTTGGTCGAATCGATCGTCGTTCGATCAGGAAAGCGCGGCGAACACCTTGGCGGTGATCTCTTCCACGCTGCCCACGCCAGCGATGGCGCTGTACTTCGGGGTGCCCTGGGCGGCCGACAGCTTCTGGTAGAAGTCCACCAGCGGCTTGGTCTGCGAGTGGTAGACGGACAGGCGATGACGCACGGTCTCTTCCTTGTCGTCGTCGCGCTGGATCAGGTCCTCGCCGGTTTCGTCGTCCTTGCCGGCGACCTTGGGCGGGTTATGCTCGGTGTGGTAGACGCGACCCGAGGCCGGGTGCACACGGCGACCGGCGATGCGGCCGACGATCTCTTCGTCGTCCACGGCGATCTCGACCACGTGGTCGATGGCGACGCCGGCGTCCTTCAGGGCTTCGGCCTGGGGGATGGTGCGCGGGAAGCCGTCGAAGAGGAAGCCGTTGGCGCAGTCGGGTTGGGCGATGCGCTCCTTGACCAGGTTGATGATCAGGTCATCGGAAACCAGGCCGCCGGCATCCATCACGCTCTTGGCCTTCAGGCCGAGCTCGGTGCCCGCCTTGACCGCTGCGCGCAGCATGTCGCCGGTGGAGATTTGCGGAATAGCGAATTTCTTGGTGATGAAACCAGCCTGGGTACCTTTTCCGGCACCGGGCGCCCCCAGCAGAATCACGCGCATCGATGTGCTCCTCAAGATTGTTTTGAAGTCTCGGATTCGCCTCTTGGGGCCAATCTCAGTATCGGGTTTCGGCGTCGTTGAGCGGCCAAAAGGTTGATCAAGATACACAGCACCCCTATGCCGCACAAGCCACCGAAAGTCGGATAAGAAGCCCCTTCAGCCGGTGTTCCTGAGCCCCGCCGCGATGCCCGCCACACTCACCAGCAACGCCTGTTCCAGGGGGCCTTCGGCAGCGTTTTCCGCGCGCCTCGAACGGGCCAGAAGCTCCGTCTGGAGCAGGTGCAACGGGTCGAGGTAGGTGTTGCGCACACTGATGGCCTCACGGGTCTCCGGACTGGACGCCAGCAGCTCGGACTGACCGGTCAGGCCTAGTACGGTCGTACAGGCCTGCGACAATAGGTCGCGTAGATGCGCACCCAGCGGCAACAGCCGCTCTTCCACCAGCCGCATGTCATAGCGTTCGGCGATGGTGGCATCGGCCTTGGCCAGGACCATTTCCAGCATGTCGATGCGGGTGGCGAAGAACGGCCAGTGCTCGCGCATCTCCTGCAGCAGCGCCATCTCGCCCCGCTCCACCGCGTTGCGCAACGCACGCTCCCAGCCCAGCCAGGCCGGCAGCATCAGCCGGGTCTGGGTCCAGGCGAAGATCCAGGGGATCGCCCGCAGGCTCTCCACGCCGCCGGCGCGGCGCCTGGCCGGGCGGCTGCCCAGGGGCAGGCGCCCCAACTCCTGCTCGGGCGTGGCCTGGCGGAAGTACTCGACGAATTGCGGATGCTCGCGCACCACCGCGCGGTAGCCGGCCACGCCTTCGCCGGCCAGGCGGTCCATCGCCGCGCGCCACGCGGGCTCGGGTTGCGGCGGCGGCAGCAGGGTCGCCTCCAGCACGGCGGCCAGGTAGAGGTTGAGGTTCTGCACGGCGATGTCCGGCAGGCCGAACTTGAAGCGGATCATCTCGCCCTGCTCGGTGGTGCGGAAACGCCCCGCCACCGAGCCCGGCGGTTGCGACAGGATCGCCGCGTGGGCCGGGCCGCCGCCACGCCCGACGGTGCCGCCTCGGCCATGGAACAGCAGCAACTCGACCTGGTGCCGGCGGCAGGTTTCCACCAGCGCCTCCTGCGCGCGGTACTGGGCCCAGGCGGCGGCCGTGGTGCCGGCGTCCTTGGCCGAGTCGGAATAGCCGATCATCACCTCCTGCGGGCCATGCAGGCGTGAGCGGTAGCCGGGCAGCCCGAGCAGCCGCTCGATGGCCGGTGCGGCGTTGTCGAGGTCCGCGAGGGTCTCGAACAGCGGCACCACGCGGATCGGCCGTTGCAGCCCGGCCTCCTTCAGCAGCAGTTGCACGGCCAGCACATCGGACGGCGCACCAGCCATGGAGATGACGTAGGAGCCCAGGGACGCCGCCGGCGCCGCGGCCACCACGCGGCAGGTGGCGAGCACTTCGGCGGTGTCGGCGGACGGCCGGAAGTGCGGCGGCAGCAGCGGCCGGCGGTTGTCCAGCTCGCGCTGGAGGAAGGCCAGGCGCGCGTCTTCGTCCCAGGCCGCGTAGTCGCCCAGGCCGAGGTAGTCGGTGATCTCCGCCAGGGCCGCACGGTGGCGCGCGGAGTCCTGGCGCACGTCGAGGCGGACCAGGAACAGCCCGAAGCACGCCGCCCGGCGCAAGCAGTCGAGCAAGGCACCGTCGGCGATCACGCCCATGCCACAGGCGTGCAACGAGTGGTAGCAGAGCTCCAGGGGTTCGAGCAGTTGCTGGTTGTCCTGCAGCACCTCGGGGCCGGGCGCCACCTCGCCCTGCAACGCCGCCTGGGCCCAGGCCCGGGTCGCCCGCAGGCGCTCGCGCAGCTGCTTGAGCAGGGCGCGATAGGGCTCTGGATGCACGCCCACCCGCACGCGCAACTCATCACTGGCCTGGTGCATGGAAAGCTCGGCGGCCAGGTGGTCGACATCGCGCAGGTAGAGATCGGCGGCCATCCAGCGCGCCAGCAGCAGCACCTCGCGGCTCACCGCCGCGGTGACGTTGGGGTTGCCGTCGCGATCGCCGCCCATCCACGAGGCGAAGCGCACCGGTGCGGCGGAGAGCGGCAGGTGCAGGCCGGTGGCGGCGAACAGCGCGCGGTCGGTCTGGCGGAGGAATTCCGGCAGCGCCTGCCAGAGGGAATGCTCGATCACCGCGAAGCCCCACTTGGCTTCGTCCACTGGCGTCGGCCGGCTGCGGCGGATCTCGTCGGTGAACCAGGCCTCGGCGATCAGCCGCTCCAGCGCGGTATGCACCCGCGCCCGCTCGCCCTCGCTGAGGTCGCCGTGGTCCTGGGCCGCCAGCTGCGCGGCCATGGCGTCGTATTTCTGGATCAGCGTGCGCCGCGCCACCTCGGTCGGATGCGCGGTCAGCACCAGCTCGATGTCCAGCCGCGCCACCTGCCGCGCCAGCTGCTCCGGCGAATGGCCGGCGGCGCCCAGGCGCTGCAACAGCTCGGGCAGCACGCGGTTCTCGAAGAGTTCGGGTTCCTGCGGCCCACGCCGGCGGATACGGTGGTACTGCTCGGCGATGTTGGCCAGGTTGAGGAACTGGTTGAAGGCACGGGCCACCGGCAGCAGTTCGTCGGCCGTGAGCCCGTCGAGCGCCTCGTTGAGCTGCTGCTCGCCCTGCCGTGAGCCCTTGCGGGCCGCCTTGGCGCCCTTGCGGATGCGCTCGATCTTGTCCAGGAAGGCCTCGCCCTGCTGGGCGCGGATGGTGTTGCCCAGCAATTCGCCGAGCAGGTGAACGTCTTCGCGCAGGCGTGCGTCGATTTCCGCCATGACAGGCTCCCCAGAGAGATGTCGAGCGTCCAGAGTGCCGAGGGCGCCATCGACTTACAAGGGTGCGACGCCATGCCGCTGCATGGCCCCCGGCGAGCTAGGCTCAAAGCAGGCGGGCACCAGAAGTGCCCGCCGGCCGACGGTCTACGCCGCCGACCTCCAGCAGATGCCCGCCACGAGCGGGCCCGGCACGAGGTGACCATGAAGATCCGCGAACTGATCCGCCATTGGGAAAGCAACGCCAAGGGTCGCCTGACCCGCAGCCGCTACAACATCCACCTGGACGTGGAATCCGCGGCGCGACTCGCCGCCCTCAACGAGATGTACCCCAAGCGCAGTATCGAGGAGCTCCTGGGCGAACTGCTCGGCTGCGCCCTCGAAGAACTCGAGGCCAGCCTGCCCTACGTCAAGGGCAGCCAGGTGGTGGCGACCGACGAGCAGGGCGACCCGCTCTTCGAGGACATCGGCCCCACGCCACGCTTCCTCGCCCTTTCACGCAAGCACCTGCGCCTGCTCGAACAGCAGCAGGGCAGCATCGAGCACTGACGTTCCCGAACCCGGCCCCCGCAACGGGGGCCGCTTCAACTTCCTCGCCATCCTCCCGCACAGGCTCGCACGGCTCGAACACCGTGCCAGCGCCTCTATCTCTCGGCCGCAGGCCTTGCGCTGCGGGGCTTCCAACCATTCTCCGTAAATTTTATTGAACATTTTCGAAAAGCGCCCTGTCACAAAAGACAAGCCAGCGCATCAACCATTGATCGGCGAATTTTTGGCGGAAAATCGTCGATTTAGCGGTCAAAAGCATGCACCTGGTAGGCAAGTTGCCATGAGAAACGAAATGGCGTGGTATTTCCAATGGAGCTGAACATCATGAAGACAAGCCCTGCTGTAACGATTCGCAGAACAGTCATGACCGCCCTGGTAGCAGGTGGCACCGTGCTGCTCGCCGGTTGCGCCGGCAATCCGCCCACCGAGCAGTTCGCCGTGACCAACACCGTGGTCAAGAGCGCCGTCAGCGCGGGTGCCCCGCAATACGCGCCGGTCGAGATGAAGACCGCCCAGGACAAACTGGCCCAGGCCGAAAACCTGCTGCGTGAAGAGCGTTACGACGAAGCCCGCCGCATCGCCGAGCAGGCCGAGTGGGACGCCCGTGTCGCCGAGCGCAAGGCCCTGGCCACCAAGGCCCAGAAAACCCTGGACGACGCCCAGAAGGGCGTCCAGCAGATTCGCGAGGAAGGCTCGCGCCAGCCGATCATTCTGCAGTGATCCGCGCCGCCCTCTTTCCGCATCGATAAGGATGATCCGTCATGAACAAGCTGATCACAGTTTCCGCCCTCTCCGTACTCAGCCTGGCGCTGGTGGCCTGCGCCTCCAAGCCCAACCCCAACCTTGACCAGGCCCGCACCAACTATTCCGAGCTGCAGGCCGAGCCGCAAGCCAGCACCCTGGCCGCGCTGGAAACCAAGGAAGCCGGCGACATGCTGAGCCGTGCCGAGCAGGCCTATGCCGACAAGCAGGACCAGGTGCAGGTCGACCAGCTCGCCTACCTCACCAACCAGCGCGTCGAACTGGCCCGCCAGACCATCAAGCAGAAGGCCGCCGAAGAGGCCCTGGCCAACGCGCCGGCCCAGCGCACCCAAGCCCAGCTGGATGCCCGCAACCAGCAGGTGGACGTGCTGGTCAACCAGCTCAAGGCCAAGCAGACCGACCGTGGCCAGGTGGTGACCCTGGGCGACGTGCTGTTCGAAGTGGACCGTGCCGAGCTGACCCCCAACGGCATGAACAACGTCCAGCAACTGGGCAACTTCCTGTTGCAGAACCCGGATCGCCAGGTGGTGGTGGAAGGCTTCACCGACAACACCGGCACCGTCGACCACAACCTGCGCCTGTCCCAGGCCCGCGCCGACTCGGTACGTCGCGCCCTGGTGGCCATGGGCGTCAACCCGACGCGGGTCACCACCCACGGTTTCGGCAAGGACTACCCGGTGGCCAGCAATGACACCGCCTCGTCCCGCTCGCTGAACCGCCGCGTGGAAGTGACCATCGCCAACGGTCCCGGCCCGGTCGCCCCGCGCGCCGCGCTCTGATCCGTCGCCAACGGAAAAGCCCGCCGCCAGGCGGGCTTTTTTGTGCGCGACTTGGCGCCACGCCGATCACCGCTCCCGCAAAACCGGCCGCCTCGCTAGGATGCATGCCCATCGCCTTCCGGAGATCAGCGACCATGTCGCCCACCCCACCTCCACGCCACTTCCTGGCACTCGCCCTGTGCGCCGCCCTGCCCTTCGCCGCGCAGGCACAGGCGCCACGCTTCGACGGCTATGAAGCCTTCTACCGCTCCCTCGGCGACAACACCTTCGAAGGCCCCGGCAGCCCGCTTCACCTGGCCTGCACCGAGGCGCAGCAGTGCCTGTGGGTCAACGCCATGGCGGCAGCGGTGAAGCGCTACGACTCCGAGCTATGGAGCATACCGGGCGAGCTGCCGGACGCGGCTCCGGCCGGCATGCCCGAGATCGCCTTCGACGGCCAGCGCCTGGACATCGGCGAACGCCACTGGCTACTGGGCGAAGCCGTCGAGCTCGCCCCGGCGCAATGGCGAGTCGGGGCGTCGATGGACCCGGAGGGGCTCTACGGCATCACGGCCTGGCGTAGAGGTGAAGCCTATTGCCTGGAGCTGCCCGCCAAGGGCAACGGCCGCGCCGACCGCTACACCCAGGTCCTGCTGGTGCACGATCAGGCGCTCTACGACCTGCCACCACTGTTCGCATCCTGTGCGGCAGTGCGCGAAGCCCCCCAGGGCGGCTTCCTCTACCCGGACAACGTCTACCTCGAAGAAACCGTCGATAACGAGCCGATTGGCCTGCGGGTGGACTACCTGCAACCCGGCAGCAAGACACCCGCGGAACACCATCGCCTGCAGTTCCCCGATCCACAGAACCCCTTCGTGTTCGAAGTCCGGTAGCCCGAGGATGGCGGTGCTGCGCACCGCTTGGCGACTGAAGTCGCCCCTACAAAGAGCCTGCCGAGCCATCGCATGGACATGACCGCTGTGAAGGGTGGATGACGCTCTTTTCATCCACCAGGCGCAATCGTGTGCGGCACACCGTTGCAGAGGAAACGCCGCGCTCTCAATGCCGCTTGTGCACCCCCGGCACATGCAGGTGCCCCGCCTCGGCGCAGGAATCGGAAATCACGCTCGGCGGCGCCGGCTGCTCCAGTTCGCGGAGGATGCCGCAGGACTCGCTGCTGCCGGCGGTCTGGCAATGGGCACGCAGCTGGCGCAGTTGCTCCTGCAGCGAACGCAGCTCGGCGATGCGCACCTCCACATGGTGGATATGCTCGTCGATCAGCCGGTTGGCGGCGGTGCAGTCCGCCTCGGGGCTGTCGCGCAGGCGCAGCAGTTCGCGGATCTCCTGCTGGGTCATGTCCAGCGAACGGCAATGGCGGATGAAGGCTAGGCGCTCGACATGCGCCTGGGTGTACTGGCGGTAGTTGCCCTCGCTGCGGGCAGGCTCGGGCAACAGGCCTTCGCGCTCGTAGTAGCGGATGGTTTCCACCGGGCAGTCGGTCAGTCCCGCCAGCTCGCCGATCTTCATCGTTCCATTCCCCTGCTTGACTCTGTAGTTGCTACAGGGTGTGCAATGAGCACCATTCCCGTCAATGGAGTCCCGCGATGAGCAAGGACAACTGCTGCAACCACGACCATTCGAGCCTGGCCGGCAGCCCGGCGCGGCACGAACATGGCCACGGGCACGATCACGATCACGATCACGATCACGATCACGATCATGGCCATGCTCGCGCGCAGCCTGCCGAGGTGAAGGTCGCGACCGATTCGCCGCTCGGCGAGCTGCGCTGGAGCAGCCTGCGCATCGAGGCCATGGACTGCCCCACCGAGGAGCGCCTGCTGCGCGACGCACTCGGCAAGGTCGCGGCCATCGAGGCGCTGGAATTCAACCTGATACAACGCGTGCTGAAGGTGCAGCACCGCTTCGCCGAGCTGGCGCCGTTGCAGAAACTGGTGGCCCAACTGGGCATGCAGGCCGAACCGCTGGACACCGCCGCACCGCCTGCCAGGGCCGCCGACAAACCCTGGTGGCCGCTGGCCCTGGCCGGCGTCGCCGCACTGGCCGCCGAGGCCTGCGAATGGTTCGGCTTCGGGCCCGCCTGGCTGGAAGCCGGCCTGGCGCTGCTGGCCATCGTCACCGCCGGCCTGCCCACCTACCGCAAGGGCTGGATCGCCCTGAAGAACCTCAACCTCAACATCAACGCACTGATGAGCATCGCCGTGACCGGCGCCATGCTGATCGGCCAGTGGCCGGAAGCGGCCATGGTCAGCGTGCTGTTCGCCCTCGCCGAGCTGATCGAGGCCAAGTCGCTGGACCGCGCGCGCAACGCCATCCGTGGCCTGCTCGACCTCGCCCCGCAGCAGGCCACCGTGCTGGTGGACGGCCAGTGGCGGGAAATCCCGGCCAGCGACGTAGGCCCCGACGCCCGGGTGCGGGTGCGCCCCGGCGAACGCATCGCCCTGGACGGCGAGTTGCTGGCCGGCCGCTCCGGCGTCAACCAGGCGCCCATCACCGGCGAGAGCCTGCCGGTAGACAAGGAGCCGGGCGACCCGCTGTTCGCCGGCACCATCAATGGTGAAGGCGAGCTGGAATACCGCGTCACCCGTGCCGCCAACGACAGCACCCTGGCGCGCATCATCCATGCGGTGGAAGAGGCCCAGGGCACCCGCGCGCCGACCCAGCGCTTCGTCGACAGCTTCTCGCGCATCTACACCCCCACGGTGTTCGCCCTGGCGTTGCTCACCGCCGTGCTGCCGCCGCTGCTGATGCAGGGCGCCTGGCTCGACTGGGTGTACCGCGCCCTGGTGCTGCTGGTGATCGCCTGCCCCTGCGCCCTGGTGATCTCCACCCCGGTGACCCTGGTCAGCGGCCTGGCCGCCGCCGCGCGCCGTGGCGTGCTGGTCAAGGGCGGCGTGTTCCTGGAAATGGGCCGCCAACTGGCCTGGGTCGCCCTCGACAAGACCGGCACCCTCACCGAAGGCCGCCCGCAGCAGACCGACTACCTGCCCCTGCGCGAGGGCGCCGGCCGCGACCCGCGCCGTCTCGCCGCCAGCCTCGCCGCCCGCTCGGACCACCCGGTGTCGCAGGCCCTGGCCCGCGCGGCGGAAACCGACGGCATCGCCCTGTATGGCGTCGACGAGCTGGCCGCACTGCCGGGGCGCGGGGTCCGGGGCGTGATCGATGGCCAGCCCTACCACCTCGGCAACCACCGCCTGGTGGAAGAACTGGGCCTGTGCTCGACGACCTTGGAAATGCGCCTGGATATCCTCGAGCGCGAAGGCAAGACCGCCATCGTCCTGCTCGACGCCGAAGGCCCGCTGGCGCTGTTCGCGGTGGCCGACGGCGTGCGCGAGACCAGCCGCGAAGCGGTGACCGAGCTGCACGAACTGGGCGTACGCACCCTGATGCTGACCGGCGACAACCCGCACACCGCCGCCGCCATCGCCGCCCAGGTGGGCATAGATGAAGCCCTGGGCAACCTGTTGCCCGAGGACAAGCTGCGCGAAGTGGAACGGCGCCAGCAGGGCGGCCAGCGCATCGGCATGGTCGGCGACGGCATCAACGACGCGCCCGCCCTGGCCCGCGCCGACATCGGCTTCGCCATGGGCGCCGCCGGCACCGACACCGCCATCGAGACCGCCGGCGTGGCGCTGATGGACGACGACCTGCGCAAGCTGCCGCTGTTCATCCGCCTCTCGCGCCGTACCCACGCGGTGCTGGTGCAGAACATCGTCCTCGCGCTGGGCATCAAGGCCCTGTTCCTCGCCCTCACCCTGGCCGGCATGGGCACCCTGTGGATGGCCGTGTTCGCCGACATGGGCGCGAGCCTGCTGGTGGTGTTCAACGGGTTGCGGTTGTTGCGCGGGGCGCGCTGAGCGAATGGCGGCGCTGCGTGCCGCTTGGCGACTAAAGTCGCCCCTGCAAAAGCAGCCGGACCCACCGCACGGACATGACCACTGCGTAGGGTGGAGGTCGCTTTTTACCTCCACCAAGCGGCGTCAGGATCGGCACGGGGTCATGCCAGTTGCGTAGCCCGAGGCGGAGCCAGGGTCAGGCCAGGGCTTCGCGGTAGAGGCGCGCCATGTCCTCGGAGAAGGCCACCAGCACCGCCCGCTGCAGGGTGCTGCCGGCCGGGCGCGGGCGGCGCAGCTCGGCGATGGCGACCTGCGCGGCGGCGTGCAGTGGATAGCCGTAGATGCCGCAGCTGATGGCCGGGAAGGCGATGCTGGCCAGACCTTCGGCCTCGGCCAGGGCCAGGCTGTTGCGGTAGCAGCCGGCGAGCAGCTCGGGCTCGCCATTGTCGCCCCCGCGCCAGACCGGCCCGACCGTGTGGATCACGAAGCGCGCCGGCAGGCGGAAGCCCGGGGTGATGCGCGCCTCGCCCGTGGGGCAGCCGCCGACGATGCGGCAGTGGGCGACGAGTTCCGGCCCCGCCGCGCGGTGGATCGCGCCATCGACGCCACCGCCGCCGAGCAGGGAGGAATTGGCCGCGTTGACGATGGCGTCCACGTCCAGGCGGGTGATGTCGCCCTGCCAGACCTCGATCTTCATCGCGTCCTCACTTGACCTCTTGCGGGGTCTCCTGGCCCATGCAGCGCACGGCCTGCTTCTTGTTGTTCACCAGCACGCCGGTCAGGCCCTTCTGCTCGGTGTCGAACAGCACCAGGACGCCATCGATGCACTGGGCGACCTGGGTGGCCGGGGTCAGGGAAATCTTGTAGTCCTCGCCCGGGATGGTCTTGAGCATGGTGAAGTCGGACAGCAGCAGCGCATCTTCCGGTTTGGCGAAGTGCAGGTAGCCGTAGTACCAGAGGACCATCACGGTGCCGATGATGGTGCCGACGCCGGTGAGGATCAGCGGGATGGGGTTGCGTTCGCTCATTGGGGACTCTCTGTATTCGGGACTTCAGCCAGCCGTCGCAGCCCGACGAAACCTTTCGGGTCTTCGAGGTAGCGCAGCATCACCTCCCGCCAGGTGGGGTCGGCGAAGGTCTGCACATGGCCACCGCGAGTCGGCTGGAACACCCGCGGCGGCGGCGCAGCTTGATACAAGCGCACGCCGTTGGAAAGAGGCACCACCGGGTCGTCGATGCTGTGGTAGATCAGCATCGGCAAGCCTTGCAGCGTGGAAATCGCGCCGATCGCGCTGTCGCCATCAGGCACCAGCCAGGACAGCGGCACCTGGAGCGGCCAGGTTAACCAGCCATTGCCCAGGGTGAATTGAGCCACGTCACGGTAACTGGCCGGCACGCCGTCGAGCACCAGGGCGCGCAGCTGGGCGCGGCGCTCGGGGTGTTCGCCCAGGTAATGCACCGCCAGGGCGCCACCGAGGCTCTGGCCGAGCAGCACCAGGGGCTTGCCGCTCACCTCGGGGGCCTGGTCGAGCCAGGCGAAGGCGGCGTCGATGTCCTGGTAGACCGCCGGCAGCGAGGCGCTGCCCTCGGAGCGGCCGTAGCCCCGGTAGTCCAGTAGCAGCACCTGGTAGCCCTGCTCGGGCAACCACCAGCTGCCACCCAGGTGCGAGGCGAGGTTGCCGCCGTTGCCGTGCAGGTGCAGCACCGTGCCCTTGACCGCCTTGCCCGGCGCCGCCGGCAGCCACCAGCCGTGCAGCCGCACGCCATCGGCGGTGAGCAGTTGGACGTCGCGGTAGGCCAGGCCGGCGCGCTCCGGGGTGAAGGGCAGCTGGCGCTCGGGGTAGAACAGCAACCCGCTGCAGCCCTGCAGCAACAGGAGCAGCAGCAGGACGCCGGGACGGATCACTTGCCGCCGGCGCGGGTTTCCTCGCGCGCCTTGAAGGTGGCTTCGTAGATGCGCTCGGCCAGGCGCGAGAACGGCAGGCTCTGGATCCACACCGTGCCGGTGCCCTTGAGGGTCGCCAGGAGGATGCCCTCGCCGCCGAAGAGCATGCTCTTCAGCCCGCCGGCCAGGCCGATGTCGTAGTCGATGCCGCTGGTGAAGGCCACCAGGCAGCCGGTGTCCAGGCGCAGGGTCTCGTTGTTCAGCTCCTTGCGGATCACCGTGCCGCCGGCATGCACGAAGGCCAGCCCATCGCCTTCGAGCTTCTGCAGGATGAAGCCCTCGCCCCCGAAGAACCCGGCACCGATGCGCTTGTTGAAGGCGATGCCGATCTGGGTGCCGTGGGCGGCGCAGAGGAAGGCGTCCTTCTGGCACACCAGGCGCCCGCCGACCTGGGCGAGGTCGATGGGCACCACCGTGCCCGGGTAGGGCGCGGCGAAACCGACCCGCTGCTGGCCGCGTCCTTCGTTGGTGAAATGGGTCATGAACAGCGACTCGCCGGTGAGCAGGCGCTTGCCCGCTCCCCACAGCTTGCCCAGCACGCCGCTGGAAGAGCCGTCGCCCATGCGCGCCTCGAAGCGGATGCCTTCGGTCATGTAGTTCATCGCCCCGGCTTCGGCGATCACCGTTTCCTGCGGGTCGAGGATGATCTCCACGGTCTGCGCCGAAGCGCCGAGGATTTCGTAGTCGAGTTGATGGCTGGGCATGTGGGAACCTTCGGTTGGCTGCAAGCTGCAAGCTTCAAGCGGCAAGAGCACCAGGGATTCGCCCCTTGCGGCTTGTCGCTTGCAGCTTGCCGCTCTAGAGAATATTCGCGTAATCCGCCTCGATGCGGTCCAGGCTCAGGTGGTTGAGGAAGTTGGAGAAGCACATCCAGGCCGACAGCGCGTTGAGGTCGCGGAACTGCGGCGGCAGGTACTTGGGCGGTGCCACCAGGCCTTCGTCCACCAGTTGGCGCAGGGTGCGCATGTCTTCCAGGGTGGTCTTGCCGCAGAACAGCAGCGGGATCTGCTCCAGCTTGCCCTTGCGCACGGCGAGCTGGATGTAGTTGTAGATCATGATGAAGCCCTTCAGGTAGGACAGGTCCTTGGTGAAGGGCAGGCCGTCCGGCGAGGAGCCGCGGAACACCCGGCTGGCGCTGCCGTAGCTCTCGGCCATGCCGTAGCCCTGCTCGCGGTAGAAGTGGTAGACCTCGAGGAAGTCGGCCCCCTCCTCCGCCATGTGGATGGCGCGGGTGCGGTTGGTGAGCTTGCGCAGGCGCGTGGGGTAGGAGGCGAAGGCGATCACCTCCATGAGGATGGCCAGGCCTTCCTGGGTCACGGTGGAGGACGGCGGGCCCTTGGCCAGGAAGGTACAGATCGGCTGGTTCTGCCCGTTGAGCGTGGTGCCGACGTGCACCAGGCCCTCGTGCACTTCCAGGGCGCGCACGTCGCGCTCGTTGAACATGGCGTCGGCGCGCACCTTGATGTAGTCGGCACCTGCGGCGGCGTCGGCGACGATGCCGTCGGACTCGAACACGCGGATGGTGTCGTCGCCCTCGCCGAACACCGCGCTCAGGCGGCTCTGCAGCATGGCCACGGCGTCCTTGGCCGTGAGCGTCTTCGGCTCGTCCTTGAGGTCGCCCCGGTCGTCGATCTTGTTCAGGTAGTCCGAGAGCATCAGCCCCAGGTCGGAAAGGGTCGGGTCACCGGCATGGAAGGCGTCGGTGGCGGCGCCGTAGAGTTCCTGGGAGATCAACCCGAAATCGGCGGTGCCGCGTGCTTCGAGCATGCGGATCACCATGCGGTATTCCTTGCACATGCGCCGCATGATCTGCCCCACCGGGTTGAACTGCCCCAGTTGGCGGGTGATGTCGCGCTCGATGTTCTGGAATTCCAGCTTCTTCGCCGAGGAGTCGAAGGCCAGCGGCCGGCTCTCGTAGTAGGCGCGGTCCACCTCGGGCATGGCCTTGCCCTTGTGCTTGAGAAAGCCCTGGCGAACGCTGTCGTCCCACTTGATGGCATCCAGCACGCGGATCGGCGTCTGCGCGTGGACGATGCGATCGGACAGGGTGCGGACGATGTTCTGGTAGTCGTCGGGCAGTTTGCGCCGGCTCATGCTCACTCCTCGGTGGAACGCTGGTAACGCGCCACCTCGACGAAGACGTCGGAGTTGGCCGGGTCGTCCAGCCAGGCCTGGATCTTCTCCCAGGGCGTGGTCAGCAACACGCCGTCACCGTCGGGCATCTCCACGCTGGCGCCTTCGAAGGTGCCGTGCTCCAGCTCCTGCTGCAGGCGTTCGACATCGAGGTTGTAGACCACCAGTTCGTTGTCGGTGGTCAGCTCGAAGCCGGCGACGGCGAAGTTGGCGCCCCACTTCTTTGGCAGCCCGGCGGAGAGGTACCAGCGGCGGCCGTGGTGGGCGACGGTGAAGCCGTATTCCTGGAGGCTGTCGAGGTTGTCCTTGCTGCCCTCGTAGGTGCGGGCCTTGTAGAGGTTGGAACCGGCGCGGCTGATCTCCAGGTAGAGGCGTTCGCCCCATTCGTCCTTGCGCGTCCAGTCGCCCAAAAGCGGGATCGGTGCCGGCTCGTGGGCCGGGATCGGGTCCCGCAAGGTGACCAGGCACCCGCTCAATAGCAGGAAGGACAGGGCGACCAATGCGCGCCAGGGTTTCATTTCGCTCTCCTTGTGACCATGAAAAACCCCGCAAGACAGGTGGCCTGAATGCGGGGTCTCGTACCGTGTCCTAGAGCCCCATCACCAGATAGAGGTAGCGCTTGAGCACGGCTCGCATCTCGTCGATATCGAGGTTGTCCACCCCATCGAGCAGGCCCTGATATTCCATCCGCAGAATGATGGCCGTCAACACCTTGGCGTCCTCCGCCGGCTCATCCGAACCCAGCACCTGGAAGAAGTGCTCGGCGCCCTGGGAGAGGATTCCGCGATGGGCGTCGGCCAGCGGCCGCAGGCCCTGGTTGATCAGCGCCTCCTGGCGGAACGCCTGCTCGGCCAGCAGCTGCACGCGGTTCTCGATCAGCTGGCGGCGCACGTACTGGATCGCCATCTCGACGATCTCGTCGGTCATCTGCCGCCGCGAGGCGCCGTCGCGGCTCAGTGCCGCCGCCATGCCCTGCAGGTCACCCTCGACGCTGCCCCAGAACGCGGCCATGGCTTCGGCGCTGCGTTCGACGAACTGGGCGAAGGTGTCGGTGATCAGGTCGTTGATGTCCTTGAAATAGTAGGTGGTGGCCGAGAGCGGCACTTCCGCCTCCGCCGCCACCGCGCGGTGCCGCACCGCGCGCACGCCGTCGCGCACGATGATGCGCATGGCGGCATCGAGGATCGCCTGGCGGCGTTGCTCGCTGCCCTGCCGGCTGGCCTTGCGACCCTGGTACTGGACACTTTCGGCGAGGGCGCTGGCCGCCTGGGCGGCGCTGTCGCTACGGGACGACTTGGGCAAGATTCATGGACCTCCGGGTTCGGCTGGGATGCAAGACAGTTTTGACCATTTATCCGGCTATTCAACTCATCGCCGGCCAAGAAAAAACCGCCCGAAGGCGGCTTTTCTCACACGTCAGGCCTGGGGCCGCATATGCGGGAACAGGATGACGTCACGAATAGACGGCGAATTGGTCAGCAACATCACCAGGCGATCGATACCGATGCCCTCGCCCGCAGTGGGCGGCATGCCGTACTCCAGCGCGTTGACGAAGTCGGCGTCGTAGTGCATCGCCTCGTCGTCACCGGCGTCCTTCTCCTTGACCTGCAGCATGAAGCGCTCGGCCTGGTCTTCGGCGTCGTTGAGCTCGGAGTAGGCGTTGGCGATCTCGCGGCCACCGATGAACAGCTCGAAGCGGTCGGTGACGCTCGGGTCCTGGTCGTTGCGGCGGGCCAGCGGGGACACCTCGAAGGGGTACTGGGTGATGAAGTGCGGCTGCTCCAGCTTGCTCTCCACCAGCTCCTCGAAAATCATCACCTGCAGCTTGCCCAGGCCTTCGTGGCCGAGGACCTTGGCGCCGGCGGCCTTGGCGATGGCGCGGGCCTTCTCGACGTCGTTGAGGTCGGCCGCGGTGATCTCCGGGTTGTACTTGAGGATGGCGTCGAACACGGACAGGCGGGCGAAGGGCTCGCCGAAGTGGAAGACCTTGTCGCCGTAGGGCACGTCGGTGCTGCCGAGCACGGCCTGGGCCAGCTCGCGGAACAGCTCCTCGGTCAGGTCCATGTTGTCTTCGTAGTCGGCGTAGGCCTGGTAGAACTCGAGCATGGTGAACTCGGGGTTGTGCCGGGTCGAGACGCCTTCGTTACGGAAGTTGCGGTTGATCTCGAAGACCTTCTCGAAGCCACCGACCACCAGGCGCTTGAGGTACAGCTCCGGCGCGATGCGCAGGAACATGGCCATGTCCAGGGCGTTGTGGTGGGTTTCGAAGGGCTTGGCCGCCGCGCCGCCGGGGATGGTCTGCAGCATCGGGGTTTCCACTTCGAGGAAACCGCGCTCGGACAGGAAGCGGCGGATGTGGGCGATGACCTGGGAGCGCACGCGGAAGGTGTGGCGGGTTTCCTCGTTGACGATCAGGTCGACGTAGCGCTGGCGGTAGCGCTGCTCGGTGTCGGTCAGGCCGTGGTGCTTGTCCGGCAGCGGGCGCAGGGACTTGGTCAGCAGGCGCACGCTGGTCATGTCGACGTACAGGTCGCCCTTGCCGGAACGGGCCACGGTGCCCTCGGCGCCGATGATGTCGCCCAGGTCCCAGGTCTTGATCTCGGCCAGGGTCTCTTCCGGCAGGGTCTTGCGGTTCACGTAGACCTGCAGGCGGCTGGTGCTGTCCTGCAGGACGATGAAGGAACCGCGGTTGAGCATGATGCGACCGGCGACCTTGACCGGGATGGCTGCGGCTTCCAGCTCTTCCTTGGTCTTGTCCGCGTACTGTTTCTGCAGGTCCGCGAAGTAGGCGTCGCGGCGGAAGTCGTTGGGGAAGGCGATGGCCTTGGCCTCGCGCACGGCGGCAAGCTTTTCCTTGCGCTGGGCGATCAGCTTGTTCTCTTCCTGTTGCAGTTCGTGCTGGTCGGGTTGTTGGTCGCTCATGGTCTTGGTGGTTCCTGCTTCGGCGTTTTGGCGCCTGGTGAAAAGTTATCGCTTGGCAAGGGCTGTGAAGGGAGGGCGGGCGCAGGTCAGGTGCTATCAACGCAGTCCGACCAGGCCCGGCCGTCTCAGAGACCCTGCTTGAGGCTCGCTTCGAGGTACTCGTTCAGATCGCCGTCCAGCACCTTGTCGCAGTCGCTGCGCTCGACGCCGGTCCGCAGGTCCTTGATGCGCGACTGGTCGAGCACGTAGGAACGGATCTGGTGGCCCCAGCCGATATCGGACTTGGTGTCTTCCAGCGCCTGGGAGGCGGCGGTGCGCTTCTGCATCTCCTGCTCGTACAACCGGGCCCGCAGCATCTTCATGGCGGTGTCCTTGTTGGCGTGCTGGGAGCGTTCGTTCTGGCACGCGACCACGGTGTTGGTCGGTACGTGGGTGATACGTACCGCCGAGTCGGTGGTGTTCACGTGCTGGCCGCCGGCGCCGGAGGAGCGGTAGGTGTCGATCCGCAGGTCGGCCGGGTTGATCTCGATCTCGATGTTGTCGTCGATCTCGGGGGAGACGAACACTGCGGTGAACGAGGTGTGGCGACGGTTGCCGGAGTCGAACGGGCTCTTGCGCACCAGGCGGTGCACGCCGATCTCGGTACGCAGCCAACCGAAGGCGTACTCGCCCTTGATGTGCACGGTGGCGCCCTTGATGCCGGCGACTTCGCCCTCGGACAGCTCAACGATCTCGGCGGCGAAGCCGTTCTTGTCGGCCCAGCGCAGGTACATGCGCAGCAGCATGTTGGCCCAGTCCTGGGCCTCGGTGCCGCCGGAACCGGCCTGGATGTCGAGGTAGGCGTTGTTGGGGTCCATCTCGCCGCTGAACATGCGGCGGAACTCGAGCTTCTCGAGGATCTCGCGCAGGCGTTCGACTTCGGCGGCGACGTCGTTCACGGCGCCTTCGTCGTTCTCCTCGACCGCCATGTCGAGCAGGTCGCGGGAGTCGGCCAGGCCGCCGGTCAGCTCATCCAGGGTCTCGACGATCTGCGCCAGTTGCGAGCGCTCGCGGCCGAGATTCTGGGCGTACTCCGGGTTGTTCCAGACGTTGGGGTCTTCGAGTTCGCGGTTTACTTCGACGAGACGATCATGCTTGTGATCGTAGTCAAAGATACCCCCGAATGGTCTGGGTGCGGTCGGAGAGGTCCTTGATGCTGTTCAGGATCGGGTTGATTTCCATGGCTGGAAGCGCTCTCAGGCAAACTTTCGGAAAAGCCGGCGAGTATACCCGACTCGAAACCGGCCGGGCAGCCCGCCCGACCACTGTCCGCGCTAGAGCGCCTCGGCCACCGTCACCGCCCGCCAGGGGCCGGTGGAGCGGCCGCTGAGCGCCGCCCAGTACCAGGCGGAATTGTCGCTGAAGCTCTGCCCGGCGGCGTCTTCGATGTACTCGCAGACCTGCTGCGCAGGACCCCGCCCCTCGGCGACGAAACAGCGCTGCAGCCCGCCGTTGCCGGGTCGCTGGCGCAAGGCGATGGCGCGTATCACGTAACCCAGGCCCTGGTAGCAGTCGGCAGCGGGGTGCAGCTTGCGCGTGGGCGCCGTGACATGGCGCAGGGTGACCACCCGCGAGCCCGTGCTGAAGCGGGCGATGGCGCCGGGGAACTGCTCGGCGAAGCGTTGCTCGACCTTCGACAGCGCCAGGGGCCGCAGCCGTTCGCCGTCGAAGCGCTGCGGCCATTCGACGAAGGCCGACGCGGGGGATGCCTCCACCACAGCCCGCCCCGGCAACGACGCCAGCCCCAGCAACAGGAACGCCCCGGCCACCAGGGCGCCGCCCCGCCAGGGCGACGCCGTGGCCACGCTCGCCACCGGCAGCGGCACGCCTGCGCCCTGCCCCGCCGCCACGGTACGCAGCACCAGCGCGCAGACGCCGACGAACACCACGAGCCCGGTGGCCTCGTGCATCCAGCCGGGCCAGAGCGCCTGACCGGTCTCCTGCAGCACCAGCAGGGTGTTGCGCAGGCTGTTGCCTCCCAGCACCAGCAGCCCGATCCACGGCAGGCGTCGCAAGAGTTGCCCGTCGCCGAGGCGCAGCCAGGCGGCGGTGGCGAAGGCCGTGAAGTAGGCCACCCAGGCCATGTGCACGCCCGAGCAGGGCGCATCCACCATCACCAGTTGCCCGCCCACTTCCAGCGCCGTGCCCTCGCGCAGCACCTCCAGCCCCAGCCCGCGCAGCAGCCAGAGGCTGGCTTCGGCGGTGACCAGGCGCAGCGGATAGCCGGCGAAGAACTGCAGCGACGAGAGGATCGGCAGCGCCAGCAAGCCCAGCCCCAGCCATGCCAGCACAGGCTGGCCCGGGCGGCGCAACGCCAGGGTGGTGGCGATCACCGCCAGCACCGCGAGCACGCCACGCCCCAGCGCCGGAATCAGCGCGCTGCCGAGGAGCGCCAGCCCCGCCAGCCCCAGCGACACCAGCAACCACCCGCGCCGGGGCACCGCCAGGAAGGCCCGGCGCTCACGCCCCAGCCCCAGCAGCAGGGCGATCAGCGCAACCACCCCGTAGGGGTCGTCCGAGCCATCGCCCATGCGCCGCAGGCTCCACAGCCACACCGGCCACAGCGCCAGCACCGGTGGCAGCAGCCAGGCCCAGCCCGGCAGCGCGCGGGCCTTCACCCCCGCACCTGGCGGCGCGTCGCCCAGCCCATGCCCAGCAGGGCCAGTGCCAGCATCGCCCAGGTGCCCGGCTCCGGTGTGCTCGATACCTGCAGACCGGCGGTGGCGGGGGCCGGGCTGGCGGTGCCGATGGCCTGGGCGCTCACCCCCTGGGGCAACGGCAGCGGCTGCTTGACCGTGGTGCTGCCGGCGGGGTCGGGGTTGCGCACCACCTGGTCCACCGCGATGAACGAGGTGTAGGGGGTCAGCAGGCTGTACTTCAGGCCGAGGTCGAGGATCTGCTGGCTGTAGCCGAAGCCGCCGTCCAGGCTTTCCTGGTCCACCAGCGAGGCGATGCGGTGCCGTGCCCAGAGATGGGTCAGCGCCTGGTCGCCCTCGATCACCTTGTCCGCCTCGATCGGCACCTCGGTGCGCCACGGGCCGCTGGCAGCGATGCCTTCGGCCTGCAGCACGCCACGGGGCTCGCCGCGCCACTTGCCGAACATCACCAGCGGACGCTGGGCGAACAGGTCCGGGAGCGCCACCGGTTCGACGTCGTAGGTTTCCAGGCCGCTGAACGACAGCTTCGGGTGCACCAGCACGGGCGAGTCGATCATCCGCCGCAGGCGGTCGGCCTCGGCCTGCGCCGAGCTGTCGTCGAGCACCACGAAGGGCTCGCCCTGCCCGGCCCGCGCCAGAGCCTCGATCAGCTCGCGGTTGACCGAACTGCCGATGCCGAAGGCGAACAGGTTGGCCTTGCTGAGGTTCTTGCGCACCTGCTCGAAGGCCTCGGTCTCCACCTCCACGTAGCCGTCGGTGACCACCACGAAGCTACGCGACCGCTCGGCATCCGCCGGCATCGCCAGCGCCTGGCGCAAGGCCGGCAGCAGCTCGGTGCCGCCGCTGCCCATCTGGGTGTCGAGCATCGCCAGCGCCTGCTCGATGTTGGCCCGGGTCGCCGGCTGCGATTGCGGCGCCAGCAGGCTGCTGCTGCCGGAGAACAGCAGCACGTTGAAGCTGTCCATCGGCCGCAGGCCGCCGATCAGGCGGCGCAGCAGGACCTTGGTGGTATCCAGCGGGAAGCCGTGCATGGAGCCGGAGATATCCACCACGAAGATGTACTCGCGCGGCACGATGCTGCCGGGCTTGACCGCGGCCGGCGGCGCCACCATGGCCAGGAAGAAGTTCTCCTCGGCGCCACGGGCGAGCAGCACGCCGCTCTCGAACACCTCGCTGCCCAGGCGGTAGTCGAGGATGAAGTCACGGTTGTTGCCCGGCTCCTGCCCGTCCTCCAGGGTCACCCGGGTGTGCCGCGGCGCGACCGTCTGCCGGAGGATGCGATGGGTGCGCGAGGCGACCTCGCCGATGGCGGTGGGCGACTGCAGGTCGACCTGCATCGAGAAGGTGCTACGACCAGGGTCGCCCTCGGCCAGGTGCGGCGTGGAGCTCCACGCCTCGGCCTTGTGGCTCTCCTGCCCCGGCGCGCCGTTGTAGCGCGGCCCGACCACGGTGGGGAACACGAAGTGGTAGGTGCCGTCGGTGGGCAGCAGCAGCTCGGTGTAGCGCAGCTCCACGTCCACCACGTCGCCCGGGAGGATATTGGCCACACTCATCTGGAACACATTGGCGCGCTCCTGCTCCAGCAGCGCGGCGGTCTTGCCTGCGCTCTTCGCCTCCTGGTACTCGCGCTGGGCGCTCTGCTTCTCGCGGATCTGCGCCTGCAGCTCACGGTCGCCCAGGCGCACGGTCATGCCGTGCACCGCCGCACGGGTGGAGCCGGGGAACACATAGCGCGCCTCCAGGGCTCGCGAGCCCTCGTTGCGGTACTGCTGGATGACCTTGACGTTGGCGATCACGCCCAGCACCTGCACCTCCACGCGGGTGGATTTAAGCGGCAGGCCGTCGACGCCCGGCTCGGCGTTGTCCACGGCGAAATAGGGGCTTTCGCCACGCTCCGAGGCCTCCTCGGCCAGGCACGGCGACACGCCGGCCAGGGTGAGGAACAGCGCCAGCAGCCAACGGCCGGGCGAGAGGGAAAGCAGGGGCAGGCGATACATGCGGCGCACTCCGGGAAAAGGTTCGTGCAGCCATGCTCCCGCCCCCGTGTGGACGCAGTTTGCAGCGCCCGTGGAGATTGTGTGGAAATACGTCACCGCTGCTGAGCGAGGCGACCCTTGCGACCGACAGTCGTCGCCCCGCCCCGCAGACGCCCCATGCAAGCCGCGCACAGCCTGCGCAGACGCATCGCCCTGCTGGGCGATGCCCTGGAGCTGGGCGGCCAGGCGCTTTATCGCGCGCTTGGCACGAGGGACGAAACCTTAGGCGCTCAGCCCGAGCGTCCGGCCTGAGAGACAAGGGGATAGAGGGAAGGCCGTTCGCGAATGAACTCGTTCCTGCCGGAGCGGCGCGTGGCGTCTGACGTGGCCTCTACAACAAGCGAAGCGCGACTGCCCGGCCGCGCTCAGGAATACTCATGCGCCGGGCGCATCGGCAGCCAGCCCCACCTGGTTGCGGCCGTTGTTCTTGGCCAAGTACAACCCCTGGTCGGCACGGTCGACCAGCATCAGCGAAACCTGGCCCGCCTTGGGCGTGAGGGTTGAAACGCCGATGCTGACGCTCAGCGAAGCCCCGTCCTGGGGCAGGTCATGAGGGATGCCGAGTGCCTCCACCGCACGCCGTACCTTTTCAGCCAGCAGGCGTGCGCCACCGCTGGAAGTGCCCGGCAGGACCATGGCGAACTCCTCGCCGCCATAACGCGCGGCCATGTCGGAGGAGCGCGTGCAGGACTCGCGCAGGGTCTCGGCCACGCGGCGCAGGGCGTCATCCCCGGCGACATGGCCGAAGTGATCGTTGTAGCCCTTGAAATAGTCCACATCGATCATCAGCAGGGACAACGAGGTCTGCTCGCGGAAGGCACGGCGCCATTCCATTTCGAGGTACTCGTCGAAGTGACGGCGGTTGGACAGGCCGGTGAGGCCGTCGGAGTTCATCAGCCGCTGCAGCACCAGGTTGGCCTCCAGCAACTGCTGCTGGCTCTCGCGCAGGGCACGGTAGGCCTCGTCGCGCTGTTGCAGGGCGAGATAGGAACGCGAGTGATAGCGGATACGCGCCACCAGCTCGATGGAGTCGGGCAGCTTGACCAGGTAGTCGTTGGCACCGGCGGCGAATGCGGTGCTCTTGACCGCCGCATCATCGCGAGTGGACAGCACGATGATCGGTACATCGCGCAGTTCGGCGGCGGCTCGATAGTCGGCCAGCAGACTGATGCCGTCGACGCCGGGCATCACCAGGTCCTGGAGGATCACCGTCGGCCGTATCTGGCGGGCCACCTCGACGGCCGTCTGCGGGTCCGCACAGAAATGGAAGTCGATTCCGGCCTCATCGGCCAGGGCGCGGCGCAACGCCTCGCCGATCATCGCCTGATCATCGACCAGCAGCACCATCACCTTGTTTTCGGTAATCGAGTGCATTTCGGCCTGATTGCGATAGGGGTAATGCATAACGTTCTCCGGGCCCACTGGCCTTGCGCGACACGCACACTACATCGAAGTGCGCGGCCCATGATAATGCGTGTCACGGGTAGGCCGCCGTCAAAAAATATGTCACCCCGGGTAGCGCCCCGGGCAGCCGTCATCGCGAGAACGCTTCCACGAGCCTCGGTGCGATCCGCTGCAAGGGCAGGATTTCCACGGCGGCATCCAGCGCTGCCGCCGCCTTGGGCATGCCGTATACGGCGCTGCTCGCCTGGTCCTGGGCAATGGTGAGAAAGCCCCGATCACGCATGGCCTTGAGCCCCTGCGCACCATCACGGCCCATGCCGGTGAGCAACACGCCCACCGCGTCGCCCCGCCAATGCGCCACCAGGCTGTCGAAGAACACGTCGATGGAAGGCCGGTAGACGTGGCTGCGAGGCTCCTCGGTATAGGCCAGCTCACCATTGCGCAGCAGGCGCATGTGGTTATTGGTGCCCGCCAGCATCACGTGGCCGGGTTGCGGCTGTTCGCCCTCGCGAGCCAGGCGTACGGGCAGGCTGGACTCGCTGCCCAGCCACTCGGCCATGCCGGCGGCGAAGGTCTCGTCGACGTGCTGCACCAGCATCACCGCCGGCGCGAAGTCGGCGGGCAGTTGCTTGAGCAACTGCGCCAGGGACGCGGGCCCGCCGGCCGAGGCACCGATGGCCACCAACTGCCGACACGGAGGCTCGCGGACCTTGCGGTTCCCCACGCGCTGCCCGATCAACCAGCCTATGTTCTGGATCTTGCGCAGCAGTGCCGAGGCATCGCGCTCGTGGTCGCCACCCAGTGCGGGCGTGTCCACGGCGTCCAGCGCCCCCTGCCCCATCGCCTCGAAAACACGGTGGATGTTCTGCTCCTTGTCGACCGTGACGATGAGGATCGCGCAAGGCGACTGAGCCATGATCCGCCGGGTCGCCTCGGTGCCGTCCATCTCGGGCATCAGCAGATCCATCAGCACCAGGTCCGGGGTGTCCTCCTGGCAGTAGCGCACCGCCTCGACGCCGTTGCCCGCGATCCAGACGATCTGGTGAGCAGGTTCCCGGGCCAGCGCACGGCGCAGCGCCTCGACGGCCAGGGGCATGTCGTTGGCGATTCCTATCCTCATCCCTGTGCCTCTCCGATCAGCACGACCACCGCGTCCAGCAACGCTTCGTCATGGAAACTGGCCTTGGCCAGATAATAGTCGGCACCGGCATCCAGGCCACGGCGGCGGTCTTCTTCACGGTCCTTGTAGGACACCACCATCACCGGCAGCGATTGCAGCCGACTGTCACGACGCACCAGGGTCACCAGTTCGATCCCGTCCATGCGCGGCATGTCGATGTCGGTGATCAGCAGGTCGAAGGCTTCCGCGCGCAACGCGTTCCAGCCGTCCATGCCATCCACCGCCACCGCCACCTCGTAGCCGCGACCGAGCAGCAGCTTGCGCTCGAGCTCGCGCACGGTGAGCGAGTCATCCACCACCAGCACACGCTTGCGGCGATGGCCGGCGCCCTGCCGGGTCGAGCCGCCGACGCGCTCCAGGCGACCGCTGCCAAGCAGCTTGCCGACCGACTTGAGCATGTCCTCGACATCGAGGATCAGCACCGGCGTGCCATCGTCCAGCAGCGCACCGGCGGAGACGTCCCGGACCTTGCCCAGGCGCGGGTCCAGCGGCATCACCACAAGGGTGCGCTCGCCGATGAAGCGATCGACGACGATGCCGTAGAGCGCCTCACGCTCCCGCACCAGCACCACCGCCAGTCCGTCCTCGCCGGCAGTGCCCTCCGGACGCTGCAACACCTGACTGGCGGCTACCAGGCCGACATGCCGCTCCTCATGCCAGAAATGTTGACGGCCTTCGAGCTGCACCAGCGCCTCGGCGGGCACGCGGGTCATGCGTTCGATGTGTGCCAGAGGGAAGGCGTAGGCCTCGCCGCCGATATCCACCACCAGACTGCGCACCACCGACAGGGTCAGCGGCACCTCCAGGTGAAAACGGGTGCCTTCGCCCTGGCGTTGCTCCATGCGCACGCCACCGCGCAGTTGGCGAACCATGTGCTGCACGGCATCCAGCCCGACGCCGCGACCGGACACCTCGGTGACCTGATCACGCATGCTGAAGCCGGGCAGGAAGAGGAACGCCAGCAGTTCCTCCTCGCTGAGCAGTGCGCCGGTATCGGCGTTGGCGAAACCCCGTTCGATGACTGCCGCGCGCAGACGCTCCAGGTCGACGCCAGCGCCATCGTCGCGCAGTTCCAGCACCAGCATGCCGGCGTGATGGCGCGCGCTCAGGAGGATGCACCCTTCCTCGGGCTTGCCGCGGCCGATCCGCTGCGCGGGGCTTTCGATGCCATGGTCCACGGCATTGCGCAGCAGGTGGGTGAGCGGCGCTTCGAGCTTCTCCAGCACGTCGCGGTCGACCTGGGTGTTCTCGCCTTCGATATCCAGGCGCACCTGCTTGCCGAGGGAACGGCCGAGATCACGCAGCATGCGCGCCTGGCCGGTCAGCACGTCGGCGAACGGGCGCATGCGCGAGGCCAGCGCGGCGTCGTACATCAACTGCGCGCGCTGGCCGCCCTGCCAGCCGAATTCATCGAGGTCGGCCATGTGCCGGGCGAGCATCTGCTGGCACTCACCGAGCAACTGCCGGGCCTCGGCGAGCATGGCGCGGGAGGGAGCGTCCATGGCATCGTCCTGCACCGCCTCGCGTACCCCGTCGAGAGTCCGCGCCGCATTGGCCTGCAGGCGCTTGAGGCGTTGCAACGCATCGCCCAGGGGCTTGATGCGCTGGAACTCCACCAATGACTTGCTGGAGATGTCCAGCAGGTGATCGAGGCGCTCGGCGCTCACCCGCAGCACCCGGTCGCGGCTCTCTCCAGCCGATGGAGCGGATGCCACGGGCTCCTCCTCGGGCGGAACCACGGCGGGCGGCCCAGCGGGTTCGGCAGCGGGCTCGTGACGGGCCACCGGCTCGCGGGGGGCCATGCGCTGCCCGCTGGCGAGGCCCTGCAGGCGCTCCACCAGGGCATCTATATCCGCACGACCGTCCTTGCCAGCCCAATCGACGCCAGCCGCGGACCCCAGGCGCAGCAGCAGGTCGGACCCCTGCAGCAACGCGTCGACATGCTCGGATTGCAGCTGCAGGCGGCCCTCCTGAGCGCCCACCAGGCAGTCCTCCATCACGTGGGCGATGCGCACACCAGCCTCGATGCCGACGATACGCGCAGCCCCCTTGAGCGAGTGGGCGGCGCGCATGCAGGCTTCGAGCTGGTCGGCCTGACGCGGGTTGCGCTCCAGCACCATCAGCCCGCTGCTGAGTACCTGGGTCTGTGCCTCGGCCTCCAGCTTGAACAGCTCCAGCAGCGACGCGTCGCGCATCTGGTCCGGTGTCATCCGAGGCTCCTGGCGATGGCCTGCTGCAACATTGCGTCGTCCAGCAGGGTGATACTGCGCCCTCGCCACTGCACCACGCCGGCGGCGAAGGGCCGGGCTACCTGGGCAGCGCCGCGGCCACCCTCCAACACGGCGCGCAGGGGAATGGCATGGATCCCGTCGACCTCATCCACCGGCGCCACCACGGGGCCATCCGCGCTGGCGACGATCAGCATGCGCGGCACCACGCGGCGCTCCGGTGCAACGCCACCCCCCGGCTCCAGGCCGAGCACTTCCACCAGCGACAGGCAGGCCACCAGGGCGCCGCGCACGTTGGTCACGCCAAGCAGGCCCAGGGAGCGCTGGTGCGGCAGGGAGTGGATCAGCGACTGCGGCGCCACTTCGACCAGCTGTCGCGTGGCGAGCCCCAGCCAGGCATCGCCAAGGCGGAAGACCAGAGTCGAGCGGGTCTCGCCGAGATCTTCTTCAACGGGCGCCTGCTCCTCCTCCATCTCGCGATGCAGCGCATAGCGGTCCAGCAGCCGGGTGGCCGCCGCCGCATGCACCTCGCAGTTGCGGCAGTGGATATGGTCCTGCAGGCGTTCGCAGCTCTTGTCGCCGTGCACGCCGATACGGTTCCAGCAGTCGTCGATGGGTGCCTGCGCGCTTTCGTCCAGGCTTACGACGCGGCTATCGATCATGGTCGTTCACTCCACGGCTGGCACGCTCTTGCAACCGCCGGGCACCCGCCAGGTCGCCGCGCGCGGCGAGCAGCGCCGCCAAGTGGGCCAGGGCCTCGGCATGACCGGGCTCCAGGTAGAGGGTCTTGCGGTAGTAGTCCTGCGCCTCGCGCTGCTGGCCGGCCACATCGCAGAGCAGGCCAAGCCAGTAGAACACCGCCGCCGACGGACCATGAGCAGCCAGGTGGCGCTCGCAGGCGGCGCGGGCCTCGACGCTGCTACCGGCGTTGGCCAGCCGGGCGATCTCCAACAGCTCGCCAGCGGCCTCCTGGCCGCGTGCGACCGGTGCCGGGCGCGGGGCAACGGGCGTCGGGCGGACCGCTGGCGGGGCAGCCCTTCGGGGGGCTGGGGCAGGCGCCGGAGCGGAAGCGACCCGTGGACTCGGCGCGACGGCGCGCGGCGCCCTGGCCACGCCCGGCAGGAACACGAAGGACTGTGGCAAATCCAAAGCACGCATGCCGTCCTGGCTCAGCAGGCTGGCTTCGGCGGGGCCGACGAACAGCGCTCCGTCGGGACACATCAGACGCTTGAGCACCGCCAGCACCTGGCTCTGGGTGGGCCGGTCGAAGTAGATCAGCAGGTTGCGGCAGAACACGAAGTCATAGGGCGCCTCGCCCGCCAACAGGCCCGGCCCCAGCAAATTGCCATGGCGGAAGTTCACCTTGCGCCGGACCTGCTCGGTGAGGACGTGGCCCTCCTCGACGGGCAGGAAGTGGCGATCGCGGAAGCCCAGCTCCTCGCCACGGAACGAGTTGCGCCCGTAGACGGCCTGGCGCGCGCGCTCCAGCACCTTCTCGCTGACGTCCAGCGCATCCACCTGGAACAGTGCCGGGGCAAAGCCCGCATCGAGCAGTGCCATGACGATGGAGTACGGCTCCTCGCCACTGGAGCAGGGCAGGCTCAGCACCCGCAGCGGGCGCCCGGAGGCGAGGCGCGGCAGGCGCTCGAAGGCCAGCCGGGCCAGGGCCACGAAAGACTCGGGGTAGCGGAAGAACCAGGTCTCGGGAACCACGACGGCCTCGACCAGGGCCTGCTGCTCACCGTGGGACGACTCCAGGCTCAGCCAGTACTCGTCCACGTCCCGGCAACCACTGGCCTGCATGCGCAGGCGTATGGCGCGCTCCACCAGCTCGCGGCCGACCGAGTCGACGTCAAGGCCGATGCGCTCCTTGAGCAGGCGCTCGAAGCGCGGGGTCATGATGTGGCCTCCGCATCGGCCGGGAACAGCAGCGCGCGTGCCTCTTCACCGAGCAGCTCGGCGACCTCGACACGCTGCACCAGCCCTTGTGCACTGCGCAACACCGGCCCCAGGTAACGCGCCTCGCCCCCATCCAGCCCGTAGTCCTGGAACTCCTCGGGTTGGCAGCGCAGGGTCTCGGTGGCCTGCTCCAGGACCAGGCCGAGACTGTGCCCGGCATGGCGCACCATCACCAGTCGGGTGCTGGTACGCGGGCGGGCGGGCTCGCCGAAAGCCAGGGCGCCGAGATCCAGAACCGGCACCGGCGCACCGCGCCAGTCGAAAACGCCAGCCACCCAGGCAGGCGCCTCGGGCAGGCGCTTGAGACGGCGCAGGGGCATCACCTCCAGCACGTCGCGTACGTCCAGGGCATAGCGGTCGCTGCCCATGCCGAACAGCAGGTATAGCTGCCCACGACGGGGCTGCTGGCCAGTCGCGCGGGTCGTCATCTCAGACCTTGAAGCGGCTGACGCCGGCCCGCAGGCCCTGGGCGACGTGGTTGAGCTCATCGATCGCGGAGCTGGCCTGACGCAAGGACTCCACCGTCTGCCCCGAAGCCTCGCCCAGCTGCACCAGGGCCTGGTTGATCTGTTCGGCGCCGGTGGATTGCGCCTGCATGCCTTCGTTGACCATCTGCACACGCGGCGCCAGGGCCTGCACCTGCTGGATGATCTGCGACAGCTGCTCGCCGACCTGGCCGACCTCGGACATGCCGCGGCGCACCTCCTCGGAGAACTTGTCCATGCCCATCACCCCGGCCGAGACGGCAGACTGGATCTCGCGCACCATCTGTTCGATGTCGTAGGTGGCCACGGCCGTCTGGTCGGCCAGGCGGCGCACCTCGGTCGCCACCACGGCGAACCCGCGGCCGTACTCGCCGGCCTTCTCCGCCTCGATGGCGGCGTTGAGGGACAGCAGGTTGGTCTGGTCGGCGACCTTGACGATGGTGGTGACCACCTGATTGATGTTGCCGGCCTTCTCGTTGAGGATCGCCAGCTTGGCGTTGACCAGGTCGGCGGCGCCCATCACCTGGTGCATGGTCTCCTCCATTCGCGCCAGACCCAGCTGGCCGGAGCCGGCCAGGGTGGAGGTCTGCTCGGCGGCGCCGGAAACCTCGGTCATGGTGCGCACCAGGTCCCGCGACGTGGCGGCGATCTCACGTGAAGTGGCCCCGATCTCCGTAGTGGTGGCAGCCGTCTCAGTGGCGGTGGCCTGCTGCTGGCGCGTCGTCGCGGCGATCTCGGTCACCGAAGTGGTGACCTGCACCGATGAGCGCTGAGCCTGGGATACCAGGCTCTTCAACTCCTCCGCCATGCTGTTGAAACCGGTCTCGATGGAGTCGAACTCATCCTTGCGCCCGAGGTGCAGGCGCGCGGTGAGATCGCCCGAGGCGAGCGCCTGGAGGTTCTGCACCACACGCTGGACCGGCTCGGTGATGGCACGCACCAGCAGCGCCCCACAGACGAAGGCGGCGGCGATGGCCAGGAGCACCGAGACGATCATGCTCAGCTCCGCATTGCGCACGGCGTCGACAATGTCGCCGGTCGCCCCCTCGGCGGTCTTGCGGTTGTAGCTGATGAGTTCGGTGAGGCCGTTGCGGCCTTCGTTCCATATCTTGGTCAGGTCATCGGTGAGCAGCGAGCGGGCTTCGCCCAGCCGCTTCTGCTGGTGCAGCTCGATGACCGTGGAGAGGACCGCGTCATAGCGCTTGCGGCTCTGGTTGAAGTTTTCCAGGAGCGTCTCGTCGTTGCTGTCACTGATGGTCTTGCGGTACTCCGCCAGGGCAGCATCGAGCCTCTCGTCCAGCAGGCGCAGCTTGTCCTGATCCACCTTCTCCAGCGGTTGGTCGGAGGCGCCTACGCGCTCCAGGGTCTGGATGAACACGTCGGTCCAGGCGCTGCGCACCTGGGTGATGAGGAACATGCCGGGCATGGCGTTATCCGCCAGGCGCTCCGCCCCCTTCTGCACCGTGAACAAGCGCACATAGGACGCGATGGCCATCAGCAGCATGATCGCGATGATGATGGCGAAACTCGCCTGGATTCGTAGCCGCACCGACCAGTTCTTCACGTAGACCCCCGCTTGTCAAACCCTGTCGTTTACCGCGCCGGACATCGCGCGCGTCGTCATTGAGCGGCGACTCTAGAGACTCGCCCCACGTCCTTGCAAGACAAAGCGCAACGGGGCATCAGCCCTTTGGCGGGCCCGCCTGGAAGTCTGGCAGAAACGAGAAATTGTGCTGGGCGTGTTGGGAGGATGGGCGGCGCCACAGCCGAGCGAGGACATCGGTGTTCGGCGAGCACCGCGAAGCCCATCATGGGGTGCCAGGGCCCGGCTTCGCCCGGTGGAGGTAAAGGGCGACCTCCACCCGACGCAGCGGTCGTGTCCATCCGGCGGACGGTGCGGGGGCGACTTCAGCCGCCCAACGGCGCACAGCGACACCCTGTAGGAGCGAATTCATTCGCGATCGGACGTGCAGGCAGTCTGCAGGGACCTAGCTGACCTGCAATTCCTGGCGGACCTGGCTTTCCAGCTCGGTCTTCAGGTCGGGGTCGAGCTTGAGCTGGCGGGCCAGTTCGTCGAGGTAGGCGCGCTCCATGAAGTGCTCCTCATCCACCATCAGCACGCTGGCGAGGTACATCTCCGCCGCCATTTCCGGCGTGCATGCGGCGCGGGCCACATCGGCGGGGTCCAGCGGCTTGTTCAGCTCCAGTTCAAGCCAGGAGCGCAGCTCGGCATCCTGGGTCAGCTTGCCCAGCTCGCCCTCGATCAGTTGGCGCTCGCGGGCATCGACATGACCATCGGCCTTCGCCGCCGCCACCAGCGCCTTGAGGACGGCCTGGCTGTGCTGCTCGGCCTGGGGCGCAGGCAGGCGATCGAGGGTCAGCGGCTCGCCCTGGGGCGCCCCCGCCTGCTTGGCCTGCCAGTTGCCATAGGCCTTGTAGGCCAGCACGCCGAGTGCGGCCAGGCCGCCATAGGTCAGCGCCTTGCCGCCGAGCTTGCGCGCACTCTTGTTGCCCAGCAGCAGGCCCAGCGCACCGGCCGCCAGCGCGCCGCCACCGGCACCGCCGAGCAGGCTGCCGAGGTTGCCGCCCACGCCGCCGGAGCCACCGCCTGCGAAGCCGCCGGACTTGCCACCGGTCTTCTGTTGCAGCAGGTCCTGGCCGGATTTGAGCAGTTGATCGAGCAATCCACGGGTGTTCATCACAACCTCCTTCGGTGGGCGAATCTTCTGATGGACTGCACTCTAGCCGCCGAGTTTCCGAGCACGTAAGCGCCGGATTGCTTCGGGATATTGCCGCTGGGCCGGGAGCCCCCGTCCGATGAATCGGCACAAGGCATATGTCGGATGCGGGGCGTACCTGAAGCCTGCAACCGCGCTCCGTTCATACCGGCATACACCGAGTCCGTAGGGTGGGTAGAGCGAAGCGAAACCCACGCGGTGGAGGTAGCAACCTCCTCATTCAGCCCCGCCACCGTGCCCGGCTGTAGAGCTTCGCGAGCAGAGCTCGCTCCTACAGGGAGGGAGGGGAGCGTGGCTTTATCGTGCCGGCATTCGATAAAAAAGAATCCCCCACTCGATTTTCGATAAACCATACTGTCGCTCGGCATTTTCCACCTGCGGAACCCCGCCCCATGATGACCCTGCGCCAGATCCGCCACTTCATCGCCGTCGCCGAGACGGGCTCCATCTCCGCCGCCGCCCAGGCGGTCTTCATCTCCCAGTCCACCCTGACCCTGGCCATCCAGCAGCTGGAGGAGGAGATCGGCGTCAGCCTGTTCAACCGCCACGCCAAGGGCATGTCCCTGACCCACCAGGGCCACCAGTTCCTGCGCCAGGCGCACCTGATCCTGGCGACCGTGGACAACGCCAAGCGCAGCCTGCAGCAGAGCACCGACCAGGTGGCCGGCAGCCTCACCATCGGCGTGACCAGCCTGGTCGCCGGCTATTACCTGGCCGACCTGATCACTCGCTTCCAGCGCGCCTACCCCAACGTGAAGACCCGCGTGGTGGAGGACGAGCGCCCCTACATCGAGCACCTGCTGGTGAGCGGCGAGATCGATGTCGGTGTGCTGATCCTCTCCAACCTGGAAGACCGCCACGCCCTGCAGACCGAGGTGCTGACCCACTCGCCCCACCGTCTCTGGCTGCCGGCCCAGCACCCGCTGCTGGAGCACGACAGCATCAGCCTGGCGGACGTCGCCAGCGAGCCGCTGATCCAGCTAAACGCCGACGAGATGGGCCTGCACACCCAGCGCATCTGGTCCCGCGCCGGCCTCACGCCCCAGGTGACCCTGCGTACCGCCTCGGTGGAAGCGGTGCGCAGCCTGGTGGCGGCCGGGCTCGGCCTGTCGATCCAGCCGGACATGACCTACCGCCCCTGGTCCCTGGAGGGCGACATCATCGAGGCGCGCCCGCTGGTGGACCTGGGCGAACCGCTGGACGTGGGCCTGGCCTGGCGTCGCGGCACCGCGCGGCCGCCGCTGGTGGACCCCTTCCTCACCCTGGCCCGCGAACAGCCGAACGCCCGCAAGCCTTCGATTTAATCGAACGCCGCTTTCAATATTTAGAATTTGTCGACCTCAAGCCCGCCCACTAGGCTCTGCTTCCTATAAACAGAGTCATGCCGGGCGCCGCCAGGAGCACAGCCATGACTGAAGAACAAAAACCCAGGAAGAAAAGAGCCCCGAAGATGGCCGGCACTGCGAGCACGCCCACCCTGCATTCCCATTTGCTGATCGATGGCCGGCTGGTCATCGGTGAAGGCCTGGTCGAGCCCATCCTCAACCCCGCCACCGGGGAAACCCTGATCGCCATCGCCGAGGCCTCCATCGAGCAGGTGGAAGCCGCCGTCCTCGCCGCGCACAAGGCCTTCGCCGGCTGGTCCCGCACCACCCCCGCGCAACGCGCCGCCGCCCTGCTGGCCATCGCCGATGCGGTCGAGGCCAACGCCGAGCAACTGGCCCGCCTGGAATCGCTGAACTGCGGCAAGCCGCTGCACCTGGCGCGCCAGGACGACATCCCCGCCACCGCCGATGTGTTCCGCTTCTTCGCCGGCGCCGTGCGCTGCCAGCAGGGCCAGCTCGCCGGGGAGTACGTGCCCGGCCACACCAGCATGGTGCGCCGCGACCCGGTGGGCGTGGTCGCCTCCATCGCGCCCTGGAACTACCCCCTGATGATGGCCGCCTGGAAGATCGCCCCGGCGCTGGCGGCCGGCAACACCCTGGTGTTCAAGCCCTCCGAACACACCCCGCTGTCGATCCTGGCCCTGGCCCCGGCCCTGGCGGAGATCCTCCCGGCCGGGGTGATCAACATCGTCTCCGGCGGTGGCGAAGGCGTCGGTAGCCACCTGGTCAGCCACCCCAGGGTGCGCATGGTCTCGCTCACCGGCGACATCGTCACCGGGCAGAAGATCCTCCAAACCGCCGCCCGCACGCTCAAGCGCACCCACCTGGAACTGGGCGGCAAGGCCCCGGTGATCGTCTGCAACGACGCCGACCTCGAAGCCGTGGTCCAGGGCGTGCGTGCCTATGGCTACTACAACGCCGGGCAGGACTGCACCGCCGCCTGCCGCATCTATGCCCAGGCCGGCATCCACGACCGCCTCGTCAGCGAGCTGGGCGACGCCGTGGCCAGCCTGCGCTTCGCCCGCAAGCGCGACCAGGACAACGAGATCGGCCCGCTGATCAGCTCGCGCCAGCGCGACCGCGTGGCCAGCTTCGTCGAGCGCGCCCTCGGCCAGCCGCACATCGAGCGCGTCACCGGTGCCGCCGTGCATTCCGGCGCCGGCTTCTACTACCAGCCCACCCTGCTGGCCGGCTGCAAGCAGGGCGACGAGATCGTCCAGCGCGAAGTGTTCGGCCCGGTGGTGACCGTGACCCGCTTCGACCAGCTCGACCAGGCGCTGGACTGGGCCAACGACTCCGAGTACGGCCTGGCCTCCTCGGTGTGGACGCAGAACCTCGACAAGGCCTTCCAGTTGGCCAACCGCCTGCAGTACGGCTGCACCTGGATCAACACCCATTTCACCCTGGCCAGCGAGATGCCCCATGGCGGGCTGAAGCGCTCCGGCTATGGCAAGGATCTGTCCAGCGACTCGTTGCAGGACTACAGCGTGGTGCGCCACATCATGGCGCGCCACGGCCAGGACTTCTAAAACAACAAAGGCCGGAAGGCCCGCGAAACGACGTTCAACTGCCCCGACCAATAACTAGTCAACAAGAGGGAACATCAATGTCCGCGCGCAAAACCGCTCTGCTCAGTGCGCTTACCACCGCCCTGCTGGCCAGCGCCAGCCTGCAGGCCGCCGAGCCCCTGAAACAAGTCGGCACTGGCGAAGGCCAGCTCGACATCATCGCCTGGCCCGGCTACATCGAACGCGGCCAGACCGACAAGAACTACGACTGGGTCAGCCAGTTCGAGCAGGACAGCGGCTGCAAGGTCAACGTCAAGACCGCCGCCACCTCCGACGAGATGGTCAGCCTCATGGCCAAGGGTGGCTACGACCTGGTCACCGCCTCGGGCGACGCCTCGCTGCGCCTGATCTACGGCAAGCGCGTGCAGCCGATCAACACCGCGCTGATCCCCAACTGGAAGAACCTCGACGAGCGCCTGAAGGACGCGCCCTGGTACACGGTGGACGGCCAGCACTACGGCTCGCCCTACCAGTGGGGCCCGAACGTGCTGATGTACAACACCAACACCTTCAAGGAAGCCCCCACCAGCTGGGCCACCGTCTTCGAGGCCCAGGACCTGCCCGACGGCAAGGCCAACAAGGGCCGCGTGCAGGCCTACGACGGCCCGATCTACATCGCCGACGCCGCCCTCTACCTGAAGGCCACCCAGCCGGCCCTGGGCATCCAGGACCCCTATGAGCTGAACGAGGCGCAGTACGCCGCCGTGCTCGACCTGCTGCGCAAGCAGCACGCGCTGATCCACCGCTACTGGCACGACACCACGGTGCAGATGAGCGACTTCAAGAACGAAGGCGTGGTCGCCTCCAGCGCCTGGCCCTACCAGGTCAACGCCCTGCAGCTAGAGAAGCAGCCGATCGCCTCCGTGGTACCGAAGGAAGGCGCCACCGGCTGGGCCGACACCACCATGCTGCACGCCGAGGCCAAGCATCCCAACTGCGCCTACAAGTGGATGAACTGGTCCCTGGAACCCAAGGTCCAGGGTGACGTCGCCGCCTGGTTCGGCTCCCTCCCTGCCGTTCCCGCCGGCTGCAAGGCCAGCGAGCTGCTCGGCGCCGAAGGCTGTGCCACCAACGGCTTCGACAACTTCGACAAGATCGCCTTCTGGAAGACCCCGCAGGCCCAGGGCGGCAAGTTCGTGCCCTATAGCCGGTGGACCCAGGACTATATCGCCATCATGGGCGGCCGCTGAAAAACACTCAGCCCGCTGCTGCGCGTGCCTGATCCGTGTTCGGGCAGTGCTCGGAATCCTCACGTACGGTCGTACGCTCCGGTTCCTGTGCGCTGGCCAACCACGGCTGAGGCCCGCTCGCGACGTGGGCTGAACGTTTTTTCCAGCCTCTTTCGAAGTGCCTCCCTCTCCTTGCAGGAGACGGGGGACAGATGAACAGCAGTACCTGAAGTTTTCCCCTCGCCTGCGGGCGGGGGGCCGTTTCGCCACACCTGCACCCTTTTCGCTTTACCGGAGCACCGCACCATGACGCTTGCAGTCCAGTTCACCCAGGTTTCCCGTCTCTTCGGCGAGGTCAAGGCCGTCGACCGGGTATCCATCGATATCCAGGACGGCGAGTTCTTTTCCATGCTCGGCCCATCCGGTTCCGGCAAGACCACCTGCCTGCGCCTGATCGCCGGCTTCGAGCAGCCCAGCTCGGGTTCCATCCGCATCCATGGCGAGGAGGCCGCCGGCCTGCCGCCCTACCAGCGCGACGTCAATACCGTGTTCCAGGACTACGCGCTGTTCCCCCACATGAACGTGCGTGACAACGTCGCCTATGGCCTGAAGGTCAAGGGCGTCGGCAAGTCCGAGCGCCTGAACCGCGCCGAAGAGGCCCTGGGCATGGTGGCCCTGGCCGGCTACGGCGACCGCAAGCCGGCGCAGCTCTCCGGTGGCCAGCGCCAGCGCGTGGCCCTGGCCCGCGCCCTGGTCAACCGCCCCCGCGTGCTGCTGCTGGACGAACCCCTGGGCGCACTGGACCTGAAGCTGCGCGAGCAGATGCAGAGCGAGCTGAAGAAGCTGCAGCGCCAGCTGGGCATCACCTTCATCTTCGTCACCCACGACCAGAGCGAGGCGCTGTCGATGTCCGACCGCGTGGCAGTGTTCAACAAGGGCCGCATCGAGCAGGTCGACACCCCGCGCAACCTCTACATGCAGCCGGCCACGCCCTTCGTCGCCGAGTTCGTCGGCACCTCCAACGTGCTGCGCGGTGCCGTGGCCCTGGAGCTGACCGGCAACGAGCAGCCCTTCTCCATCCGCCCCGAGCACATCCGCTTCGCCACCGGCGAGGCCGCCCTGGCCGGCGAGGTGCAGATCAGCGGCCTGCTGCACGATATCCAGTACCAGGGCGCCGCCACCCGCTACGAGCTGCGCCTGGATAACGGCCAGAACCTGTGCATCAGCCAGGCCAACAACCAGTGGCAGGCCGCCGCGCCGTCGTTCCAGCCGGGCGAACGCATCACCGTGCGCTGGGCGCGCGAGGCCATGGTGCAACTGAGCGAGGGCGTGTGACATGAACGCGACCCTCACCGCCCAGGCACAGGCCGCCCCCAGCGGGGCCATGCGGCGCCTGTCCAACCTGCTCTACCGCCGGCCGACGCTGTACCTGTCGATGCTGCTGATCCCGCCGCTGCTGTGGTTCGGCGCCATCTACCTGGGCTCGTTGCTGAGCCTCTTGTGGCAGGGCTTCTACACCTTCGACGACTTCACCATGGCGGTGTCCACGGACCTGACCCTGGCGAACTTCTCGGCGCTGTTCCAGGCCGCCAACTTCGACATCATCCAGCGCACCCTGGCCATGGCCGTGGCGGTGTCGATCGCCAGCGGCATGCTGGCCTTCCCCATCGCCTACTACATGGCGCGCTACACCACGGGCAAGACCAAGGCGTTCTTCTACATCGCGGTGATGATGCCCATGTGGGCCAGCTACATCGTCAAGGCCTACGCCTGGACCCTGCTGCTGGCCAAGGGCGGCGTGGCCCAGTGGTTCGTCCAGCAGTTCGGACTGGAGCCGGTGCTGCAGTTCATCCTCGGCATCCCCGGCGTCGGCGGCAGCACCTTGTCCACCTCGCACCTGGGACGCTTCCTGGTGTTCGTCTACATCTGGCTGCCGTTCATGATCCTGCCGATCCAGGCCTCCCTGGAGCGCCTGCCGCCGAACCTGCTGCAAGCCTCTGCCGACCTCGGTGCCAAGCCCCGCCAGACCTTCCTGCAGGTGGTGCTGCCGCTGTCGATCCCGGGCATCGCCGCCGGCTCGATCTTCACCTTCAGCCTGACCCTGGGCGACTTCATCGTGCCGCAACTGGTGGGCCCGCCCGGCTACTTCATCGGCAGCATGGTCTACGCCCAGCAGGGTGCCATCGGCAACATGCCCATGGCCGCCGCCTTCACCCTGGTGCCGATCGTGCTGATCGCCGTGTACCTCTCCATCGTCAAACGTCTGGGGGCATTCGATGCACTCTGAGAAAGCTTCCTGGGGCCTGAAAGCGGCCGCCTGGGGCGGGCTGGTTTTCCTGCACTTCCCGATCCTGATCATCTTCCTCTATGCCTTCAACACCGAGGACGCGGCCTTCAGCTTCCCGCCCAAGGGCTTCACCCTGCACTGGTTCAGCGTGGCCTTCGCCCGCGAGGACGTGCTGGAGTCGATCAAGCTGTCGCTGCAGGTCGCCTGCGTCGCCACGCTGATCGCCATGGTGCTCGGCACCCTGGCCTCGGCGGCGCTGTACCGGCGCAGCTTCTTCGGCAAGGAGAGCATCTCGCTGATGCTGATCCTGCCCATCGCCCTGCCCGGCATCATCACCGGCATCGCGCTGCTCTCGGCGTTCAAGAGCCTGGGCCTGGAGCCGGGGCTGCTGACCATCATCATCGGCCACGCCACCTTCTGCGTGGTGATCGTCCACAACAACGTGATCGCGCGTTTCCGGCGCATCTCCCACAGCCTCATCGAAGCCTCGATGGACCTGGGCGCCGACGGCTGGCAGACCTTCCGCTACATCATCCTGCCGAACCTCGGCTCGGCCCTGCTGGCGGGCGGCATGCTGGCCTTCGCGCTGTCCTTCGACGAGATCATCGTCACCACCTTCACCGCCGGCCACGAACGCACCCTGCCGCTGTGGCTGCTCAACCAGCTCAGCCGCCCGCGCGATGTGCCGGTCACCAACGTCGTCGCCATGCTGGTGATGCTGGTGACCATGCTGCCGATCCTCGGCGCCTACTACCTGACCAAGGGTGGCGAAGGCGTGGCCGGCAGCGGCAAGTGACACACCGCCCCCGTCACGACGGCGGGGGCCTCAACCCCGGATTCGCGAAACCCCGACTGGAGGATTCACCATGCAGACCAAACTCCTGATCAACGGCCAACTGGTCGCCGGCGAAGGCGCCGCGCAAGCCGTGCTCAACCCCGCCCGTGGCACCACCCTGGTGGACATCCCCGAAGCCAGCGAGGCCCAGGTCGACGCCGCCGTGCGCGCCGCCGACGCCGCCTTCGACGCCTGGTCGCAGACCCCGCCCAAGGACCGCTCCACCCTGCTGCTCAAGCTCGCAGACCGCATCGACGCCGGCGCCGAGGAACTGGCGCGCCTGGAGTCGGACAACTGCGGCAAGCCCTACACCGCCGCGCTGAACGACGAGCTGCCCGCCGTCGCCGACGTGTTCCGCTTCTTCGCCGGTGCCAGCCGCTGCATGAGCGGTTCCGCCGCTGGTGAATACCTGCCCGGCCACACCTCGATGATCCGTCGCGACCCGGTGGGCGTCATCGCCTCCATCGCGCCCTGGAACTACCCGCTGATGATGGCCGCGTGGAAGCTCGGCCCGGCACTGGCCGCCGGCAACACCGTGGTGCTCAAGCCCTCCGAGCAGACCCCGCTGACCGCGCTGAAGCTGGCCGAGTACCTGGCCGAGATCTTCCCCGCCGGCGTGGTCAACATCGTCTTCGGCCGCGGCCCCAGCGTCGGCGAGCCGCTGACCACCCACCCCAAGGTGCGCATGGTCTCGCTCACCGGCTCGGTGGCCACCGGCTCGCGCATCATCGCCGGCACCGCCGACACCGTTAAGCGCATGCACATGGAACTGGGCGGCAAGGCCCCGGTGATCATCTTCGACGACGCCGACATCGACGCCGCCGTGGAAGGCATCCGCACCTTCGGCTTCTACAACGCCGGCCAGGACTGTACCGCCGCCTGCCGCATCTACGCGCAGAAGGGCATCTACGAGAAGTTCGTCGAGAAGCTCGGCGCCGCCGTCTCCACCATCAAGTACGGCCTGCAGGACGACGCCGGCACCGAGCTCGGCCCGCTGATCACCGAGCAGCACCGCGAGCGCGTGGCCGGTTTCGTCGAGCGCGCCGCCGCCCAGCCGCACATCCGCATCGTCACCGGCGGCAAGAAGGTCGAAGGCCCCGGCTTCTTCTTCGAACCCACGGTGATCGCCGACGCCCGCCAGGACGACGAGATCGTGCGCCGCGAAGTCTTCGGCCCGGTGGTTTCGGTCACCGCCTTCGACGACGAGGCGCAGGTGCTGGCCTGGGCCAACGACTCCGACTATGGCCTGGCGTCTTCGCTGTGGACCGCCGACGTCGGCCGCGCCCACCGCCTCTCCGCGCGCCTGCAGTACGGCTGCACCTGGGTCAACACCCACTTCATGCTGGTCAGCGAGATGCCCCACGGCGGCGTGAAGCTGTCGGGCTACGGCAAGGACATGTCGATGTACGGATTGGAGGATTACACCGCCATCCGCCACGTCATGTTCAAACACTGACCCTGAGCTGTTGCGCTAGGCCAGGCGTTGTTGGAAGCCGGCTCGAAATGCTCATGTACAAACGTACATTCCGCTTTCTCGCCGTCTTCCGCCTAGCCTGGCCGTCGCTCACGACGCTCAGCCACTCAGCGCTCCGCACGCTTTTTTTGTGGGAGCGAATTCATTCGCGATCCGGCCCGCAGGGCCGGCAGGTAAACGGCTGGCCGCTGCGCGGCTTTCGTGAATGAATTCGCTCCCACAGATCCCTGCTCACCACAGGCTCCGCTTCAAACCGCTGCACCCCACCCCCAGGAGAACCGAAATGCGAACCACCCTGCGTAGTTTCAGCTTCATCCTGCTGTGCGCCGCCACCGGCCTGGCCCAGGCCGCCGGTGATGCAAGGTCCGTCGTCGAGGGCTACATGGCCGCCTGGAATGCCCACGATGCGGACAAGGCCGCAACCTTCCTCGCCGAGGATGCGGAGTACTTCGACGCCACCGTCGGCACCCCGCAGAAAGGCAAGGCCGCCGCCCGCGACAACGTCATCAAGGTGTTCATCGGCGCGGTGCCGGACCTGAAATGGAAGATGACCAGCGAGCCCATCGTCGGGCCCGACGGCATCGCCTTCCAGTGGGAGTTCAGCGGCACCAACAGCGGCGCCTGGGGCGCGGAAACCCCGGCCACGAACAAGCCCCTGAAGTTCGAAGGGGTCAGCTTCGTGCGCATCAAGGACGGCAAGATCGCCTACCAGGGCGACTACTACGACGCCCTCGGCTTCAATAAGCAACTGGGCTGGTAAGCCCGACGTGGCACCCGGCACGACCCGGGCGCCATGCATAAAAAACGACAACGCCTTGCAGGTACACCATGACCATCACCCGCCGCGACTTCCTCAACGGCGCTGCCCTCGCCATCGGCGCCGGACTCACTCCGCTGCAGCTGCTCCAGGCCGCCCCCTCCGGCCGCTACTACCCGCCCGCCCTCACCGGCCTGCGCGGTAGCCACCCCGGCGCCTTCGAGGTGGCGCACCAGATGGGCTGGGAAAAGAAGGTGTTCGATACCGACGGTCTGAAGATCGAGGAGGAATACGACCTGGTGGTGGTCGGCGGCGGCATCAGCGGTCTCGCCGCGGCCTGGTTCTACCGCCAGAAGCACCCGCAGGCACGCGTGCTCATCGTCGAGAACCACGACGACTTCGGCGGCCACGCCAAGCGCAACGAATTCCAGGCCGGCGGGCGGATGATCCTCGGCTACGGCGGCAGCGAAGCCTTCCAGTCGCCCAAGAGCCTCTACAGCAAGGAGGTCAACGGCCTGCTCAAGCAGCTGGGCGTAGACATCGACCGCTTCGAGACCGCCTTCGACCGCGACTTCTACCCGGGCCTGGGCCTGTCGCGCGGGGTGTTCTTCGACAAGGCCGGCTTCGGCCAGGACAAGCTGGTGACCGGCGACCCGACGCCCATGGTGGCCGACGACATCGCCCCGGAAAAACTCAACGCCCGCAGCTGGCGCGCCTTCATCGAGGACTTCCCGCTGCCGGAGGCCGATCGCCAGGCGTTGATCGACCTGCACGAGGCACCGCGCGACTACCTCGCCGGCAAGAGCCGCGAGGAGAAGGAAGACCACCTGGCCAAGACCAGCTACCAGGACTTCCTGCGCAAGGACGTGGGCCTGAGCGAGGCGGCCACCCGCTATTTCCTCGCCCGCACCAATGACTTCTCGGCCCTGAGCATCGACGCCGTGGCCGCCGCCGACGCCTACTCGGTGGGCTTCCCCGGCTTCGCCGCCATGGACCTCTCCCCCGTCAGCGAAGAGGCCAAGGCGGAGATGGAAGAGCCGTACATCTACCACTTCCCGGACGGCAACGCGTCCCTGGCGCGCCTGCTGGTGCGCGGGTTGATCCCGGCCGTGGCAGCGGGCAAGGGCATGGACGACATCGTCCTCGCCGACTTCGACTACGCCAGGCTCGACCAGCCGGGCAGCCCGGTGCGCCTGCGCCTGAACAGCACCGTGGTCAGCGTGCGCAACCGCGACGGCGGCGTGGACGTCGGCTACAGCCGCGGCGGCCAGCTGCACCGGGTACGCGGCAAGCACACGGTGCTGGCCTGCTACAACATGATCATCCCCTACATCCTGCGCGACCTCTCCGCCGAGCAGGCCCACGCGCTGTCGCAGAACGTGAAGTTCCCGCTGGTGTACACCAAGGTGGTGATCCGCAACTGGCAAAGCTTCCGCAAGCTCGGCGTGCACGAGATCTACGCGCCGAACCAGCCCTACAGCCGGGTCAAGCTCGACTACCCGGTGGACATCGGCGGCTACCGCCACCCACGCGACCCGAACCAGCCCATCGGCCTGCACATGGTCCACGTGCCCACCAGCCCGAACATGGGCATGGACGCCCGCACCCAGGCGCGGGTCGGTCGCACCAAGCTCTACGGCATGAGCTTCGAGCAGATGGAGACGGCCATCCGCGACCAGCTCCAGGCCATGCTCGGCCCGGCCGGCTTCGACCATCAGAAGGACATCCTCGGCATCACCGTGAACCGCTGGTCCCATGGCTACGCCTATTTCGCCAACAGCCTGTTCGACGACGAAGACGAGAGCGAGAAGCTGATGAACCTGGCGCGCACCCAGGTCGGCAACGTCACCATCGCCAACTCCGACGCGGCCTGGAGCGCCTACGCCCACGCCGCCATCGACGAGGCCTGGAGGGCTGTGGGCGAGCTGGGCTGACGCCGCGCCGAAGGCGGGGATGCCCAGGCCACAGATGAAAAAGCCCGCCGATCGGCGGGCTTTTTCATGGGCGGGCACTCACTCCTGTATGCGCAGGTGCGAGGTATCCGGCGGCGGCGCGGCCGGGGCGGCCTTGGCCTGGCCCATGTCGCTGCCCACCGGCGCCAGGCTGAACTGGCTCAGGTCGACCTTGGGCGCCTGCGCCTCGGCCTTGGCGTCCTGCAGGTCCGCCCCCACCGGAGCGATGCCGAAGTCCGGCGCGTCCACCTCGGCGAACGCCGCCATGTATTCGTCACGCGGCGCCACTTTCAGGCGCCCCACCGGAGCGCCCTCCCCGGCCGGCTGGGCCACCGGGGCGCGCGGCGCGGCGACCGGCTCCTGCACGGGCGGCGGCGCCAGCTCCACCTCCTCGATCTCGACGTCCATCGACACCACGTCCACCACCGCACCGGCACGCTCAAGCGTTGCACGATATTTCTCGGCGGCGGCCTCATCGAGGTTGTTCTTGATCACGATGCGCCTGCCGGAAAACAGCATGGCGATGCGTTGCGCGTCAGCCTGGAAGAGCTTGGCCATGTTGGCCTGCACCAGCTCCAGCCGGGCTCCCGGAACCAGTTGGCCGGAGAAAGCGATCTCGTAGCGGCTCATGGTCACACTCCTGTCCGAAACAGACCGCAGTATGGCGCAGGTTTTTTTCTGCAAACAACAAGTTGCAGCCAAGCAGTTGCTTGTTACACTTGAGCGTCGATGGAGTAATGCAATGTTTTCTCAGGCGCAAACGATAAGAATTCTCAGCCTAATGATGTTACTGGCCCTCCCTCTTTCGGGCCTGACGGGATGTTCCACCTGGATGACCGGCGGCTTCCGCGATCCGGACGTACGGCTGGTCAAGGTCGATGTGATCAAGGCGAAACTCCTCGAGCAGCAGTTCCTGCTGCGCTTTCGCGTGGACAACCCCAACGACGTCAGCCTGCCCGTCCGCGGCCTGGTCTATACCGTCCACCTCAACGACGTGAAGCTCGCCTCCGGCGAGTCCAGCACCTGGTTCACCGTGCCCGCCAATGGCCACGAGACCTTCGATGTCCCGGTGCGCACCAACCTCTGGCGCCACATGAAGTACATCGTCAAGCTCCTGGAGAAGCCCGACGAGCCGATCCACTACCGCCTCGAAGGCGAGGTGAAGACCGGCCTGATGTTCGGCAAGAGCGTGCACCTCTCGCGCAATGGCGAGATAATCCCGGGCAACTACATCCCGGAGTGACCTTTCCATGAGTCAAGAACCCCATGTCCATGGCCCCGACTGCAACCACGACCATGATCATGACCACCACCACGATCACGGCCATGTGCACGGCCCGCACTGCAACCACGGCCCGCAGGAGCCGGTGCGCAACCCGCTGAAGGAAGTGGGCCGCAACGATCCCTGCCCCTGTGGCAGCGCGAAGAAATTCAAGAAATGCCACGGCGCCTGATCCGCGCCAGTGCAACCAAGGCCCGTCTAGTACGGGCCTTTTCGTTGGCGTGGGGAATCCTTTAGGCTGGCCGCCCGCATCCTGAGGAGTCCCACCATGATCGACCTCTACTACTGGACCACCCCCAACGGCCACAAGATCACGCTGTTCCTCGAGGAGACCGGCCTCCCCTACCGGATCCACCCCATCAACATCGGCAAGGACGAGCAGTTCCAGCCGAGCTTCCTCAAGATCGCCCCGAACAACCGCATCCCCGCCATCGTCGACCACGCCCCGGCGGACGGCGGCGAGCCGCTATCGCTGTTCGAGTCCGGCGCCATCCTGCTCTACCTCGCCGAGAAGACCGGGCGCTTCATCCCCGCCGACCTGCGCGGTCGCGAAGAAACCCTGCAGTGGCTGTTCTGGCAGATGGGCGGCCTCGGCCCGATGGCCGGGCAGAACCACCACTTCAACCGCTTCGCCCCGGAGAAGGTGCCCTACGCCATCCAGCGCTACGTGAAGGAGACCGCCCGCCTCTACGGCGTGCTCGACAAGCGCCTGGCCGACCGCCCCTTCGTCGCCGGCGCCGAGTACGGCATCGCCGACATGGCCATCTATCCCTGGATCGTCCCGCACACCTACCAGGAACAGGACCTCGACGACTTCCCCAATCTCAAGCGCTGGTTCCACAGCATCCAGGCCCGCCCGGCCACGATCCGCGCCTATGAACTGGTGGAAAAGATCAACCCCGCCGCCGCTAAAAAGTAGGGCCAACGGCGCTTGCGCAGTGCGAGGCCGCTCTCTAACGTAGCGCGTTTGAAAACCGCCGCCTCTTCGGGAGATACCGCTCCATGGCCTCGCCTGCGCCCAAGCGCTTCCTGCCTCGTTTCTGCCTGGCCGCCGCCCTCGGCGCCATGGTCGCGCTGACCGGTTGCCAGTCCTGGCTCGACAGCCGCTATTCCGACAGCCTGCCCCCCACCTCCGGCTTCAAGCCGGTCAAGGGCCTGGCGCAGAGCGTCTCCATCCGCCGCAACCCGCTGGGCATGCCGCTGATCGAGACCACCACCTTCCACGACGCCCTGTTCGCCATGGGCTACGTGCACGCCTCCGACCGCCTCAGCCAGATGGTCGGCCTGCGCCTCATGGCCGAAGGTCGCCTGGCCGAGATGGCCGGCCCCGGCGTGCTGGAGGTCGATCGCTTCATGCGCGCGGTGAACCTGCGCAAGAGCGCGGACATCCTCTACAAGAACGCCTCCCCGCGCCTGAAGTCCTTCTTCGAGGTCTACGCGCGCGGCGTCAACGCCTACCTCTTCCAGTACCGCGACAAGCTGCCGATGGACCTCGCCGAGTCCGGCTACAAGCCCGCCTACTGGAAACCCGAGGACTCGGTGCTGGTCTTCAGCCTGCTCAACTTCGGCCTGGCGGTGAACCTGCAGGAAGAGATCGCCTCGCTGGTCATGGCGCAGAAGGTCGGGGCCGATAAGGTCGCCTGGCTGCTGCCCACCTACCCGGACGAGGACCTGCCCTTCGACGAAGCCGACAAGCTCAAGGGCCTCAACCTCGGCGGGCAGATCCAGGGCCTCGCCGCCATCGACCAGGCCGCCGGGCAACTGGCGGGCCTGAACATGCTCGGCGTCGCCGCCTCCAACAACTGGGCCATCGCTCCCGGGCACACGCGCAACGGCAAGAGCATCCTCGCCAACGACACCCACCTGCCGCTGGCCATGCCCTCGTACTGGAACTTCATGCAGATCCGCTCGCCGAAGTTCCAGGCCGCAGGCGTCACCATCGCCGGCGTGCCCGCCGTGGTCGCCGGCTTCAACGGCAAGCTGGCCTGGGGCATGACCATGGTCATGGCCGACAACCAGGACCTCTACCTGGAAAAGGTCAAGCGCGAGGGCAACCGCCTCTACTACCTCGCCGACGGCAAATGGCAGCCGGCCATCGAGCGCAACGAGACCTTCTTCATCAAGGGCGAGCGGCCGATCCGCGAAACCCTCTACGAGACCCGCCACGGCCCGCTGCTCAACTCCGTGCTCGGCCAGCGCAAGCACCCGCTGCAGCCCCTGGAGATGAAGAGCGGCCTGGGCATCGCCCTGAAGACCGCGCAGTTCGAGAACGACCAGACCCTGGACGCCTTCTTCGACCTGTCCCGCGCGCAATCCGTCGAGCAGGCCAGCGAGGCGACGCGCTCGATCCGCGCCATCGGCCTCAACCTGCTCACCGCCGATGCCCAGCACATCGCCTGGCAGGTCACCGGCCGCTACCCCAACCGTCGCGAAGGCCGTGGCCTGATGCCCTCCCCCGGCTGGGACAGCCGCTACGACTGGGACGGTTTCGCCGACCCCATGCTGCACCCCTATGACCAGGACCCGACCCAGGGCTGGCTCGGCACAGCCAACCACCGCACCGTGCAGGGCGGCTATGGGGTGCAGCTGTCCAATTCCTGGTTCTACCCGGAGCGGGCCGAGCGCATCGCCGAGCTCGCCGGCAGCGGCAAGCACGACACCCGCAGCACCATCGCCATGCAGTACGACCAGACCACGCCCTTCGCCGCCAAGCTCAAGGCGATGTTCGAAGACCCGGCCATGGCCCAGCCGCTGAAGAAGGCCTTCGACGCCCTGCCCGCGTCCGAGCGCGACAAGGCCCGTGAAGCCCTGAGCCGCCTGCTGGCCTTCGATGGCGACCTGCGCCCGACCTCGGCCGATGCGGTGTTCTACGAAGCCTTCCTGCAGGAAAGCGCCAGGCAGATCTTCCAGGACGAACTCGGCCCCGAAGGCAGCCCGGCCTGGCAGGCCCTGGTGGAGACCGCCAACCTCTCCTACTCCGCCCAGGCCGACCACCTGCTGGGCCGCGCCGACAGCCCGTTCTGGGACGACGTGCGCACAGCGCAGAAGGAAGACAAGCCCGCCATCCTCGCCCGCAGCCTGGCCGCCGCCGTCAGCTTCGCCGAAGGCAAGCTCGGCACCGACCGCAAGACCTGGCAGTGGGGCAAGCTGCACAGCTACACCTGGGCCACCGACACCACCAGGCTCGCGCCCTTCATGAGCGCCAGCCAGCGCACCGGGATCAACGCCATCCAGGGCTACCTGGACCGTGGCCCCTACCCGGCCGGCGGCGACATGAACACGCTGAACGTCTCGGCCTACGAGTGGGGCAACGACTTCGACACCTGGCTGATCCCGGCCATGCGCATCATCGTCGACTTCGGCCAGCCGGAACCCATGATCGGGCTCAACAGCTCCGGCCAGTCCGGCAACCCGGCCAGCCCCAACTACGCCGACGGCATCGACGCCTGGCTCAAGGCCCGCTACATGAGCTTCCCCTTCCAGTCGCAGAACCTCGACAAGGTCTACGGCACCAAGCGGCTGATGCTCACCCCGCAAAAATGATCGCCCGGGGCGGGAACTAACCGCCCCGGCACTGTCTATGTAAGCGGACTTACTCCATAGATCACATCATTTCAGGGCGCCCTCACCGGCGCCCTTTCTTTTGCCCGCGAAAAGCCTCGTAGGTTGGGCTGAGGCACGAAGCCCAACGCACCGGAGCCCATCCCTGCCGCGATGTCGGGCCTCGCCGGCTCGGCGCCAACCTACGGACGTAGCCCGGGCCTCAGCCCGGGAATCGGCAAAAAGGGAAAGGGGAAGAATCAGAAGCAGCGGCCCATGCATTGCACATGGGCCGCCATCGAAGGTCAGGACGCCTTCGGCTTCACCGGTGCCTTGGGCTCCGGCTTCTGGAAGGGGTACAGGTGCTGGCGCAGGATGCCGTCCGGCAGCGGCTTGCCGAACACGCCATAACGGGTCGGCCACTCCTTGGGCGGCAGCTTGAAGGTGCCGAACAGCATGTCGACGATCGGCAGGTGGATCGCGTAGTTCTTGTAGATGTAGTCCGGGTGCCGGGCGTGGTGCCAGTGGTGGTAGCGCGGCAGCACCAGCAGGTAGTTCAGCCAGCCGCCGTCGATGCGCACGTTGGCGTGGGCCAGCACCGCCTGCACGCCCACCAGGATCACGTAGGCATTCATCGCCTGGGGCGAGAAGCCCATCAGCATCAGCGGCACCAGCACCCCGGTACGGGTCAGCAGGATCTCCACGAAGTGGATGCGCGAGCCGGCCAGCCAGTCCATCGCCGTGCTCGAGTGGTGCACCGCATGGAAGCGCCACAGCCAGGGCACCACGTGGTACAGGCGGTGCAGCCAGTACTGGCCCAGGTCCGCCACCAGCACCGCGAGGATGAACTGCAGCCAGATCGGCAGCGACTGCACGCCCGCCTGGAAGGCCGGCGACACCGCCCAGCCCCCCAGCAGCGTGGACGAGGCGGTGACGAAGATCAGGATGAACTGCACCAGCATGTGGCTGACGAAGAAGTACGCCAGGTCCGTGCGCCAGTGGGGGCGCAGGATGTTCTGCTCCGGGTCCTTGGCGTAGAGCTTCTCCAGCGGGATGAACACGATGGCCGAGACCAGCAGCGCCAGCACGAACCAGTCCAGCCCCAGGGAATAGGGGGTCTGGCCGATGGTCTCGAACTGGATGTTGGTGCCGCCGAGGAACACCGCCAGGCCCGAGGCGGCGATGCCGGTGAAGCCCAGCCGCTTGCGGCGGTTGAGCAGGATGTTGAGCGTGCCCAGGGAGAACGACGCCACCAGCCCCACCAGCAGCACGCTGCGGGCGAACTGCTCGCTGTAGACCTTGCGGAACTCGGCGAAGGTCAGCCATTCGGGGAACAGGAAACACAGCACCGCGCAGAGGCTGAGCAGCCCCAGCGCCGCGGAAAGATAACCGCTGATACGCCCTTCGCCGATCCGGAACGGATCATGACCGTGGCGCTGGAAATAGGCCTTGATCGCCTGCATTCGCACATCCTCCATGAAGTCGGCAGAAAAGCCGCTCCCGATCTTGACGTCCCTACCCCGTTCCAGGCCACCTGTTCCGACGAACACCCGGGGCTTCCGTGACCTGTGTCGCGATCCCTGGGCGAACTTGCCAGCCGAACCAACCGAACCCGACCATGCTCATAGACATGAGCCCACAACGAGGCAGCCCCATGGACCTGGTCGTCGCGAGGCCCGAAGGCCTCTACTGTCCGCCCGGTGACTTCTACATCGACCCCTGGAAACCGGTGGAACGTGCCGTCATCACCCACGGCCACGGCGACCACGCGCGCACCGGCAACGGCCACTACCTGGCGGCCGCCGCCGGCGCCGGCATCCTGCGTGCGCGCCTCGGCGACATCCGCCTGCAGACCCTCGACTACGGCGAGCGCCTGGAGCACGGCGGCGTCACCCTCAGCCTGCATCCGGCCGGCCACGTGCTCGGCTCGGCCCAGGTGCGCCTGGAGTACCGGGGCGAAGTGTGGGTGGCCTCCGGCGACTACAAGACCGAGGCCGACGGCACCTGCGCGCCCTTCGAGCCGGTGCGCTGCCACTGCTTCATCACCGAATCCACCTTCGGCCTGCCCATCTACCGCTGGCAGCCGCAAGCCGCCCTGTTCGCCGAGATCGACGCCTGGTGGCGCGCCAACCAGGCCGCCGGGCGCGCCAGCGTGCTGTTCTGCTACGCCTTCGGCAAGGCCCAGCGCATCCTCCATGGCATCGACGCGAGCATCGGCCCGATCCTCGTCCACGGTGCCATGGAGCCGCTCAACCGGGTCTACCGCGAAGCCGGCGTCGCCCTGCCGCAAACCCGCTACGCCGGCGACATCGCCCGCAACGACCCACTGCTGCGCCAGGCCCTGGTCATGGCCCCGCCCTCCGCCGGCGGCAGCACCTGGATGCGCCGCTTCGGCGACTACAGCGACGCCTTCGCCAGCGGCTGGATGATGCTGCGCGGCACCCGCAGGCGGCGCGGCGTGGACCGCGGCTTCGTGCTCTCCGACCACGCCGACTGGCCGGGCCTGCTCTGGGCCATCGAGCAGAGCGGCGCCGAGCGGGTGTTCGTCACCCACGGTTCGGTCAACGTGCTGGTGCGCTACCTCAGCGAACAGGGCCTGGACGCCCAGGCCTTCAGCACCGAATACGGCGACGAGGACGAACCGGCCAGCGCCCCGGAGGCGACCCCGTGAAGGACTTCGCCGAGCTCTACGGTCGCCTCGACGCCAGCACCTCCAGCAACGCCAAGCTGGCCGCCCTGCAGGACTACTTCGCCAGCGCCACGCCCGAGGACGCCGCCTGGGCGGTGTACTTCCTCAGCGGTGGCAAGCCGCGCCAGCTGGTGCCGGTGCGGCAGCTGCGGGAGATCACCCTGGCCATCACCGGCCTGCCCGAATGGCTGTTCGAGGAGAGCTACCAGGCGGTGGGCGATCTGGCCGAAACCATTTCCCTGCTGCTGCCGCCCAGCGTCCAGCGTTCCGAAGAGGGCCTCGCCACCTGGGTCGAGGAGCACCTGCTGCCCCTGCGCGGGCTGCCCCCGGCGGAACTCGCCGCACGCCTGCCACCGCTCTGGGCGCGCCTCGACCGCCTCAGCCTGCTGGTGTGCCTGAAGCTGGTCACCGGCGCCTTCCGGGTCGGCGTCTCGCGCCTGCTGGTCACCCGCGCCCTGGCCAACCTCGCCGGCCTCGACCCCAAGCGCGTCGCCCAGCGCCTGGTCGGCTACACCGACGCCTCGCGCCCGCCCAGCGCCCAGGGCTACGCCCGGCTCATCGCCGAACAGAGCGAGGCCGAGCACCTGGAACGCGGCGGCCTGCCCTACCCCTTCTTCCTCGCCCACCCGCTGCAGGCAGAGGTCGGCGCCTTCGCCGACCTGCTCGGCCCGCCGACGGACTGGCTGGTCGAATGGAAGTGGGACGGCATCCGCGCCCAGCTGGTACGCCGCGACGGCCACCTGTGGATCTGGTCGCGGGGCGAGGAGCTGGTCAGCGAACGCTTCCCCGAACTGCACGGCCTGGCCCATGCACTGCCAGAAGGCACGGTGATCGACGGCGAGATCCTGGTGTGGAAGGACGGCCGCGTGCAGCCCTTCGCCCTGCTGCAGCAACGCATCGGCCGCAAGCGCCTGACGCGCAAGGTGCTCGACGACGCCCCCGTGCGCCTGGTGGCCTACGACCTGCTGGAGTGGCGTGGCGAGGACTGGCGCCAGCGCCCCCTGGCCGAGCGCCGCGAACGCCTGGAACTGTTGCTGGAGGAAGTGGGCGACCCGGTGCTGGAACTGTCCCCCGAGGTGCACGGCGAAGACTGGCATGACCTCGCCCGCCAGCGCGAGGGCGCCCGCGCCCTCGGCGTCGAAGGGATGATGCTCAAGGCCCGCGACGCGCTCTACGGCGTCGGCCGCACCAAGGACCAGGGCACCTGGTGGAAATGGAAGCTCGACCCCTACAGCGTCGACGCCGTGCTGATCTACGCCCAGCGTGGCCACGGCCGCCGCGCCAACCTCTACACCGACTTCACCTTCGCCGTCTGGGATGGCGACGACGCCACCGCCGAGCGCGCCCTGGTGCCCTTCGCCAAGGCCTACTCGGGCCTCACGGACGAAGAAATGCGCCAGGTCGACGCCATCATCCGCCGCACCACGGTGGAGAAATTCGGCCCGGTGCGCAGCGTCACCCCGACCCTGGTGTTCGAACTGGGCTTCGAAGGCATCGCCCTGTCCAGGCGCCACAAAAGCGGCGTCGCCGTGCGCTTCCCGCGCATGCTGCGCTGGCGCCGCGACAAGCCGGTGGCCGAGGCCGACACCCTCGCCAGCCTCCAGGCACTGCTCGCCGATGCCCCGCCGGAGCCCGAGGCTTGAGCCGCCCGCCCCGGCCCTCCTCACGCTGGTTCGACAGCCGTGGCTGGCGCCCCTTCAGCTTCCAGAAGGCCCTCTGGCGCGCCGTCGCCCAGGGCCGCTCCGGCCTGCTCCACGCCACCACCGGCGCCGGCAAGACCTACGCCGCCTGGTTCGCCGCCCTCGATTTGCTGGCCGGCGCCGCCCCCACCCGCAAGGCACCTGGCAAGGGCCAGGTGCTGCCGCTCTCGGTGCTGTGGATAACCCCCATGCGCGCCCTGGCGGCCGACACCGCCCGCGCCCTGCAGGCGCCCATCGACGAACTCGGCCTGCCCTGGAGCCTGGGCCTGCGCACCGGCGACACCGGCAGCGCCGAGCGGGCCCGGCAATCGCGCAACCTGCCCAGCGTGCTGGTCACCACGCCGGAAAGCCTGACCCTGCTGCTGACTCGCGCCGACGCCGCCCGGGCCTTCGCCGGGCTGCGCATGGTGGTGGTCGACGAATGGCACGAGCTGCTCGGCAACAAGCGCGGCGTGCAGCTGCAACTGGCCCTGGCGCGGTTGCGCCTGTGGAACCCCACGCTCGCCACCTGGGGCCTCTCAGCCACCCTCGGCAACCTGGACCACGCGCTGCAGGTGCTGGTGCCCGGCGGCGAGGGCATGCTCCTGCAGGGCGAACAACGCAAGCGCCTGGAGGTGGACACCCTGCTGCCGGCCAACGTCGAGCGCTTCCCCTGGGCCGGGCACATGGGCCTGCGCATGCTGCCGCAGGTGGTCGCGGAGCTGGAGTCCAGCGCCAGCAGCCTGGTGTTCACCAACACCCGCGCGCAGTCCGAAGCCTGGTACCAGGCCCTGCTGGCGGCGCGGCCGGACTGGGCCGGGCTGATCGCCCTGCACCATGGCTCGCTGTCCCGCGAGGTGCGCGAGTGGGTCGAGAACGGCCTCAAGCAGGGCCGGCTCAAGGCGGTGGTGTGCACCTCCAGCCTCGACCTGGGGGTCGATTTCCTCCCCGTGGAGCGGGTGCTCCAGGTGGGCACCGCCAAGGGCGTGGCGCGGCTGATGCAACGGGCCGGCCGCTCCGGCCACGCACCGGGCCGCGCCTCGCGGGTGACCCTGGTGCCCACCCACAGCCTGGAACTGGTGGAGGCGGTGGCCGCGCGCCAGGCCATCGCCGAGCGCCGTATCGAAGCGCGCCTGAGCCCGGAGAAGCCGCTGGACGTGCTGGTCCAGCACCTGGTCAGCATGGCCCTGGGCGGTGGCTTCACGTCCGCGGCGATGCTCGCCGAGGTGCGCAGCTGCTGGGCCTACCGCGCCCTGGGCGACGACGAATGGGCCTGGGCCCTGGCCTTCATCCGCCACGGCGGACACTCCCTCACCGCCTACCCCGAATACCGCCGCGCCGAGCCCGACGGCGCCGGCCATTGGCACGTGCCCAGCGCGCAACTGGCGCGGCGGCACCGGCAGAGCATCGGCACCATCGTCAGCGACGCCAGCCTGCAGGTGCGTTTCTGGGGCAAGGGCGGCGCGGCCGGCTCCCTGGGCAGCATCGAGGAAGGCTTCATCTCGCGCCTGCGCCCGGGAGACGCCTTCCTCTTCGCCGGCCGCCCGCTGGAACTGGTGCGGGTCGAGGACATGACCGCCTACGTGCGCCGCAGCACCGCACGCAAGGCCGCCATCCCGCGCTGGAATGGCGGGCGCATGCCGCTTTCCAGCGAACTGGCCGACGCCCTGGTTCACCAGTTGGGCGAAGCCGCGCGAGGCCATTACGACAGCCCGGAGCTGAAGCTGACCCGGCCGCTGCTGGAGCTGCAGCAGGCCTGGTCGGCGCTGCCCGACGAGCACAGCCTGCTGGCCGAGCGGTTGAAGAGCCGCGAAGGCTGGCACCTGTTCCTCTACCCCTTCGCCGGCCGCCAGGTGCACCTCGGGCTGGCCAGCCTGCTGGCCTGGCGCCTGGCCCGGCAGCGCCCGGTGAGCTTCTCCATCGCCGTCAACGACTACGGCCTGGAGCTGCTGGCGGCCACCGAGGTGGACTGGGCCGAGTGCCTGCGTCCCGAACTGTTCAGCGAGCACGCGCTGCTCGACGACCTGCTGCACAGCCTCAATGCCAGCGAGCTGTCGCGCCGGCGCTTCCGCGAGATCGCCCGCATCTCCGGGCTGGTGTTCGCCGGCCGCCCCGGCGCCAGCAAGAGCGCGCGCCAGCTGCAGGCTTCCAGCGGGCTGTTCTTCGATGTGTTCCGCCAGTACGACCCGGACAACCTGCTGCTGCACCAGGCCCGCGAGGAAGTGCTGCGCCAGGAACTGGACCTGCCGCGCCTGGAGGATTGCCTGCGGCGCATCCGCGAGCGCGAACTGCGCCTGGTGGAGGTGCCACGCCCGACACCGCTGGCCTTCCCGCTGCTGGTGGAACGCTTCCGCGAAGGCCTGAGCAGCGAGAAGCTGGCCGACCGCATCGCGCGCATGGTCGAGCAACTGGAGCGCGCCGCCGACAGGCCGCCACGCCGGAGCCGCGCGCGATGAGGGCCGCACTGGAGGTGGCGCTGGCTGGTACCCGCGTCCTGCTGCTGGCCGACCGCGCGCTGTACTGGCCCGAGGAAGGCTGCCTGCTGGTGGCCGATATCCATTTCGGCAAGGCCGCCAGCTTCCGCCGCCTCGGCCAGCCGGTGCCCAGCGGCACCACGGCGGCGAACCTGCGCCGCCTGGACAACCTGCTGCACGAACACGGCTGCCGCCGGCTGGTGTTCCTCGGCGACTTCCTGCATGCCCGCCAGGGCGCAGACGCCCCCCTGTGGCCGGCGCTGGCTGCCTGGCGGGCCGGCCATCCGGAGCTCTCCATCGACCTGGTACGCGGCAACCACGACCGCCATGCCGGCGACCCGCCCGCTGCCCTCGGCTTCACCCTGCACCACGAGCCGCTGGCCCTCGGCCCCTTCGCCCTGCAGCACGAGCCCGAGCCGCACCCGGCACTGCACGTGCTGGCCGGCCACCTGCACCCGACCTTCCGCCTGCGCGGAGCCGGTCGCCAAAGCCTGCGCCTGCCCTGCTTCCACCTGGGCGAAAACCTGAGCCTGCTGCCGGCCTTCGGTGAGTTCACCGGCGGCATGGAGCAGGCCAGCGCAACGGGTTCACGGATCTTCGTCTGCGGCGACGGCGGCGTCTGGCCCGCCCGCCATAGTTGATCGCCGCCTGGCTTGTTAGCCATCCATTAGCCGCAGGATGTCGACTTTTTTGCTGTTTTTCTGAACTTACGCGCCAGGCAACACTCAGAACCTATGCATTGTTCATTGCTCCCTGGCGCCCACGTTGGCGCCTATTTTTTTGCCCGGAATTCGCCCTGGCCGCGCTGTCAGGACAGCACGCTGCGGTCGAAGGTGAACACGCCGCCTTCCGCCGGGCAGTGCTCCAGCACCTTCTGCGGGCGGCCCATCTTCGGGTGGTTGTGTTCGCCGGTATCCAGCACCCAGCCCTGCCCCTTCATCTTCTCCAGGCGCCCGCGCAGGGTGGTGTGCTGCACCGCCTGGCCGAGGCAGGCCTGGAAGGCGCCCAGGGCTTCGGTGACGGTGAAGCGTCGCGGCAGCAGGTGCAGCGGCAGGGAGGTGTAGACCGACTTGCCGGCCAGCCGCTCGCGGGCCTGGCGCACCAGTTGGTCGTGATCGAAGGGCAAGCCGCTGGCCTCGTCCAGCGGCAGGAAGCGCAGGTCCGCGTCACTCAGTTGCGTGTCGGGCTCCAGCAGGGCGAGGTAGAAGGTCGACAGCGACCAGCCGCGCGGGTCGCGCCGGGCGTTGCCCACGGTGGCCACCTGTTCCAGGTGCTGCGGGCGCACCCGTGCCTTCTCCGCCAGGGCCCGGGTGGCGGCCGCGTCCAGGTCGGCGTCGTCGCAGCGGCCGTTGACCAGCACGCCCGGCAGCGCCCATTCGCCCTCGAAGGGCGCCTGGGCCCGGCGGATCAGCAGCAGCTCCAGCCCCTGGGCTTCGTTCAGGCGCAGCGCGACGATGTCGACGCTGGCCAGTACCTGTGCAGAACTCATTGCAGCTCCCTATAGATATCCAGTTCACCCTGCACTTCTGGCAGGCACCAGGCCGGCGGCAGCGCCAGGCCCTCGCGCAGGTGCAGGCGGATGGCCGAACTGTGCAGCAGCAGCGTCTCGTCCGCCACCAGCAGGCCGAAGCGCTCGCGCAGCTCCGCCCCGCGATGGAAGCCCGCCACCTGGGGCAGGTTGTCTTCGCCGATGACCAGGGCGATGTCCTCCGGCAGCATGCCGTGCTCCGCGGCCAGCGCCTGCAGGAGGTCGTAGCTGTACACGGCCGCCGCGCCGGGCGCCAGCCGCGCCTCGATGGGGTCGCAGCGCACCCGCGCCGGGTCGATGCGCGCCGCCAGGCGCTCCAGCCAGGCACAGCGCAGGGCGAAATCGACCATGCGCTTGCCGTGGGCGTGGCGGTGGCTGGGCACCAGCAGCACCTGCTCGGCGCGCTCCAGTACCCGGCGCACCACGCTTTCATGGCCCGGATGGGGCGGGTCGAAGGCGCCGCCATACACCGCCAGGCCAAAGCACGCGGGTGTAGGTTCAGCGCTTCCCGCCGGGTAGGCTCGCAGGCTGGAATCGAAAATTTCCTGCCGACTGTTTCTCATCGCTGTCCTCCTGCGATCAAAGAGTGCTTGACGACATATTACACGAGATGGAATATGTAGCCAGCCGCAACCGAACGAGGAACGCAGCCATGAAAATCGCCAGCTTCGATGTCGACGCCCAGAAAGGCTTCACCCCCCTCTGCCCCGCCGAACTCCCGGTGCCGGGCGGCGACGAGATCGCAGCGCACCTGAACCTGCTGGCCCGCCGCGCCGAACTGCGCATCGGCAGCAAGGACGCCCACAGCCCGCAGGCCGCCTGGGTCGTGCCCAGCCACGCCGAGATGCTCGCACCGCTGCCCCTGGCCAATGCCGACATCACCTGGGTCAGCCACTGCGTACCGGGCACCGCAGGCTTCGAGCTGCTGGACGAGCTGCCCCAGCCGCTGGACTACGACTACTTCGTGTGGAAGGGCGTGGAGCCCGACCTGCACCCCTACGGCGCCTGCTACCACGACCTGGCCGAGCGCCGTAGCACCGGGGTGATCGAATTCCTCCGGCAGAACGCGGTCAGCCATGTACTGGTGGGCGGCCTGGCGCTGGACTACTGCGTGAAGACCACCGCGCTGCAACTGCGTCGCGCCGGCTTTGCGGTTATCGTCTACCTCCCGGCGTGCCGGGCAATCGCCGAAACCACGGCACAAGCCGCGCAACTGCAGATGAACGAACTGGGCATCACGCTGTGCGCCAGCGAGGCCGAACTGGACGCCTTGCTGAACAGCATCGAGAAGGAGAGCTGATCATGGCCGAGAGCGTGTTTTCCGACCGCATCGTGCAGAACCTGCTGGACACCGACTTCTACAAACTGACCATGATGCAGGCGGTGCTGCACAACTACCCCAACGCCGAGGTGGAGTGGGAATTCCGCTGCCGCAACGCCGAGGACCTCAAGCCCTACCTGGCGGAGATCCGCTACCAGATCGAGCGCCTGACGGAGATCTCCATCACCGCCGACCAGCTGGCCTTCCTGGAGCGCATCCCCTTCATCAAGCCGGACTTCACCCGCTTCCTCAGCCTGTTCCGCTTCAACATGCGCTACGTCCAGGCCGGCATCGAGGACGACCAGCTGTGCATCCGCCTGCGCGGCCCCTGGCTGCACGTGATCCTCTTCGAGATCCCACTGCTGGCCATCGTCAGCGAGGTGCGCAACCGCTACCGCTACCGCGAGGTGATCCTCGAGCAGGCCAGCGAGCGCCTGTACCAGAAGCTCGACTGGCTCAAGGGCGAAGCCAGCGCCAGCGAGCTGGCGGGCTTCCAGATCGCCGACTTCGGCACCCGCCGGCGCTTCTCCTACCGGGTGCAGGAAGAGATGGTGCACATCCTCAAGCGCGACTTCCCGGGGCGCTTCGTCGGCACCAGCAACGTGCACCTGGCCCGCGAGTTCGACATCAAGCCCATCGGCACCATGGCCCACGAATGGCTGATGTCCCACCAGCAGCTGGGCCCGCGCCTGATCGACAGCCAGATCGCCGCGCTGGACTGCTGGGTCCGCGAGTACCGGGGCCTGCTCGGCATCGCCCTGACCGACTGCATCACCACCGATGCCTTCCTCAAGGACTTCGACCTGTACTTCGCCAAGCTCTTCGACGGCCTGCGCCACGACTCCGGCGACCCGCTGGAATGGGCCGAGAAGTGCATCCGCCACTATGAAAGGCTCGGTATAGACCCGCAGACCAAGACCCTCGTATTCTCCGACGGCCTCGACCTGCCAAAGGCGCTGGAGCTGTATCGCGCCCTGCACGGTCGTATCCACGTCAGCTTCGGTATCGGGACCAACCTGACCTGCGACATCCCCGGTGTCGTGCCCATGAACATCGTGATCAAGATGACCGCCTGCAACGGCCAGCCGGTGGCGAAGATCTCCGATACCCCGGGCAAGACCCAGTGCCGCGACGAGAACTTCGTCGCCTACCTGAAACACGTATTTCGCGTATCAGACGCGCGCTAGCGCCGAGGAACCATCATGAGCAATCGCCAGAAAGAGATAGCCGCCGCCCTGGACGTGGTGCCCCCCTTCGCCGACGAGGCCGCCCTGCAGGCCGAGATCGAGCGGCGCAAGGCCTTCATCAAGACCTGCCTGCGCAACGCGCGGCTCAAGGTGCTGGTGCTGGGCATCAGCGGTGGCGTGGATTCGCTGACCGCCGGCCGCCTGGCCCAGCTGACGGTGGAGGAGCTGCGCGCCGAGACCGGCGACCCGGACTATCGCTTCATCGCCGTGCGCCTGCCGCACAACACCCAGCACGACGAGCACGATGCCCAGGAGTCGCTGAAATTCATCCGCGCCGATGTCGAGGACACGGTGAACATCGCCAACAGCGTGATCGGCCTCGGTGAGCAGGTCACCCACCTGCAGGCGCTGAGCGACGCCCGCCGCGATTTCGTGGTCGGCAACATCAAGGCGCGTATCCGCATGGTCGCGCAGTTCGCCATCGCCAACGCCAACAACGGCCTGGTGATCGGCACCGACCACGCCGCCGAGGCGGTGATGGGCTTCTTCACCAAGTTCGGCGACGGCGCCTGCGACCTGGCACCGCTCTCCGGCCTGGTGAAGAACCAGGTGCGCGCCATCGCCCGCTACCTGGGTGCACCGGACAACCTGGTGCAGAAGGTGCCGACCGCCGACCTCGAAGAGCTGCGCCCCGGCAAGCCGGACGAAGAGGCCCATGGCGTCAGCTACGCCGAGATCGACGCCTTCCTGCACGGCGAGACCGTGCGCCAGGAGGCCTACGACATCATCGTGCGCACCTACGACGCCACCCAGCACAAGCGCGACCTACCGCTGGTGCCCTGAGGCGCTACACCACGGGTGCGGGCGGCGGCTGGTCGGGAAGGGTCGGTTCGCCCGGCTCGTGGGGCTGGGTGGGTTCGCCCGGTTCCTCGGGGCTGTCCGGCCCCGGCACCTGTTGCAGCACCAGCGACGGGTCGCTGCGGGCGAGAATGGCGTCCACCAGTGCGCTGGCACTGGGCGTCAGGGCTTCGATGATGATCTGGGAGCGCATGGCAATCCTCCGGCGTTCACAGTGGCTTCAAGCAGTAGAGCCCCGCATCAATCGAAGAATTCCGCTTATTTCCGTCCCCGCCGACCTGTAGCCCGGCTTCAGCCGTCAAAGGCTTCGCGAGCAGAGCTCGCTCCTACGGGCGGTCGTTGAAGTGCACGGTGATGGAGACCAGCACCGGCTGGTCCTCGTCGCCCTGGCGGTACTCCGGCTCGAAGCCATAGCCCAGCCAGACCTCGCTGCCATTTTTCACCACCAGGTCCGAACGCTCGTCGCCAGTGCCTTCCAGCCCCTGCAGCCAGGGGCCCGTCTCTTCGCGACGCTGGCCCAGGCGCAACTGGCCATCCAGGCTGAAACGCCAGTTCGCGCCGCGCTCGCCCACGCCTTGCATCCAGCCGAGGAACAGGCTGTCGTTGTAGCCGCCCAGCTCCCAGCAGCGCGCTTCGCGCAGGCGGTCGCCGAGGAAAACCAGCATCATCGAATTGCCATACAGCAGCCCGCGCCGCTTGCCGTACATCGGCAGCTCGGCCGTCGGCGGGCCCAGGCGCTCGACGAACTGCGCGCGGGTGGCCGTGGCGGGCAGGCCGAAGGCCTCGGTGCCGCTGACCACGTTGAGCTCCTCGGCCCGCAGCAGCGCGCAGAAGCCGAGGCCCAGGATGAACAGGACAGGTTTGAGCAGGTTCATTCGTCAGTTCCCTTGACTGGAGAGAGGCATGAAAAAGCCGGGCAAGGGCCCGGCTCTCTGGTGTGGCAGGTGACTCAGGCCTTGGGCAGGGTGACGCCGGTCTGGCCCTGGTACTTGCCGCCGCGGTCGCGGTAGGAGACTTCGCAGGCTTCGTCCGACTGCAGGAAAAGCATCTGCGCCACGCCTTCGTGGGCGTAGATCTTCGCCGGCAGGTTGGTGGTGTTGGAGAACTCCAGGGTCACGTGGCCTTCCCACTCCGGTTCCAGCGGGGTGACGTTGACGATGATGCCGCAGCGCGCGTAGGTGCTCTTGCCCAGGCAGATGGTCAGCACGTCACGCGGGATGCGGAAGTACTCGACGGTGCGGGCCAGGGCGAAGGAGTTCGGCGGGATGATGCAGACGTCGCTGTTGATGTCGACGAAGCTCTTCTCGTCGAAGTTCTTCGGGTCGACCACGGCGGAGTGGATGTTGGTGAAGACCTTGAACTCGGCCGCGCAGCGCACGTCGTAGCCGTAGCTGGACACCCCATAGGAAATCACCCGGCTGTCGTCCGCGCCGCGCACCTGGCGCTCGACGAAGGGCTCGATCATCCCGTGTTCCTGGGCCATGCGGCGAATCCACTTGTCCGATTTGATGCTCATGGCGGGGGTCCTGTGAAGGTGAAAAATGATCGCGAATCTTACCGGGCGCGGGCCTTTCGGGCAAAGGGCAGCGACCGGGAGCGTGCCCTGGCGCCCAGTGCCGCCGAGCGGGGCTTGTGGCGATGCCGCCGAGTGCGCCACTGTTGGCCCGCCCTTGTGGAGAAAGGACCCACCATGACCCCCTGGCTGATCATCCCCGGCCTGTTCTTCGCCGTCTTTTCCTTCTCGTTCTTCAAGCGCCGCCGCGCAAGCGGCCGGGAACGCTTCATCCGCGAGTTCCGCCCGGCGCCCTGGCTGTTCGACGAACTGCGCAAACGCCATCCGCAGCTGAGCCTGGAAGACTGCATGCTGGTGAGCGCCGGCCTGCGCCAGTACTTCCTCTGCTACCTCAAGAGCGGCTACGGCTACGTCTCCATGCCCTCCCAGGTGGTGGACGACCTGTGGCACGCCTTCATCCTCGACACCCGCGAATACAAGCGCTTCTGCCAGCAGGCCTTCGGCCGCTTCCTGCACCACCGCCCGGCGCGCACCCTCTCGGGCAACGCCCGCCAGGCCGACGCCGGCCTGCGCCGCTGCTGGTGGTACGCCTGCGAACAGGAACGCATCGACCCGCAGCGGCCCGGCCGCGTGCCGCTGCTGTTCGACCTGGACAGCCGCCTGGGCATCCTCGGCGGCTTCCTCTATGTCACCGACTGCAAGGGCGTACGGCGCAACGACGGCGGCGACGCGGGCAGCGGCGTCATCTACTGCGGCGGGGACTTCGTCGGCAGCGACTCGGGCTACGGCTCCAGCGACTTCGGCGACGGCAGCGGCACGGGCGGCAGCCATCACGGCAGCGATTCATCGAGCGACGGGGGCGGTTCGGACGGAGGCGGGGACAGTGGAGGCGGATGCGGCGGAGGGTGTGGCGGCGGTGGGGGCGATTGAGCCCCCACCGCTGTGCGACATCAGTCGTCGCTGATGGTGATGGTCGGCATGGCACCGGCGCCCATGCCGGACTGCGCGATGCGCGCGCCGACGCAGCGCGCCATTTCCTGGTAGATCATGGCGATCTGGCTTTCCGGGTCGGCGACGGTGGTCGGCTTGCCGCCATCGGATTGCATGCGGATGGCCATGGACAGCGGCAGGGAGGCCAGCAGGTCGACGCCGTACTGGGCCGCCAGCTTCTCGCCGCCGCCTTCGCCGAACAGGTGCTCGGCATGGCCGCAGTTGGAGCAGATGTGCACGGCCATGTTCTCCACCACGCCCAGCACCGGGATGTTGACCTTGCGGAACATCTCCACGCCCTTCTTCGCGTCCAGCAGGGCCAGGTCCTGCGGGGTGGTGACGATCACGCTGCCGGCCACCGGCACCTTCTGCGCCAGGGTCAGCTGGATGTCGCCGGTGCCCGGGGGCATGTCCACCACCAGGTAGTCGAGGTCGTCCCAGGCGGTCTGGGTGATCAGCTGGATCAGCGCGCCGGAGACCATCGGGCCACGCCACACCACCGGCGTGTTGTCATCGGTGAGGAAGGCCATGGACATGACCTCCACGCCGAGGGACTTGATCGGCACGAAGAACTTCTGGTCGCGTACCTCGGGGCGGGTGCCCTCGGCGATGCCGAACATGATGCCCTGGCTCGGGCCGTAGATATCGGCGTCGAGGATGCCCACGCGGGCGCCTTCACGGGCCAGCGCCAGCGCCAGGTTGGCGGCAGTGGTGGACTTGCCCACACCGCCCTTGCCCGAGGCCACGGCGATCACGTTCTTGACGTTGGCCAGGGCCGGCACCTGGGCCTGGGCCTTGTGCGGCTCGATCACGCAGTCGACCTCGACCTTGGCCGAGTCGATGCCGTCCTGGTTCTCCAGGGCCATCTGCAGCATCTGCGCCCAGCCGCTCTTGAACAGGCCGGCGGCGTAGCCCAATTCCAGGCGTACGTGGACCTTGCCGCCCTGGATGTCGACCTCGCGCAGGCAGCCGGCGCTGACCGGGTCCTGGCCAAGGTGGGGATCGGTGAACTGGCGAAGCGTGGCTTCCACCACGGCGCGGGTGACAGGCATGGAAGACTCCGGGAAAAGACCGAGCGAAACAGGCGGGCATCTTAACCCAAAGCCCATGCAACAGATGAAAATGCCCCGCCGCGCCTATATAGTTACCGACTTTCCCGTGTTCCCAGTGCAGCCGATCACCATGACCGAAGCCCGCAAGATCCTCGTCACCAGCGCCCTCCCCTATGCCAACGGTTCCATCCACCTCGGGCATATGGTCGAGTACATCCAGACCGACATCTGGGTGCGCTTCCAGAAGATGCGCGGCAACCAGGCCATCTACGTCTGCGCCGACGACGCCCACGGTTCGGCCATCATGCTGCGCGCCGAGAAGGAGGGCATCACCTCCGAGCAGCTGATCGACAACGTGCGCGCCGAGCACACCACCGATTTCGCCGACTTCCTGGTGGAGTTCGACAACTACCATTCGACCCACTCGGACGAGAACCGTGTGCTGTCCAGCAGCATCTACACCAAGCTGCGCGACGCCGGTCACATCGCCACCCGCCCGGTGACCCAGTACTTCGACCCGGACAAGCAGATGTTCCTGGCCGACCGCTTCATCAAGGGCACCTGCCCGAAATGCGCGGCCGAAGACCAGTACGGCGACAACTGCGAGTCCTGCGGCGCCACCTATTCGCCCACCGAGCTGAAGAACCCCAAGTCGGCCATCTCCGGCGCCACGCCGGTGCTCAAGGAGTCGCTGCACTACTTCTTCAAGCTGCCCGACTTCGACGCCATGCTGAAACAGTGGACCCGCAGCGGCGCCCTGCAGGAGTCGGTGGCCAACAAGATCGCCGAATGGCTGGACGCCGGCCTGCAGGAGTGGGACATCAGCCGTGACGCCCCCTACTTCGGCTTCGAGATCCCCGACGCCCCGGGCAAGTACTTCTACGTGTGGCTGGACGCCCCCATCGGCTACATGGCCAGCTTCCAGAACCTCTGCGCGCGCCGTCCGGAGCTGGACTTCGACGCCTTCTGGGGCAAGGACTCCAGCGCCGAGCTGTACCACTTCATCGGCAAGGACATCGTCAACTTCCATGCCCTGTTCTGGCCCGCCATGCTCGAAGGCGCCGGCTACCGCAAGCCGACCGCGCTCAACGTGCACGGCTACCTGACGGTGAACGGGCAGAAGATGTCCAAGTCCCGCGGCACCTTCATCAAGGCGCGCACCTACCTCGACCACCTGAGCCCGGAATACCTGCGCTACTACTACGCGGCCAAGCTGGGCCGCGGCGTGGACGACCTCGACCTGAACCTCGAGGACTTCGTGCAGAAGGTGAACTCCGACCTGGTGGGCAAGGTGGTCAACATCGCCAGCCGCTGCGCCGGTTTCATCCACAAGGGCAACGCCGGCCGCCTGGTGGCCGCCAATGCCGCGCCCGAGCTGTTCGCCGAGTTCAAGGCCGCTGCGCCGAGCATCGCCGAGGCCTTCGAGAACCGTGACTTCGCCCGCGCCATGCGCGAGATCATGGCCCTGGCCGACCGTGCCAACGCCTGGATCGCCGACAAGGCGCCCTGGGCCCTGGCCAAGCAGGAAGGCAAGCAGGACGAGGTCCAGGCCGTCTGCGCCGCAGGCGTCAACCTGTTCCGCCAGTTGGTGATCTTCCTCAAGCCGGTGCTGCCGAACCTCTCCGCCGCTGCCGAGCAGTTCCTCAACGTCGCCCCGCTGAGCTGGGCCGACCACGAGACGCTGCTGGCCGACCACCAACTGAACGCCTTCACCCCGCTGATGACCCGCATCGAGCCGGCGAAGATCGAAGCCATGGTCGCCGCGTCCAAGGAAGACCTGGCCGCCGCCGCACCGGCCCCCGCCGGCAACGGCGAGCTGACCAAGGACCCGCTGGCCGCCGAGATCGGCTTCGACGCCTTCGCCGCCGTCGACCTGCGCATCGCGCTGATCGAGAAGGCCGAGTTCGTCGAAGGCGCCGACAAGCTGCTGCGCCTGTCGCTGGATATCGGCGACCAGAAACGCAACGTGTTCTCCGGCATCAAGAGCGCCTACCCGGACCCGAGCAAGCTCGAAGGCCGCCTGACCCTGTACGTGGCCAACCTGGCCGCGCGCAAGATGAAGTTCGGCGTCTCCGAAGGCATGGTCCTGGCCGCCGGCCCCGGTGGCGAGGAGATCTACCTGCTCAGCCCCGACAGCGGCGCCAAGCCCGGCCAGCGCGTGAAGTAAGCACGCTGTCCCTCACGAAGCGCCTGCCCGCTCACCGGCCAGGCGCTTCGTCGTTTCAGGAACCGACAAACCACGCGACACCACGCAAGGAACGCACATGATCAAGCACTGGACCCTGCCCCTGCTGCTGGCCCTCACCGCCCTGGCCGGCTGCTCCCCATCGGAGCGCGAGTCGAGCGGCGGTGCCGCCTTCCAGGGCGAAGCCTCCAAACCCGGCGCCTTCCTCGCCTACGAGCACCAGGTCTCCATCCACCTCGCCGCCGACAAGGTTGCCCCGCGCCTGGCCGCCGCCCGGGAAGCCTGCAATGACGGCCGCTTCGGCACCTGCGACCTGCTGGCCATCGAGCAGAGCCAGGGCGGCTACCGCGCCGGCCAGCTGGTGCTGCGCATCGTCCCCGAAGGCGTGGAGAAGATGGTCGCCCTGGCGGCCGAGGGCGGCACGCTGGAAAGCCGCAACACCCGCGCCGAGGACCTGGCCCAGGCAGTGGGCGACAACGCCCGCACCCGCGAGCGCCTGGAGCGCCAGTACAAGACCCTGGAAGCGTTCCAGGGGCGCAAGGACCTGGCCGTCGCCGACCTGCTGGCCCTGGCCCGGGAAATGGCCGAGCTGGAGGTGCAGCTGGCCGCCACCGCCCAGGAATCCGCCCAGCAGCAGCGCCGCATCGCCACCAACCTGCTGACCCTGGACTTCACCACCGACCAGCAGCGCCCGAGCCGCCTGTCGCGCATCGGCGATGCCGCCGCCGGCCTGCTGGACAACGCCACCGAGGGCACCGCCCAGGCCCTGGAGATGCTCGGCTACGGCATCCCCTTCGTGATCATCCTCTTCCCCCTGGCGCTGCTGGTGCGCTGGCTGTGGCGCAAATCCACGCGTCGCGGCAAGGCCGCCGCCCAGCCCTGAGCTAGCCTTGCTGACAAGGGCCGCGACCGCGCGGCCCTGTACCGCTCCGGCGGCATCCCGGATAATGCGCGGCCTTTTCGATAGACCCGACGCCCCTGACCATGACTGATTTCATCCTCGCCCTGCTCGGCGCAGCGCTGGTCAACAACCTGATTCTCGTCCTGCCCCTGGGCACCGACGCCCTGCGCCAGCCCCGCAGCCGCAGCCTGGCGCTGGCCGGCGGCCTGCTGCTGGCACTCGCCACGCCGCTGGCCTGGGCGCTGGACCGGCTGCTCGCGCCCCTGGGCCTCGGCTACCTGGGCATCGCCCTGTTCATCCCCGCCCTGCTGCCGCTGGCCTGGGCGAGCCTAGCCCTGCTCGCCCGCGCAGCGCCGCGCCTGCCCCGCGACGGCCTGCTGCCCCTGCTGCTGGGCAACGGCGCGGCACTGGGCGCCATGCTGCTGGCCGCTGCCGGTGATTTCACCAGCGCCATCGGCCTGGGCATCGGCGGCGGCATCGGCTTCTGGGTCGCCCTGCGCCTGTTCGACGACCTGTTGCAGCGTGTGGAGGCGGCCGACGTGCCCGCGCCCTTCCGCGGCCTGCCGGTGATGCTCGTCTGCGCCGGGCTGATGGGCGTTGCCCTGCTCGGCTTCAACGGCATGGTGGCGGCATGAACCAGGCCGCGCTGGTCGAGCGCCTCGATGCCCTGCTGCCGCAGACCCAATGCGGAAAATGCGGCCACCCCGGCTGCAAGCCCTACGCCGAAGGCATGGCCCGGGGCGAGGCGATCAACAAGTGCCCGCCCGGCGGCAACGCCACCATCATCGCCCTGGCCGATCTGCTGCACGTGCCGGCCCTGCCCCTAGAGGCGCCCGGCGGCCCGGTGCCGCCACAGCTGGCGTTCATCCGCGAGGCCGAGTGCATCGGCTGCACCAAGTGCATCCAGGCGTGCCCGGTGGACGCCATCGTCGGTGCCGCCAAGCAGATGCATACGGTGATCGCCGACGAATGCACCGGCTGCGAGCTGTGCGTCGCCCCTTGCCCGGTGGACTGCATCGACATCCTGCCCCTGGCGGAGCCCGCTGCCAGCCTGCAGCGCCAGCACGCCGACCAGTTCCGCCGCCGCTACGAACAACGCAACCGCCGCCTCGCCCGTGACGAAGCCCGCCGCCTGGCCGAGCGCGAAGCCCGTGCCGCCAGGGCCGCCCAGGCACAGGCGCGGCAGCAGGCCGCGGCCACCCCGGACCCGGTGCAGGCCGCCATCGAGCGGGTCAAGGCACAGAAGGCCGCCGCCGGCACCCAGACCGACCTGCAGAAACGCCTGAAGATCGAGGCCGCCCAGGCCCGGGTCGCCCTGGCCAAGGCCGAGAAGCAGCTGGAGGTCTATGGCACCTCCGACATCGCCGCCCAGGTGCAAGCGCTGCGCGTCGCCAACGCCAGGGCACAGGCCGCGCTGGAGGCCGCCAACCAGGCACCGGTGGCGGCCTTCGACGAAGCCGCCTACAAGAAGGCCAAGATCGCCGCTGCCATGGGCCGCACCCAGCTGGCCAAGGCGGAGAAGGCCTTCGGCGATGAGCCGACGCCCGAGCAACGCGCCCAACTGGAGGAGCTGCGCGGCGTCGTGACCCAGGCCGAAGCCGAGCTGGATCGCCTGCAGGGCGCCCAGGCCGCCGCCACCCCCACGCCGGGCATGGCCGCGCTGAAGCAGGCGAAGATCGCCCTGGTCAGCCGCCGCGCCGAACTGCGCAGCGCCGAGGCGCGGGGCGCCACCGAAACGGAGCTGGGCCCCCTGCGCCAGGCCCTGGCCGATGCCGAGCAGGCACTGCACGCCGCCGAGGACGCCAGCGGCAAGACCCCGCCGGACCTGCAACGCATCGACAGGAATCCCATCGACCCGGCCCTGCGCGCCCTGAAGACCGAGCTGGCCATGGCCCGCGCCGAGGTGAGCAAGCTGGAACGTCGCCAGCCCGTCGACGAACAGGCACTGACCCGCGCCCGTGAACGCCTGGAGCGCGCCCAGGCGCAGCTCGACGGGCACGCGGCATCATGACCGAGCAGCCCGGCTTCGACCCGCGCCCAGGCATGCGCCTGGTGTTGCTGGCCTGCCTGCCGGGCCTGTTCGCACTGCTCTGGCAATACGGCTGCGGCCCCCTGGTGCAACTGGCCATCGCCATCCCCACGGCGCTGGCCTGCGAGGCGCTGGTCCGGCACCTGCGCAACCAGCGCATCGCCCCGACCGACGCCTTGTTCGGCCTGGCGCCCCTGGCCGAGGGCGGCGCCCTGGTCACCGCCGTGCTGCTGGCGCTGGCGCTGCCGCCCTACGCGCCCTGGTGGCTGGCGCTGTGTGCAAGCGCGAGCGCCATCCTGCTCGGCAAGTCGCTGTTCGGCGGCTTCGGCCACAACCCCTTCAACCCGGCGATGCTCGGCTTCGCCCTCGCCCTGCTGGCCTTCCCCGCACAGTTCACCCACTGGCCCGCCGCAGGTCATGTCCATGGACTCTGGGCCACAGCGCACCAGGTGTTCGGCATCGGCGACGGCCTGGTGGACGGCTGGAGCCAGGCCACGGTGCTGGACAGCCTGCGCCACAACGATCGCCTGACCATCGACGAGCTGTTCGCCAGTCACAATGCCTTCGGGGGCGTCGGCGGGCGCGGAGTCGAGTGGGTCAACCTGGCCTTCCTCGCGGGCGGCCTGTTACTGCTGCAGCAGCGGGTGATCCGCTGGCACGCGCCCGTGGGCCTGCTCACCGCACTGTTCGTCATCGCGCTGCTGTGCTGGAACGGCAGCGGTTCGGACTCCAACGGCTCGCCGCTGCTGCACCTGTTCTCCGGCGCCACCATGCTCGGCGCCTTCTTCATCGTCACCGAGCCGGTCTCCGGCCCCTCCAGCGACCGTGCGCGCCTGCTGTTCGGTGTCGGCGTCGGCCTGCTGGTCTATGCGATCCGCACCTGGGGCGGCTACCCGGACGGGCTGGCCTTCGCGGTACTGGCCATGAACCTGCTGGTGCCGACACTGGAACGCCTGGCGGCGTGGAGCGAACGCCGATGAACGGCCGCGCCCTGGTAACGCTGCTGGCCCTGGCGCTGGCGGGAACCGCCCTGCTGGTCGCCCTGCAGCTGGGCCTCGCCCCGCGCATCGACGAGGCGCGCCAGGCGGCCGAGGAGCGCGCGCTGCTCGACCTGCTGCCGCCCGGCAGCTATGACAATCACCCCTTGCGCGAGCCCGTCGCCCTCCCGGATGCCGAAGCCCTGGGCCGCCCGGCGCCCGGCTCGGCGTGGCGGGCCCGCCGTGAGGGCCAGGTGGTGGCGCTGCTCCTGCCCGTCACGGGGCAAGGGTACGAAGGCCCGATCCGCCTGCTGCTGGCCATCGCCCCGGACGGCCGCCTGTTACGCAGCAAGGTGCTGGAGCACCGCGAGACCGCCGGTATCGGCGATCGCATCGAACCCTCACGCAGCCCCTGGCTGGCGAGCCTGGACGGCGTCTCGCTCGGCGCCCGGCCCGGGGAATGGCGGGTCAGGGCCGATGGCGGCGGATTCGACCAGATCGCCGGTGCCACCCTCACCTCGCGTGCCGTGCTCGCCGCGACCCAGCAGGGGTTGCGCTACTTCGACAGCCATCGCGAGCACTTGCTGGGAGCGGCGCCATGAAGCCCGTGGGCCCCCTGCCGCTGCTATGCCTGGCGCCGCTGCTGGGCACCAGCGACCTGCTGGTCAAGGCGCTGGGCATCACCCTGGTCGCCTTGCCGCTGCTGACGCTATTCGGCGCGGCGCTGCCCACCCTGCGCCGGCTGCTCCAGGGGCGCGCCCTGTGGCTCGGCGCCTCGCTGCTCGCCGGCGCGCTGATAGGCGCCGCGCAGTTGCTGATGCAGGCCGCAGCGTTCGAACTGCTGCGCGCGCTCGGCCCCTTCCTCGCCTTGCTGGCGTTGCCCTGCCTGCTGCTGGTGGCGCACGAGCCGGCCGGCCCTGGCATGGGCCTGCGCCAGGGGCTGGTGTTCGCGTCGTTCGCCCTGGCACTGGGCGCGCTGCGGGAACTGCTCGGCCATGCCAGCCTGCTGGCCCATGGCGAGTGGCTGGGCCTCGGAGCCCTGCACTGGCAGGCCGCGGCCGATGGCCTGCCGCTCTTCGCCTCGGCACCGGGAGGCCTTATCCTCCTCGGCCTGCTCCTGGCGCTAGCGCGCCTCAAACCCTAATCAGAAGCCCTCGACCATGAATGCCGCCAAACGCCTGGAAATCTTCCGCCGCCTGCATGAGGACAACCCCGAGCCCAAGACCGAGCTGGCCTATTCCTCGCCCTTCGAACTGCTGATCGCGGTGATCCTCTCCGCCCAGGCCACCGATGTCGGGGTGAACAAGGCCACGGCCAGGCTGTTCCCGGTGGCCAACACGCCGGAAGCCATTCATGCGCTGGGTGTGGAGGGGCTGTCGGAGTACATCAAGACCATCGGCCTCTACAACAGCAAGGCGAAGAATGTCATCGAGACCTGCCGCATCCTCGTCGAGAAGCACGGCAGCCAGGTGCCGCAGGAGCGCGAGGCGCTGGAGGCCCTGCCCGGCGTCGGTCGCAAGACCGCCAACGTGGTGCTCAACACGGCCTTCCGCCAGTTGGCCATGGCGGTGGACACGCACATCTTCCGCGTCAGCAACCGCACCGGCATCGCCCCCGGCAAGAACGTGCTGGAGGTGGAGAAGAAGCTGCTCAAATTCGTACCAAGGGATTACCTGCTCGACGCCCACCACTGGCTGATCCTGCATGGCCGCTACGTCTGCGTGGCCCGCAAGCCGCGCTGCGGCGCGTGCCGGATCGAGGACCTGTGCGAATACAAGGCGAAAACCTCGGACGATTGAAGCTTCATTGAATCGCCCAATGTTTCGATTGAAAAAATCTTTTTTACCGGCTCCGGCTTTGTCGCTATAAGGTGCGCCAATAGCGCCCCGCATCGTGGAGTGACCGTATGAGCACAGGCAAAGAAGAGATCGAGACCGAGGAAGACTTCGTCGCCGAAGACAGCGATGAAGGCGAAACTCCCGTCGAAGTTGCCAAGACCAACCTGACCAAGCGCCGCATCATCGACAACTACCTGGAAGAGCGCCGCCTGCAGAAGCAGTTGTCCGATTACGATTTCGACTTCTGATCTGTGAAGCCGCCGAAAGCCCCGCCGATGCGGGGCTTTTTGTTGGCCGGGTTTCACACCCCGCAGGTCGGCGCCGGGCCGGCGAGGCCCAACGCCGAGGGCCGAGGGCCGAACATGGACGCGTTGGGCTTCGTGCCTCTCCCCAACCTGCAGACGGAAAAAAGCCCCGCATCGGCGGGGCTTTTCAGGCTCTGGCGGCTCAGTCGTTGCGCGAGGGCGAGAGCAGTTCGATCTTGTAGCCGTCCGGGTCTTCGACGAAGGCCAGGATGCTGGTGCCGTGCTTCATCGGACCCGGCTCGCGGGTAATCTTGCCGCCACGGGCGCGGATGTCTTCGCAGGCCTTGTAGACATCGGCCACTTCCAGGGCGATATGGCCGTAGCCGGTGCCCAGCTCGTACTTGTCCACACCCCAGTTGTAGGTCAGCTCGATGACGCTGTTCTCGGCCTCGTTGCCGTAGCCGACGAAGGCCAGGGTGAACTGGCCGTCCGGGTAGTCCTTGCGACGCAGCAGGGTCATGCCCAGGACTTCGGTGTAGAAGGCGATGGATTTGTCCATGTCGCCGACGCGCAGCATGGTATGCAGCAGTCGCATCTCGGTTTCTCCTCATTGGCTTGAAACGACAAGCCCCGGCTCGTGACCGGGGCTTGGAAGGCAGCTTAAAGCCGGAAGCCCGAAGCGGGAAGTCTTCCCGCTTCAGGCTCTCGGCTTCCAGCTCAGAACAGCTTGCGACCCTTGCCGGCGGCGATGCGCATGCGCAGGGCGTTGAGCTTGATGAAGCCCGCCGCGTCCGCCTGGTTGTAGGCGCCGCCGTCTTCCTCGAAGGTCGCGATGTTGGCGTCGAACAGCGAGTCGTCGGACTTGCGGCCGACCACGATGACGTTGCCCTTGTAGAGCTTCAGGCGCACGACGCCGTTCACGTTGCTCTGGGAGGCGTCGATCATCTGCTGCAGCATCAGGCGCTCGGGGCTCCACCAGTAGCCGGTGTAGATCAGGCTAGCGTACTTGGGCATCAGCTCGTCTTTCAGGTGGGCCACTTCACGGTCCAGGGTGATGGACTCGATGGCGCGGTGGGCGCGCAGCATGATGGTGCCGCCGGGGGTCTCGTAGCAGCCACGGGACTTCATGCCGACGTAGCGGTTCTCGACGATGTCGAGGCGGCCGATGCCATTCTCGCCGCCGATGCGGTTCAGCTCGGTCAGCACCTGGGCCGGGGTCATGTCCTTGCCGTCGATGGCGACGATGTCACCGGCGCGGTAGGTGAGTTCGATGTAGGTCGGGGTGTCCGGCGCCGCTTCCGGCGACTTGGTCCACTTCCACATGTCCTCTTCGTGCTCGGTCCAGGTGTCTTCCAGCACGCCGCCTTCATAGGAGATGTGCAGCAGGTTGGCGTCCATGGAGTACGGGGACTTCTTCTTGCCGTGGCGCTCGATCGGGATGGCGTGCTTCTCGGCGTAGTCCATCAGCTTCTCGCGGGACAGCAGGTCCCACTCGCGCCAGGGGGCGATCACCTTCACGCCCGGCTTCAGCGCGTAGGCGCCCAGCTCGAAGCGGACCTGGTCGTTACCCTTGCCGGTGGCGCCATGGGAAATGGCGTCGGCGCCGGTCTCGTTGGCGATCTCGATCAGGCGCTTGGCGATCAGCGGGCGGGCGATGGAGGTACCCAGCAGGTACTCGCCTTCGTAGATGGTGTTGGCGCGGAACATCGGGAAGACGAAGTCGCGGACGAATTCTTCGCGCAGGTCGTCGATGTAGATTTCCTTGACGCCCATGGCCTGGGCCTTGGCGCGGGCCGGTTCGACCTCTTCGCCCTGACCGAGGTCGGCGGTGAAGGTCACCACTTCGCAGTTATAGGTGTCTTGCAGCCACTTGAGGATTACCGAGGTGTCCAGGCCACCGGAATACGCCAGGACAACCTTCTTCACGTCCGCCATGCCATCAACTCCACGGGGTTGTACGAAAAACCCGTGATTCTACTGACCCTGGCGGCCAAATTACAGTGGCGCGACAGGCAATGACGACCAAGCGACAGATTCTTTCGTCGAATCGACCTGAACGGAATCAGGAAGCAGCGCCCTGGGTGGCCTTGTCGGCCTCGGGGATGATCGGCGCGGGAGCGGCTGCGGGGGCTTCTGCAGGAGGCGCCTCGGCCTCGCGGGACAGGCTGAGGGTGACGCGGCGGTTCTTCGCGCGGTTGGCTTCGTTGTTGTTGGGCACCAACGGGTAGCGCTCGCCGTGGAAGCGCATGACCATGTGCGACTCGGGAATGCCGTTGGCCTTGAAGTAGTCGTACACGGCCAGGGCGCGGCGGCGCGACAGGTCGCGGTTGGTCAGGCGGTTGCCGGCGTTGTCGGAATGGCCGTCGATTTCGAGGTGATTGACGCTGGGATCGGCCTTCAGGTAGTCGAGGATGATCTCCAGCCGGGCCCGCGCCATCTCGTCCAGCGCCGTGCCGCCGCCGGCGAAGCCGACCTGGGCATTCTTGATCTGGTCGAAGTTGACCGGCAGCAGCTTGGTCGTGCAGGCGAGGTAGTCGTTGTAGGCCTTGTTGAACTTCACCGGCAACAGGCGCACCTCGATGGCATCGCCCCCCTGCAGGGTGCGGTGGCGCACCAGCGGGCTACGCCCTTCCAGCAGGCCGGCGAGCAGGCGACCGCCCTGGAGCTGGGAACTGTTGAAGGGCACATCGCCATTGCCGACGCTGACCGCGCCGAGGTTGATGTCGCCGCGTCCTGGCTGCCAGGGCGCGGCGGCGGCCAGCAGGGTGGCGGAGCCTGCGCCCAGCCAGCGCTCGCGGGCCTTGATGCGGAACGTCACCTGTTCGCCCGCGCGACGTACGAACTCGCCGCTGCCGAAATCGGTGATCGGTTGCGACAGGCGGCATTCGAACTTGTCCCCCTCGACCGTCCATTCGGCCTTCTCCAGGCGCGTCTGGAAGGTAATGGCCATGGCCGGAAGGCTGGCGAACAGGCTGAGCAGGGCGACATAGCGCTGGCGCACGGCGGCGGGCTCCACGGAGAAATTTCTGCACTCCCCAGGGCTATCGGTGGCGTCGGGTAAAACTTGAGTGGATTCGACGCATGCCCTTGTAGGAGAAGGCCAGCGGTGGCGCCCTCCCCCGTCACATCGTGAAAAGCCGCCGACGCCCTGAAACACAAGCCCCGCGTGCCCCGAAAAAGCTTTTCCGGTAGCATGCACGACGAGTTTTGCCCGCCTGGAAGCCCCCCATGTCCGACCGTTTGACCTTGCTGCGCCCCGACGACTGGCACATCCATCTGCGCGATGGTGCCGTGCTGTCCAACACAGTCGCCGATGCCGCGCGCACCTTTGGCCGCGCCATCATCATGCCCAACCTGGTGCCACCGGTGCGCAACGCCGAAGAGGCCGACGGCTATCGCCAGCGCATCCTCGCCGCACGCCCGGCCGGCAGCCGCTTCGAGCCGCTGATGGTGCTCTACCTCACCGATCGCACCAGCCCCGAGGACATCCGTGCGGCCAAGGCTTCCGGCTTCGTGCATGCTGCCAAGCTCTACCCGGCCGGCGCGACCACCAACTCGGATTCGGGCGTGACCCGCATCGACACGATCTTCCCGGCCCTGGAAGCCATGGCCGAGGTCGGCATGCTGCTGCTGGTGCACGGCGAGGTCACCCGCAGCGAAATCGACGTGTTCGACCGCGAGAAGGTCTTCATCGATGAGCACCTGCGTCGCGTGGTCGAGCGCTTCCCGACCCTGAAGGTGGTCTTCGAGCACATCACCACCCGCGATGCCGTGCAGTTCGTGGAATCGGCCTCGGCCAACGTCGGTGCCACCATCACCGCCCACCACCTGCTGTACAACCGCAACCACATGCTGGTCGGCGGCATCCGCCCGCACTTCTATTGCCTGCCGATCCTCAAGCGCAACGTGCACCAGGAAGCCCTGCTGGACGCAGCCACCGGTGGCGGCGAGCGCTTCTTCCTCGGCACCGACTCGGCACCGCATGCCAAGCACGCGAAGGAAGCGGCCTGCGGTTGCGCCGGCTGCTACACCGCCTACGCCGCCATCGAGCTCTATGCCGAAGCCTTCGAACAGCGCAACGCGCTGGACAAGCTGGAAGCCTTCGCCAGCAAGAACGGCCCGGACTTCTACGGCCTGCCGCGCAACACCGACACCATCACCCTGGTCCGTGAAGAATGGACCGCCCCTGCGAGCCTGCCGCTCGGCGAGCAGACCGTGATCCCGCTGCGCGCTGGCGAGACGCTGCGCTGGCGCCTGCTGGAGGACAACGCGTGAGCGAAGACCTGTACGACGAAGAGCTCGACGGCAGCCTGCCGCAAGGTCCCCGCCACCCGATGGCCGCCCGCTTCCGCGGCTACCTGCCGGTGGTGGTGGATGTCGAGACCGGCGGCTTCAATGCGGCCACCGACGCCCTGCTGGAGATCGCGGCGACCACCATCGCCATGGACGAACAGGGCTTCCTCTACCCGGATCACACCCACTTCTTCCGCGTCGAGCCCTTCGAGGGCGCCAACATCGAACAGGCGGCGCTGGAGTTCACCGGCATCAAGCTCGACCACCCGCTGCGCATGGCGGTTAGCGAGGAGCACGCGCTGAACGAAATCTTCCGGGGCCTGCGCAAGTCGATCAAGGCGAGCGGCTGCAAGCGCGCCATCCTCGTGGGGCACAACAGCAGCTTCGACCTGGGCTTCCTCAACGCGGCGGTGAACCGCACCGGGATCAAGCGCAACCCTTTCCACCCCTTCTCCAGCTTCGACACCGCGACCCTCGCGGGCCTCGCCTACGGCCAGACCGTACTGGCGAAAGCCTGCCAGGTGGCCGGCATCGAATTCGACGGCCGCGAAGCCCACTCTGCGCGCTACGACACCGAGAAGACCGCCGAGCTGTTCTGCGGCATCGTCAACCGCTGGAAGGAGATGGGCGGCTGGATGGAGGACGACGACTGACGTCCCCGCTCCAACGCCTCTATATAAGAAGGAAGCCCGGCCGATGCCGGGTTTTCTTTTGCCTGGATTCGACCCCTCTCGCCACCGAGCAGCAAGACGCTGCGTCCTCCCACTATCGGCCTGGAACCAGCCGCCCCCTCGGAAACGCTCTGGGACGGGGCCTGACGGACGGACTTTGACAATCATTCTCATTCTGATTAGTATCGCTTTCCATCAAGCCCACAACCGAGCATTGAGCCCACCCATGTACGTCTGTCTCTGCCAAGGTGTCACTGACGGCCACATTCGTGATGCGATCTATGAAGGCTGCTGCAGCTACCGCGAGGTCCGCGAGACCCTCGGCGTCGGCACCCAATGCGGCAAGTGCGCCTGCCTCGCCAAGCAGGTCGTGCGTGAAACCCTCTCGGACGTACGGAGCAGCCAGGCGTCCCTCGCCTACCCCGCGAGTTTCGTGCCTGCGTGAGGTGAAATAGTTTTGAAGAACCGGACCTGGCGTCCGGTTTTTTTATGCCTGCAATTCAAACAGTTAGCGCCAAGACGCAGAATCTAAACATTCTTATTCACATTCAAATTATCTTACATATCAATAACTTACGTTGACTTTGCCGGGCAACTGGATAAAATTCGACCACTTACACCCATTTGCACGGCAGGACTCCACATGAAAGGCGACAAGAAAGTCATCCAGCATCTCAACAAGATCCTCGGCAACGAACTTGTGGCCATCAACCAGTACTTCCTGCACGCGCGCATGTACGAGGACTGGGGCCTGGAGAAACTCGGCAAGCACGAGTACCACGAGTCCATCGACGAGATGAAGCACGCCGACAAGCTCATCAAGCGCATCCTCTTCCTGGAAGGCATTCCCAACCTGCAGGACCTGGGCAAGCTGATGATCGGCGAGAACACCAAGGAAATGCTCGCCAGCGACCTGAAGCTGGAGCTCAACGCCATCCCGGACCTGAAAGCCGCCATCGCCTACTGCGAGAGCGTCGGTGACTACGGCAGCCGCGAACTGCTGGAAGACATCCTCGAATCCGAGGAAGAGCACGTCGACTGGCTGGAGACCCAGCTGGGCCTGATCGAGAAGGTCGGCCTGGAGAACTACCTGCAGTCGCAGATGGACGAGTAAGACGTCCGGACATGAAAAAGCCCCGCATCGGCGGGGCTTTTCTTTTGCAGCGGGGAATCAGGCGCTGGCTTTCTTGCTCACCGCGTCCTTGATCAGCTGCTGCAGCTCACCCTTCTCGAACATCTCGGCGAGGATGTCGCTGCCGCCGACCAGTTCGCCATTCACCCACAGCTGGGGGAAGGTCGGCCAGTTGGCGTAGGTGGGCAGGTTGGCGCGGATTTCCGGGTTCTGCAGGATGTCGACGTAGGCGAATTTCTCGCCACAGCCCATGACGACCTGAGCGGCACGTGCCGAGAAGCCGCACTGGGGCGCATTCGGCGAGCCTTTCATGTACAGCAGTACGGTGTTGTTGGCGATCTGCTCTTTGATGGTTTCGATGATATCCATGGCTACCTCGGCTGAACGTTCCGACTCGTCGGTCGGCAGGATGGCGGCATTGTAACGGAAGTCCGAGCTCAACGCTCGGACTTGCCCCGCGACATTCAGGCCGCCACCACCTCCACCGGCACGCCATTGAGTGCGGCGTTGCCGGAGACCGCATCCAGATACCGCTCGTCGGTCAGGTCGTTGGCACTGGCCCCCGGCTGCTCGCTGGCGATGCCCATCATCACGCCCGGGCGCGCATGCCCCCAGCCGTGGGGCAGGCTGACGACGCCGGCCATCATCTCCTCGCTGGCCGCCACCTCGACCTCGATCATCCCGACCCGCGAACGCACCTTCACCCGCTGGCCATCGACCAGCCCACGACGCTCCAGGTCGCCCGGGTTCATCAGCAGCTGGTGACGCGGCTTGCCCTTCACCAGCCGGTGGTAGTTGTGCATCCAGGAGTTGTTGCTGCGTACGTGACGGCGGCCGATCAGCACCAGCCCGCCTTCCTCGGGTGCGGCCTGCGTGGCGAAGCGGGCCAGGTCGTCGAGGAAGATCGAGGGGGCTGCGACCACCCGCTTGTCGGTTGTTTTCAGGCGACCCGCCAGGTTGGGCTTGAGCGCGCCCAGGTCCAGCCCGTGGGGGAACTCGCCCAGGCGCTGGACGGACAGCTTGTGCTCGGAACGATCGCCATAGGGGCCGAAGCGCAGGCCCATGTCGATCATCTGCCTGGGCTCCAGGGTCGGCTTCAGCTCCACGCCGGTACGCGCCGCGAACGCCTTGGCCAGGCCGACGAAGATCTCCCAGTCATGCAATGCACCCTGGGGCTTGGCCAGCACCGGCTCGTTGAAGCGGGTGACGTTACGCACGGCGAAGAGGTTGAAGGTGGTGTCGTAGTGATCATGTTCCAGCGGCGCGGTGGGCGGCAGGATCAGGTCGGCGTAGCGCGTCGTCTCGTTGATGTAAAGGTCGATGCTGAGCATGAACTCCAGCCCGTCGAGGGCCTGTTCGAGGCGTCGCCCGTTGGGAGTGGACAGCACCGGATTGCCGGCGACCGTCACCAACGCGCGGATCTGCCCCTCACCCGGGGTCAGCATCTCCTCGGCCAGGGCCGAGACGGGCAGCTCGCCACCGTACTCCGGCAGCCCGGAGACGCGACTCTGCCAGCGGTTGAAATGACCGCCCGAAGTGGTTGCGACCAGGTCCACGGCCGGCTCCGTGCAGAGGACACCGCCGACGCTGTCGACGTTGCCGGTGACCAGGTTGATCACCTGGATCAGCCACTGGCAAAGGCTGCCGAAGGCCTGGGTGGAAACCCCCATGCGCCCGTAGCAGACGGCGCTCCCGGCAGCGGCGAAGTCACGCGCCAGCTGGCGGATGGCGGCGGGATCGATGCCGCAACGCGGGCCCATGGCCTCGGCGGTGAACGCGGCGATGGCACGGCGGACCTCGTCCAGCCCGTCGACCGCCAGGTGCGTCGGACGGCCAAGCCCCTCTTCGAACAGGGTGTTGAGCAATGCCAGCAGCAGCGCTGCATCCTGCCCCGGCCGCACGAACAGGTGCTGGTCGGCGATGGCGGCCGTCTCGCTGCGACGCGGGTCCACCACCACCAGGCGGCCGCCGCGCGCCTTGATGGCCTTCAGGCGCTTCTCCACGTCGGGCACGGTCATGATGCTGCCGTTGGACGCCAGCGGGTTGCCGCCGAGGATCAGCATGAAATCGGTGTGGTCGATGTCGGGGATGGGAATCAGCAGGCCGTGGCCGTACATCTGCTGGCTCACCAGGTGGTGGGGCAACTGGTCCACGGAGGTGGCGGAGAAGCGGCTGCGGGTCTTCAGCAGGCCCAGGAAGTAGTTGCTATGGGTCATCAACCCATAGTTGTGCACGCTCGGGTTGCCCTGGTACACGGCCACTGCGTTATTGCCGTGGCGCGCCTGGATGTCGGCCATGCGCTCCGCCACCAGTGCGAACGCCTCGTCCCAGCCGATGGGTTGCCACTCGCTGCCGGCGCGGCGCATGGGCTGGCGCAGGCGGTCGGGGTCGTTCTGGATGTCCTGAAGGGCAACGGCCTTGGGACAGATGTGGCCACGGCTGAAGCTGTCCTGGGCATCCCCCTTGATGGACAGGATGTGCCGGGAGCCATCTTCCCGATCCTCGGTTTCGATGGTCAGCCCGCAGATGGCTTCGCAGAGATGGCATGCACGGTGGTGAACGGACTTGGTCATGGCCTTGCCTCATGTTCTTGTGTCGAGACGACCGGTCGGGTCGCAAGGGTAGAACTATGGAAGCAGATCGATCGGTCGGCCAGTAGATTCAATGATATGAATCGGCAGGCATCAGGCCTGCCGATTCGCTTCGCGGGTCAGCGGATGGACTGGATGGTGCCCTTGTTGCCGGTCACCTTGGCGCTCACTTTCTTGAAGACGAAATAGTCCTGGATGGTGAGCTCGTAGCGCGGCGCCACGATCAGGTCGGCACCGGAGGATTTGACGGCCTTGAACGCGGCAGCGGATTTCACCGCCGAGATGGGATCGGGCCCGAAAGGCAGGCTGCCACCGGCATCACCGCCGTAGACCACGCCATCAGCGAACTGGGAGTCGCCGCCGAACTGCAGGAAGTGGAACAGGATGTTCACTTCGGACTGGCCACTGATCGGCTCGCCTACCGCCACGTCGGCCTTCAGGCCGGTCTTGACGTTGCCGTTGAGCGGTGAGCTCGGCTGGCTGACGTTGTAGCTGCTGCAACCGGTCATACCGGCGATTGCGACGACCAGGGCGGCAGGTACGAGGAACTTCTTCATTGGTATCTCCATGATCAGAACATGCTGGCCGGACCCAACATCCATAGGCGGGCCCCGCCCCCGAAACCGGATGATTTCGAGGCGGCACAAGCTAGCAACGCACCCTGCGTCACATAAGTTCATGCAGGCTGATTTGTCCTCTGGAAATTTCCCAAACCCCACCTTTTCGCCGAATTTCCTTGCATTGGGCCAGGCGTTCGTGCCACCCGGTCCGGCCGCTATCCCTGGCAGCACTCTCTGCTTAACGCTCAGGATGGTTTCCGCCCCGCCCCTCGACCAGACACCGAAGAAGACGCCCGCACACCTCTGGCACGGGCCCTTCGAGGCACTGGTTGGCAGAGTGCGACAATTCCTTATAAGATCGCGCCTCCCCCTATTCCGTCGCCCCGTGCGGCTTAGCCCGCCGGTCCCGCCTGCTTTTCCCTGAAAAAACCGACCAGGACCCGCGGCCAGAGGCAAAAAAAGGTAGTCAGCAATGAGCGCAAGGCACTTTCTCTCCCTGATGGATTGCACCCCCCAGGAGCTGAGCAGCCTGATCCGTCGAGCCATCGAGCTGAAGGACCTGCGCCACCGAGGCGTCCCCTACGAGCCCCTGAAGAGCCGCGTGCTGGGCATGATCTTCGAGAAGGCCTCCACCCGCACCCGCCTCTCCTTCGAGGCCGGCATGATCCAGCTCGGCGGCCAGGCTATCTTCCTCTCGCCCCGCGACACGCAGCTAGGCCGGGGCGAGCCGATCAGCGACTGCGCCATCGTCATGTCGCGCATGCTCGATGCGGTGATGATCCGCACCTTCGCCCACAGCAAGCTGGTGGAATTCGCCGCCAACTCGCGCGTTCCGGTGATCAACGGCCTGTCCGACGACCTGCACCCCTGCCAGTTGCTGGCCGACATGCAGACCTTCCAGGAACACCGCGGCGCCATCCAGGGCAAGACCGTGGCCTGGATCGGCGATGGCAACAACATGTGCAACACCTATATAGAAGCGGCGATCCAGTTCGACTTCCGCCTCAACGTCGCCTGCCCCGAGGGCTTCGAGCCCAACCCGGCGTTCCTCGCCCAGGCCGGCGACCGCGTGCAGGTGATGCGCGACCCGCGTGAAGCGGTACGCGGCGCCCACCTGGTGAGCACCGACGTCTGGACCTCCATGGGCCAGGAAGAGGAGACCGCGCGGCGCCTTGCGCTGTTCAAGCCCTACCAGGTGAACCAGGCGCTGCTTGCGCTGGCCGATGAAGCGGTTATCTTCATGCACTGCCTGCCGGCGCACCGGGGCGAGGAAATCAGCATGGACCTGCTCGACGACCCGCGTTCCGTGGCCTGGGACCAGGCAGAAAACCGTCTGCATGCGCAAAAGGCGCTGCTGGAACTCCTCGTCGAACACGCGTCCCGAGCATGAGCCACGAACTGCTTCTAAACCTGCGCAACCTGAGCTGCGGCTACCAGGACCAGCGCGTCGTACAGAACCTCAACCTGCACCTCAACGCCGGCGACATCGGATGCCTGCTGGGGCCGTCCGGATGCGGCAAGACCACCACCCTGCGCGCCATCGCCGGCTTCGAACCCGTATTCGAAGGCGAGATAGTGCTGGCCGGCGAGGTGATCTCCAGGGCCGGCTTCACCCTGGCCCCGGAAAAGCGCCGCATCGGCATGGTGTTCCAGGACTACGCGCTGTTCCCCCACCTCACGGTGGAGGAGAACGTCGCCTTCGGCATCCGCAAGCACCCCGAGCGCGAGCGCATCACCGGCGAGCTGCTGGAGCTGGTCAAGCTCGGCCACCTCGCCAAGCGCTACCCCAACGAGCTCTCCGGCGGCCAGCAGCAACGCGTGTCCCTGGCCCGCGCCCTGGCGCCGGAGCCGGCGCTGCTGCTGCTCGACGAGCCCTTCTCCAACCTCGACGGCGAGCTGCGCCGCCGCCTCAGCCATGAGGTGCGCGACATCCTCAAGGCCCGCGGCACCAGCGCCGTGCTGGTGACCCACGACCAGGAAGAGGCCTTCGCGGTCAGCGACCAGGTGGGCGTGTTCAACAACGGCAACCTGGAGCAGTGGGACACCCCCTACAACCTCTACCACGAGCCGGCGACCCCCTTCGTCGCCAGCTTCGTCGGCCAGGGCTACTTCATCCGTGGCCAGCAGGTCTGCCCGGATACGGTCCAGACCGAGCTCGGGGTGATCAGCGGCAACCGTGCCTACGCCTGGCCGGAAGGCAGCGCGGTGGACGTGCTGCTGCGCCCGGACGACATCGTCCCGGCGCCCGATGGCACGCTCAGGGCATTGGTGACCGGCAAGACCTTCCTCGGCGCCGCCACCCTCTACCGCCTGCAACTGCCCACCGGCACCCAGCTGGAAGCCATCTTCCCCAGCCATGCCGACCACCAGCCCGGCCAGCACGTGGGCATCCGCGTGGCCGCCGACCACCTGGTGGTGTTCCCCGCCAACGGCAGCGTCGCCACCCAGGCCGTGCAGGACGCGGGCGTGCGCCGCTACAGCACGGCGAGCTGATCGCGGCCGCTGTGCTTGGCCTCATAGAGCGCCATGTCGACCCGCAGCAGGCTGTCTTCCCAGGACTCGCCGGGCCGATAGGCGCTGACCCCGAGGGACAGCGTCAGCTTCAGGCCCGGGCATTGATCCCAGTGCGCGGCGCGCACCTTGGCCTGCAAGCGCTCCAGCATCACCTCGGCGCCCGCCTCGTTGGTGCGTGAAAGCACCAGCAGGAACTCCTCGCCGCCCAGCCGCGCGACGAAGTCCACGTCCCTCACCGAGTCCTGGAGCATCTTCGACAATTGGCGCAGCACCGCGTCGCCACAGCCGTGGCCATAGCGATCGTTGACGTTCTTGAAGTAGTCCAGGTCCACCAGGCAGAGCACGAAGCCATAGTCGCCACGATCGGCCAGGGCCTTCTGCTGGGCCAGGATATCCTTGGTGAAACGGCGGTTGTAAAGCCCAGTGAGCTCATCGGTGATGGCCAGCTTCTGGATGCTTTCCAAAGCCACGCGCAGGTCGTTGTTGCGCTGCACCAGGCTGCGCCGCAGGCCGTTCATCTCCAGCGAAAGCAGGCCGACGCCGGTCAGCAGCACGAAGAACTCCACCGCCTGGATCGCCTCGCTGTGCAGGTCGAGTTCCCGCCCCGAGGCGACCAGCGAGCTGATGAGCAGGGCGTAGCACACAGCGGTCAGCAGGATCACCAGCAGGAAGCCGCGCAACTGCAGGCGGAAGGTGCCGAACATCAGCACCAGCAGCACCGTCATCAAAAACAGCAGGCGCAGCTCGCCGGCATGGTAGGCGGTGGCGAAGATCACGCAGATCGCCCAGCTCATCAGCGGCAGCGTCAGGCTGGGATCGTGGAAGCGCAGGTTGAGGTTGCTGCGCACCAGGGCCAGGAACGCCAGGCAACTGAGCCCGACCAGGCCCGTGAGCATGAGCATGCCGCCCAGGCTCAGGCCCAGGTAGCCGGCGGCGTGCGCCGACCAGCACAACAGCAGGAACAACAACGATGCACCGCTGGCCAGCGATACCCTTCGCAGGCGCAACAGCTGATGTCGGGAGGGCTGCATGGGCTCCCCTTTCTTGGCGATGAATGGCCGGGAGTATAGACAGGCGTCGTGATCCCGCCGCCAATCAGGGCGTGGTCACGCCATAGCTGCGCATCAGCGCATCCAGCCGGCCCGAAGCCCGATAGCGCTGCAGCCCCTCCTCGAACAGGGCGTTGTAGCGTGCGCTGGCCTCGATGGCGGGGGAAAACGCCAGGTAGATGGGCACATCCGGGGCGCGGCAGCCCGCCGCCTGCAGGCGATCCTGCTGAAGGGTTCGGGCCAGCAGGTTCTCCATCACCCAGCTGTTCTCCACCGTAGCATCGAGGCGCCCGAAGCGCACCTTCTCCACGTTCATCTCCAGAGCCTGCTCGCCCGACACCACCTGCACCCGGTCGCCTTTCGCGCGGTGCAGGCGGACGTAGGCATCGATCTCCTGCCCATAGCTGTAGCTGTTGATGGTGCCCAGGCGCACCTGCGCGAGCGAACCCAGCCCCTGGTAGCGCCAGGACGCCCCCTGGGCGACGTAGAAGCACATGCGCGAGATGCCCGGCGCCGTGGGCGTGTAGAGGAAATCGGGAGCGTCCTGGATACCGGCGCCGATCACCGCATTGAGCTTGCCGGTGCGGGCATCGCTGATGGCGCGCGCCCAGTTGACCACCCGGTACTCAACCTGGATGCCGGACTCGGCGAAGATGTCCCGCGCCAGCTCGACGAAGATGCCCGGCTTGGCCGAGCCGGGCGCGCAGTTGATCGGGCACCAGATATCGCCGGCAATGACCAGCGTCTCGGCACGCACGGGGCCGATGGCGAACAACGCGGCCAGCCCGAAGGCCAGGCCGCGCGCACGGCGATGACGGAAAGCATCCCTGAAATACACGTAGAACTCCCTGTGTTGCGACCAACTCCAGCGTGCAGCTTACGCCTCGCCGGCCTCGCTGCGTACCCGCTGGACGGCATCCAGCCATCCCTCGTAAAGCCTGGCCCGGTGCGCGCTCGCCATGTGCGGGGTGAAGCGCTGCTGGCGGTGCCAGTGCCGGGCGATCTCGTCGAGGTCGCGGTACAGCCCCACCTTCAGGCCCGCCAGGTAGGCGGCGCCCAGGGCGGTGGTCTCGGTGACCTCGGGGCGCTCCACCGCCACGCCGAGGATATCGGCGAGGAACTGCATCACCCAGTTGTTCTCCACCATGCCGCCGTCCACCCGCAGCGCGCTGGGTGCCGCGGCGCCGTCCTGGCTCATGGCTTCGAGCAGGTCGCGGGTCTGGTAGCAGACCGACTGCAGGCCGGCGGTGACGATTTCCTTGATCCCGGTATCGCGGGTCAGGCCGAAGATCGCGCCACGGGCGCGCGGGTCCCAGTAAGGAGCGCCCAGGCCGGTGAAGGCCGGCACCAGGTAGACGCCGCAGGCATCGCCGGTCTGCTCGGCCAACGCCTCGGTATCGCGGGCATGGCTGATCAGCTTGATGCCGTCGCGCAGCCATTGCACCGCCGCGCCGGCGACGAAGATGCTGCCTTCCACCGCGTAGGTGACCTTGCCGTCCAGGCGGTAGCCGACCGTGGTCAGCAGGCGGTTGCGCGAGGTGACGGGCGTCTCGCCGGTGTTCTGGATCAGGAAGCAGCCGGTGCCGTAGGTGCTCTTGACCATGCCCGGCTGGAAGCAGGCCTGGCCGATCAGCGCGGCCTGCTGGTCGCCGGCCATGCCCAGCACCGGGATGGCCGAGCCCAGCAGCGGCGCCTCGGTGGTGCCGAAGTCGGCGGCGCTGTCGAGCACCTCGGGCAGCAGGCTGGCGGGAATCTCGAACAGCTCGAGCAGCGCCTCGTCCCACTGCTGGGTATGGATGTTGAAGAGCATGGTCCGCGACGCATTGGTGGCGTCGGTGCGGTGCGCCTTGCCGCCGGTCAGCCGCCACAGCAGGAAGCAGTCGACGGTGCCGAAGCGCAGCTCGCCCTTCTCCGCGCGTTCGCGGGCACCCGGCACGTTGTCAAGGATCCAGCGCAGCTTGGTGGCGGAGAAATAGGGGTCGATCAGCAGGCCGGTACGGCGCGACACCTCGTCCTCGTGGCCGGCCTCCTTCATCGTCGAGCAATAGTCGGCGGTGCGCCGGTCCTGCCAGACGATGGCCGGGTGGATCGGCGTGCCGGTCGCGGCGTCCCACACCAGGGTGGTCTCGCGCTGGTTGGTGATGCCGATGGCGGCGATCTCGGACGCGGGCATCCCGCTCTTCTGGATCGCCTCGCGGCAGACCTTGAGCGTGGTCAGCCAGATTTCCTCGCCGTCATGCTCGACCCAGCCGTCCTTGGGGAAGTACTGCTTGAACTCCTGCTGAGCGCGCGCAACGGGCAGGCCCTGGGCGCTGAAGACGATGGCACGACTGCTGGTCGTGCCCTGATCGATGGCAAGTAGGTACTGGGCCATATGCAGGCTTCCTTGTTGTTATGGGGGGCGTCACTCGCGGCCGATCGCCGCGAACTGCGCCTGGGTGTGCTGGGCCAGGGTGTCCGCACTCAGCTCGACCTCCAGGCCACGCCGGCCGGCGCTGACATGGATGGTCGGGTGCGAACGGGCCGATTCGTCGATGAAGGTGCGCAGGCGCTTCTTCTGCCCCAGCGGGCTGATGCCGCCCACCAGGTAACCGGTGGCGCGCTGGGCTGCGTCCGCCGCCGCCATGTCCGCCTTCTTGGCCCCGGCCGCATGGGCCAGCGCCTTCAGGTCGAGGGTCCCGGCCACCGGCACCACGGCCACCAGCAGCTCGCCCTTCTCGGTGGCGGCCAGCAGCGTCTTGAACACCCGCGCCGGGTCCAGGCCGAGCTTCTCGGCCGCTTCCAGCCCGTAGGAAGGCGCCTTGGGATCGTGGGTGTAGCTGAGCACCCTGTGCTCGGCCTTGGCTTTCTTCAGCAGATCGATGGCAGGCGTCATGTTCGATAGTGAAAACAGGAGGGCGAATTGGGCGTACCTTAGCTGAAAAGTCGCCGTTCGGCAGCACGCCGCTATAATGCGCGACAAAAATCCGGAAGCCCTCCCCATGACCTTGGCGCCCCGCCAGCAGGAAATCCTCGACCTCGCCCGCGACCGCGGCTACGTCAGCATCGACGAGCTGGCCCAGGCCTTCGCCGTGACCCCCCAGACCATCCGCCGCGACATCAACCAGCTCGCCGAGCAGGGCCTGCTGCGGCGCACCCACGGCGGCGCCGCCAGCGAGGCGTCGAGCATCCAGAACACCGCCTACGCCATGCGCGCCGGACAGATGCGCGACGAGAAGCAGCGCATCGCCGAAGCCGTGGCGGCACTGATCCCGGACCACGCCTCGCTGTTCATCAACATCGGCACCACCACCGAGGCCATCGCCCGGGAACTGCTGGGCCACAAGGGCCTGAAGGTGATCACCAACAACCTGCACGTGGCCGCGCAACTGGCCGACCGCCCGGACTTCGAGGTGCTGGTGGCCGGCGGCACGGTGCGCAGCGACGGCGGCATCGTCGGCCAGTCGGCGGTGGACTTCATCCAGCAGTTCAAGGTGGACTTCGCCATCGTCGGCATCAGCGGCATCGACGACGACGGCAGCCTGCTGGATTTCGACTACCAGGAAGTGCGCGTCTCCCAGGCCATCATCGACAACGCCCGCCAGGTCCTGCTGGCCGCCGACTCCAGCAAGTTCGGCCGCAACGCCGTGGTCCGCCTGGGCTCCATCGCCCTGGTCGACCGCATGATCACCGACCACGCGCCCTCCCCCGCCCTGGCCCGCCTGATGGCCGAGCACAAGGTCCACCTCGACCTGGTCTGAGCCACCCCACCGGCCAATTCCTTTCGTCGCCCACCCGCCGGCCACCACGCCGGCGGGCTGGCGGTTTCATGCGTATTCGTCTAGCATTTTTCGAAAACGAACATACAAAGTTCACTTTCGACTTCCGGTGCCCGCATGAACCCTCCGATGAGCCGCAAATCGCCCATTTCCGAAGTCTATGACCTCGCCGTCGTCGGCGGCGGCATCAATGGTGTGGGCATCGCCGCCGATGCGGCGGGCCGTGGACTGTCCGTTTTCCTTTGCGAAAAGGACGACCTCGCCCAACACACCTCCTCCGCCAGCAGCAAGCTGATCCACGGCGGCCTGCGCTACCTGGAGCACTATGAATTCCGCCTGGTGCGCGAGGCCCTGGCCGAGCGCGAGGTGCTGCTGGCCAAGGCGCCGCACATCGTCCGCCCCATGCGCTTCGTGCTGCCGCACCGCCCGCACCTGCGCCCCGCCTGGATGATCCGCGCCGGCCTGTTCCTCTACGACCACCTCGGCAAGCGCGAGAAGCTGCCGGGTTCGCGCGGCCTGAAGTTCGGCGCCGGCAGCCCGCTGAAGGCGGACATCGCCCGGGGTTTCGAATATTCCGACTGCTGGGTCGACGACGCCCGCCTGGTGGTACTCAACGCCATGGCCGCCCGCGAGCACGGTGCCCATGTCCACACCCGTACCCGCTGCGTCAGCGCCCGTCGCAGCAAGGGCCTGTGGCACATCCACCTGGAGCGCGCCGACGGCACCCTGCTGTCGATCCGCGCCCGCGCCCTGGTCAACGCCGCCGGCCCCTGGGTCGCGAAGTTCATCAAGGACGACCTCAAGCAGAAATCGCCCTACGGCATCCGCCTGATCCAGGGCAGCCACATCGTCGTGCCGAGGCTGTACGAGGGTGAACACGCCTACATCCTGCAGAACGAGGATCGGCGCATCGTCTTCGCCATCCCCTACCTCGAGCGCTTCACCCTGATCGGCACCACCGACCGCGAATACCAGGGCGACCCGGCCAAGGTGGCCATCAGCGCCGAGGAAACCGCCTACCTGCTGGACGTGGTCAACCGCCACTTCAAGCAACAGATCGGCGAGAAGGACATCTTGCGCACCTACTCCGGCGTCCGCCCGCTGTGCGATGACGAGTCGGACGACCCGTCCGCCGTCACCCGCGACTACACCCTGTCCCTGGAGGCCCATCCGGGCGAGGCACCGCTGCTCTCGGTGTTCGGCGGCAAGCTCACCACCTACCGCAAGCTGGCCGAATCCGCCCTGGCCCAGCTGGCGCCCTTCTTCCCCAACGCCAAGCCGAGCTGGACCGCCAGCCAGCCGCTCCCCGGCGGGGAACAGATGAACAGCCAGGCCGAACTGGCCGAAGCCCTGTGCAACCGTTTCGGCTGGCTGCCCGACAGCCTGGCGCGGCGCTGGGCCGGCACCTACGGCAGCCGCACCTGGGCGCTGCTGGACGGCGTGCAGAACCTCACCGACCTGGGCGAACACCTGGGCAGTGGCCTGTACACGCGTGAAGTGGATTACCTGTGCCGCGAGGAGTGGGCCACCGGCCTGGACGACATCCTCTGGCGCCGCACCAAGCTCGGCCTGTTCATGACCCCCGGCCAGCAGGAGCGCCTCGCCCAGTACCTGCTCAACCGCCCCAAGGCCGACGCCGCCTGACCTGATCCCAGGTCCACGCTGCGACCCGGGCTGAAGCCCGGGCTACCCAGTAGTCCGGGATGCGGCTCGCCACCACCCCCACACCGTCATCCCCGCGAACGCGGGGACCCACTGAACAAAGCCCTCACAGCTGCGCCACGTGCCCATCCACCTGCCGATGGGCCAGCAGGTGCGGCAGTACCGCCGCCAGCAGGGGCTCCTTGAAAGCCTCCTGGAAGCGATGGGCCAGGCCCGGGATCAGCTTCAGCTCCGACCCCTTGATATGCGCCGCCACATGCACGCCATGCATCACCGGCAGCAACGGATCGGCGGTGCCGTGCACCACCAGGGTCGGCACGCTCAGGCGGTTGAGCATCTCCACCCGGCTCGGCTCGGCGAGGATCGCCAGCATCTGCCGCTGCACCCCCTCGGGGTTGAAGGCGCGGTCATAGGCCCGCGCAGCCTGTTGCAGCAGTTGCGCACGGTCATCGGCCACCTCCGGGCTGCCCAGTGCGGCCAGCAGATCGGCCTGCTGCTCCAGCGCCACCTCGCGGCTCGGCGCCTCGCGACGGGCCAGCAGGGCGATCAGCGCATGGCTCGGAGCCGGCAGCCCCTGGGCGCCGGAACTGGTCATCACCAGGGTCAGGCTCAGCACCCGTTCCGGCGCGATATCGGCCACATGCTGGGCGATCATCCCGCCCATGCTCGCGCCCAGTACATGGGCCTGGCGGATGTTCAGGGCGTCCATCAGGCTCAGCGCGTCCCCCGCCATGTCACGCAGGCTGTAGGGCGCCTGCACCGGGAAGCCCAGGCGGTAGCGCAGCGCCTCGTAGGTCAGGTTGGCGGCAGGTTCAGGGTGACTCCAGGCGGACAGGCCGACATCGCGGTTGTCATAGCGGATCACCCGGAACCCCCGCTCGCAGAGCGCCGCCACCACCTCGTCCGGCCAGTGGATGAGCTGCCCGCCCAGCCCCATGATCAGCAGCAGGGCCGGGTCCTTTTCCTCGCCGATGCTCTGGTAGGCCAGGCGCACCTCGCCCAGGTGCACGGTCTCCGTCGGCACCTGCGTATCGCAGCGCGCAGAGGCAAAAGCTGGCAGGCCGCACAGCAAGGCGGCGAGAAAAATGAAAAGGCGCATGGTGAAAATCCAGAACGCAAAACCCCAGTGAAACGCGATTCTGATGAATCCCTTTCGCTCGCACTGCCACACAACCGTGACAATTTCATGAAGGGCGCCCAACGGTCGTTGCAGGCTCGTGCATGGGCCCTTCCCAGGCGCCTCGTATCGATTTCATTCCGGCGTATCGACAACGCTACAGCGGCTGCGGGCCATGGCAGCCGTGAGTCTGACCGCCACCGGGCCGACCCGGTTCGGACGGCTGTAGCGAAATCCCTACAGCGGCGCCGCAGCGCAGGGCCGGCCCAACGAGCAACCCATTGATAAACCTGGCTTTCCCGGCACTGGCACCGCCCTTGCTACCGTTCTCCCCAGGACCATGACCGAGGACGTCCCATGTTCAGCAAGCACGACCAGATCCAGGGCTACGACGACGAACTGTTCAGCGCCATGCAGGAAGAGGAGCGCCGCCAGGAAGACCACATCGAGCTGATCGCCTCCGAGAACTACACCAGCCAGCGGGTGATGCAGGCCCAGGGCAGCGGCCTGACCAACAAGTACGCCGAGGGCTACCCGGGCAAGCGCTACTACGGTGGCTGCGAGTACGTCGACAAGGTCGAGCAACTGGCCATCGACCGCGCCAAGGCCCTGTTCGGCGCCGACTACGCCAACGTCCAGCCGCACTCCGGCTCCTCCGCCAACGCCGCCGTCTACCTGGCGCTGATCAATGCCGGCGACACCATCCTCGGCATGAGCCTGGCCCACGGCGGCCACCTGACCCACGGTGCCAAGGTGTCGTCCTCCGGCAAGCTCTACAACGCCGTGCAGTACGGCATCGACACCAGCACCGGGCTGATCGACTACGACGAGGTCGAGCGCCTGGCCGTCGAGCACAAGCCGAAGATGATCGTCGCCGGCTTCTCCGCCTATTCGAAGACCCTCGACTTCCCGCGCTTCCGCGCCATCGCCGACAAGGTCGGGGCACTGCTGTTCGTCGACATGGCCCACGTCGCCGGCCTGGTCGCCGCCGGCCTCTATCCCAACCCGCTGCCCTACGCCGACGTGGTCACCACCACCACCCACAAGACCCTGCGCGGCCCGCGCGGCGGCCTGATCCTGGCGCGCAAGAACGAGGAGATCGAGAAGAAGCTCAACTCCGCCGTCTTTCCCGGTGCCCAGGGCGGCCCGCTGATGCACGTCATCGCCGGCAAGGCGGTGTGCTTCAAGGAGGCTTTGGAGCCCGGCTTCAAGACCTACCAGGCGCAGGTGATCAAGAACGCCCAGGCCATGGCCAAGGTATTCATCGAGCGCGGCTTCGACGTGGTCTCCGGCGGCACCGACAACCACCTGTTCCTGGTCAGCCTGATCAAGCAGGGCCTGACCGGCAAGGACGCCGACGCCGCCCTGGGCCGCGCCGGCATCACCGTGAACAAGAACGCCGTGCCCAACGACCCGCAAT